>NZ_JBVIAH010000018.1:0-155460 GCF_055574035.1 Streptomyces sp. NPDC030021
CACCACCTTTTCGATCATCTCGACTGGGGGCTCAAGTCATACCGGGGCCGAAGGCCGGGAGCCTCATTGCGAGGCCACGAAGACGGTAACGGGGCCGCTGACGGGGACGAACTGGAAGATCCGGGCCGCTCGCAGACGCGCCAGGCCCTCGGCCGGTCCCGAGGCGGGCTGACCACCAAGGTCCACCTCGCCGTCGACGGCCGGGGCCTGCCCCTGTCGATCGTGCTCACGCCCGGCAATGTCAACGACGCCACCGCGTTCGCCCAGGTCCTCGACGGGATCCGCATCCCGCGCATCGCCACGGGCCGCCCGCGCACGACACCGGTGCGGGTGCTGGGCGACAGGGCCTACTCCAGCCGGGCGATCCGGCACCTGCTGCGGCGTCGGGGTATCGCCGTCACGATCCCCGAGCGCCGCGACCAAGCGGCCAACCGCCGGCGCCGAGGGCGCCTCGGCGGCCGGCCGCCCGCCTTCGACAAGGAGATCTACCGCGACCGCAACGTGGTCGAACGCTGCTTCGCACGCCTCAAGCAGTTCCGCGCGATCGCGACCAGGTTCGACAAGCTCGCCGACCGCTACCGCGCCGGAGTCATCCTGGCCTCGCTGACCCTCGCGCTCCGCGAACCAAGCCCTACTAGGTTCTGTCTCTTTGGTCAGCGTCGAGTCCAGATGAGGATGCCGGCGAGGTGGAGTGCGGCCTGGTAGGCGATGGCGAGTTTGTCGGTTCGGGTGGCCAGGCCGCGCCACTGCTTGAGGCGGTTGATGCAGCGCTCGACGGTGTTCCGCTGCTTGTAGGCCTCGGCATCGAAGCCGGGCGGGCGACCGCCTTGGCGGCCTCGTCGTTGGCGGTGACCGATCTGGTCCGACGGGAGACACGCGCTAGCCCTCCCCGGCCGCGAGAACCTGCTCCAGCAGCGCGCCGAGCTGGTCGAGTTGGGCCTCTGCGAGGGGGGCGAGTGAGCGGTCCACCTCGGCGGCGACCCGGCGCGCGCCCTCCTGCCGGATCTCTTCGCCGTGCGGGGTGAGGGCATGCCGGACCGCCCGGCCGGGGCCGGGGACGCGTTCGATGAGGCCCCGGGCTGCCATCCGGGCGGCGAGGGTGCCGAACGCCTGGTCGGTCTGGAAGGTGAGCTGGGCCAGGTCGTGCAGCGAGGCGTCCGGGTGTGCGTGCAGATGGCGGAGGGTGTCCCACTGCGCGAGGGAGACGCCGAGCGGGGCGAGGGTGGCGGTCAGCGCGCGGTGGTGGCGGTTCTGGAGGCGCTTCACGGCGAGCGCGACCTGCTGCGGGGTCCGGGTCACGGGATTCAGGCTAGCGCAAACCCAGCCTGTTGATCTAAGGTTGCTTATATAAGCATGTTGATTAGCGAGCCCGACGCGGCCGCAGTTATCCCCCGGGAGAGCCCATGAACGCCACCGCCCCCGTCCCGTTCACTGTCAACGAGACCGGCTCCGGCCGCCCCGTCCTGCTGCTTCACGGCGGCGCCGGGCCCGCCTCCATGCGGCCGTTCGCCGCGCTCCTGGCCGAGCGCCACTCCGCCCGGGTACTGCTCCCCACCCATCCCGGCTTCGACGGCACCCCACGCCCCGCCACCCTGGACGGCATCCGCGCGCTGGCCGCTGCGTACACCGCGCTGCTGGCCGAGCGCGGGCTGACCGGGGTCACCGTGGTGGGCAACTCGATCGGCGGCTGGATCGCCGCCGAGATGGGCCTGCTGGACGAGGGGCGGATCGCCGCCTCCGTCATCCTCAACGGCGTCGGGATCACCGTGCCCGGCCACCCGCTCGCCGACTTCTTCGCGCTCCGCCCCGACGAGGTGGCCGCGCTCTCCTTCCACGACCCGGCCCGCTCCCCGCTCGCCGCCGCCGACCGGTTCACCCAGGCTCAGCGCGCCACGATGGCCGCCAACCGCGAGACACTGTCGGCGTATGCGGGCCGGGAGATGGCCGACCCGACGCTGGCCGGGCGGCTGGCGGCGACCCGCGTGCCCACCCTGGTGGCTTGGGGCACCGCCGACCGGATCGCCTCGCTGGGCTACGGCGAGGCGTACGCAGCCGCCATCCCCGGCGCCGTCTTCCGACCGCTGGCCGACACCGGACACCTCCCGCAATTGGAGACGCCGGAGACGGTGCTCGCAGCCGTCGCGGAGTTCACCACGCCCTAAGGGCTGTCCCGTAATCCCCGGCGAGCCCACGACGCCAGCTACGGCACCTCGCCGCGTTGTCGGAGCACCCGAATACGCCCAGTATGCGGGCGCCCCTCCGCCTTGCGAGGCACCGCATCTGACGCCGCGCGCTGATCCACCGGGGATTACGGGACAGCCCTCAGGTGTGTTGTCCCGGGACAACACACCTGAGGGTGTCTTGGCCGCAGTCCCGTGCGTAGCCGCGCAGGACCCGGCGGGCCACGGAGGTGATGTGCAGCTCGTCCGGCCCGTCGAGGATACGGGCGGCCCGGCCGGTGCGCAGGAGCCCGGGCAGCGGGGTGTCGGGACCGAGCCCGGCGGCGCCGTGGACCTGGATGGCGGAGTCCGCGACCTGCTGGAGCATGCGCGCGGCGGCGACCTTGGCGAGTCCCACCTCCGTACGCGCGTCCCGTCCGGCGGCGATCAGCGCCACCGCCTCGTGCACCAGGGGGCGGGTGGTGCGCAGGGCGAGCAGGGCGTCGAAGACATGACTCTGGATCAGCTGCTGGTCGGCGAGGGGCCCACGGGAACCGCTGCGGGTGGCGGCCCGCTCACACATGAGGTCGAAGGCGCGCCGGGCCTGGCCGAGCCAGCGCAGGCAGCGCAGCGTACGGCCGAGCTGCAGCCGCTCACCGGCGATGGCGAGCGCGTCCCCGGGCTCGCCGAGGAGGTGGTCGGCCGGGACCCGGACCCGGTCGAGCTCGATCTCGTACTGGCCGCCCGCGCCGAGGACGGGGAGTTCGCGTACGACGCGGAAACCGGCCGACGCGGTGGGCACGAGCAGCAACGACAGCCCCTCGCGGTCACCGGTGCTCCCGCCGGTGCGGGCCATGACCGTCACCAGGTCGGCGTTCGCGGCGCCGGAGGTGAACCACTTGCGGCCGGTGACGAGCCAGCTCCCGTCCGGGCCGCGCTCGGCCCGGGTGCCGGTCCGGAAGGGGTCGGTGCCGGGGACGTCCGGCTCGGTCATCGCGTAACAGGCCCGTATCCCCCCGGCGACCAGCGGCTTCAGGTACGCCTCGCGGACCGTGCTCCCTCCGTGCCGCGCCAGCATCGTCACGTCGAGCAGCGGGGCGGATCCCAGCGCCGCCGGACCGTGGTCACTGGCCCCCTCCGCCTCGGCCAGGGCGGCGTACGCCCGGAACCCCAGCCCGCCGCCGCCCAGTTCCGCCGGGAGGGGCAGCGCCCACAGGCCCTCCTCCTGTGCCTGACCGCGCAGTTCGGCCAGCGCTTCGGCCGCCGCGGGACCGCCGCCGTCCAGCACCGCCTCCCGGGGGATCACCCGGGTGCCGACGAACCGGTCGATTCGCTCCCTCAACTCATCCGCCCCCGCCGCCTGCTGCGCATCCGCGGTGTGGTCCGTGCCTGGATCCGTCACTTCTTTCCTCCTCATTCCCGGGAACTCGCGGGAACGGCCGACCGACTGCCTGTCCGTGGAACTGGTCGGGTGCGGACGCTCCCGGGTTCCCCAGATTCGGCAAGACCCGGGCGCCGGCCACCGCCGCGCCAGGAGAGGAGAGGCATGGCGTCACCAGCAACCACGCAGACGGTCCGGCCGCTCGACACACTGCGCTTCGACACCTCGGGGCCCCCGCAGATCACGAGCGTCATCGCCGACCACCTGCGGCTGCTCGGCGCACGGACGGACCGCCCCGCACAGGGGGACGCGTCCACCGGCACCGCCACCACCGCAGGTGGCACCACGCTCATGGGCGGCGGTTTCGACCCGGCGCACGCGACGGCCACCTGGGCGGATCCCCGGAGCGGGCTCGCCGACGAGGCCACGGTGCAGGCCGCGACCGGCATCATGGCCGTACACGGCAGGCGCGACGGCAGCCCGCGCGGCCTCGCCGTCGACTACGCGGCCACCGCCACCGGAGTCCTGGCCGTGCAGGGGCTGCTCGCGGCCCTCGTGGGCCAGGCTCGCGGCGGTGCCGCCCGCGCGGTCACCACCAGCGCGGACCGGGCGGGGCTGCTCGCGGTCTCCCAGTACCTCGCCGCCGCCGGGGCCGACGAGGGCGAGGCGGCCGAACTCGCCCCTGGAGGACCCCCGTTCACGTCCGCCGACGGCGTCCTCTTCGAACTGGAGACCCTCGATCCGGGCGCCTGGGCGGCCTTCTGGAAGGCCCTGGAGGCGCCCGCGGAGGCCCTGAGGGCCGGCTGGCGGCCCTTCCAGTTCCGCTACGCCACCGCCTGCGCCCCCTTCCCGGCGGCCCTCCACCTCACGGCCCGGTCCCACACCTGGGAGCGGATCCGCCGGGCCGCGGCCGCCTACGGCACCGAGGTGTGCGCCCTGCACCCGCTCGCGGAACGGGCCGCGGAACGGGCCGTGGAGCACGACGGCGCCGCCCCCTGGTCCCTGTCACGATCGGCCACCGGACGTCTCACCGCAAGGTCGGCCCGGCTGCCCGACGCGGCACACTCCGGCGGGCCCCTGGCCGGGCTGACCGTGCTGGAGGCGGGCCGTCGCATCCAGGCCCCGCTCGCGGCGCATCTGCTCGGGCGCCTCGGCGCCGACGTGATCCGGATCGAACCGCCGGGCGGCGACCCCCTGCGCGGCATGCCCCCGGCCTGTTCGGGCATCTCGGCGCGCTGGCTCGCCCTCAACCGGGGCAAGCGCGCCGTGGAGATCGACATCAAGCAGGAGGCCGACCGCCGACGGCTGCGGGAACTGGCGGCCGGGGCCGACGTCTTCCTGCACAACTGGGCGCCGGGCAAGGCCGCCGAGCTCGGCCTGGACTCCGGAGACCTCGCACGGGCCAATCCCGCGCTCGTCTACGCGTACACCAGCGGCTGGGCCGACCGGATCGAGGACGCCCCCATGGGCACCGACTTCATGGTCCAGGCCCGTACGGGCGTCGGCGAGGCCGCCCGCCCCGAGGGCGAGGCCCCGGCGCCCTCGCTGATGACCCTGCTCGACGTACTGGGCGGACTGCTCGGCGCCGAAGCCGTCCTCGCCGGGCTGCTGCTGCGCGAACGCACCGGCCACGGCGTACGGGTGGACTCCTCCCTGCTCGGTGCGGCCGACACGCTGACCGCCCCCGCCCTGCGCCGGGCGGCCCGCGGGGAGAACCCCCGCCGGCCGGCCGGATTCCGGCTCCCGCGGCCGACGGCGGACGGCTGGCTCGCGCCGGCCGACGCCGACGCCGGCGCCGTGGCCGCCCACGACCTGGGCGGGCTGTCCACGGCCGAGGCCCTGGCCCGGCTGCACGAGCACGGGCTGACCGCGACCGCGGTCACCACCGAGCTGTCCGACCTGCACCACGATCCGCGCTTCACCGGCTCGATCAGCCGCGACGCGCACGGCGCCCCCGCAGTCCCCGACCCCTGGAGCTTCGTATGACCGCCGACAGGCTCGTACTGCACGACCTGCTGCCCGCCGAACTCCGCCGGTCCTGGGTGGTCGACGGGACCTGCCCCGACCTCGACCTCTACAGCCTCTTCCGGGCACGCCAGATCGCCGACCTGCACCGCACGGCCGTCCTCGACGCCAAGGGCAAGCTCTGCTACACCGCGCTGGACCGCAAGGTGCGATGTCTGGCCACCGGCCTGCGGGAACTCGGGATCGGCCCGGGCGACGTGGTCGGCGTGCAACTCCCCAACAACCGCTTCGCCGTCATCGCCGATCTCGCGCTCGCCGCGCTCGGCGCGATCGCGCTCCCGTTCCCGGTGGGCCGGGGCGTCCTCGAAGCCGAGTGCCTGCTGCGCCGCGCCGAGGCCGTCGCCGTCATCGCGGCCATTGAGCACCGGGAATTCCGGCACGCGGCCGATCTGAGCACGCTCGCCGGGGCGCTCCCCGCCCTGCGTCACGTCATCGCCGCAGGTCCCGGAGCCGCGCCTGAAGGAACGATTCAGCTGTCGGGGCTGCTGCGTTCCGACCCCAGCGGATTCGTCCCCGCCCGGCCCGATCCCGACAGCGCCGCACGCATCCTCGTGTCCTCCGGCTCCGAGGCCGAGCCGAAGATGATCGCGTACTCGCACAACGCGCTGGCCGGCGGACGCGGGAACTTCCTCGCCTCCCTCATCCCGGACCGCACCCCGCCGAGCTGCCTGTTCCTCGTACCGCTGGCGTCCGCCTTCGGGTCCAACGGCACCGCCGTCACCCTCGCCCGGCACGGCGGCACCCTCGTCCTGCTCGACCACTTCACCCCGGAAGCGGCCATCGGGGCGGTACGCGAACACCGGCCGACGCACATCCTCGGCGTGCCCACCATGGTCCGCATGATGCTCGAACGCCTCGACGGGACGGACGAGAAGCTGCCCGCGCCCACCGCACTGGTCCTCGGCGGGGCGCCGCTCGACGAGACCACCGCGGCCGCCGCGGCCCAGGCCTTCGGCTGTCCCGTGGTGAACCTCTACGGCTCCGCCGACGGCGTCAACTGTCACACCGGACTGGGCAACACGGTGCCGCCCACCGACGGATCCGGGGTCGTCGCCGGCCATCCCGACCCCCGGGTCGCCGAGATCCGCATCGCCGACCCCGACACGCACGAACCGCTGCCCGACGGCGCCGTCGGCGAGATCATCTCGCGCGGCCCGATGACCCCGCTGTGCTACGTGGGCGCGCCCGACCTGGACGCCCGCTACCGTACGCCCGACGGCTGGGTCCGCACCGGTGACCTCGGGTACCTCGACTCCGACAGCGTCCTGCACATCGTCGGCCGCCTCAAGGACATCGTCATCCGCGGCGGCGCCAACATCAGCCCGGCCGAGGTGGAACGCGAACTCACCGCCCACCCCCAGATCCGGGACGTGGCCTGTGTCGGGGTCCCGGACCCGCTGATGGGGGAGCGGCTGGCGGCCTGCGTGGTGCCGCGCGGAGGGCAGCCCCTCACCCTCGCCTCCCTCGGCGAACACCTCACGCGGCGCGGGCTGGAACGGCGCAAACACCCCGAGCGGCTGCTCCTGATCGCCGAACTGCCCCTGACGGCAGCGGGCAAACCGGACCGCGCGGCCCTGCGCGAGCGCCTCGCGGCGACCTCCACAACGGCTCCGCCGTTCGCACAGGCGGGCTGAGGCACGGGCCCGGCGGCATGCACCGCCCGCCGGGCCCCTGCGGCGCCGTCTTCTTCACGGTGCTCGCCGCGCGCTTCGCGGTCTTCTTGGCCGCGGGAAGGCCGTGGACGTCGGCGGGCGCCCCGTTCTCGCCGCGGGCTGCCTTGTCGTCCTCGACCGACTGCTGGGCGCTCGCCTGGTGGCTTGCCCGGGCGCACCCGGAACACCACGGACCCGGCGCCAAGTCCTTCGACGAGCTGCGAGCGTTTCGTGCCGTCGCTGACCCGCAGGAGGCTGCCATGCTCCTCGACTGCGCCGGTGATGCCCTCGGCGACAGGTTCCCGCTCGCACCTGCGGGGTAGCGGCCGGGCTCGTTCCAGGTTGCCCCTGTTGGGACTGACAGGGGCAACCACTCTCGCGGGTGAGATCCACTCTGCGGGCTGCCGCTGTGTCTCTGGGCTGCGCTACGGTGCGTACGGCTGGACGCGCACGCCAACCGCCGCAGACTCCGACGCCCACGTCGTCGGGGTCAGCGATCGGCCGAGGACCTCCGGGGCCCGCGAAGTCCGTAACGGTGTCTTCCGCCGGCGGGTGACGTGGGCCGGCCCGCCGGATCCGGAGAACATTCATGCCCCGCAACCAGAACACCGCTGCGCAGCGCGCCCGGGAGGCTCAGCGCAAGACGGGCGGGAAGTACACCGCACTGCTCCGCGAAGCCGCCGCCGGCGGACCGCCGAAGGCCTTCCCGTTCCGGAGCCTCCTGGCCGAGTGCTCCACGCTGCCGGAGGTTCACGTCGACTGGGGGTACAACGACCCCGAGGACGACGGCGCGTTCCCCGGCCCCGTGATGTTCGAGTCCGCCCTGCTCGGCGGGCCCGTCCCCTGCGGCACGGTTCTGGCGCTCGCCGGCGCGCTGTCCGGCCTGGAACTGCGCGGGGACGTGCACGTGGAGTCCAACGATCCCCTTGGGGAAGCGATCGTGTCCTGCGCTGGCCGTCGCTTCCGACTGGTCCTGAACCAGGACCTGCTCTACGAGCTGTGCCGCGGCTCCGCCTGTCCCCGCCAGCCGGTCGACGACTTCTTCATCCCGTACTGCACCGGCCACCTTCCTGAGTGCCCGGCGGAGAAGCTGATCGACATGGCCGGGAACTGGAGCCTCGACCGCCGCGACGCGTTCGAAGAACACCCGGGGGAGGCGCAGGCGGGGCCGCAGGGCGACCACCTTGTCCGGGCCGCAGTCGCCCAGGGGGCCTTCACGAAGGTCGCGGCCGCACTCATCGGCCACTGCTTCACGGACTCGGATCTGATCGACGACGTGCACGGCTGGGGCGAGGAGGCCATGGCTGTACGTCACGGCACCGAACGCGAGCGACTGCGCCTGACCATGGTGGCGAACAAGGAGGGCTACCACATCCGGTCGTCGGTCGACGGCTCATGCGCCGTCTGCGGAGCCGCGCTGACCCGCGGTCTGGACGTCTGGCCCGTTCCACCGCAGTTCTGCTCCGCAGCCTGCGCTCCGCCGCGGCCACCCGCATGGGAGTCCCTCCCCGACCCGTGGGTGACGAAGACGAGCCCGATCGCCTGAACCACACGTCAGCCCCTGTTGGGCCCATTGGACCTGACAGGGGCTGACGCGCGCCGGGAGGGCTACGGGCGTGGTCGCCTGCGTCTGCATCTCGGCGCTGGAGGCCGTCTGGCCGTCGTGGTCCCGGAGCATCCGCAGGACGGTCGCCGGACTGGGGTGCTGCCCCTTCTTCCTGCCCTTGGTGATGACGAGCCGGGCCGTACAGCACCGCGTCCGGGGTCCCGTTCGGAGTAGGGGCCGACGGCCGAGGTACGGCGGAGCGCCCCGCGGGGCGGCGAGTCGGGACACGCGGCACTGGCCGGTTCCCGCGGGGCTGCTCAGGGGCAGTCGGTCAGGAGGCTCCCATGGCCTTCTTCAGTTCGGCCGCGGCGTTGCGGTAGACCGGGAGGAGGTCGAGGTCCTCGCCGGGGTAGTTGACGATCTTGACCTGCTTGGCGCCGGAGTCGGGCAGTACCGTGCCGGTGGACATGTGCGCGTTGTCCAGGACCAGCTCCGGCTTCTTCGCCGCGAGTTCGGCCAGCTGCGCCGGAGTCACGGCCTCGGGTCCGTACGTGCCCACCGGGGTGGCGCCCGCGAGCTTCGCCGACCACGCGGTGAAGACCTGGGTGACGACCGAGGGGCTCTTGCCGCCGGGCCACCCGGCCTGGACCTCCTTGTTGAGCTTCGCGTACTCGGTGTCGAAGCCGGTCTTCCACGTCGTGGCTGCGTCCGCCGTGCCGAAGAGGGCTCCCAGCTTGTCGACCTCGGCCTTGACCTTGTCGGGGTCGTTGTCGAGGTTCACCTCGACCAGCTTCGCCTTCGAGCCCGCGGCCTCCTTGATCTTCGCGGCGTACGGCTCGAACGGCGCGTAGAGCACGAAGTCGGCCTTGGCCACGGCGGCGAGGTCCGACGGCTTGGGGTCGTAGTCCGGGGCGTGGTGGACGGACTGCGGCACGATGACCTTGACGTCCTCGGCGCCCGCAGCCTTCGCGAAGGCGCCCTCCCAGGTGGTGGTGACGACCACGACCGGCTTCTTGGCCTGCGGCTGCGTGCCGTCCTCGGACTTCGCGTCCTGGGGTGAGGGGGTGTTCCCGCAGGCGGCGGTCAGGACGAGCGACGCGCTCAGTGCGAGGAGGGAAGAGATACGGACGCGGGTGCGCGCCATGAGCTGATTCTCCGTTCGGGTATGAAATGCACCGCGAGGACCAGTGCCCCCGCGGTCAGGACGAGGACCGGGCCGGGCGGCCAGTCCAGCCACAGGGCCAGCAGGAACCCCGTCAGATTCACCGCCACGCCGATGCCGACCGCCCAGAGGGTGATCGACTTCAGTGAGCTGCCCAGGCGGCGGGCGGCGAGTGCGGGCAGCAGGGTCAGGGCGTCGACGAGCAGGGCGCCGGTCAGTTTGATCGCCCCGGCGACCGCGATGGCGACCAGTACCAGCAGGGCGGCCGTCAGCGCCCGTACCGGTACGCCGGAACACTGGGCGAGCTCGCGGTCGTAGAGGAGGAGGCCGATCTCGCGGCGCCGCCACCAGAACAGGCCCGGTACGGCGACGGCCAGTACGCCGAGGACGATGAGATCCGGCGTCCCGACGGACAGGATCGACCCCCAGAGCAGGGCGAACGCGCCGGAGGCGTTGACCCCCGACACGGCCAGCAGGAGCAGCGCCGCCGCGATGGCCAGGCTCATCAGCAGCCCCATCGCCCCCGACAGGCCGTCCGGGGTCCGGGCGAGCGGGGCCACGCCCGCGCCGGCCAGCGCGCAGGCCACCAGCGCGCACAGCATGGGGTCGAGTCCGGTGAGCAGTCCGACGGCGATGCCCAGCAGGGCCACGTGCATCATCGCGAACCGCACCGGCATGATGTCGAGCCCGACGATGACCACGCCGACGACCGGCAGGCCGATCGCGGCCAGCAGCAGGGCCACGCCCGCCCGTTGGACGGGCAGCAGCTGGAGGAGTTCGCCGAGGTCGACGGTGGCCAGGTTCACCGGACCTCCCGCAGGTGGCCCGCGGCCATCTCCAGTACGCGGTCGCAGCGGTCCGCGAGGGCCCGGTCGTGCGTCACCACGATGAGGGTCACCGGCAGGGAGGTGAGGACGTCCGCGGCCTCCGACTGCCCGTCGAAGTCGAGCGCGGCGGTCGGCTCGTCCGCCAGGAGCAACTCGGCTCCCGCGGCGATGCATCCGATCGCCCGGGCGAGGTACATCCGCTGCAGCTGGCCGCCGGAGAGGGTGTGCAGGGGCCGCCCGACGAGCGGGCCCACACCGAGCCGCTCCGCGGCCTCGGCCGCCTCCGCCGGAGCGTTGCTGCCGGCCAGCAGTTCGGCGCCGAGCAGGGGGAAGCGGCCGGCGGCCGGCTTCTGCGGGATCCAGGCGCAGGCCCGGCGCCGCCAGGCCCACTCGGCGGGCGACCGGCCCTCCCGGCCGCCGACCAGGATCGAGCCCGTCGTCTGACGGTGCAGACCGAGGACGGCGCGCAGCAGCGTCGTCTTGCCCGACCCGTTGGTACCGGTCAGGGCCACGCGCTCACCGGCGGCGATCTCCAGATCGACGTCGGAGACGGCCTCCACCCGGCCGTGCCGGCACACGACCTCCCGCATGCGTACATCCAGCCCGCCCATCACACGCCTCCTCCGCCGCGCGGGAAGGCGAGGATCCGCCTCCCACGCGGCAGTAGTCGGACGGGGGGCGCCGGGGGTTCCCGGCGGGCCGGGGCCGATTCCGTGGAGGGCCGCAACGTCGACCCGGACGGAGGCGGATCCAGAGCCGACTCCGGCCGTGTTCAGATCGGGTGGCCCTCGGCGTCCGTGTGGTCCTTCTGGCCGGAGAACTTGTTCAGGAACACGTCGAAACGGCCGTCGGGGCGGCGGGTCATGGTCGCGCCGTCCTGCCAGATGCCGTTCTCGGGCCACCACTGGCTGCCATACGCGTCGCCCTGGTTCTGGTGGATGTTGTGGACGCCCAGCCCGGTGTCGAACGGTTCGCCGAAGACCAGGATCGGCCGTCCGACGGCGAGGATCGGCTCGAAGGCGTTGGCGGCTTCGACGTTGGAGCCCGAGGTCCAGGGCGGGGAGGACTTCAGCAGTCGGTCGAGGAGTCCGCCCAGCGGGCCGGGCAGCCACCCGGGCCACTCTTGGAGCCTGCGCAGGGCCGGATGGCGGAGGTAGTCGAGGGCTCCGGACCTGGGCACGCGGTCGAGGTCGTGGAACCCGGGCGCCGTCGCGGCCACCGGGCCGAGTGCCGCCGCGTCCACGGTGAAGACCTTCCACTGCACACCGGTGTCCGAGTCGTGGCTGTCCACGTCGACGGCGCACTTGTACCGCCCGTCCGGGGCGTCGACCCGGAGGTTGACGTGGAACCAGGCGCCCTCCGTGTCGGGGGTGTCGCGGAAGTGCTTGTGCAGGGTCCCGGCCAGCACGCCGTAGCGGTCGAATGGCATGTTCCCCAGTGAAGCACCGGGCCAGCCGGTCGGGTGGTTGTGGCGCGCGGGTGTGAGGGGGATCGGGGCGGACCGGTCGGGGTGGCCCTACGGTCGGTCCCGTGCGGCCCCTTCGGACCGCGCGAGGCGCCTACGCAAGAGGTCGAACCTTCATGAGTCTGAGCATCCGCAACCAGCTCGCGGGCACCGTCACCGCCGTCACCGTCGGCGAGGCCATGGCGACGGTCAAGGTCCGTCTGGACGGCGGTCAGGAGATCACCGCCGCCATCACCGCCGACGCCGTCAAGGACCTCGGCATCACCCCGGGCTCCGCGGTGAAGGCGCTCGTCAAGGCCACCGAGGTGGCCCTGGCCACCGGCCCGGTCGAGAACATCTCCATCCGCAACCAGATCACGGGCACGGTGTCCGAGGTCGCCGTCGGCCCGGCCATGGCCGCCGTGAAGCTCAACGTGAACGGGGGCGGGCTGACCGCGGCCGTCACCGCCGACGGTGTCCAGGCGCTGGGCCTGGTCCCCGGCTCCTCCGTCGTGGCGCTGATCAAGTCGACCGAGATCTCCCTCGCCGGCGCCTGAACCGTCCGTATCGTCCGTATCGTTCGTACGGTCCCGGCCTCGTAAGGTCCCGGCCGGGCTCAGATGCCCGGCGCCGCCAGGGCCCCGAACCACACGTGCGTGACCGCGCTGACATAGCGCGCCCCGCACCGGTCCGAGGGCACCACCAGCTGGGCCCCGGACTCGTCCAGGTCCTCCCCGTCCAGACGGGTGGCCAGCAGCACCGGACTGCCCCCGAAGTCGGCGTCCAGCTCGGCCCAGGCGAGGACGCTGTGGTGGCCGTCCCCGCCGCTGACCGCCAGCAGGAAACGCGATCGGTCCTTGCGGCGCCGGGCGTCGAAGGCAGGCCCCGCGCTCGCTACCACGTCACGCAGCAGCACGCCCTCGAAGACGTGGTGCTGCGGGCCGTTCGTCGCGCAGTCGAACACCACCTTGGCCCGGCGCTGCTCCCATTCGCGCAGGTCGGCGACGCTGAGCAGGGCCGGGCGGTCGAGGTCGCCGTGCAGCATGAGTTTGGCCATACGAGCCCGATTCCCAGATCTCGTCGTCCCGGAAACGTATCTGCCACTCTCATCTCACTATGTGAGTTGCATCTGAGCGTGTTCTACTCCCTCGCACCTTGCATTTTCTGCCAGACGACGTCCCTGGTCACCGGCATCTCCGTGAACCGCACCCCGGTCGCGTCCCGCAGGGCGTTGGCGAAGGCCGGGCCCACCGGGTTGAAGGGGCTCTCACTCATCGACTTGGCGCCGAGCGGGCCGATCGCGTCCGAGGTCTCCATGAAGTGGACCTCCGTGCGCGGGACGTCCGCGTACTGCGGGAGCCGGTAACGGCGGAACGCCGCCGTGGTGACCTCACCGCGTTCGTCCACCCGTACCGTCTCGAAGAGGGTCGCGCCCAGCGCCTGGGCCACACCGCCCTCCACCTGGCCGCGGCACTGCATCGGGTTCATGACCTTGCCCGCGTCCGCCGCGTGCACACTGCGCAGGATCTTCATCTCGCCGGTGTGCGGGTCGACGGCGAGGCGGAACCACTGGGCGTTGAAAGCCACCGAACGGGGGGAGCCGGTCCAGTGGCCGTCCGCGGCCATCTCCTCCAGCTTGCCCTTGTCGTACGCGGCCTCGTACAGCTCCTTGAGGGTGACGGTCCGGCCCGCGCAGTCGAAGGCCTCGGGCCCCAGCTTGCACAGGTGCCGGGCCACGCCCGTGTGACGGGCCGCGAAGGTCTGCAGGCGCTCCGCGAGCGAGTTCGCCGCCAGCATCACCGCCTTGCCCGCCACCACCGTGCCGGCCGAGCCGAACGCGCCGGTGTCGTGGCGGACGACGTCGGTGTCCGACTGGCGGACCGCGATCCGGTCCACCGTCGTGTTCAGCGCGCCGGCCGTGATCTGCTTGTGGACGGTGGTCGTGCCGTTGCCGAACTCCGCGGTGCCGACCGCGATGTCGTACGTACCGTCGCGCAGCAGACTGATCCGGGCGTCGGCGAAGTGGCCGCCCGGCGGGCCGGTCGCGATCATGGCGACCGCCGATCCCGTGCCGGTGAGCCAGCCCTCCGGGACGTCCTCGTGGCTGCGGTCCTCCGCGATGGCCTTGCGCACCACGTCCATGCACTGCTTCATCCCGTACGAGGCGATGAAGAGGTCCTCCTCGTGACCGATCGGGGTGACCATGTGGTCGCCGGCGCCGATGACGTTCTTCTCGCGCAGTTCGAGCGGGTCCATGCCGAGCCGGATGGCGAGCTCGTCCATCACCGATTCGAGGGCGAAGAGGACCTGGCCCAGGCCGTAACCGCGGAAGGCGCCGGCCGGGACGCCGTTGGTGTAGACGGAGTACGCCTCCACCTCCTTGTTCGGCGCCTTGTAGACGGCGAAGGACTCGCCCACGCTGTGGAACATGACCGCCGGGCCGTGGTTGCCGTAGGCGCCGGTGTTGGAGACCACGCGGATGCGCAGCGCGGTGAGGGTGCCGTCGGCCCTGGCCCCGACCTTGATGGTGATCTTGAAGGGGTGGCGGGTGGTGGCACCGTAGAACTGCTCGGCCCGGGTGAATTCGAGTTTCACCGGCCGGCGCAGCTTCAGGGCGGCGAGGACCACGATGTCCTCGGTCAGCATCTCCTGCTTGCCACCGAACCCGCCGCCCACGCGGCCCGCGACGACGCGGACCTCGTCCTCGTTCAGGTCGTAGAGGGCGCACAGCGCCCGCCGGGTCAGGAACGGCGCCTGGGTGGAGGAGCGGACGGTGATGCGCTCGCCGTCGCCCTCCTCCTTCGGTTCGAAGTAGGCGACGCTGCCGTGGGTCTCCAGGCTGGCGTGCTGCACGCGCTGGGTCTGGAAGGTCTCCTCGTGGACGACGTCCGCCTCCGCGTAGCCCTTCTCCATGTCGCCGATCGTGTTGTGGACCTCGCCGCACACGTTGTTCTCGGCGCGGAAGATCCCCGATTCGGGGCCCTTGGGGTGGAGGACGGGGGCACCCGGCAGCATGGCCTCCTCCGGGTCGATGACGTAGGGGAGTTCCTCGTACGTGACGACCACCCGGCGGCAGCCCTCCTCGGCGGCCTGCTCGCTGTCCGCGACGACGGCCGCCACGCGCTGGCCGACGAAGCGCACCACGTCGTCCAGGACGCGGGTGTCCATCGGGTCCTCGGTCGGGTGCTCGTGGCGGGCGGACGAGTACAGCCGGTCGGGGGCGTCGTGGTGGGTGAAGACCGCGTGGACGCCCGGGACCTGGAGGGCGTCCCTGGTGTCGATGGAGACGATGCGGGCGTGCGGGTGCGGGGAGCGCAGCAGCTTCATGTGCAGCAGCCCGGGCACCTCGACGTCGAAGGTGTAGCGGGCGGTGCCGGTGACGACGAGGGGACCGGCGGGGGCGCCCAGGGACCTGCCGACGGCCTGCCCGGCCTCCGGGGCCTCGGTGTGCTTGACCCCGCGCACGGCGTCCTCGATGGCGCGGTAGCCCGTACAGCGGCAGATGTTGCCCTTGAAGGCGCGCGGGAGGTCCTGGAGCTTGCCGTCGTCGTGGGCGGTGCCCTCCTCGGCCTGGAGGGCGGCGGTGGTCATCAGGAAACCGGCGGTGCAGAAGCCGCACTGGAAGCCCTGGGCGTCCAGGAACTGCTGCTGCGCCGGGTGGAGCTCGCCGCCGGAGCAGGCCAGGCCCTCCACGGTGGTGACGGAACGGCCCTCGGCGCGGACGGCCGGGTAGAGACAGCTGTGCACCGGCTGCCCGTCGACGTGGACCGTGCAGGCCCCGCAGTCGCCCTGGTCGCAGCCCTTCTTCACGCCGAACCAGCCGCGTTCGCGCAGGTAGGTGCGCAGGCACTGGCCGGCCCGCGGCTCGGTGTCGAAACGCCGCTCGTTGATCTCGATCTCGTACGTCATCGGTGGTCCTCGGTGGTGAGCTCGCGGCGGATCTCCTCGGCCAGGCGCAGGGCCATGTGGCGCCGCCAGTCGGGCAGCCCGTGGATGTCGTCGTACCACTCGCCGGGCCGGACGGTGCCGTCGATCGCCTCGCGCAGTTCGGCGGCCGTGGGCGGCAGCGCGAACCAGAAGCGGAAGGGGCGGGTGGTGGCGGCGGAGACCGTCACGGCGAGGGAGCCGTCGGCGGGGTCGCAGGCGCCGATGACCAGCGCGCCGGAGCGCCCGAGTCCGTAGAGGGACGCCTGGCGGAAGGCCGTACGGGAGTCCAGCGCGTTCGGGGGCAGGCGCACGGACCGCAGCAGCTCGCCCTCGCGCAGGTTCTTCACGCCGGCGCCGAGGATGAACTCGGTGACGGGCATCCGGCGGGTGGCGCCGTCCTGGCCCTGGAGGAAGACGGTCCCGTCGAGACCGGCGGTGAGGGAGACTATCGGGCCGGCGGGCAGGCCGTTGCAGAGGTTCCCGCCGACGGTCGCCATGTTCCAGATCTTGAAGCTGGCCAGGAAGGCCCGGCAGCACTGCTCGAAGAGCGGGGCGGCCGTGGTCGGCAGGGTCCGGGCGAACCGCGAGAGCTCGGTGATCGTGCAGGTCGCGGCGATGTCGAGGGAGCCGTCGGGCTGCCAGGACAGGGGCGGCCAGCCCATGCGGGAGAGGTCGACGAGGCGGCGGATGTGCGGCTGGGGCTCGGAGAAGAGGTACGTGCCGCCGCCGAGCCAGGCGTCGCCGGGACGCCAGGGTTCACGGCGGCGGGCGTCGCGCACGTCGAGCACCGTGTTGAGATCCAATTCGCGCCACCAGCCTTTCCGGCCTGACAGGGGGTATCACGCAGGGGGTTCCACCCGGGGGGTCCACCCGGGGGGTTTCAGCCAGTGAAGCAACGGAAGCGGGGGTGGGACGACTGGTCCCGGCCACGGAATCGGACGAGCCCGAAACCCTCCCTGCTGGAGGATCAACCAAGAGGCATACCGGGTCCTTCGCCTAGCATTTACGATGGCTGAGCCTCTGTTCACCTCGCGAATGTGGGCATCCGCCCGCCGCAAGGAGTCCCCGCCATGCACGTCCTCGACCTGCTCCAGCTCGACAGCCTCGGTCTCAATCTGCTCTGGGGCGAAGAAGCCCTTCTCGGCCAGGAGGTCGCCGGCGTCACCGCCACCGACCTGGAGGAGCCCGGCCGTTTCCTGGGGCCGGGGGAGCTCGTGCTGAGCGGGCTGGTGTGGTGGGCCGAGGGCGACGTGACCAAGGCGGACCGCTTCGTCGGCGCGCTCGCCGACGCCGGAGCCACGGCGCTGCTGGCCGGGGAGGAGACCCACGGTAGGGTCCCCAACGAAGTCGTCGCCGCCTGCCGCAGCCATCGGGTGCCGCTCGTGGCCGTCCCCGCGCGCACCAGCTTCCGGGCGGTGACCGAGGCCGTGTACCTGCGCCAGTGGGGCGACCTGAGCCGCCGCCCGACCCGGCTCTTCGCGCTCCCCGAGAACGTGCGCGGCGAGCTGAGCCGGCTCGTGGAGGCGGGGGCCGGCCCGGACGAACTCCTGGACCGGGCGTGCGCGCACCTCGGCCGCGTGTCCTGCTACCTGCTCACCGCCAGTGGCCGCACGGTGGCGCGTACGCCGTCGGCCCCCGAGCTGCCCGCCCGGCAGGCGTCGGCCGCCTCCGCGCGCGGCGGGGTCTGGCTGCGCATCGAGACCGAGAGCTCCCCGTACGACGCCTGGCAGCTGCACGTGCCCGACCCGGACGCGGCGCCCCCGCGGGTGCTCCACGAGATCGCCGAGGTGCTCGCCCAGAGCCGGAGCGGGCAGACCCGCCGGCTCGACGCGGAGCGGCTGGCCGGCCAGGAGCTGATCGGCGTGCTGGAGGGGACGCTCGCGGGCCCCGCCCCGGCCGACACCGGAGCACTGGAGGAGGCGCTCGCGGGCGCCGGGCTGCCCGTGGGAGGGACCTACCGGGTCCTGGCGGCGACCTCGGGCGACGCCCTGGCGGAGGGCCTGCGCCATCTGGAGAACGCCACGTACGCCGTGGGGCGTTCGGTGGCGGTGCTGCACGAGGACCCGGCCGCCGCGACCGACGCGGCCGGCGCGCTGCGCGCGGTGTGGCCGATGCTCCAGCAGTGCGGGGGACCGCAGACGGAGCTCCGGCTGGGCCTCGGCACGCGGGCCGAGGGCCTGGAGGGGCTGCGGGCCTCGCTCAGCCAGGCCCGGTTCGCGCTGACCTCGGCGGACGAGGCGGTCCCGGTGCGCGGGGTCGAACAGCTGGACACCCTCGGCGAGCTGATGGCGGGGATCCCGCCAGAGGTGCGGTCGGTGTACGGGGCGCGGATCCTGGGGGCGCTCGGGGACGGGATGCTGCGGGAGACCCTGGAGGTGTTCCTGGCCAACAACTGCTCCTGGGCCCGTACGGCGGAGGCGCTCCACCTGCACGTGAACACGGTGCACTACCGGATCGAGCGGGTGGAGGTCCTGACGGGCCGTCACCTATCGCGCCTGGACCACAAGTTGGACCTGTACGCCGCGCTGCGCTGCGGATGACCGCGCCGGGGCGGGGACACCCCCTACGGCAATGCGATGTGGACCTCGGTGGACTTCACCCGGGCCGTGACGGTCGAGCCGACCATGATGCCGAGCTGCTCGACCGACTCCCTGGTCACCACGGACACCACGTGGTGCGGCCCCGACTGGATCTCCACCCGGGCCGCCACGTCGTCGAGCCGTACGGCGGTGACGATCCCGGCGAAGGAGTTCCGTACGGAGGTCAGCGCGGTGCCCGGCGGCAACGGGTGCATTCCGGCGGCGCGTTCCTTGGCGAAGGCGGCGAGGACCACGCCGTCGACGGCCCGGGAACCGTCCGGGGCGCGGTCGGCCGGCAGCCGTCCCGTCTCGGTCCACCGGCGGACGGTTTCGGGGCTCACGCGCAGCAGTTGGGCGGCAAGGCCCACGGAGTACGACGGCACGCCCGCAGCATAGGCGGTGCCGCTCCGGCCGCGAACGGCGAGGCACCTGGGACCGATCGTCCCGGGTGCCCGCGTGTCACCGCGCGCCGTTACCGCCCGCCGGGGCCGGCCGAGGCCGCAAGCCCGGTCGCGGCCACGGAGCGGGTCCGGCTACGGAGCCGGGCGGCACTGGCCCGAGCGGGGCCCCTGGACGAGGGTGCCCGTCTGCACCAGCTCCGGTGCGTTACCCTCGCAACGCAGCGGTCCGGTGAGCCGGTTGGCCCGGAACGCCGGGACGCCCGCGCCGGGCAGCGGTCCGCTGCCGCTGTTGCGGTCGATCCGTACCGGTCCGGTGACCGTGTTGGCGGAGGCCTGGAGGCCACCGGTGTTGCCTTCGAAGGTCAGCGGACCCTGGAAGGTGTTGCCGCCGCAGGCGGTCGACGCGTCGTCCGAGCCGGCCAGGACGTAGCCGGCGCTGTCCGTCACGGAGACGGGGCCGGTGAGGCGCGAGCCGCAGAAGGCGAGGGCCAGGGCGCCTTCGGCGGACACGGGTCCGGTGACGCGGGCGTCCGTGATCGCCAGGGATCCGCCCGGAGCCACGTTGACCGGGCCCGTCTGGCTGCCGCCCGAGGCGATGCAGAGCGCCTGGCCGGCGGCCACCGTCAGGGCGCCGTCGCGTGCCGTCGTGATGCACGGCAGGCTGAAACCGACCGTGACGGCGGACGGCCCGGCCGTCGCGCTCGACGTGTGGCTCGCGTCCCCGCCGTACGTCGCGGTGATCGCGTGGGCGCCGGGCCGGAACGCGGCGGTGCGCAGCCGGGCCTGCCCGCCGTCGAGCGGTACGGTCGCCAGCGGAGTCGTCCCGTCGAAGAACGTGACCGTCCCGCCTGCCGTGCCCCCGGCCGGATTCGCCGGGGTGGCGGTCGCGGTGAGGGTCACGGGATGCCCGAACAGCGGTGCGGCGGTGTCCGTGGCGACCGTGAGCGAGGTCCCGTACCGGAACGAGACGACCGCCTTGCCGTTGCCGCGGTTCACCCCTGGCAGGAGGGCGACATCGGTGGCCGCGTGAGCCGCGAAGCCGCTGCCGCCCCCGCCGCCGGCCCCGTACAGGTTGTCGGGGTTCCCGCCGCCGGACCCGCCGCCTCCGCCGAAGTAGCCGCCGCCCCCGCCCCCGCCGCCGTTGCCGCCGCGTGCGCCGTTGCCGCCGGGGCCGCCGCTGCCGGGGTTGGGCTGCCCGGTGTTGGGGTCGATGTCGCCTCCGGGTATTCCGGGGCCGCCGAGGGGGGAGGTGCGGCTGCCGGTGCCGTGCTCGGTCTGGGTCGCGCCACCGCCCCCGATACCGGATCCCTCCGGACCGCCGCCGTGGCCGCCGGGCTCTCCGGCCCGGCCGCCGCCGTTGCCGCCGCGCAGCAGGGGCCCGCCGTTGCCCGCGCCCCCGCCGCCGCCGGCGACGAGGATCCGGTCGGCCGGTCCGAAGGCACCGGTGCGCACATCGGTGGCGCCGCCGCCGGAGCCGCCCCCGCCGTGCGCACCGCCGCCGCCGGCCCCGTGGCCGGTGCCGCCGGGCCGGGCGTACTCGCCGTGCCGCGAACTGCCGGAGCTGCCGGCCCCGCCCACCGTGATCTGGAGGTTCTGGCCCGCGCTCACGGCGAGGGCCGCGCGGGTCTCGCCGCCGAGCCCGCCGGGCGCCCCCTCGTTCGGGGGGTTGGGGGTGACGAAGCCGGCCGCGCCGCCGCCCTCGGCTCCGAACACGTCGAAGGTGACCGCGTTCACGCCCTCAGGGACGGTGAAGGTGTCCGTACCGACCGCCGTGTAGGTGCACGTGGGGGGCGAGGCGGTGAACGTGCCGCCCGTGCCGCAGGGCGACGGCGGCCCGGCCGGCTCGGCGGTCGCGGGCACGGCCGCCAGTACGGCCGCCAGGAGACCGGTCACGCCGGCCGCCACTGCTGTCTTGGATCTGAAAATGCTCAATGAGGGTCCAAACGAGAGTACGGGGAGGAGACGGGCAGCTGCCGGAGGCTCAGACGCCGTCGTCGGCGCACAGCGCCCAGGCGTCGGAGTAGGTGCCCGGCGAGCTGACCCCGCCGGTGTGGGTGACGGCCGTCCAGTAGGCGGCGGTGGTGGTTCCGTCACCGACCGGGGTGCCGCCGGAGTTGCTCGGGTAGCTGCCGTTGAGGTGGTCGCCGACCGATCCGGGTCCGGTGAAGTTGGTGGTCGTGACGCTGCCACCGCTGATCGCGGCGCCTCCGGCGACCAGCTTTCCGTCGTTGCCGCCGCAGCCCACCGTGACCGTCTGGCCGCTGGTGGCCGCGGTCGGGCCGCTCACCTCGCTGTGGCGGACCTTGACGGTGGCACCGCTGATGTTGATGTTGTTGCCGCTGCAGATCGCGTAGGCGTACGTGGTGTTGTTGCTGTTGCCGCCGCCTCCGTTCCAGCCGACCGCGGTCCAGGAGTCGGGGTTGTTCTCGCCGTCGGCCGCGGCCTTCTGGCCGAAGCCGTGGGCGGAGTCGTTGAAGGTGGGGAAGCTCGCGATGGGCTTGAGGCTGCCGACGCTCGCCGGGGTGATGCGGGCGCCGCCGCCGATCAGGCGGGTGTTGGCCGGGCAGCTCGCGGTGACCAGGCCCACCGTCCCGCTGGTGGTGGGTCCGGCGATCTTGTTCATGACCACCTGGGTGTGGTTGATCAGGCTGCTGGTGAAGCACATGGCGTACGGCGTGCTGGAGAAGGAGGCGTTCACCGCGCCGCCGCTGCCGCCGATGCCGAGCCAGTAGGCCACGTCGGTCCCGACCACGCCGGTGGAGCCGGTGTACTCGGTGCTGCCGTCGGGGCTCGGCGAGGTGCCGTTGATCTTGTTGCCGTTCGACGAGGTGCCGGTGCCGATGGCCTGGGCGATCCCGCCACCGGAGATCAGGCCGCTGCTACAGGCGGCGTTGGTGGATATCTCGGAGAAGGCGGAGCCGGGCCCCATGGTGGCGCCCGGGGTCTTCACGGTCACGCCGACCGTGTTGGCGTACGCGATTCCCGGTACGGCCAGGGCCAGCAGGGCGCTCACGACCAGCGCCTTTCCCGCGGCCGGGCGCCGCAGAAGCATCTTTCGCATCAGAATTTCCCCTTCGGAGGTGGATCTCGGCTGGAGGCGGCCATGGCCGCACGGCCTCCGACGCATCCGTTGTGGTTCTCGGGACTTCGGTTCGACCGAGGTGCTCGGCACGGCGTCGAACCAGGTCGGTGGACAGCCGTGACGGGATGGGGTGTGCGGATTGCGCCTGCGGAATGTATCAGTCATATAAGGCAGCAGATAAGGCGGATCTCATGATTTCACCTGGCAAATGCTGTACTCGTCGGTAGCTGATGACCGCTTCCCGCGTCGAGGGCTTTTATCCCGTGATGCGGATTTTCCAATCCCTCGTCCCGTTCGCGGCGAATCCCTGGTGAGGCTCCTGAGGTCGAAGGGGCCGCTGAATCGACTGTCCGAGGAAGGGAAGGAGGTGAGTGCGATGACCGGTTCGCTGCGCACACGGCGCCTGATCGTCGGAGCCGCGTCCGCCGGGCTGCTGGCCGGCGGGTCGCTGCTGGGCCTCTCCGGCACCGCGAACGCCGCCCCGGCGACGTCCGCCACAGTGAGCTCGACGCTCACCAGTGACCGTGACCGTGACCGAGACCGCGATCGTGACCACCGTCAGGACCGCCACGACCGCCACAACCGGTGGGACCGCCATGACCGGTGCACCTGGGTGAAGGGTCACTGGGAATCCAAGTGGCACCACGGCACCTGGCATCAGGGCCACCGCGACCACCACGGCAACTGGCACGACGGCTGGTGGGGCGAGGGCCACTCGAAGCACTGGGTGCCCGGCCACTGGAACTGCCACAGCAAGTGGTAGCCCGTAGCGCCACAGCACCGTAGCGCCATAGCGCCGACCTGGCACAAAGGGGTTCCGGGGTCACCGCCCCGGAACCCCGTCCGTTCCCGGCCCCCGGTCCGGTCCGGATCCACCGGGGCCGCTCGCACAGCGAGGAACCGTCATGGACACCGCAATCGCACCCCCGGCGCGGCCGAGGACCGTGCACCACCCACTTCCCTCAGGACCGCAGGCCGCCGGGGCAGCCCGCCGCAGCGCCGCGCGCACCCTGGCCCTGCACCCCGTGCGCTGCCCACAGGAGACCGCCTGCGACATCCTGCTGATCGCCTCCGAGCTCGCCACCAACGCGGTCCGGCACGCCATGCCCCCGTACGCGCTCACGATCAGCCTGGACCGGGGCCGGGCGGGCATCTGCGTCAGCGACGGCTCGCTCTCCCTGCCGCAGCGGGGCGAGGGCCACGGGACCGATGCCACCCGGGGGCGCGGGCTGCAGATCGTCCGGGCGCTCGGCGCGGTCATCTTCGTCAGCCGCTCACCGCGCGGCAAGCAGGTCATCGCAGTGATCACCTGGCGGGACGGCTGACCGGACGGTTCCCTCGAAGGAGGGAACCGCGCCCCGTCCCGGAGCGTGAACGCGCTCCCATCCGCGGGCACCTCCGCTACGAAGAACCATCAGACCCACCCCCTGGACCTGTGGCCGACACCGCCCTGCGCGGCGGTCCGGCCGCTGCTCTCCGGACAAGGACCACCATGCGATGGACACCCCGCCCCCGGCCGGACGCCACCGGCCGACCCTGCGTCTGGTCCCCACGGCCGGAGCCCGCACCGTGAATCAGCCGAGCCCCTTCGGTCCCGAACCCACCGGTGGCCCCACCGGCCGCAGCGGCCTCCCCGAGGTCATGCGGCAGGTCGCCCACGGCGACAAAGAGGCGTTCTCCGTCCTGTACGACGCCCTCGCCCCCCTGGTCTTCGGGATCGTGATCAAAGTCGTACGCGACCGGGCCCAGTCCGAGGAGGTCGCCCAGGAGGTCATGATCGACCTGTGGCGGCAGGCCGCCCGCTACCGGCCCGACTCCGGCAGCGTCACCACGTGGGCGGCGACCATCGCCCACCGGCGGGCCGTGGACCGGGTCCGCTCCGCCCAGGCGTCCGCCGACCGGGAACACGCGCAGGCCGCCCGCGAGCACCGGACTGCCTTCGACGAGGTAGCCGAACAGGTCGAGACCCGCCTGGACAGCGAACAGGTCCGCCGCTGCCTGCGCGGCCTCACCGAACTCCAGCGCCAGGTGGTGACCTTGGCCTACTACCAGGGCCTGACCTACCGCGAGGTCGCCGACGTCCTCCACACGCCGCTTCCCACCGTCAAGACGCGCATGCGCGACGGACTGATCCGGCTCCGCGACTGCATGGGGGTGACCACATGAACCGGCACGGGTCCGACAGCCACGCCCTCACCGCCGCCTACGCCCTGAACGCCCTGGACCCCGGCGAACGCGAGCCGTTCACCGACCACCTCTCCCGGTGCGAGGACTGCCGCCTGGAAGTGGCCGAGTTCCAGGCCACCGCAGCCCGGCTGGCCGCCGCCGTGGCCCGGCAACCCCCCGCCGCCATGAAGCAGCGGACCCTGGCGGCCGTCGACGGAGTGCGCCAACTCCCGCCCCGCAGCTCCATCACCCTCTCCCCGGTCCCGCTGCGCGGCACGCTGCGCCGCAAGACCGGCCGGTTCGCCGTGGCCGCGAGCGTGGCCGCCGCGGCCCTGTTCGCAGGCCTGGCCGCCTGGCAGAGCCAGGAGAACCGCCACTACGAACAGCAGGCCCGGCAGATCGAGCAGCGCCTCGACGACGTCAGCACGGTCCTGGCCGCTCCCGACGCCCGCGCGGCCCACGGCCGCACCAGCAACGGAGCCTCTGCCACCGTCGTCTCCTCGGCCCTGCGCAACAAGGCCGTCTTCACGGCCGGCGGACTGCCCGCGCCCGTCTCCGGCACCACCTACCAGCTGTGGCTGGACCACGACGGCACCATGCGCCCGGCCGGCTTCATCCACCAGGACGGCACCGTCCTCGTCGACGGCGACACCGCCGACGCCGCCGCGATCGGCCTCACCGTCGAACCCGCCGGAGGATCCCCGCAACCCACCACGGCCCCCCTGCTCCTGATGGACCTTCCCGCCTGACTCCGGCGAGGAGACGGAGGCGGGGCTCAGGGGGCCATGTCGTACGTGACCCACATGGTGCGCGTGGCGACCTGGTCGTACTTGGACCGTGCCCGGTGGTTGTCATCGGCGGTGATCCAGCGGACCACGCTCCAGCCGCGCTCGGCCGCGAGCTCGCGCAGTGCGCCGAGCAGCAGGTCGGCGGCGCCCGAACCGCGGTGCTGGGGCGCCACGAACAGGTCGTCGAGGAAGCAGCCGACCGTCGCGGAGAGCGGGCGCGCGAACGGACGGTAGTGGGCGAGGCCCAGCAGCCGCCCCTCGGTGTCCTCGGCCACCAGGGCGCCAACCTCGTGGCCGGGATCGGTCACCCATGACCAGACCGTGGCGGCCGCCTCCTCGGTCTGCTCCACCCCGTAGAAGTCGGCGTAGCCGCGGTAGAGGGCGCGCCACTGGGCGAAATCGCCCGCCCGCACGGAACGCACGCTGATGTCGGACATAGGACCGGACTCCCGGGATCGAAGGAAAGCGGAGCGGAGCGGGGCGTGTGGGCCGCCGCTCCGGCGCAGAGCTTCGATCATGCTGGAGCCGGGCGGGCTCGGCAGGTGCCGGGGTGTCGAAAAGGCCTGCCGTCTCAGCGCCACGATGTACGGGTGCGGCCGGCGAAGCCCTGCGCGCCGAACACCGCTGTCGGCGCGCAGGGGCTTCCTGCACCAGGTCACTCCGTGACCGCGAGAGCCGCCAAGCGGTCCGGAGGGCGGTGGCCACGGCCAGTCAACCAGGAGCGGCCCGGGGCGGCACCTGGTGCAGGGCACGGAATCGGGCCGACCCGCCGCGTGCCGGCACGGTGGATCATCCTAGAGGTGAATCGGACATTGATATAAGCATGTGCCAGGTTGTTTGCCTCATTCGTCTGGCGAATGCCGGTCGATGTCCGTTCGATGTCCCGTCGGCGATGACGAGCGACCCCGCGCGGCCGCCCGTCCCGGGCCGCCGCGCGGCGCCCGGCGTGCCCGCACGGCGTGTCCGGACGATGATGTGGAGAGGACGGCGTGCGGAAGGGGGCGTCTCGTGCCATCGGCCCGGCCGGGGGGCGAGGAGACCCACGGCCCGATCTGGGCCGAGCCGGGGTCGCTGCTGGAGCGCGTGCCCGTGGCCGTCCTCGGCATCGACGAACACGACCGCGTCTGCTTCTGGGGGCCCGGCGCCCGTGACCTCTTCGGGTACGAGCCCGACGCCGTCCTCACCCGGCCCGGCGCCCTCCTCTTCGCCGATGCCACCCGAGGCACGTCCGCATCGTGCGCCCGGCTGGCGGAACAAGGCCGTACGCAGGGCTACTGGCGGGGCCGGCTGACGGCACGGCACCGTGACGGCACCGCCTTCGACTGCGGCTTCCGGTCCTTCTCCGTGACCGGATCCGGCCCCTCGGTGGTGATGGTCCTGACGAGCCGCAGCGACGAACTCGACCGGGTCAAGACCAACCTCGCCTTCCTCGACGCCCTCTTCGAAACCTGCCCCATCGGCCTGGTCATGATCGACCAGGACCTGCGGTACATCCACCTCAACCAGGCGCTCGCCGACATGGACGGCCTGCCGATCGACGCCCACCTGGGGCGGCGCATGGACGACATCATGATCATGTCCGACGGCGGTGAGTACGAGCGCATGCTCCGCGCCGTCGCCCAGGGCGGAGCACCCGTCGTGGGGACACTGATCGGCGTGCGCCCCCGCGGGCATCCGGACCGCGACCAGGTCCGGTCCGTCAGCTTCTTCCCGCTCAGCCGGGCCGTCGGCACCAGCTCCGGCGTGGGCGGGCTGATGATCGACGTGACGGACCGGGAGCGCGCCATCCTGGAAGCCACCGCCAGCCGCCGCCGGCTGGCCATCCTCGACGGGGCCTCCACCCGGATCGGGACCACCCTGGACGTCAACCTCACCGCCCAGGAACTCGTCGACGCGTCGATGCCGGACTTCTGCGACGGCTCCGTCGTCGAGATCGTGGAATGGATGGACGAGACCGAGGACTTTGATCCGGCGCGGCCGCTGTTCACCCGCCGCATCGCCTCCGGGACGACCCTGCCCGATCCGGCCGTCGAACTCGTGAGCGGGGTGGAGAAGGTGCGGTACCCGCCGGGCTCCATCATCCACGACATGCTGCGCACCGGCCGCGCCATCTCGGCCACCGTGGACGAGGCGTTCCTTGCCCGGACCGTCGTCATCGAGTCACGCGCACGGCTCATGGCCGAGAGCGGGGTGGCCTGCATCCTCGTGGCCCCGCTCGTCGCCCGGGGCACCGTCCAGGGCATCGCCATGTTCGGCCGGTCCGCCGCCCGTCCGCCCTTCACCGAGGAGGACGTCAGCCTGGCCGGCGAACTCGCCTCACGCGCCGCGATCTGCCTGGACAACGCCCGCCTCTACAGCCGGGTCCAGGACATCGCCCTCACCCTGCAGCGGGCCCTGCTGCCCACGGCTCTGGCGGCCACCCCGTACGTGGACGTCGCCCACCGCTACGTGCCCGGCAGCCGGATCACCGAGGTCGGCGGCGACTGGTACGACGTGATCAACCTGCCGGACGGCCGGGTCGTCCTCGTCGTCGGCGACGTGATGGGGCACGGGGTGTCCGCGGCCGCCGCCATGGGCTACCTCCGCATCACCACCAAGGCCCTGGCCCGCCACGACAGCGAGCCCGCCGACCTGCTCACCGAACTCGACGCGTGCGCCCAGGAGGCCGGGATCGAGCTGGCGACCTGCCTGTACATCGTCTACGACCCGCGCAGTGGACGCGCCCGCATCGCCAGCGCCGGCCACCCCCCGCTCCTGGTGCTCCGGCCGGACGGCACGGTGCAGACCGTCGACGAGGTCCTCGGGGTCCCGCTGGGCGTCGGCGGATCGCCGTTCCGGACCACCGAGATCGAACTGCCCGAGAACGCGACGCTCGCCCTGTACACGGATGGCCTCATCGAGGCCCGGGGGCGGGACATCGAGGTGGGCCTGGACGCCCTGCGCGCCGAACTGGGCGACCGGGGCCGGCCGTTGGAGGACATGGCGGACCGCATCCTGGCCGGCCTGCTGCCCGAGCCGCCGACCGACGACACGGTCCTGATCCTGGCCCGCGTCCACCGCGGCACTCCGTGAGCGGGGCTCAGCCGCGGTGGGACACGCCGGCCGTGTCCAGCGCGGCGCCCGCCAGCGCGGCCAGGGCGAGTGCCACCGAGCGGGCGTCCTCGGGCGGCAGGCGGTGGCCGGGAAAGGGGACGAGGAGGAAGCGGCCGTAGTAGTGCCCGCCCCCGACGACCCGCAGCTCGGTCTCGCCGTCCGGCCAGTCGGCGTACCCGGTGACCTCGCCACCGCGACGCAGCCACAGGCCGCCGTCGTGCTCCAGCCGCGGTCGGTGCCCGATCAGGGTCCCGTACTCGAAGCGGCAGCCGCGCAGCCCCAGCAGGCCGATGAGCTCCCGGCGGACGAAGTCGACCACCGCGTCCGGTGAGCCGCCCCGCTCGGTCAGCCGGGCGGTGCCCTGGAGGCTGGACAGGTGCGCGGCGCCGGTGACCACGACCGCCTCCAGCCTGCGGGCACGGACGGCCAGTTGCGCGACGATCAGCCCGACGGCCAGCAGGAGGGCGGCCGTCTGGATCTCGTCCCGGTCGGCGAGGGTGAAGCGTTCGTAGGGCCGGGCGAGGAGGAGGAGACCGAACCAGCCGGCCGCGGAGAGCGCGGCCAGGGCCGCGGCGGCCCGGGTACCCGAGGCGGCGATCGCGACCACGGCGACGACCAGCACCAGGGCCTCGTTCGCCGGGGAGAGCCAGGTGCGCAAGGGGACGAGCGCGAGTGCCACGAGCAGGGGCACCACCAGGGCCCCGAACAGCGCGGCACGGTCGTGGAGTCGGTACCCGGGCATGTGCTGCCTCCCGTCCGGATGTGACGATCTCAACCAGAGCCAGATGTCCGAGGGCAGACTGCCCACGGCGAGGTGCTGAGCCACCCGCCCTGGCGAGGTCTTGACGTACCGCACACGGTTTTTGCCCACGGGCCCCGGGCCTCCGGCCCTTTCCGGCCGGAGCCCCCCCGCGTCCCCGCCGGCTGACGGCGGCGCGGGGGACGGCGGCGCCTGGGACGGCGGCGCGGGTCTACCGGCCGCCGTCCGGGAGCAGCGCCGACGCCTCGCGCTGGTGCGGGACCGGTGCGTGCGGTGACAACGGCGCGCGCGGTTCGTCCCGGTGGAGCGCGACCGTACGCGTCGGAGCGGGGATCGAGATGCCCTCGGCCCGGAACCGCTCGTGCAGGCGCTTGATGAACTCGTGCTTGATCCGGTACTGGTCGCTGAACTCGCCGACGCCCAGGATCACCGTGAAGTTGATCCGGGAGTCCGCGAACGTGTGGAAGCGGACGGCCCCTTCGTGCGCGGGGTCCGCGCCGTCCACGGCCGCCATCACCTGGCCGACCACGTCGAGGGTCACCCGCTCGACGTGCTCCAGATCGCTCTCGTAGCCCACACCCACCTGGACCAGGATCGAGAACTGCGCCTCCGGCTGGGTGAAGTTGGTCATGTTGGTCCGGGCGAGACGCCCGTTGGGGATGATGACCAGGTTGTTCGACAGGTTGCGGACCACGGTGTTGCGCCAGTTGATGTCGACGACGTAGCCCTCCTCGCCGCTGGTGAGCCGGATGTAGTCACCGGGCTGCACGGTCTTCGAGGCGAGGATGTGCACCCCGGCGAAGAGGTTGGCGAGGGTGTCCTGGAGGGCCAGGGCCACCGCCAGACCACCCACTCCGAGGGCGGTGACCAGCGGCGCGATCGACACGCCGAGGGTCTCCAGGGCGACGAGAACGCCCATCACGAGGACCACGATCCGCGTGATGTTGACGAAGATCGTCGCCGAACCGGCCACACCGGTGCGCGCCCCCGCCACGGACTGGACGAGGCCCGCGACGACCCGCGCCGCGCTGAGCGTGGCGATGAGGATGAGCAGCGCGGTCAGCGACTGGTTCACGAACCCCGAGACGCGCGCGGTGAGCGGCAGGGTCGTGGCGGCCACGGCCGCGCCCGCGATCAGGGCGGCCCCTGGCGCGATGGTGCGCAGCGCGTCGACGATGACGTCGTCCCCCCGCCACCGGGTCCGCTCGGCGTGCCGGCCCAGCCAGCGCAGGAGGGCGCGCAACAGCAGCCCGGCCGCGGCGCCCGCCGCCAGCGCGATCCCGGCGACGAGCCAGTCGTGCAGGACGAGATCCCGGGTCAACGGACCCCCTCCGGTGCGCCGCGCCGGCCCGGGGGAGTGGCGACGGGCGCTGCCGGCCGTCGTATGGGGTGTGGGTGTGTCGTCACCTTGTCACCTGTCAGTTTGTCGTGCGTGAAGCCGCGTTCGGGCGTGAGTACGCATCCGGAACGGGCTGCCATCCTGCCCCATGGCAGCAGGACGCACCGCAGGCGGGGCTGCCGCCAGGGGGTGTCTTGCCGTCGAAGTGGCGTCGGGCCTGGGGACACCTCCCGGCGGTGGCTGGGGGAGGGGCTTCGACGACAGGGCCTACCGCCGCGCGGCGGCGTGTTCGAGGACCGCGCGGACCTCCGTGGCGATCGCGCTCTCGGTGCGTTCGAACTCGGGGCCGGTCAGCTGCCGGGGGTCGGCAGGCAGGCCGGTGAGCACCGGGGTGTGGAGATGGCCACCGGGCAGGTGCGGGGCGAGTTCGGCGCGCAGCCGGTTGGAGCGGTAGGCCACTTCGTTGGACAGATAGCCGCCACCGCCGCCCGCCACGGCCCGCGAGCCCGGGGTCGGGCCGTCGGTCCGGTCGACGGGAGCCGTGCCGCCCGCCGGGATCTCGGTCACGTCGCTGTTGAGGAGGACGGGGTACGGGGTCTGCACGGCGCCGGTGACAGCGTCGGCGGGGAGCGTGGTGCGGATGAACTCCGGGCCCGGGCCGAGGCCGGGGGCGGTCACCGGGTGCTCGCGGGTGCCGCCGGCCAGGGCGCGCACGTTGTCGGGGTACGGGTCGGCGGACCGTGCCCGTCCCGCCCAGTCCTCCAGGGTGAAGATGCCGGGATAGCCCTGGCTGACGGTGGTGATGATGTCGGCCGAGGCGGGGCCGCCGGCCATGCGCGGGGCGAACGCCCGCTCCACCAGGCCGGCGTCGAAGTCGGCGTACCGCACGGGGAGGACGACGGCGCGGATCTCGGCGGGGCTGCCGTCGGCGAGGGTCACGCGCCGTCCGTTGAGCTGGAGGGCGGCCGACCCCGACGGGTTGGCGCGGCGTATCTCGGCGTCGAGCCCGAAGGGGTCGAACCCGCTGATGAAGACGCGCCGTACGCCGGGCGCGGTCCGGAAGACGTTGTTCGTCAGGCCCCGGGACGCGTCCTCGAAGCGGGCGCGGAGCGCGGCCCGGTCGGCGGTGAACTCCGGCTGCCAGCGGGCGAGTGCGGCGGTCATGCCGAGCCGCGCCCAGTACAGCGGCCGGTCGTCCCCGGGGGCGAGGTCGCCGCCGGGCCGCTGTCCCTGGGCCCGCCGTACGGAGGCCTGCCAGAGGGCCTCGCCCCAGTCGGTGACCAGCCGGCCGGCCTCGGCGGGGCCGCGGACCGCGCACAGCGCGGCGGGGAACCGCCGGACGAAGTCCCCGAACCCGCCGCGCTCGACGAGGGCCGCGGTGCGGGCGTCCGAGAGCCGCGCCTGTTCGGCGTCCAGCGGTACGGACGCGTCGGCGCGGCAGGCGGACGAGCCGTCGGCCGCGTGCGCGGGCGAGGTGACGGCCAGGGGAAGGACGGTGACGAGAAGGGCAGCGGCCGACGCCGCACGCCGTAAGAGCATCATGCGATGTGACATTACATAGCGGCCCCCACCCCCACCAGACGCACCGGCCGCAGCGGCCGTGACTGGCTCAACTCCACCTCTGCCACGGCCGGTTCACCGCCAGGCGGCGATCCGCGCACTCTCGGCCGTCCCGCTACGCCGCCCGGTCCCGGGCCAGACGCCGCGTGGTGCCGGTCCGCTCGAAGGCGTGTCCCGCGCGCCGCACCGTGGCTTCGCCGAAGGGCCTCCCCGTGAGCTGCATGCCGATGGGCAGGCCCGCCGAGTCCAGGCCGACGGGCAGGCTCAGCGCCGGCCGAGTCCACCAGTTCGGCCGGCGAGACCCGCCGGGTGCGTACGGCCTCGGCCGCTTCGGCCACGGTCAGCTCCTACGGCTCCATCGTGCTGCTCCCCTCCCGCGCGGTACGCCGCGCAGGGCGGTGTCTCGCCGAAGTCCAGTTCCCGCAGGAGCGATACGACGGCGTGGATGTGGTCGGCGGTGGCCGCCACTCCCGCGTGGCGGTCCTGCGCCAGCGGAAGCCCGACCGTGCGGCCCAGCGGGCGGCTTCGGGGGAGTGGGATCCGAGGCGGACATGTGCTGCCGTCCTTCCGGGGAACGGCGGAACGATCACCGCCGCGTTAAAGCTAACGACTTGCGTTAGCTCGCGGTAGGACCTACGGTCACTTAAAGCGAATGAATCGCTTTTGCTGTTGGCCGGTCCTCTCCAGACGAAGGAACACGCGCATGCGCACCGCACAGTTCACCGAGCCGGCCCCGTCCGGAGCCGCTGCCCACTGGTCCGTCGGGGAGATCGCGGTCCACCGCGTCGACGAGGTGCCGCTGCCGCCCGCCACCGGACCGTGGCTGCTGCCGGCGGCCACCCCGGACGTGGTGGCCGAACACGACTGGCTGCGGCCCGACTTCGCCGGCCCGGACGGCGTCCTGCACCTCGACAGCCACAGTTTCGCGCTGGAGGTGGACGGTCTGCGCGTCCTCGTCGACACCGGGATCGGCAACGGCAAGACGAGGGCCAACCCGGCGTGGGACAACCTCCGTACCGACTACCTGGAGCGCCTCGCGGACATCGGATTCACCCCCGAGAACGTCGACCTGGTGATCCTCACCCATCTGCACACCGACCACGTCGGTTGGAACACCCGCGAGGTGGACGGCGCATGGGTGCCGACCTTCCCGGGCGCCCGCTACCTGACGTCGAGGGCGGAGTACGAGTTCTGGGCCGCCTACGACATGGACGAGGCCCGGCGCGGCATGTTCCGCGACTCCGTCGTGCCCGTCGAGGAGGCGGGCCTGCTCGACCTGGTCGACGTACCGGCCGAGGGGATCGACGTGGCCGAGGGGCTGCGCCTGCTGCCCGCACCGGGGCACACCCCCGGACAGATCGCCGTGGAGGTGCGCAGCGCGGGCGCGGCGGCCCTCGTCACCGGGGACGCCGTCCACCACCCCGTGCAGCTGGCCCGTCCGGAGATCGGCAGCTGCGTCGACATCGACCCGGTGCAGGCCGAGGCCACCCGCCGCGCGCTGCTCGCCCGGCTCGCCGGCACCGGCGCCCTGGTCCTCGGTACGCACTTCCCCGCGCCGACCGCCGGTCGCGTGGTGGCCGAGGGGGACGGTTACCGGCTCGAACCCGTGGCCGCCGCACCGGCGCGCCGCTGACCGGCGACGGCATGTCCGGCGACGGCATGTCCCGCGACGGCGTGCCCGGCGGGCCGGTCAGCGGGGTGCGCCGAAGCCCTCTACGGCCTCGCGCACGAGCCGGTGCGCGTACGCGCCGGTGAGGCCGGCGGGGCGGAACAGGATGCGGTACATCATCGGCGCCACGACCCGGTCGAGCACCGTCTCGACGTCCGGGGCCTCCTCGCCGCGCTCCGCGGCGCGGGCGAGCACGATGGCGATCTGCTCCGCCGCGTAGGCCGAACACCGCCCCGCGTTGTCGCCGTCGGGGTCCCCCAGCAGCGCGTCACGGATGTACGCACGTCCCGTGGGCGAGGCCATCTCCTCCTGGAACTGCTCGGCCCAGCCCCGCAGGTCCTCCAGCAGGTCTCCGTGGTCGTCCGGCGGAGCGTCGGGGCGCAGGTGCTCGACGGCGACGTCCGAAAGCAGTTCCTGCAGGTCGCCCCAGCGGCGGTAGATCGTCGACGGAGTGACGCCGGCCCGCGCCGCGACCATCGGGATGGTCAGCTCCGGACGCCCCAGCTCGGCCTGGAGCTCACGCACGGCGGTGTGGACCGCCTCCTGGACCCGCGCGCTGCGGCCTCCGGGGCGGACCATCGCTCTTCGGCTCATGTAGCCAGCTTAAAGCAAATTTCTTGCATCATGCTCGGCCGAAGCCGCAGCTGTGGCCGCCGCCCCGGACTCCGCGGCGGTACCGGCCGCGGAGTCCGGGGTGAGGCGGACGGCTGCGCCGGGCGTTACTTGCCGATGAAGGCGAGGAGGGCGTTGGTGACCTCTTCGGCGTGGGTCCACAGGAGACCGTGCGGGGCGCCTTCGACGGCGACGTAGTCGGCGTGCGGGAGGGCCTTGTGGAAGGGCTCCGCGGTGGCCCCGATCGGGAGGATGCGGTCCGCGGTGCCGTGGAGGATCAGGGCGGGAACGTCGATCTTGGGGATGTCGGCCCGGAAGTCGGTGGTCCACGTGAGGACGGCGGCGCGGGAGGCGTACGCGGAGGCGCCGGCGGCGGTGGCCCAGTTCGCCCGGACGGTTTCCTCGCTGATGCGCGTGCCGAGGTTCTCGTCGAGGTTGTAGAAGGCCTGGTAGAAGTCGGTGAAGTAGGCGTAGCGGTCCTTCGTGACGGCGGCGAGGATGCCCTCGAAGACGCTGCCGTCGACACCGGTCGGGTTGTCGTCGGTCTTCAGGAGGTACGGCTCCAGGCCGGCGAGGAAGGCGGCCTTGGCCACGCGTCCGGAACCGCGGGTGCCGAGGTAGCGGCCGACCTCGCCGGTGCCCATGGAGAAGCCGACGAGGATCGTGTCGGTGAGGTCGAGGGTCTCCATCAGCGTGTGGAGGTCGGCGGCGAAGGTGTCGTAGTCGTAACCGGTGGTGGGCTGGCTCGACTGCCCGAAGCCGCGCCGGTCGTAGGTGATGACGCGGTGGCCGGCGTCGAGCAGGGCGGGGAGCTGCTTCTCCCAGGAATGCCCGTCCAGCGGGTAGCCGTGGATGAGGACGACGGGCTGACCGCTGCCGTGGTCCTCGTAGTAGAGGTCGATGTCGGTGCTGTTCTCCTGGCCGACGGTGATGAAGGGCATGGTGTGGCCTCCTGTGGCGATCTCGGTTCGGTTCGCGGCAGCAGTCTCCCGCCCCGGGGTCCCCGAACGGTGTCGGAACACGGCCTTCCGACGGTACTTGTGCAGGTCGTCCACAGTCCCGGTCACGTGAACAGGGGACCGGAAACAGGCGACTTCACCCGAATCGATGCCCTTCCTAGGCTGGACGGGCAAGCAAGCGGAGCATGCGCCGCGTACCGGCACCGGTGCGGCGCCGAGGGAGTTGTCTTGGCCAGTCACGATCCGATCGAACGCCCTGCGGAGCCGTCGTTCAGCGCGTTCCGCGCGTCGGGAGCGCAGCAGCGGATGTACTTCCTCCAGCAGATGGAGGAGGGCAGGCCGACCTACCACATGCCCGTCTTCTACGGTCTCGAAGGACCGGTGGACGAGGCCGCGCTCCGCACGTGCGCCCAGGGCCTGATCGACCGGCACGAGGCGCTGCGCACCCGGTTCGTCCTGCGGGACGGCGAGCTGTGGCAGCACATCGACACCGAGGCCGCGCTCGCCTGGTCCTCCGCCGCGGCGCGCGGAGCGCAGGACGCCGAGGAGTGGATGGCCGCCGAACACCACCGGCCCTTCGACCTGGAGTCCGGACCGCTCTTCCGGGCGGCGCTGCTGCACACCCCCGAGGGCGCGGTCCTCGCGCTCGCCATGCACCACATCGTCGCCGACGGCTGGTCCGTCGGCATCCTCGCCCGCGAGCTCCTCGCCGCGTACGCCCGGTGCGGCGGCGGTACCGACGGTCCTGACGGTCCGCAGCAGGCTGCCCCGGAAGCCCCCGAGTACCAGTACGCCGACTTCTCCGACTGGCAGGAGGAATGGCTCCACGGAGCCGCCGCCCAGCGCCAGCTCGCCTACTGGGAGAAGCAGTTGGGCGGCGAACTGCCCGACGCACCCCTGCCCCGGGACGGCCGGCCCGGGGCCGGTGCGGCCCGCGGCGCGGCCGGGCTGCACTCCTTCGAGGTGCCCGCCCCGGTGCTCGCCCGGATGCAGCGCCTGTGCCGTGACACCCGCAGCACCCCCTACACACTGATGCTGGCGGCCTTCCAGATCGTGCTGGGCCGCTACACGGGCACCGACGACGTGCTGGTCGGAACGCCGGTGGCGGGCCGGAACCGCAAGGAGTTCCAGGACACCGTCGGCCTGTTCGTCAACACGCTGGTGATCCGCGCGGACCTGTCCGACGACCCCGCCTTCCGGGTCCACCTGGAGCGCGTACGGGACACCGTGCTCGACGCCCAGGACCACCAGGACCTGCCCTTCGAACGCGTCGTCGACCGGATCGCCCCCGGACGCACCGGCGAGGACGCGTCCCTCTTCCGGGTCATGTTCGGCCTGCACGACGAGGACGGCATGACCGACGCCCTGCCCGGCCCGCGGGCCAGGATGCTCGAAGGACCGGCCGGAACCGCCAAGTTCGACCTGACCTTCGACGTCGTACGCACCGGCGGCGCGCTGAGCTGCCGGCTGGAGTACCGGGCCGACCTGTTCGATGCCGCCACCGTCGAGCAGTTCGGCCGCCACTTCGCACGTCTCCTGGACGCCGCCACCGCGAACCCCGAACTGCCGCTCAGCGGGCTGCCGATGCTGTCGGCCGGCGAACGCAGCGGCATCGGCTCGCCGCTCCCGCCCCGTGCCGCCCTCCCGCACGCTCCGGGCGGGCCGGCTTGCGTCCACGAGATCTTCGCCGGACACGCCGCCCGCACCCCCGAGGCCGTCGCCCTCGTCCACGAGGGCACGTCCCTCACCTACCGCGAGCTCGACACCCGGGCCAACCGGCTCGCGCACCGGCTGCGCGCCCTCGGCGTGGGACCCGACACACTCGTCGGACTGTGCCTGCCCCGCTCCGCCGACCTCGTCGTCGGCCTGCTCGGCATCCTCAAGGCCGGCGGCGCCTACCTGCCGCTCGACCCCGACAACCCGCCCGAGCGCCTGCGCCACATCGTCCAGGACGCCCGCCTGGAGCACGTCGTCGGCACCACCGGCACCCGGGCCCTGTGGGACGCCCCCGGCCTGCACACCGTCGACCTGCAGGCCGACGCCGCGCTCCTGGCCGCCGAACCGGACACCGCCCCCGACACCGGCGTCACCCCGGACCACCTGGCCTACGTCATCTACACCTCCGGCTCCACCGGGCTCCCCAAGGGCACCCTCGTGCCCCACGCCAACGTCACCCGGCTGTTCTCCGCCACCGACCACTGGTTCGGCTTCGGCCCCGAGGACGTGTGGACCCTCTTCCACTCCATCGCCTTCGACTTCTCCGTCTGGGAGCTCTGGGGCGCCCTCGCCCACGGCGGCCGCCTCGTCGTGGTGCCGTACGGGACCAGCCGCTCGCCCGAGGAGTTCCACCGGCTGCTGCGCGCCGAACGGGTCACCGTCCTCAACCAGACCCCCTCGGCCTTCTACCAGCTGGCCCGCGCCGACGAGGAACACCACCGCACGGCCGGTCCGGCCGGGTCCGGGCTGAGCCTGCGCCACGTCGTCTTCGGAGGGGAGGCCCTCGACGTCGCCGCCCTCGCCGGATGGTTCGCCCGGCACGGCGACACCGCGCCCCGCCTGGTCAACATGTACGGCATCACCGAGACGACCGTGCACGTTACCTACCGGCCGCTGACCGCCCGCGACGCCGAGGACGGCCGCGGCAGCGTCATCGGCGTGCCCATCCCCGACCTGCGCCTGCACCTGCTCGACGCGCGCGGCCGGACCGTCCCGCGCGGGGCCGTCGGCGAGCTCTACGTCGCCGGGGCGGGCCTGGCCCGCGGCTACCTGCGCCGGCCCGAGCTCACCGCCGAGCGCTTCCCCACCGGCCTCGCCGCTCTCGCCGACCGCGGCGCGGACGGGCCCGCCGGGCTCGCGGCCGGCGAGCGGCTGTACCGCACCGGCGACCTGGCGCGCGCCCTGCCCGACGGGGACCTGGAGTACCTCGGCCGCATCGACCACCAGGTCAAACTGCGCGGCTTCCGGATAGAACTTGGCGAGGTCGAGGCGGCACTGGCCGCCCACCCCCTCGTCGACGCCGCCGTCGCACTCGTGGCACCGGATCCCGCGGGGAGCGACGTCCTCGTCGGCTACCTGGCCGTGACCGGGGCCGAGGACGGGGCGGGCCCCACCGTGGAGGAGCTGCGCACCCACCTCGCGCGGCGGCTGCCCGGCTACATGATCCCCGGCGCGTTCGTCACCCTGCCCGCCTTTCCGCTGACCGCCAACGGCAAGACCGACCGGCGCCGCCTGCCCGCCCCCGGCTCGGTGCCCCGGACTCCCACGGCCGCCTACGAGGCGCCCCGCGGGCCGGTCGAGACCGTGCTCACCGAGGTCTTCGCCCAGGTCCTCGGGCACGAGCGGGTCGGCGCCCTGGACAACTGGTTCGCCCTCGGCGGGGACTCCATCCGCTCCCTCCAGGTGCTCGCCCGGGTCCGGGAACGCGGCCTCGACCTCACCGTCGCCGACCTCATGCGCCGTCAGACGGCCCGCGCGCTGGCCCCCGTCGTGACCCGTCGGGAGGCGGCGGCCGGCGCCGAGGCCCCGTACGAGCCGTTCGCCCTGCTCACCCCCGAGGACCGCGCCGCCCTGCCCGAGGGGCTGGAGGACGCCTACCCGATGACCCGGCTCCAGGCCGGCATGCTCTACCACAGCGACCTGCCGTCGGCCGGCGGCCGCGTCTACCACAACGTGGCCTCCTACCTGGTCGAGGCGCCCTTCTCCGAGGACGCCTGGCGGACCACCGTCGAGGTCCTCGCGGCCCGGCACGAGATGCTGCGCACCTCCTTCGACCCGCACGGCTTCGGCGAGCCCCTCCAGCTCGTCCACCGCGGCGCCCGCCCGGAGATCACCTTCGAGGACCTGTACGGGCTTGACCCCGAGGCACAGCGGACCGCCGTCGCCGCCCGCTACGCCGCCGAGCGCGAAAGGCCGTTCGCCTGGGACCGGCCCCCGCTGATCCGCTTCCACGTTCAGCGGCTCTCCGACACCCGGCTCCAGCTGTTCGTCGCCGAGCACCACGCCGTCCTCGACGGCTGGAGCGAACGTTCGCTCCTCACCGAACTGGCCTCCTGCTACACCGAGGCGCTCGCCGCCCGGACCCCCGCGGAGGGCCCCTCCCCGGACGCGGGCCCCCGCTCCCGGTTCGCCTCCTTCGTCGCTCTGGAACGGGCCGCGCTGGCCGACGCGAAGCAGCGCGCCTTCTGGACCGGAAAGGCCGCCGGCGCCCCCGCGACCCGGCTGCCCCGCCCGGCGGCGACCGGCGGACCCGCCAGGATGTCCTGGTACCTCGCGCCGCTCCCGGAGGGGCTGCACGACCGGCTGACCGCCCTGGCCGCCGAGTGCGGCGTACCGCTGCGCACCGTACTGCTCGCCGCCCACCTGAGGGCCATGGCCCTGCTGGGCGGCGGCGACGCGGTCACCACCGGAGTGGTCCACAACGGCCGGGCCGAGGAGACCGACGGCGACAAGGTCGTCGGCGTCTTCCTGAACACCCTGCCGCTGAGCGTCGCCGTCACCGGGCTCAGCTGGCGCGGCCTCGTCGCGCACGTCGCCGCCGTGGAGGCGGACCTGTACGCGTACCGCCGCTTCCCGCTCGCCGAGATCCAGCGCCTGTCCGGCGGCGGCCCGCTCTTCGAGACGTTCTTCAACTACACCCACTTCCACGTGGAGCGGGACGGGTCCGCCGACGGCGCGTTCACCGTGCTGGAGGAGACCGGAGAGGCCGGCACCGACTTCGCCTTCGGCGCGGAGTTCTCCCGCAGCCCCGACGGCTCCCTGCTGGAACTCGGCCTGCGCTTCGACGCCGCCCAGTTCTCCGAGGAGCAGATGGAGAGCGCGCACGCCTCCTACACGGCCGCGCTGCGCGACCTGGCCGCAGCCCCGGACCGTGACTGCACGGCCGCCGACCTGCTGCCGGCGGCCGAACACCGCCGCTACGCCGCGTGGAACCGGACCGCCGTCGACTACCCGCAGCCGCACGTCCTGACCCGGCTGATCGATGCTCAGCGCGACCGGACCCCGGACGCCCCCGCCGTGCGCTTCGAGGGCGCCGAACTGACCTACCGCGCCCTCGACACCGAGGCCGAGCGGCTGTGCGCCGCCCTGCGGGAACGGGGCGCGGGCCCCGGCACCTTCGTCGGCCTGCTGCTGGAACGTTCGCTGACCCTGCCCGTCGTCCTGCTCGCCGTCCTGAAGTCGGGCGCCGCGTACGTCCCGCTGGACCCGGAGCACCCGGCGCCGCGCGTGCGGTCGCTGCTCGCCGAGTCCGGCATCGGCCTGGTGGTCACCGAGGGCGCGTGGGCGGAGCGGCTGGACGGCTGCGGGGTCACCCTCGTCCGGCCGGACGAGGCCGCGACCGGCACCGCGCGTCCTGCCCGGGCGCCCGGGCCGTCCGACCCGGCGTACATGATCTTCACCTCGGGCTCCACCGGCAAGCCCAAGGGAGTCGTGGTCTCCCACCGCGCCATCGCCAACCGGCTGCTGTGGATGCAGGACGAGTACGGACTGACCCCGGGGGAGCGGGTGCTGCACAAGACTCCGTACACCTTCGACGTCTCCGTGTGGGAGCTGTTCTGGCCCCTGCTGACCGGCGCCACCCTGGTCCTGGCCCGCCCCGGCGGCCAGCGCGACCCCGACCACCTCGCCGGCCTGATCCACGACGAGGCCATCAGCACGGTGCACTTCGTCCCGTCGATGCTCAGCGTGTTCCTCGACGACCCCTCGGCAGTGGCCCGTTCGGGCGGCCTGACCCGGGTGGTGTGCAGCGGTGAGGCCCTGCCGTACGAGGTCCAGCGCAGGTTCTTCGAGCGGCTGCCCGGCGTCGAACTGCACAACCTCTACGGGCCCACCGAGGCGGCCGTCGACGTCACGTACTGGCAGTGCCGTCCGGACGGCGGCGACACCGTGCCCATCGGCCGGCCCATCGCCAACATGCGCACCCACGTCCTGGACCGCCGCCTCGCCGAGGTCCCCCTCGGCGTCACCGGGGAACTCTTCCTCGAAGGCGTCGGCCTCGCCGACGGCTACCACGGACGGCCCGAACTGACGGCCGAGCGGTTCATCGAGCACACCGGCCCCGACGGCGCCACCCGCCGGCTCTACCGGACCGGCGACCTGGCCCGGCACCGCCCCGACGGAGCCCTGGAGTACGCGGGCCGCACCGACCACCAGCTCAAGATCCGCGGCTTCCGTGTCGAGCCGGGAGAGATCGAAGCGGTCCTGGCCGAGCACCCCGGCGTGCGCGACTGCGCGGTCCTGCCCCGCGGCGAACGCCTCGTCGGCTACTTCGTCCCCGGCACGACCGGCACGACCGGCACCCCCGCGCCCGCGCCCGACCCGGGCGAACTGGCCGCCCACGCCCGGGAGCGGCTCCCCGAGTACATGGTCCCCTCCGCCTGGGTGCGTCTGGACGCCCTCCCGCTGACCGCCAACGGCAAACTGGACCGCGCCGCCCTGCCCGACCCGGACCCCGCCGACCTGCGCGGCGGCGCCGAGCCGACCCCGCCCCGCGACGCCCTCGAATCCCGCCTCGCCGGGATCTGGGAGCGGCTGCTGGCCGCCGGCCCGGTCGGCGTCCACGACGACTTCTTCGAGTCCGGCGGGCACTCCATCGACGCCCTGCGCCTGATCGGCCGGATCAACCAGGCCTTCGGCGAACGCCTCGGCGTCTCGGCCGTCCTGGAGCACCCGACCGTCGCCCGGCAGGCCGCGCTGCTGCGCGGCCGCCACGCCGAGGCGGCCCCGGACCCGGTGGTGCGCCTGCGCCCCGAGGGCACGCTCGACCCGCTCTTCCTCGTCCACCCGATCGGCGGGAACGTCTTCTGCTACCGCACCCTGGCCGCCGAACTGGGCCTCGACCAGCCGGTGTTCGGACTGACGGCACCCGGTCTGACCGACCCCGCGGCGGCGCCCGGAGCCACGGTCGAGGAGCTGGCCGCCACCCACCTGGAGGCCCTGCGCCGGATCCGTCCCACCGGCCCCTACCACCTGGCCGGCTGGTCCTTCGGCGGGCTCCTCGCCTACGAGATGGCGGTCCAACTGCGGGCCGCAGGCGAGGAGGTGGCGACCCTCGCACTGCTGGACACCGGCTACCCGGAGCCCGGTCACGTCCCGGAGGACGAGAGCGAGCTGCTGGAGTGGTTCCACGAAGACCTGGCCCGCTCCGCCGGCTTCGACCCGTCCGACGAGGGCAACTCCGCCCTGCGCAGCGCCCTGCGGAGCGTCACCGACACCACGGCCCGGCTCGCCGTCCTCGCCGAGCAGGTGGAACGCGAGGGCTTCGCCCCCGGGCTGGACCCGCAGGACCTCGCCCGGCACTACGCGGTGTTCCGTACCGGGGTCCGCGCCGCCGCCGCGTACGAGCCCCCGGCCGCCCCCTGCCCGGTCCTGTTCCTCCAGAGCGAGACCGGGGCCCGGGAGCAAGCCGCCGACCGATGGGCAGGGCGGGCCGGGGCCGGCCTCACCCGCCACGACGCCGCCACCGACCACTACGGGCTGATGCGGCCGCCGCACAGCACCCGGGCCGCCGCCCTCCTGCGCACCGCCCTCGCCGCGGCCGACCACCGCTGAACGGGTACCCCGGCCCCGCCCGGGGTACCCGTACCCCCTTCCCGCGCCGCGCGTCGCCGAGGCATGCGCCGACGCGCCCTGCGCCTCGCGCCTCGCGCCCTGCGCCCCGCACCAGAACAGGAACGGAACACACCACGTGACGAGTGACACCCCGGGGCCCGCCCCCGAGCTGAGCGGCCGTATCCGCGGCGGACCCGCCGAACTCCTCCACGACGAAGTGCTCGCCCCGCAGTTCGCATTCGAGTCCCGCCATCTGCTGCGCCACTACGTCGCCATCGAGAAGACCCTGGCCGCCGAGTACGTCCGCATGGACCTGATCACCGCCGAGGAGGCCCACCGGATCGCCGCCCTGCTGGACTCCGTCGGGCCCGGCACCCTCAGCGCGCAGCCCGGCGCCAACATGTCGGACATCGCCTTCGCCCTCGAACGGCACGTCGAGGCGGGCCTGCCCGCCCCGGTCGTGCGCTGGCACGCCGACCGCAGCCGCAACGACCTCCAAGCCTGCGCCCAGGTGATGTACGGCCGCGACCAGCTCACCCGCTTCGCCGGCGCGCTCCTCGAACTCGCCGCCGTCGTCCACCGGCTGGCGCAGGAGACCTGCGACCTGCCCATGCCGGGGTACACCCACTTCCAGGCCGCCCAGATCATCACCCCCGGCTTCCACCTCGCCGCGCTCTCCGAGCACCTGCTGCACACCCACGCCCGGCTGCTGAACGCCTACGACGGCATCGACGCCTGCCCGCTGGGCGCCGGCGCCATGGCCGGACAGGAACTGCCCTGGGACCGCGACCGGATGGCTCGGCTGCTCGGCTTCTCCCGGCCGCAGCCCCACGCCCTGACCGCCGTGGCCTCCCGCCGCTGGAGCGCCGAACTGACCGCGGAGCTCAGCCTGCTGGGCACCGCCCTGAGCCGCTTCACCACCGACCTGCTCACCTGGGGCGGCAGCGAGTACGGCTTCATCGAACTGCCCGACGAGCTGTCCGGCATCTCCTCCGCCATGCCGCAGAAGAAGAACTACCCCGTCCTGGAACGCATCCGCGGGCGCACCGCCCACCTCACCGCCTTCCACTTCGACGTGCTCCTGGGCCAGCGCAACACCCCCTTCTGCAACCTCGTCGAGGTGTCCAAGGAGGCCGGCACCCACCTGCTGAACGCCTTCGACTCGGCCCACGGCACCGTCCGCCTCCTCACCGAGGTACTGCGCAGGCTGACCTTCCGCGCCGACCGCATGCGCCAGGTGTGCCAGCGCGAGTTCCTCGGAGGCTTCAGCCTCGCCAACTCCCTCTGCCTCACCGAAGGGGTGCCCTGGCGCACCGCCCAGGTCGTCGCCGGCAAGTACGTCGTGCTCGCCGCGGCGGCGGGCGCCGCCCCCGCCCCGGGCGAACCCGCCCTGCTGGCCGAGGCGGCCGCCGGGCACGGCATCACCCTCGCCGACCCCGCCCGGCTCCTCGCCGAGGCCTTCGACGTCGACCGGGGCCTGGAGCGCATGGTGTCCGCCGGTTCGGCCCGCCCCGACGCCGTGCGCGCGGTACTGCGCACCCAGCAGGAGACGTACGAACGGCTCGGCGCCGACTGGGAGCTGCGCGCCGCCGCGGTCCGCGCGGGCGCCGAGGAGGGCGACCGCGCCCTGTACGGCGTGACCGGCGTGACCGGCGACGAGATCCACGAGGAGGACGGCGATGGCACCCGCACCCGTGTACAGCACGCGCACTGACACCGCCGGAGGATCGTCCGCCTCCGTCCTCGGCTCCGGCTCCGGCAGCGCCTTCGGCACCTTCGGCGAACTGCTCCAGGGCGCCCTGCCCCACCCGCAGGGGGACTTCCTGGTCACCTTCCCCCTCGCCCGCTGGGCCACCGCCGTGTTCCACCCCCGGCCCGGCCGGCGCGACGTCCAGGTGCGGCCGGCCCACAAGGCCAAGTCCCGCCGGGTCGCCGAGGCCGTCCTGACCGCCCTCGGCACGGCGGACGGCGGCCTCCTGGAGGTGGCCGGAGACCTGCCCGAGGGCAAGGGCCTCGCCAGCTCCTCCGCCGACCTCGTCGCCACCGTACGGGCCGTCGGAGCCGCCCACGGGCGCGAGTTCACCCCGGCCGAGACGGAGGACTTCCTGCGCGGCATCGAACCGGCCGACGGGGTCATGTACGACGAGATCGTCGCCTTCCACCATCGTGAGGTGCGCCTCGGCCGCCGCCTCGGCGTGCTCCCCCCGCTCACCGTCGTCGCCCACGACGAGGGCGGGCAGGTGGACACCGTCGCGCACAACCGGGGCGCCCGGGCCATCGACGCCGCCGACCGGGAGGAGTACGCGCTCCTGCTGGACCGGCTCACCGACGCCGTGGCCCGCGGCGACCTCCAGGAGGTCGGCGCCGTCGCCACCCGCAGCGCCGAGATGAACGCCCACCGCCGCCGGCGTGCCGGATTCGCCGAACTGCACGCCCTGTGCCGCGAGGTCGACGGGCTGGGCCTGGTGCTCGCCCACAGCGGCACCATGCTCGGCGTCCTCCTGGAGGCGAACGACCCGGCCCTCGCCGGCAAGACCGCGCACATCCGGGCCGGCTGCGCCGCCCTCGGCGGAGAGGTGTCCGTACACCGCTCCCTCGGCGACGGCGACAGCTGGAGTCCGAAGGCCGCGCCCGCCCACCCCACCGAGCTGGAGATCTGAGCATGCTGTTCGACACCGTGACGGACGCGATCGGCGCCACTCCGCTGGTCCGGCTGCGCCTGGGCGAGGCCCGCGGCGTGGAGGTCTACGCCAAGCTGGAACTGCAGAACCTCTTCGCGATGAAGGACCGCGTCGCCCGCAACATCCTGCTGGAGGCCCGGCGACTGGGCACCCTGAAGCCGGGCGCCCCCGTCATCGAGAGCTCCTCGGGGACCATGGCCCTCGGCGTCGCCCTCGTCGGCCGCTCCCTGGGCCACGAGGTGCACATCGTCACCGACCCGCGCATCGACCCCGTCACCCTCGCCAAACTCCGCGCCCTGGGCTGCCGGGTCCACGTGGTCGAGGCCATGACCAGCCACGGCTGGCAGAGCGCCCGCCTGGAGCGCCTCGCGGAACTGCTCGACGAACTGCCGGGCGCCTTCTGGCCGCAGCAGTACACCAACCCCGACAACCCCGGCGCCTACCGCACCCTCGCCGGTGAACTCCTGCAGGATCTGGGGCAGTTCGACACCCTCGTCGGAGCCGTCGGCAGCGGCGGCTCCCTGTGCGGCACCGCCCGGGCGCTGCGCGAGAGCCTCCCCGCCCTGCACGTCGTCGGCGTCGACTGCGTGGGCAGCGCCCTCTTCGGCCAGCCCGACGTGCCGCAGCGGCTGCAGAGCGGGCTGGGCAACAGCCTGTTGCCCAAGAACCTGGACCGCACCCTCGTCGACGAGGTGCACTGGCTCAACGACCACGAGGCCTTCGCCGCGACCTGGGACCTCGCCCGCGAGCAGCAGATCTTCGGCGGCAACACCTCGGGCTCCGTCTACCGGGTCCTCACCGGCCTCGCCGACCGCGCCGAGCCCGGCACCAGGATCGTCGGCATCCTGCCCGACCGCGGCGACCGCTACGCCGACACCGTCTACAGCGACGAGCACTGGGACGACCACCGGCTGCGCGAGGTGCCCACCGCCACCGCACCGGCCGACCTCGGCCCCGACGGCACCGCCCGCACCTGGTCCACCCTCGCCTACAGCCCGCCCGCCGGGATCCAGCGGCACCTGCTGTTCGTGGAGTCCAACACCACCGGCACCGGCATGCTGGCCCTGGACCGGGCGCGCGAACTGGGCACCGTACCCGTGCTGCTGACCGGCGACCCCGACCGCTACCGGGGACTCGCGGACACCGGCGCCGAGGTGGTGCGCTGCGACACCAACTCCGACGCCGCCCTGCGCGCCGCCGTACAGGAGCGCTTCCGCCGCGAGGAGATCGCCGGCGTCACCACCACCAGCGACTTCTACGTACCGGCCGCCGCCCGGATCGCCCGCTGGCTCGGCCTGCCCGGCAACCCGCCCGAGGCGGTGGCCGTCTGCCGCGACAAGTCCGCCCTGCGCGAGAGGCTGCACGCCGCGGGCGTCCGCCAGCCCCGGTACGCCCTGGTCCGCGAGCCGGCCGGGGCAGCGGCCGCCGTCGCCCGCACCGGACTGCCCTGCGTGGTCAAGCCGGCCGACGACTCGGGCTCCACCAACGTCCTGCTCTGTGCCGACGAGGCGGAGGTCCGCGCCCAGATCGAGCGGATCCTCGCCATCGACACCAACGTACGGGGCATGCCCACCGCCCGCACGGTCCTCGTCGAGGAGTACCTGGACGCGCCGGAGTACAGCGTCGAGATGTTCAGCGGAGACGGTCGGGCCGTGTGCGTCGGCATCACCGCCAAGTCCGTGACCGCCACCCCCCACTTCGTCGAGCACCGCCACCTCTTCCCCGCCCCGCTGCCCGCCGCCACCACCCAGCGGATCACCGAGGCGGTGACGGCGGCCCTGGACGCGGCCGGGATCCGCCTGGGAGCCACCCACACCGAGGTCAAACTGACCGCCGACGGGCCCGCCCTCATCGAGATCAACCCGCGCCCGGCCGGCGGCATGATCCCCGAACTGATCCGGCTCGCCACCGGGGTGGACCTCCTCGGGGAGCAGCTCCGTGCCGCCCTCGGCCTGCCCCCGCACCTCAAGGCCGAGGAGGCCGGCCACGCCGGGATCCAGTTCCTTCTCGCCGACGCCGACGGCACCCTCACGGCCGCCCACGGCACCCAGGAGGCCGCCGCCGTCGAGGGAGTCGAGTCGGTGCTGGTCACCGCCGCCCCCGGCACACCCGTACGCAGGCCCCGCAGTGCCTCCGACCGCCTCGGGCACGTGATCGCCCGCCACCCGGAGCCGGAGGGCGTGCACGCCGCCCTCGACGCGGCGCGCGCCCTGCTCCGCCTCGACGTCGAGCCCGCACACCATTCCTGACTGTCCGTCACTTACAGCCCGAAGGCGCGCCGTACGCCCCGTACGGCCGCACCGCGATCCGAAAGGTGAACCGCCATGAGCAACCCCTTCGAGAACGACAACGCCGCCTACGTCGTGGTCCGCAACGACGAGCTCCAGCACTCCCTGTGGCCCGCCGCCAACCCCGTCCCGGCCGGCTGGACCGTGGTGCACGGCCCCGACGGCCGCCAGGCCTGCCTGGACCACGTCGAGCGGGTCTGGACCGACATGCGCCCCGCCTCCCTGGTGGCCGCCCTCGCCGGGAACGCGCCCCGTGGCTGAGCCCGTCCACCGCGCCGGGCAGCCGGCGGACACCCGCACCGGCGCCGACACCGGCGCCGACCCCGTACGGACCCTGTGCACGCTCTTCGCCGAGGTCCTCGGCCGCGCCGAGGTCGACGCGGGACACAGCTTCACCGGGCTGGGCGGGGACAGCATCCAGGCCATCCAGGTCGTCAGCCGCGCCCGCGCGGCCGGCCTCGTCGTCAGCACCCGCGACGTGCTCCGCGCCGAGAACGTGAGCGCGCTCGCCGCCACCGCCCGCGCCCACGGCCGGGCGGGGGAAAGCGTCGGCCCGGTCGTGCCGCCGCGCCGCCTGGGCCCGCTGGTACCCACCCCCATCATGGGCTGGCTCGCCGAACTCGGCGGCCCCGTCGACACGTACAACCAGTCGCTCGTCCTGCGCACCCCGCCGGGCTTCGGGGCGGCCGACGCCGAACGCACCGTCCAGGCCCTCCTCGACACCCACGAGATGCTCCGCCTGCGGCTGCCCGACGGGATCGGGGCCTCCGGCGCCGAGCCGCTCGTACCGCCCGCGGGCTCCGTCGCCGCGGCGGAGCTGCTGGAGCACGTGGACGCCCGCGGGAGGGGCGACGGGGAACTGCCCGCCCTGACCCGGGAGCGGATGCGCGCGGCCCGGCGGCTGCTCTCGCCCCGCGAGGGCCACATGCTGCGTGCCGTACTCCTCGACCGGGGAGCCGGACAGCAGGGACGCCTCGCGCTCGTCGTCCACCACCTCGTGGTCGACGGCGTCTCGTGGCGGATCATCCAGGACGACCTGCGGGCCTGCTGGACGGCCCTCACCGAGGGCCGCGAGCCCGTCCTGGAACCGGCGCACACCCCCTTCGCGCACTGGGCCGACCTGCTGCGCGCGGAGGCCACCTCCGGCCGCCGGACCGCCGAGGCCGACCGCTGGGCCGCCGCCCTGCGCGAGGCCCCGCAGGCGCTCGCCGGGGTCCGCGCACCCGGCGGCCTCGATCCCGAGAGCCCGGACAACACCTTCACCCTGACCCTCGGGCCGGACGTGACGGGCCCCCTGCTCACCACCGCGCCCGGTCTCGTCAACGGCACCGTCAACGACGTCCTGCTGACCGCCCTGGCGCTCGCCGTGCTCGGCCGGCGGAGCGCCGGCGGCGAGGACGGGGCTGACGGGGCGGACGAGGCGGACGAGGAGGGCGCCGTCCTCGTCGACGTCGAGGGACACGGCCGCGAGGACGTCGCAGACGGCACGGACCTGTCCCGCACCGTCGGCTGGTTCACCACCGTCTTCCCCGTCCGCCTCGCCCTCGGCCGCCCCGACCTCGACGAGGCCCGCGCCGGCGGACCCGCGGTCGGAGCCGCCCTGCGCCTGGTCAAGGAGGAGTTGCGCGCGGTACCGGACAAGGGCATCGGCTTCGGGCTGCTGCGCCACCTCAACTCCCGTACCGGGCCGGACCTCGCAGCGCGCGGCATACCCCAGATCGGCTTCAACTACCTCGGCCGGTTCCCGATGGGCGGCGACGCCCCCTGGGACGCCGCGCCCGGCCACGCCTTCGCCCTCGACGACGCCGACGACGGCCTTCCGATGGCCCACGCCGTGGAGGTCAACGCGGCCGCCCACGAGGGCCCGGACGGCCTCACCCTCAGCGCCACCTGGACCTGGGCGGGCAACGTCTTCCCGGGGCGGTGGGTCCACGACCTCGCGCAGGAGTGGTTCACCATGCTGCGCGCCGTCGTCACCCACGCCGCCCGCCCGGACGCCGGCGGGCTCACCCCCTCCGACGTGTCCCTCGCCCAGGTCAGCCAGGCCGACCTCGACACCTTCGAATCCCAGCTCGGAGCCCTGCTGTGATCCCTCTGTCCCACGCCCAGCAGCGATTGTGGTTCCACGCCCGGGACGGCGCCGACGGCGCGCTCTACCACATCCCCGTCGGGCTGCGGCTGAGCGGCGCCCTCGACCAGGCCGCCCTGCGCGCCGCCCTTACGGACGTCAGCACCCGCCACGAGGCCCTGCGCACCGTCTTCCCCGACGCGGCGGGCCGCCCCCACCAGCGGGTCCTGGACCCCGCGGAAGCCGCCCCGGTGCTCACCGTCACCGCCGGCCCGCCCGCCGAACGCGCCCGGCGGGCCGAGGAGGCGTCGTCCCGGCCCTTCGACCTCGGCACCGAACCGCCGCTGCGCGCCGACCTGTTCACCGACGGGGACGAGGACCACTACCTGCTCCTGGTCCTGCACCACATCGCGGGCGACGGCCACTCCGTGAACGTCCTCGTCCGCGACCTGGCCGCCGCCTACACCGCCCGGTGCTCCGGCCGGCCGCCCGAGTGGCCCGAACTGCCCGTCCAGTACCCGGACTACGCCCTGTGGCAGCGCGAACTCCTCGGCCCGGCCCAGGACCCCGCCTCCCTGCACGCCCGGCTGCTCACCCACTGGGCCGCCGTCCTGGACGGCCTGCCCGAGGAACTGGCCCTGCCCGCCGACCGGCCGCGCCCGGCCGTGGCCGGCCACCGGGGCGCGCTGGTGGAGGCGCGGACCGGCGCCGCCGTCCACGCGGGGCTCGCCGCGCTGGCCCGGGACGGCCGCGCCACGCCGTTCATGGCCGTGCAGGCCGCCTTCGCGGTCCTGCTCACCCGGCTCGGCGCCGGCACCGACCTGCCGCTCGGCTGCCCCGTCGACGGCCGCGACGACGAAGCCCTCACCGACCTCGTGGGCCTCTTCGTCAACACCCTGATCGTGCGCGCCAACACCTCGGGCGACCCCACCTTCACGGAGGTGCTGGGCCGGGTGCGGTCCGCCGCCCTGGAGACGTACGCCCACCAGGAACTGCCCTTCGAATCGCTCGTCGAACGCCTCAACCCGGCCCGTTCGCCCGCCCGTCACCCGCTCTTCCAGGTCGCCGTCTCCGCCCAGCGCGGCGAGCCGCTCACCCCCGCCTTCGCGGGTCTGCGGGCCGAGGTGGAGGCGGTACGCACCGACACCGCCAAGTTCGACCTCACCCTGGAGGTCGAGGAGCTCCACGACCCGGCCACCGGAGAACCCCGGGGCCTGGCCCTCGGCCTGGAGTACGCGAGCGACCTCTTCGACGGGACGACGGCCCGGCGCCTGCTGGACCGGCTCGTCCACCTCATCGGCGCCGTCGTGCGCGAACCCGGGATCCCGGTCTCCGCGCTCGACGTCCTGCTCCCCGGGGAGCGCGCCGACCTCCTGGAGCACTGGCAGGGCGCGCCCGCCGCCGCCGCCCGCACCGTCCACCAGGCCTTCGAGGAGCGGGCCGCCGCTCACCCCGGCCGCGCCGCCGTGCTCTGCGCCGGCCGGGAGACCACGTACGCCGAACTCGACGCCCGGGCCGACCGGATCGCCGAGCGGCTGCGTGCCCTCGGCGTCCGCCCGGGCGAGGCCGTCGCCGTACTGATGGACCGCTCGGCCGGCCTCGTCGCCGCCTGCCTCGGCATCCTCAAGGCCGGCGCCGCGTACCTGCCGCTGGACGCGCGGGCCCCGCGCGCCCGGACCGAGGCCGTGATCACCGCGGCCGGGGCAGCCGTCCTCGTCACCGACGTCCCGGACGGCGAGCCCGTACCGGCGGGTCCGCGCCACGTCCTGCGCCCCGACGCCGACGCCGACGCCGTCGACCCGCCCGCGGACGCCGTGACGGCCGGGCCCGCCGGTCATCCCGACGCGCTCGCCTACCTGATGTACACCTCCGGCTCCACCGGCACGCCCAAGGGCGTGGCGGTCTCCCATCGCGAGGTCGTCGCCCTCGCCACCGACGGGCGCTGGCGCGGCGGCGCGCACGAGCGGGTCCTGTTCCGCTCCCCGCACGCCTTCGACGCCTCCACCTACGAACTGTGGGTGCCGCTCCTGAACGGCGGCCTGGTCGTCGTCGCGCCGCCCGGAGAGCTCGACGTCGACGCGCTGGCCCGGCTGATGACCGAGGAGAAGGTCACCGGAACCTTCCTCACCGCCACCCTCTTCAACGTCCTCGCCGACCGCTGCCTGCCCGCACTCGGCACGCTGCACGAGGTGATGACCGGTGGCGAGGCAGCCTCGCCGTCCATGGTCCGCCGGGTCCGCGAGGCCTGCCCCCGCACCACCGTCACCAACGCCTACGGCCCCACCGAGACCACCACCTTCGCCGCGACCTTCGCCGTCGGACCGGGCCAGGAGGCCCCCGACGGGCAGGTCCCGATCGGCCGCCCGCTCGACGGTACGCAGCTCCACGTCCTCGACGAGCGGCTCGGCCTCGTGGCGCCCGGCGTCATCGGCGAGCTCTACATCGCGGGCGCCGGACTCGCCCAGGGCTACCTCGGCCGGGCGGCGCTGACGGCCGAACGCTTCGTCGCCTGCCCGTACGGCCCTCCGGGCGCCCGCATGTACCGCACCGGAGACCTGGCCCGCTGGAACACCGACGGCCAGGTCGAGTACCTCGGCCGCGCCGACCGGCAGGTCAAGATCCGCGGACTGCGCATCGAACCCGGCGAGATCGAGCACGCCCTGGCCGCTCACCCGGCAGTGGGCCAGGCCGCCGTCACCGTCGTGGACACGGCCGCCGGACCCGCGCTCGCGGGCTACGCGGTCCCCGCCGAGGGAACCCCCGCACCCGACCCGCGGGAACTGCGCGAGCACCTGCGCGCCCGGCTGCCCGACTACATGGTGCCCGCCACCCTCACCCTGCTCGACGCCTTCCCCGTGACGGCCAACGGCAAGACCGACCTGACCGCCCTGCCCGCACCGGGCCCGGCGACGGCCGGCACCGCAGGAGCCCACCAGGAGCCGCGCACCGACGACGAGCGCGCCCTGTGCGCGATCTGGGAGCAGGTGCTGGGCCTGCCCCGGATCGGGGTCCACGACAGCTTCTTCGACCTCGGCGGCCACTCCCTGCTCGCCACCCAGCTGCTCGCCGAGGTCACGGCGCGGTTCGGAGCCGCCGTCGGCATCCGCCAGTTCTTCACCGGCCCCACCGTCGCCGAACTGGCCGCGGCCCTGCCCGCCGCCACGGCCGCCGGCGCCGCCGCGCAGGACCCGCCGATCGTCCGCCGGGCCCGCCGCACCCAGACCGCCTGACCACAGAAGGAACATCACCGTGAACCACCCGCCGTCCACTCCTGCCCCTGCCCCTGCCCCTGCCCCCGCCGCACGCTCCCTGGTCGAGGACGTCCTGCCGCTCTCCCCGCTCCAGGACGGCATCCTCTTCCACGCCCTCTTCGACGAGGAGGAACGCGACGTCTACGTCGCCCAGCTGCTCCTCGACCTCGACGGCCCCCTCGACGCGGACCGGCTGCGCGCCGCCGCCGACACCGTCCTGGAACGGCACGCCAACCTCCGCGCCGGCTTCCTGCGCCGCGCCACCGGCGAACCCGCCCAGGTCGTCCAGCGCGGCGTACGGGCCCCCTGGCAGGAGGTGGACCTGTCCGGGCTCGACACGGCCGAGCGGGCCGCCGCCGTCGACACCCTCCTCGCCGAGGACCGGGCCACCCGCTTCGACCTCGCCCGGCCGCCACTGCTGCGCTTCGCCCTCATCCGCACCGGCCCGCTGTCCCACCGGCTGCTGCTGACCTACCACCACATCCTGATGGACGGCTGGTCCTGGCCGGTCCTGGTGCGCGAACTCCTCGCCCTGCACCACGCCGACGACGCGCCCCTGGGCCCGGTCACCCCGTACTCCGCCTTCCTGGGCCGCCTCCACAGCCGCGACACGGCCGCCGCCCAGGACGCCTGGACCCGCGCCCTGGACGGCCTGCCGGGCGGAACCCGCACCGCGCCCGTGTCCCCGCCGCCCGGCTCCGTCCTGCCCGACCGCGTGGAGACGTACCTCCCCGAGTCCCTGACCGAGCGGCTCGGCGCCCTCGCGCGCGACCACCGGATCACCTCCGGAACCCTGCTCCAGGGCGCGTGGGCGCTGTTGCTCGGGCGCCAGATCCGCTCCGAGGACGTGGTCTTCGGCGCCATCGTCAGCGGCCGCGACCCCGAACTGCCCGGCGTCGCCGACATCGTGGGCCTGTGCATCAACACGGTGCCGGTCCGCGTGCGGATCGACCCCGCGGAGTCCCTCGTCGCCCTGTTCGAACGCCTCCAGGACGAGCAGGCACGGCTGATCGACCACCACCACCTGGGACTGGTGGAGATCCAGCGGCTCGCCGGAGCGGGGGAGCTCTTCGACTCCTGCGTCGCCTTCCAGAACTACCCGGTCGACGCGGCCGGCCTCGCCGCCCTCGGCGCGGGCGGGCTCCGCGTCACCGCAGTGGACCCGTACGACGCCGCCCACTACCCGCTCTCGCTGACCGCCATCCCCGGCGACCGGCTGCGCCTGCAGATCGACTACCGGCCGGACGTCTTCGAACGGGCCACCGCCCAGGCCCTGCTGGAACGGCTCGCCCGGCTCCTGGAGGCCGTCGCCGAGGACCCGTCGTGCCCGGTGGGCACGGTGGACCTGCTCTCCCCGGCCGAACGCCACCGCGTCCTGGTCGAATGGAACGACACCGCACGCGACGAGCAATACGCGGAGGCCGTCGAACGCGTACGGCAGCAGGCCGAGCGCCGCCCGGACGCCGTCGCCACCACCGACGACAGCGGCCGCGAGCTGAGCTACGCGGCCCTCGTCGCCAGCGCCGACGCCCTCGCCCTGGCCCTGCTCGCCGACGGCGTGCGCCCCGGCGACCTGGTCGCGGTGCTGAGCGAGCCCACCGCCCGGGTCCCCGTCGCGATGCTCGGCATCCTGGGCTCCGGAGCGGCCTACGTCCCCCTCGACCCCGAGGGACCCGTCACCCGCACCGCCGCCCTGCTCGCGAGCGGCGGGATCGCCCGGCTGCTGGCCGCCCCCGAACAGCGCGCCCGCGCCGAGGAGATCGCCGCCGCCGTCCCCGGCGGCCTGCCCGTCCTCGTGATCGACGACGCGGCCGCCGCCGCCCCGGGCGAGCGGCCGGCGCCGGCCGGCGGACCCGACGCCCTCGCCTACGTCTGCTTCACCTCGGGCTCCACCGGCAAGCCCAAGGGCGCCATGGTCCACCGCCGGGGCATGAACAACCACCTCCTGGCCAAGGCCGAGGACCTCGGCCTCGGCGACGGCGACCGCGTGGTGATGAACGCCCCGCTCACCTTCGACATCTCCGTGTGGCAGATGCTCGCCCCGCTGATCACCGGCGGACAGGTCCACCTGGTCACCCGGGACACCGCCCGCGACCCGGCCGCCCTCTTCGACGACGCCGCCCGGAGGGGGATCACCGTCCTGGAGACCGTGCCCTCCTTCGTCCGCGCCGCCGTCGACCTGTGGGACACCGGCGTGCTGCCGCCGGCCCTGCCCGAGCTGCGCTGGTTCATCGTCAACGGCGAGGTGCTGCCGCCCGAACTGTGCACCCGCTGGTACGCGCGCCACCCGCAGGCCGCGATCGTCAACGCCTACGGCCTCACCGAGTGCTCCGACGACAACACCCACGCCTTCATCGGCCCCGACGTGCACGCCCAGCTGGAACACGGCCGGCTGCCCGTCGGCCGCCCGCTGCGCAACAACACCCTCTACCTGCTGGACGCCGCGCTCGCCCCCGTACCGCCCGGCGTGCCCGGCGAACTCTTCATCGGCGGCACCGGAGTGGGCCCCGGATACCTGCGCGACCCGCGCCGCTCCAGCGAGCGCTACGTACCCGACCCGTTCTCCGCCGTGCCCGGCAGCCGCATGTACCGCACCGGCGACCTCGCCCGGATGCGGGCCGACGGCCAGCTCGACTTCCTCGGCCGCCAGGACCACCAGGTCAAGGTCCGCGGCAACCGCATCGAACTCGGCGAGGTGGAGACCGCGCTGCGCACCGTACCGGGCGTCGGCGAGGCCGTCGTCGCCGTCGACCGGGACCACGCGGGCCAGCAGCGGCTCATCTGCTACTTCACCGGCACGCCCACCGCCGAGGAGGTCCGTACCGAACTGGGCCGGAACCTGCCCAACTACATGGTCCCGTCGCTGTTCCTGCACCTGCCGCAGTTCCCGCTCACCGTCAACGGCAAGCTCGACCGCAAGGCGCTCCCCGACCCGGCCACCGTGCACCGCCCGGCGGGCCGGCTGCCCGCCACCCCCGCCGAGAAGACGGTCTGCGAGATCTTCGCCTCCGTCCTCGGCCTCCAGGAGGCGGGCATGGACGACGACTTCTTCGCCCACGGCGGCCACTCGCTCCTCGCCACCCGGCTGGCCGGCCGCATCGGCACCGAACTCGGCGTACGGCTGAACATCCGCGACCTCTTCGAGACGCCCACCCCGGCGGGCATCGCCGCCCGCCTCGCCGAGGCCGCCACCGCACCCGCCCGCCCCGCCCTGCGCCCCCGCTCCCGTGACCAGGGCTGACGACCAGGCGTGACCGCGCGTTCAGGCGTCTGAACGCGCCTGAACGCGCCGCACCCCCGCGAAGAGCCCCCCCGCGAAGAGCCCGTCCGCACCCCCAGGAGACACCGCCACCATGAGCCCCACCGAGACCACCCCCGTGCCCCTGCGCATCGCGCACCGGGCCGGGATCGCACCCGAGGCCACCGCGGTCCGCGCACCCGAAGGAGAGCTGACGTACCGCCAGTTCGACCGGCGGGCGCGCGCGGTGGCCGAGGAACTGCGCGCCGCGGGCGCCGGGCCGGAGGACACCGTGCTCCTGGGGGTGCGCCGGGGCGTCCACTGGGCGGTGGGGCTGCTCGGCATCTGGTACGCGGGCGCGGCCCCCCTCCTGGTGGACCTCGACGCCCCCGACGAGCGGCTGCGCACCCTGCTGCGGGCCGCCGGGACCCGGCACGCGGTCGCGCAGGACACCTGCGCGGCGGCGATGCTGCAACGCCGCACCGGGAGCGAGCTGTTCTGGGCCTCCACCACGACCGCGGCCCCCACGTCGTCGGCTCCGCCCGCCGACGTCGCCCCCGGCTCCCTCGCCTACGTGCTCTTCACCTCCGGCTCCACCGGGCAGCCCAAGCCCGTGGCGGTCGGCCACGCCGGACTCGCCGCGCAGGTCGCCACCCTGGCCGGACGCTACGGGCTGACCGCCGAGGACGCGGTCCTGCAGTTCGCGGCCCCCGCCTTCGACGTCAGCCTGGAGGAGGCCCTGCCCACCTGGTGCACGGGCGGCACGGCCGTCTTCGTCAAGGACAACGTCCTCTCGCCCGCCGAACTGGAGCCGTTCCTCGCCGAGGAGCGGATCAGCGTCGTCAACCTGCCCACCCCGTACTGGTCGCAGTGGGCCAAGGACCTGGAGCGCGCCCCGCGGCCGCTGCCGTCCGCACTGCGCCGCGTGGTGATCGGCAGCGACGCGGGCCGCACCGCGGACCTGACGCGCTGGACGGCCGCCGGCCACCCCCCGGTGATCAGCTGCTACGGCCTCACCGAGTCCACGATCACCGCCACCTCCTACGAGCCGGGACCGGCCGAACTGGCCGGCTTCGCGGGCGACGAGCTGATCCCGCTCGGCGAACCGCTGGCGGGTGTACGCGCCTACGTCCTCGACGAGGAGCTGCGCGAGGCGCCCCCCGGTGCCGCGGGCGAGCTGTACCTGGCGGGTTCGTGTCTGGCGCGCGGCTACCACGGCCGGCCGGGGCCGACCTCCGAGCGGTTCGTCGCCGACCCCTTCGCCGACGCCCCGGGGGAGCGCATGTACCGCACGGGCGACCGCGTCACCCGCGCACCCGGCGGCCCGCTCGTCTTCCTCGGGCGCGCCGACGACCAGGTCAAGATCCGCGGCCACCGGGTCGAACTCAAGGAGGTGGAGGCGGCCGTGGCCGCCCACCCCGACGTCGTCGACGTGGTCGCCCGCGCCGTCGCGGCGGCCGGCGGACCGCAGCTGGCCGCCTGGGCCGCCGTCACCCCCGGCAGCACCCTCACCCCGGACGCCCTGCGCCGGCACCTTCTGGCCAAGGTGCCCGGGTACCTCGTACCGGCCGTGGTGACACTGATGGACAGGCTGCCGCGGACCCCGGGCGGCAAGCTCGATCCCCGGGCGCTGCCCGCGCCCGCCCCCCGATGAACCAGCAGCCCGCGGACCCCGTCCGCGACCAGACAAGGAACGCACCCGTGTCCGTCACCACCGACGAGTCCACCGATCCCGTCCAGAGCGCCGAGCGCCGCACGCGCAGGGACTTCCGTCTCTTCATGTCCTCGCACATCTGCAACGAACTGGGCGGCAGCATCACGTACGTGGCCCTGCCGCTGATGGCGGTGCTCACCCTCGACGCCTCGGCGATGCAGGCCGGTCTGCTGTCCGCCGCGGAACACGCGGCCTTCCTGCTGCTGGGACTGCCCGCCGGGGCCTGGGTGGACCGGATGCGCAAGCGCCGCGTGATGATGGCCGCCGACCTGGCACGCGCCGTCCTGCTGACGGCACTGCCGGTGGCCTACCTGCTGGACCTGCACTCGATGCCGCTGCTGTACGCGGTCGCCCTGCTGCTCGGCTGCGCCCGGCTGTTCGGTGACGTGGCCGATCAGAGCTACCTGCCGACCCTCATCGGCAAGGACACCCTGATCGCGGGCAACTCGAAGCTGGAGACGGTGCGTTCGGGGGCCGAGTTCGCAGGCCCCGGCATCGCCGGCTTCCTGGTGCAACTGCTGGGCGCGGCCGGGACGCTGGCCGGGCAGGCGGTCACCTCACTGGTGTCAGTGGTCCTTCTGGGGCGGATCGGCGCCCGGGAGGAGACTCCGGAGCCCGCCCCGCGCCGGCACCTGCTGCGCGACATCCGCGAAGGGCTGGGCTATGTCCTGAGCCACCGGATCCTGCGGCTCATCGCCCTGAACACGGCTGCCGTGAACCTGTTCCTCAGCGCGGTGATGGCCATCGAGGTGCTCTTCCTGACCCGCACCGTGGGGCTGCCGCCCGCGGCCATCGGCTGGGTGCTGACGACCGCCACCATCGGCTCGGTGCTCGCGGCCACCGCCGCGGACCGGGTGACCCGGGCCGTCGGCGCGGCCCGGCTCACGTGGCTGTCCCTGCTGGTGACCATGCCCTTCGGGCTCCTGCTCCCGCTGGCCGACGACGACTGGCGGATCGGCCTGTTCGTGCTCGGGTCGCTCGTCCAGTCGGCCGGCGTGACCCTGTACAACATCTGCCAGGTCACCTACCGGCAGACGGTCTGCCCGCCGCACCTGCTCGGCCGGATGACCGCCACCATGCGCTTCCTGGTGTGGGGCGTACTGCCCCTGAGCGGCCTGCTGGCGGGACTCCTCGGTGAACTGCTGGGCGTGCGCAACGCGCTGTGGCTCTGTGCCGCCGCCCTGTCGGCGGCCCCGCTGGTCCTGCTCTGCTCCCCGCTGCGGCGGATGCGCGAGTTCGAGGACGATGCCCCGGTGGTCGGGGCCGAGTCCGGTGCCACGACCGCGCGGTCGGCTCAGTAGCCCATCCGGAAGGCGATGTGGGTGAGCTGGGTCCGGTTCACCGCGCCGGTCTTGCTGCGCAGCCGGCGCAGGTAGGTGTCGACCGTGTGCGGGCTCAGCCCCATCCGGCACGCGATCATCCGGTACGTGTCCCCCTGCGCGAGGTAGGCGAGCACCTCCTGCTCGCGGGGGGTCAGGGCGGGCAGCTCCGGTGCGCGGGCGGTGAGCGTGGTGTGCAGCATGTGGGACTCCGGATTCCGGATCGAAGGTGAAGGGGGAGCGGCGGGGCTCGGCACCCCCGGTGACGGTGCGATCGCTTTGAGTGCGATCGCACCGTTTCGGACGTCCGGGGCCTGAAGTGGCCGGACACCCGCTGCTGTTCGTGGGGTACAGCCTTTCGTCCTGCATATCCTGGCGCCAGGGGGCGGGCACCTCACCAAAGTGCCTGGCAGTAAAGCGACCAGGGGCGAAAAAGGCAAAGTGGGGCAATGCAAACATCTGACGTGGTGCCGGATCCGAACAACGCCGATGTTGACATCGATGTCTACGGCTGGGTGCTCGAACACCGCACGGTGGACGTGGACGCGGTGGCCGCCGGAACGGGGCGCGATGCGGACGAGGTCCGGCGCAGCGTGACACGCCTGCGCTCCTCCCGGCTGCTGCACGTGAGTCCGATCGACCCGACGGTCGCCTTCGCGGTGGCCCCGGACACCGCCGCCGAGCAGCTCGTGGCGCCCCTGGAGGCGCAGATCCGCGACCAGCAGCGGGCGATCAGCGGGATCCGCGAGGACCTGGGGCGTTTCCTGCCGCACTATCTGGGCCGCCGCTCCACGGGGGAGTCGCTGGAGGTCCTGGAGAGCCTGGAGGACGTGCGCGGGGCACTCAACCGGGCCTCCCTCAACTGCACCACCGAAATGCTCAGTTCGCAGCCCGGGGGCGGCGGCAGGGTGCCGGAGGCGATGCAGGAGGCGCTGCGGCGGGACGAGACGATGCTCCAGCGGGGGATCTCGATCCGGACCCTCTACCACCACACGGCCCGCTTCAACGGGCCGAGCCAGGCATACGTCGCGGCCACCTCCGTACTGGGGGCGCAGTACCGCACCGCTCACGAACTGTTCGGCCGGCTCATCGCCTTCGACCGGGAACTGGCCTTCATACCGGTCTCCGACGGCAGTTGGGGCGCCGTGGTGGTACGCGAGCCGTCGACCGTCGCGTACCTGTGCAACATCTTCGACCAGACCTGGGACCTGGCCTCGCCGTTCTCGGCCGCCGCGGGTCAGGGGCTTGAGGAGGTGGCCCGCGAGATCCACGAGACGATCATCCGGCTGCTCGCGGCCGGGCTGAAGGACGAGGCCATCGCCCGGCGCCTGGGCATGTCGCTGCGCACCGCCCGGCGCCACATCGCCGACATCATGCAGGAGCTGGGTGCGGGCAGCCGTTTCCAGGCCGGTGTGGCCGCCGCCGCGCGCGGACTGCTGGACCTGGAGAACGGGTCGGACGGGTCGGACGGCGGCTCCGTACAGCCTTCCTGACCTGGTGTCACGTGTTTTCGTGTCTGTCGCGGTCGGCGGGCGTGTCGCATGCTGCTGGGATGGGAGCTGTGGAGCCGCCGAACAAGAGGGGCACGTGATGGACATGCCGGAGGAAGCCTGGGAGCGGGAGGCCCCGCACCTGCGGGAGATCGTCCTGTTCCTCTCGGTCCACCTGGACCGGGCGCCGGGTGTGCTGTGGCCCGAGTACGACAACCCGGCGTTCGGTGACGTCGACGACACCGGCGACGGTGACGACGCCGACGAATCCGATGACGCCGGCGCGGGGCCGGCGGGTGGCGGTGTGTGCCCGGCGCAGGTGGACCGGTTCACCGCCGAACTGGCCGCGCTGACCGGCCTGTCGGTCCGGCTGGACCGCGTGGAGACGGCCGGGACCGACCCGGGCGTCGGCGTGGACGCCGCCTGGACCGGGCAGCCCGGGGGTCGGGAGCACCTGCTGATCCGGCAGATCGCCGGCGCCGTGACCTGGCAGCTGACCGGGACCGGCGAGAGCGGCCGGTCGGAGTCCTTCCAGTGCCGGCTGCTGCCCGGCGAGCTGCTGTACGTACCGGCCCGCTGGTCGCGCCGCTGCGTCGGCGCACCGGAGGCCCGGTATGCCGTCATCTGTCTCGGCGACAAGGAGGGTTGACGGCGTCGGAGGCGGAACGGGGGGAGGGAGGATCGCGATGCGATCCTCCCTCCCCCCGTTCCGACGGCCCTCACGGGCCGGTGCGATCAGCCGCCCCAGGAGCTGTCGGCCGTGTCGCGGTTCCGGCCGTCCAGCGTGGTGCCGACCGTCACCACCCGGCCGTTGGACGTGACGATCTGACGCGGCGTCTGCGTGGTGGTGCTGCCCTCGCCCCCGGCGGTGGTCGTCACGGTGGTCGCGGCCGTGTCGCCGTCGGCGGCCTGAGCGGCGCCGGCGGCGGGCAGCAGCAGCGCGGACGCGGCCACGGACAGGGCGATGACGTAACGCTTGAGCATGGGATCCCCAGGAGTACGAGCGGTCTGGTCCGGGCGCGAACCACTTCGTGGGCCGTCCGCGCCGGTCGGTGCAGGACCAACCTTGCCGTGCCCCGGGCTCTTCGGTGATCGATCAGACTGCTCATCAAGCTGCCTGGCGCGATGGTGAGGGGCCGTAAATCCCCTCAACTCCGGCCTATTCGGTCAGGGTTCCCGCTCCTGCGGCGGCCAAAGAGCTCTGTTCATGCCCGGCCGATGCCTCCACGTGCTCCGCCGGGCCCCGGGTGTCCAACTCCCGCCACACCGGGAAGACCAGCGGGGCCAGGGTGACCGCGAGGTACAGCGCCCCCGTACCCAGCAGCGCCGCCACCAGCCCCGAGACGTCCAGGGCCAGCCCCGCACCGAGCATCCCGAGCGGCGTCGCCGCCAGCGCGGCGGCCGTCAGCAGACCGAACACCCGCCCCCGCACCGCCTCGGGCACCCGCTCGTAGGCGACCGACATCATCAGCGGACCCACGACCCCCGACCCGATGCCGGACAGGGCCAGTACGCCCAGCAGCACCGGCACCCCGGGCTCGGCGGCCAGCGCGGCACACCGCACCGCCCCGACCAGGACGAAGGCCCCGACGAAAACCGTGCGCCGGGGCATCCGGTGGCCCGCCCAGCCGTACAGGGCCGCCCCGAGCAGCGCGCCGGCCCCCATGGCGGTCACCATCGCCCCGAACAGGGCGCTGCTGCGCAGCACCTGGGCCCCGTACGCCGGATAGAGCACGCCGTTCAGCGCCCCGTCGAGGGCGTTGGTCAGCATCAGGACCCCCACCATCGCCCCCAGCAGCCGGTCCCTGCGCAACTGGCCGAGCCCGAAACGCAGTTCCTGGGCGTAGGAACCGCGCGGCGCCCCGCCTCCGGCCGGGCGGGGGCGGGCCGCCGAAGGCACCAGGGCCGCCACGAGGAGGGCGCACAGCGCCATCGCCGCCATGTCCGCGTACAGGGTGCGCACGGGGCCGGCGGTGGCGATGAGCAGACCGGCCAGCGGCGCCCCCGCCATCATGCCGATCCGGCGGGCTCCCTCGACCGCTCCCGTGGCCCGCTCCGCCGTGACGCCCGCGCGTCGCATCGCGCCGGGCAGGAGCAGCTGCTTGGAGGTGTCGGACGGTCCGCGGGCGGCCCCCACGAGGAAGACCAGGACGATCAGGACGGGCAGGGGCAGGGCGCCCGCGGCGTGCAGGAGCGGGATCAGGCTGATCGACGCGGCCGTCAGCAGGTCCGCTCCGATGCTCGTCGCGCGTACGGGCAGCCGGTCGACCACCGGACCCGCGAGCACGGCGGAACACAGCAGGCCCAGCACCTCGGCGGTGGCGACGAGCCCCGTCCGGGTGCCGCTGCCGGTGCTGTGCAGGACGAACCAGGGCACGGCGACCAGGGTCGCCGCCATGCCGAGCGAGGAGATCCCGGAGGCCGCCACCAGGGCGGCCAGCGGGGTGCGGCGGCGCGGTGACGCGGAGCCGCCGTTGTACGAGCTGGTCATACGGGGTTCCTTCCGGCACCGCCGCGCCGCCCGGCAGCCCGCGACGGGGTCTGCCGGGCGGCGTGGTGCCCGGGGATCGTCGGGTCAGCCGGCCATGCTCACGCGGAGGCTGAGCGGGCGCATGTCGGTCCACACCCGCTCGATGTGCGCGAGGCACTCCTCCTTGGTGCCGCGCACGCCCTGGTCGTGCCAGCCGAGCGGGACGGGCCGGACGGCCTCCCAGAGGGAGTACTGCTCCTCGTCGTTGGCGACGACCAGGTACTGCTGCGGGGACGAGTCGTTCACGGTGTTCTCCTCGATGGATCAGGGATGCGGAAGGGTCTTCGGGGTGCGGTGGTGCAGGAGGGTCAGGAGGGCCGGCAAGGTCAGAAGGGCAGGGCCGCGGCCAGCAGCTCCGCCAGGGCGGCGCAGTGCGGCGGGTCCACCAGGTCGTGGTGGTTGCCCGGGACCGCGGCCCGTACGACGGCGCCCGCGGTGCGCGGCCGCCAGGCCGCCGGGTCCACCAGCGGGGTCGCGAGCTCCGGATGGCGCTCGTCGACCGTGAAGAGGCGCAGGCCGACGGCGAGTACGGCGTCGGTGCGGTAGGCCGCGGAGGCCGCCCCGTTCGCCTCGGCGACCCGCAGCAGTCTGCGCAGGGCCTCCGTGGGGGACGTCCGGGGGAGGGTGCCCTCCTCGCGGCCCCGGCGCACCAGGACGTCGAGCAGTTCCTCCTCGTCCAGTTCGCGCGCCGACCCGGCGTCGAGCCCGGCGGCGATGCCGTACCGCAGCAGATCCGGATCGCCCGGCCCGCAAGCCGTACCGGAACGGCTGCCGGAAGCCGCGCCCGGCGCCGCCGCGTCGATCAGGCCGAGGAAGGCGACCTCCTCACCGGCGGCCTCCAGCCGGGCCGCCATCTCGTAGGCCACCGTCCCGCCGAACGACCAGCCGGCGAGCAGGTACGGGCCGTGCGGCTGCTCCTCGCGGAGCGCGGCCAGGTAGCGCTCGGCCATCTCGGGCACCCGCTCCAGCGGGGTCTCACCGGTGTTGTAGCCCACCGACTCCAGGCCGAGGATCCGGCGGTCGCCCCCGGGACGGGCGGACAGGTCCCGCACCAGGTCCCGGTAGCAGACGACGTCGCCGCCCCGCGGGTGGACGAGGACCAGCGGCGGCCGGGACGGGTCCCCGTCGGCCAGCGGGACCAGCAGCCTGGCGGCGGCCGCCCCCGCGTCCGGCAGCGCCTCGCAGAGCAGCTCCACGGTGCGCCGGCGGAACACCAGGTTCAGCGGCAGTTCCACGCCGAACTCCCGGCGTACGGCGGCCATCAGGGCGAAGGCCTTGAGCGAGTGCCCGCCGAGCGCGAAGAAGTCGTCGCGCACCCCGATCGGGGCCGTCCCCAGGGTCTGCTCCCACAGCCGCGCCATCCGCAGCTCGGTCGTGTCGCGCGGGGCGATCCGCCCCGCGCCGTCGCCGCGCGCCGCGTCCGCCGAAGGAGCGGGCAGCGCCTTGCGGTCGAGCTTGCCGTTCGGGGTGAGCGGGAGCCGCTCCAGGGCCGTGAGGACGGCCGGGACCATGTACTCGGGCAGGTCCTGGCGCAGGAAGTCGCCGAGCTCCCGCACGTCGCCCGCCTCGTCCCGCCAGGTCACGTAGCCGGCGAGCACGGCGTCCACCCCCGTGCCGTGGACGGCCACGGCCGCCGCCAGCACCCGCGGGTGGCGGGCGAGCGCGGACTCGATCTCGCCGAGCTCCATGCGGTGGCCGCGCACCTTCACCTGGCCGTCGGCCCGGCCCCGGTACTCCAGCCCGCCGTCCGCGAGCCGTCGTACGAGGTCACCCGTCCGGTACAGCCGTTCGCCCGCCGCGTACGGATCGGGCACGAACCGGTCCGCGGTCAGCGCCGGCCGCCCGTGGTAGCCGCGGGCCACCCCGTCGCCGCCGATGTACAGCTCGCCGAACACGCCGACCGGCACCGGGCGCAGGCCCGCGTCCAGCACGTGCAGCCGGGTGTTGGAGAGCGCCGGGCCGATCGGCACCGGCCCGTCGCCCACCGGTCCGGACAGCCGGTGCGCGGTGGACCAGACGGTGGTCTCCGTCGGCCCGTACACGTTCCAGACCGTGCCCAGCGCCGTACGCATCCGCTCGGCCAGGGCCGGCGGCAGCGCCTCGCCGCCGCACAGCGCCCGTACGCGGGGCGCCTGCCAGCCGGACTCCATCAGCTGGTGCCAGGTGGCCGGGGTGGCCTGGACGACCGTGACCGGCGCCGAGTCCAGCTCCTTCGCGAGCAGGGTGCCGTCCCGCGCGGTCTCCCGGTCGACGACCCGTACGGTGGCTCCGCACGCGAGCGGGACCAGCAGCTCCAGCACGGCGATGTCGAAGGAGGCCGTGGTGACGGCCGCGACCGTGTCGCCGGCCGTCAGTTCCAGCCTGCGCACCATGTCCCGGGCGAAGTTGGCCAGAGCCCGGTGCGGGACGGTGACCCCCTTCGGGCGTCCCGTCGAGCCCGAGGTGTACAGGGCGTACGCCAGCTGCTCCGGTTCCAGCGGCACGGGTGCGAAGCCGGCCCGCGCGCTCCCGTCCCCGGCCAGGGCGTCGAGGTCCACCACGGCGACCCCGTCCGGTGCCTGCGCGGAGCCGGACAGCCCCGACACCACCAGCACCCGGGCGCCGCTGTCCGCGAGCATGTAGCCGATCCGGTCGGCCGGATACCCGGGGTCGACGGGCACGTACAGACCGCCGGAGCGCAGCACGCCCAGCAGCGCCGCAGGCAGCAGCGCGGAACGCTCCGCGCACACGGCCACCGCCGTGTCCGGGCCCACGCCCAGCCGGACGAGCTCCCGGGCCAGCCGGCCCGAGACCTCCCACAGCCCGGCGTACGTCAGGCTGTGCTCCCCGTCGTCCACGGCGACGGCCTCCGGCGTACGGGAGGCCTGCTCGCCGACGAGCACCGGCAGCGGCCGTTCGGCGGCCGGCTCGGCGGACCCGCGGCCCGCGCGCAGGATCCGGCGCTCCTCGGCCGGGCCCATCAGGGGCAGCGCGCCCAGCGGGGTCGCGGGATCGGCCACCGCGGCCGTGAGCAGTTCGGCCAGCGCCGAGGTCATCCGCTCGACGGTCGCCCGGTCGAAGAGGTCGGTGGCGAACACGGCCTCGCCGCGCAGCGCGCCCTCCTCCTCGACGAAGTACAGCGAGAGGTCGAACTTCGAGGCCCCGCTGGCCAGCGAGAGCGGTTCGACGTCCAGCCCGGGCGGCGCGGGCGGCGCGGCGGCCTCCTCGTCGAGCACCAACATCACCTGGAACAGCGGGTTGCGGCTCAGATCGCGCTCCGGCCGGACCTCCTCCACCAGACGCTCGAACGGCACCTCCTGGTGGGCGTAGGCCCCCAGGGCCGTCTCCCGGGCCCGGTCCAGCAGTTCACCGAAGGCCGGGTCGCCGGACAGGTCGGTGCGCAGCACCAGGCTGTTGACGAAGAAGCCGATGAGCGGCTCCAGCTCGGTGCGGTCGCGGCCCGCGATGGGGGAGCCCACCGCCACGTCCTCGCTGCCCGACCAGCGGGCCAGCAGGGCCTGGAAGCCCGCCAGCAGCACCATGAACAGGGTGGCGTCGTGCCGGCGCCCCAGGTCGCGCAGCCCGCGCAGCAGCGGCTCGGGCAGCTCGAAGGAGAACTGCTCGCCGCGCCCGGACGGCGTGGCCGGCCGGGGCCGGTCGGTGGGCAGGTCGAGCGGGGCGAGCCCGGCCAGCCGCGCCCGCCAGTGGTCCAGGGTGCCCGCGAGCGCGTCACCGCTCAGCCGCTCACGCTGCCAGGACGCGAACTCGCGGTAGCAGACCGCGAGTTCCGGCAGCGGCTCGGCCCCTTCGAGGGTGCGGGCCCGGTAGGCGGCGAAGAACTCCCGCCAGAACACCCCCACCGACCAGCCGTCGAAGGCGATGTGATGGGCGACGATCACCAGCAGGTGCTCCTGCGGGGCGATCCGCACCAGGCGGGCCCGCAGCGGGCCCGCCGCTGCCAGGTCGAAGGGCAGCGCGGCGTCGCGCGCCGCCAGTTCCCGCGCCCGCTCCCCGGCCGCCGCCGCACCCAGCTCCGACAGGTCGGTGAAGGCGGGGGTGAACATCGAGGCAGGACCGGGTACGACGCGGGCCGCGAAGGCCCCCTCGCCGCCGTCCTCGCCACCCTCCTCGATCCGCGAGCGCAGCACCTCGTGCCGGGCGACGACGTCCGCCAGGGCCGCCAGGGCCGCGTCGGTGTCGAGCTCCCCGGTCAGCCGGACGGCCCCGGGCATGTTGTAGTCGGGCCGGCCCGGCTGGAGCCGGTCCAGCAGCCACAGCCGCTGCTGCCCGAAGGACAGCGGGCCGGGCCCCTCGGGCAGCGCGGGGATCGCCGGTCCCGTCGCGCCCGCCGCGCCCAGCGAGGCCAGCGCCCGGGCGAGGTCCTCGGCCACCGGGTGGCGGAAGAGCAACTGCATGGGGATGTCCAGCTCCAGCAGGGCGCGCAGCCGGGAGATGACCCGGGTGGCGCGCAGGGAGTGCCCGCCGCGCTCGAAGAAGTGGTCGCGGACCCCGATCGGGCCCTCTCCGAGGACCTCCTCCCAGACCTCGGTGACCGTCCGCTCCAGCGGCGTGCGCGGGGCGACGTGCGCCCGGTGCCCGCCGCCCGGACCGGATTCCGGCGCGGGCAGCGCCCTGCGGTCGGTCTTCCCGTTCGGGGTCAACGGCAGCGCGTCCAGCACCACCAGCGCGGACGGCACCATCGCGGCCGGCAGGGCCGCGCGCACGAAGTCCAGTACGGCGGCCGGATCACCGCTCCCGTCCCGCCACACCACGTACGCGGCGAGCAGCCGGTCGGCGCCCTCGCCGTGCGCGGCGGCCACCGCCCGGGCCACGTCGGGGTGGCGCAGCAGGGCGGCCTCGACCTCGCCGAGTTCGATCCGGTGGCCCCGGACCTTGACCTGGTTGTCGCGGCGGCCGTGGAACTCCAGCACGCCGTCGGAGCGCAGCCGCGCCAGGTCACCGGTACGGTACATGCGCGCGCCGGGCGGCCCGTACGGGTCCGGCGGATAGGCCTCGGCGGTGCGGGCCGGATCGCCGAGGTAGCCGCGGGCCACCCCGCGTCCGGCGATGAACAGTTCACCGATCGCGCCCCGGGGCAGCGGTTCGAGGTGCTCACCGAGCACGAGCACCCGGGCGCCGGGCAGCGGCCGCCCGATGGGGATGCGGCCCGCCTCGACGTCGGCGTCCGTCACCACGTGGTACGTGGTGGTGTTGGTGCACTCCGTCGGACCGTACTGGTTGACCAGCCGCAGCCGGCCGGGCACGCCCAGGGTGTGCGCGGCGCGGGCCAGTCCGGCCGTCAGCGCCTCACCGGTGGTCATCACCAGCCGCAGCGCCGGGGCCGGCCCGTCGGCGGCGGAGACGGCGGCGACCAGCGGTTCCAGCATCGACGGGACGATCGACAGCAGCGCCGTCACGTCCTCGGCGTGCAGCAGCCGGGCCAGCGCGTCCGGATCCCCGGCCTCGTCCTGCGAGGCCAGCACGATCCGCCCGCCGGTGGTCAGCGGGGCGAACAGGTCGCGTACCGACGGGTCGAAGGTCAGCGCCGTACGGGCGAGCACCACGTCCTCGGGGCCGAGAGCGAAGGTGGAGGTCAGCGCCGCCAGATAGCCGGTGATCGCGGCGTGCGTGACGGCCACGCCCTTGGGGCGGCCGGTGGACCCGGAGGTGTACAGCAGGTAGGCGAGGTGTGCGGGGGAGGCGGGGGCGGCCGGCTCCGTCGCGGGCAGCGCGTCGACCAGCTCCCGCTCGGCGTCCAGGTCCAGGACCGGCAGGCCGCCGGTCAGGTCCGCGGGCGGTCCGCCCGGCAGGCCCGCCGTCAGCACCAGGTGGGCGCCGCTGTCGGCGAGGACCGTACGGACCCGCTCGGCCGGATGCCCCGCGTCGAGGGGCACGTAGGCGCCGCCGGCCTTCAGCACCGCGAGGACGCAGACCAGCATGCGCGGGTCGCGCCCGGCCAGTACGGCCACCCGGCTCTCGGGGCCGGTCCCGAGCCGGCGCAGGCGGTGGGCCAGCCGGTTGGCGGCCGCGTCGAGCTCCGCGTAGCTGATGGCGGTGCCCTCGCAGGTCACGGCCGGGGCGTCCGGCCGCAGCCGGGCCTGTTCCGCCACCAGGGAGTGCAGGGTCCGCGCCGCTGGCCGGTCCGCCTGCGGCCCGGACTCCTCCCCGAGCAGGGCGGCGTGCTCCTGCGGGGACAGCACGTCCAGCCGGGACAGCGGCGCGTCGGGGGTCTCGGCCGCACCGGCCAGCAGCCGCAGGTAGTGCGCGCCGAACCGCTCGACCGTGGCCCGGTCGAACAGGTCCGTCGCGTACTGGACGGTGCCGGTCAGACCGCCGGGGTGCTCGGTCATCGCGAGACTGAGGTCGAACTTGGCCGTCCCGTTGGAGGTGTCCAGGCTCTCGACCTCCACACCGTCCAGCGGCAGCGCGTCGAGCTGCTCGGGGTGCAGCTGGAACAGCACGTCGAAGAGCGGGTTGCGGCTGAGGTCGCGCTCCGGCCGCAGCTCCTCCACCAACCGGTCGAAGGGGACGTCCTGGTGCTCGTACGCGGCCAGCGCGGTCCGGCGCACCCGTCCCAGCAGTTCGCCGAAGGCCGGGTCGCCGGACAGGTCGGTGCGCAGCACGAGGGTGTTCACGAAGAAGCCGACGAGCGGCTCCAGTTCGGTGCGGTCGCGGCCGGCGATGGGCGAGCCCACCACGATGTCCGCCTGGCCCGTGTAGCGGGCCAGCAGCGCCTGGAAGCCGGCCAGCAGCACCATGAACAGGGTCGCCCCGCGCTCCCGGGCCAGCCCGCCGAGCCGCCCGGCGAGTTCGGCCGGAACCTCGAAGACGAAGGAGTCGCCCGTACCCGAACGCACCTGCGGCCGCGGCCGGTCGGTGGGCAGCTCCAGGGCCGGGAGGCCGGCCAGGGCCGCCCGCCAGTGGGCTATGCCCGCGTCGGCCTCGCCGTCCGCCAGCCGGCGCTGCTGCCAGTACGCGAAGTCCCCGTACTGGACCTGCAGTTCCGGCAGTTCGGGACGCTCGCCGCGGCGCAGGGCCGCGTAGGCCCCGGACAGCTCCCGCCACAGCACCGGCATCGACCAGCCGTCGCCGACGGTGTGGTGCAGGACCAGGACGAGGAGGTGCTCGTCGTCCGCGACCCGCACCACACGGGCCCGCAGCAGGGGAGCGGTGCCCAGGTCGAAGGGGGCGGCGGCGTCCGCGTGGGCGAGGCCCAGCGCCCGCGAGCGGGCTTCCTCGCGGGGCAGGTCCCCCAGGTCGGTCCGGACGGGGACGAAGACCTCCGGTGCCTCCACGTTCTGTACGGGGCCTCGCGGGCCCTCGGTGATCCGCGAGCGCAGCACCTCGTGCCGGGTCACCACCGCGCACAGCGCGGCGGCCAGCGCGTCGGCGTCCAGCGGGCCGCGCAGCCGTGTCGCGACGGGGATGTTGTAGTCGGGCCGGCCGGGCTGGAGCTGGTCCAGGAACCACAGCCGCTGCTGCGCGAACGACAGCGGCGCGGGCTCTCCGGCCGGCCGGACGCCGATCGCGGTGACGGCGGTCGCGGCCGTGCCCGGGTCGTCCCCGCGCAGGGCGTCCAGCGCCGACGCGAACCGCTCCAGCGTCGGGTGCTCGAACAGCAGCCGCAGCGGCACGCCGGTGCCCAGCCGGGCGCCGATCCGCGACACGGCGCGGGTGGCCCGCAGGGAGTGGCCGCCGAGCGCGAAGAAGTCGTCGTGGCGGCCGATCCGCCCGGCGCCGAGAACCTCGCCCCATACGGCCGCGGCGAGTTCCTCGGTCCGCGTGGCCGGTGCGGCGAACTCGGCCCGGCGCACCCCCTCTTCGGGCGGGGCGGGCAGCGCACGCCGGTCCAGCTTGCCGTTCGGGGTCACCGGCAGGGCCGCGAGCGGCACGATCGCCGAGGGCAGCATGTACGCGGGCAGCCGCGCGGCGAGGGCCCGGTGCAGCTCGGCCGGCTCGGCCACCTGCCCGTCCGAGGGCACCACGTAGGCGACGAGACGCTGCTCGCCGGGGGTGTCCTCGCGGACCGCCACCGCGGCGTGCCCGATCTGCGGGCAGCGGGCCAGCTCGGCCTCGATCTCGCCCGGCTCGATCCGGTGGCCGCGGATCTTGACCTGCTGGTCGCCGCGGCCCAGGTAGTCGACGGTGCCGTCGGGGCGCCGCCGGGCCAGGTCGCCAGTCCGGTACATCCGGGCGCCCGGGGCGCCGTACGGGTCCGGGGTGAACTGCCGCGCGGTCAGCCCGGGCCGGCCCAGGTAGCCGCGGGCCACGCCGGTGCCGCCGATGCACAGTTCGCCGACGGCGCCCTGCGGTACCGGGCGGCCGCGCTCGTCCAGGACGTACAGGCGGGTGTCGTCCAGGGCGGTGCCGATGGGGATCCGGCCGTCCACGGCGGCGCCGGCGCGGGGGTCCAGCCGGTGGCCCGTGGCGAAGGTGGTCGTCTCGGTGGGCCCGTAGACGTTGACCAGCACGGTGTCCGGCGCATGCTCCAGGGCCCGGGCGAAGGAGTGCGGGGAGGCGGCCTCGCCGCCCGTCCACACCTCACGCACCCGCGCCAGGAGCTCCACGCACTCCTCGACCACCAGGTTGAACAGGGCCGCCGTCAGGAACAGCGAGGTGATCCGGTGCTCCTCCACCAGCCCGGCCAGGGCCGCGGTGTCCACCCGGCCGGGCGGCGCCATGACCACCTGTCCGCCGGACAGCAGCGGCACCCACAGCTCGTACGTCGAGGCGTCGAACGACAGCGGGGAGTGGGCCAGCACCCGCCGGTGGGCGGCACCGAAGGCGGTGTCGCGGGCGAGTGCCGCGACGTTGGCGTGCGTGACGCCGATGCCCTTCGGCTCTCCCGTGGAACCGGAGGTGTACATCACGTACGCCAGCTGGTCCGGCACGCACGGCGGGTACGGGACCGGGCCGGCCGGGACCCCCTCCGCCGGGGCCGTCACGTCGAGCACCGGCACGGGCGAGGTGCGGACCGCCTCGTGGCCGTCCGTGGCCGGATCGGCGAGCAGCAGGCGGGCGCCGGTCCGCTCCAGCATCCAGTGCAGCCGGGCGACGGGGAACCCCTCGCCGAGCGGGACGTAGACCCCGCCGGCCTTCAGGACGGCCAGGATCGCCACCGGGAGGTGGACCGAGCGCTCCATCAGCAGGGCCACCGGGGTCTCGCGCCCCACCCCGGCCGCGGTCAGCCGGGCCGCCAGCAGGTCGGAGCGGGAGTCGAGTGCGGCGAAGGTGAGGCGGTCGGCTCCGCAGACCACGGCCTCGGCGCCGGGGGTGCGCCGGACCTGCTCGGCGAACAGCTCCACCAGGGTGGCCGGGGCGAGGTCCGGGCGGACCGCGCCGTGGCCCTCGGCCGCGAGCCGGGCCGCGGTCGGGGCGGAGGGCAGCAGCTCGGCCACGGGGCGGTCGGGCTCCTCGGCGGCGGAGGCCAGCAGCTCCAGGTAGTGACCGAGGACGCGTTCGGCCGTGGCCCGGTCGAACAGGTCGGTGTCGAAGACGAGCGAGCCGGAGCAGGTCCGGGCGCCCTCGGAGACGAAGACGCTCAGGTCGAAGAGGGACCCGCCGAAGTCGGTCCGCACGGCCTGCGCGTCCAGGCCCGGCAGCCGCAGTCCGGCCGTCTCGTCCGGGGCGGAGGCGAACATCACCTGGACGAGCGGGTTGCGGTCGCCGACCCGCTCGGGACTGAGGTGCTCCACCAGCCGGTCGAAGGGCACCTCCTGGTGGTCGTACGCGTCCACCGTCGCCCGGCGGACGCGGCCGAGCAGCTCGCGGAACCCGGCGTCGCCCGACAGGTCGGCGCGCAGCACCACGGTGTTGACGAAGAACCCGACGAGCGGCTCCAGTTCCACCCGGTCGCGGCCGGCCACCGGCGTGCCGACGGCGATGTCGGTGCGGCCGGCGTAGCGGGCCAGGGCCGCCTGGAAGCCGGCCAGCATGGTCATGAACAGGGTGGCGCCGGCGCCCTCGGCGATGCCGCGCAGCCGTGCGGTGAGGCGGGCGTCGAGGGTGAAGTCCAGGCTCGCGCCGTCGCCGCTGCGGCGGGTGGGCCGGGGCCGGTCCGCGGGGAGTTCGAGCGGTTCCAGCCCCGCGAGGCACTCCTCCCACCAGCGCAGCTGCCCGTTCATCGCGCCGCCGGCGAACCGGTCGCGCTGGGTACGGGCGTACGCCTGGTAGTCGAGGGGGAGCGGCGTCTGCGGGAGGGGCCGGTCCGCGAGCAGCGCCGCGTAGCCCTCGGAGAACTCCTGCCAGAGCAGGCCCATGGACCAGCCGTCGGTGGCGATGTGGTGGACCACCAGCACCAGCAGGTGGTCCTCGGCGCCCAGCCGGATCAGCAGGGCGCGCAGCAGCGGGCCCGCCGCGAGGTCGAAGGGTCTGCGGACCTCCTCCCGGGCCAGGGCGTGGGCCCGCTCCTCCAGTTCGGCGAGGGCGGCGCTGCCCAGGTCCAGGACGGGCAGCGGGACGGCCGCCGGCGCGGGCAGGACCACCGGGTGCGGGGCGCCGTCGCGCTCCTCGAAGACGGTGCGCAGCGGTGCGTGGCGGGCCACGACGGCCGTCAGGCTGCGGCGCAGCAGGTCGGGGCGGACGGGGCCGCGCAGCCGCACGACCTCGGGGATCGCGTAGCCGGGGGTGCCGTCCGTCATCCGGTCCACCAGCCACATCCGCTCCTGGGCGAACGAGGCGACGGGCTCGGCGTCGAGGGCGTCGGCGGCCGGGGCCGGGGCCGGGGCCGCTGCGGTGGCCGGACCGGCCGCCGAGTCGTCCAGCGCGGCACGCACCCGGCGGCGCAGCAGTTCGCGGGCGGCGGCCAGCCGGCTGTCCACGCCGGCGGCCGGCCGGCTCTCCTGGGTGGTCACGAGGTCTCTCCCTGAAGTACGAGTGAAGGAACGGCGTCGGCGGTGGCGGCGAACGGGGCCGGTTCGGCCTCCAGTTCGGCCAGCAGCACCGTCTCGACGGCGGTGGCGAGGGCGGCGACGGTCCGCTGTTCGAAAAGGGTGTGCAGGGGCAGGTCCAGGCCGAGGGACTGGCGCAGCCGGGCCGCCACCCGGGTGGCGCTCAGCGAGTGCCCCCCGAGGGCGAAGAAGTCGTCGTGGCGGCCGATCCGCGGCGCGTCCAGTACGGAGGCCCACACCAGGGCGACCAGTTCCTCGGTCTCCCCGGCGGGCGGCTCGTACCCGGTGGCGGCGGCCGCCGCGGCGGGCGCCGGGAGGGCTCTGCGGTCGAGCTTCCCGTTCGCCGTGACGGGCAGCCCGTCCACGACCACGAGCATCGGAACCATGTACTCCGGGAGGGAACGGGCCAGTTCGGCGCGCATCGCCTCGGGGTCGGGGCCGGGGCCGGAGGCCGGGTCCGCCCCCGCCTCCGGGACGACGTACCCGACGAGCCTGCGCTCGCCCGGCACGTCCTCGCGGACCACGACCGCGGCCCGCCCGACACCGGGGAGGCGGCCCAGCGCCGTCTCGATCTCGCCGAGTTCGATCCGGAAGCCGTGGATCTTCACCTGGTCGTCCGTGCGGCCCAGGTACTCCACCGAGCCGTCGGCCCGGTGGCGGGCCAGGTCGCCGGTGCGGTACATGCGCGAGCCCGGCGGGCCGAACGGGGCCGGCGGGAAGCGCTCCGCGGTCAGCGCCGGGCGGCGCAGGTACCCGCGGGCGAGGCCAGCGCCCGCCAGGAACAGCTCGCCCGCGACCCCCACCGGGAGGGGCCGCCCCCGCGGGTCGAGCACGTACAGCGAGGTGTTCCAGATGGGCCGGCCGATCGGCACGGGCCCGCTCTCCTCGCGGAGGCAGTCCCAGTGCGTGACGTCCACGGCCGCCTCGGTGGGCCCGTACAGGTTGTGCAGGGGCACGTCGAGCACGTCGAGGAACCGGTTCTTCAGCTCCTCCGGCAGGGCCTCGCCACTGCACACGACCCGGCGCAGCGACCGGCAGCGGCCCGCCTGCGGATCCTCCACGAACGCGGCCAGCATCGACGGGACGAAGTGGACGGTGGTGACCGCCTCCTCCCGGATCACCCGGGTGAGGTAGGCGGGGTCCTTGTGCCCGCCGGGCTCGGCGACCACGAGGGCCGCGCCGGTCAGCAGCGGCCAGAAGAACTCCCACACCGAGACGTCGAAGCCGAACGGCGTCTTCTGGAGCACCCGGTCGTCCGCGCCCAGCCGGTACCGGTCCTGCATCCACAGCAGCCGGTTGACGATGGCGGAGTGCTCCACGACGACGGCCTTGGGCCGCCCCGTCGACCCGGACGTGTAGATCACGTACGCGGGGTGCGAGGGCAGTGGCGCCGGCAGCTGCGCACCGCCGCCCCCGCCGTGGACGGCCCCCGGATCCAGCCGGGGCAGGTCCGCGGCGGCCGGCAGCGCGGCCGCCACCTCGTCGTCGGCGAGCAGCAGGACGGGCTCGGCGTCGGACAGCAGGTACGCGATCCGGTCCGCCGGCAGCGACGGGTCCACCGGCAGGTAGGCGGCCCCCGACTTCAGCACGGCCAGCAGCGAGACCACCATCTCGGTGGAGCGGTGCAGGGCGACCGCGACGATCCGCTCCGGACCGGCGCCCCGGGCGCACAGCTGACGGGCCAGCCGCTCGGCACGGGCGTCGAGTTCGGCGTACGACAGGCGCTCGTCCCGGAAGACGGTCGCCGGGGCGCCGGGCGTCCGGGCCACCTGCTGCGCGAACAGCTCCACCAGCGTGGTGTCGGGGACGGGCACGGCGGTGGAGTTCCACTCGCGGATCAGCCGGTGCTGCTCCGCGGAGAGCAGGTCCACCTCCCCGACCGGGGTGGAGGGGGCGTCGGCGACGGCCGTCAGCAGCCGCTCCAGTGCCTCGCCCAGGCTGCGCGCCGTCCGTGCGTCGAGGACGTCCGTGCGGTGGTCGAGGTGCAGCCGCAGCCGCTCCCCGGGCAGCACGATGAGGTTGACGGTGTAGTGGGTGGCGTCCGAGCCTTCCACCCCGGTCAGCCGCGGCCCGCCGGCCAGGTCCCGCATCGACTCCAGGTCGAGCGGATAGTTCTCGACGACGACCGTGGTGTCGAAGAGGGCGCCCAGCCCCGCCGCCCGCTGGATGCCGGCGAGTCCGGCGTGCTGGTGGTCCATCAGCTCGGCCTGCTCGTCCTGGAACCGGGCCAGCGCGGCCAGCAGCGGCTCGCCCTCCCGGATCCGGAACCGCACGGGCAGGGTGTTGATCAGCAGGCCGACCATGTCCTCGATGCCCGCGACGTCCGCGGTCCGCCCGGAGACGGTCCCGCCGAACACCACGTCGTCGCGCCCGGTCACCCGGCCCAGCAGCACCGCCCAGAGGCCCTGGACGACGCTGTTGAGGGTGACGCCCGCGGTACGGGCCCGTGCGGTGAGCCGTGCCGTGAGCTCCGCAGAGAGCTCCACCGAGACCCGCTCGGGCAGCGCGTCGATCCGGTTCGGGTCGGCCGCGCCCAGCAGGGTCGGCTCCGCCAGCCCGGCGAGCGCGCCGCTCCACGCGGCCTCGGCGGCGCCGTCGTCCTGGCGGGCCAGCCAGTCCAGGTGCGAGCGGTACGGGACCCCTTCCGCGACGGGGCCGGTGTCCCCGGGCTCGCGGGCCCCGGCGTATTCGGCGTATCCGGTGAGCAGTTCGCGCAGCAACACCGCCGAGGACCAGCCGTCCCAGACGATGTGGTGGTTCGTCATGACGAGCCGGTGCTCGCCCGCGCCGAACCGGACCAGGGTGAAGCGCACCAGCGGCGGCCGCTCCAGATCGAAGCGGCGGGCCCGGTCGGCCGCCAGCAGCCGCTCCCACTCCCGCTGCCGGTCCGCGGACCCGAGTCCGCCGAGGTCCACGGCCTCCCACGGGGCTCCTGCGGACTCGACGACGATCTGCACCGGCCGGTCCAGACCCTGGTCGGTGAAGGCGGAGCGCAGCGCGGTGTGGCGGCGCAGCAGCCGGTCACAGGCCGTCCGCAGGGTGCCCGCGTCCAGGGGGCCGTCCAGGGTGAGGACGATCTGGCCGGTGTAGGCGTCCATCGCGCTCGTGTCGAAGGCCGAGTGGAAGAACAGGCCCTCCTGGAGCGGCGAGAGCGGCAGCACGTCGGCGAGCCCCGCGTAGCGCGCGGCCAGGGCGTCCGTCTCCGGCTGCGTCAGCCGGACCAGCGGCAGGTCGCGGGGGGTGAGGCGGCGCGGTCGCGGGGCGCCCGTCCAGCCGGCCAGCAGGCGCAGGGCCTCGCCCCACGCCGCCACCAGGGCGTCCGCCTCGGCGTCGGTCAGCAGGGCCTGCGGATGGGTGACGACCGCGGTGAAGGAGGGGCCGTCGGTGCCGTCCACGGCCAGGGCGTCGATCTGCAGGGCGTGTTCGACGGGCATCGCCGGATCCACGTCGGCCCGCAGTCCGCCCGCCTCGGGGGCAGGGCTCCAGGGCGCCTCGTCCCCGCCGGAGAACCGGCCCAGGTAGTTGAACAGGACCCGGGGGCGCGGGAGTCCGGACAGTTCCGCGGCGCTCTGCGGATCGAGCCGGCTCAGCAGACCGAAGCCCGTGCCGTGGTCCGGTACGGAGGCGACCGCCGTGTGGATCCGCGCGACCAGCTCGGCGAGTGCGTCGCCGCCCCGGGCCGCCGCGTCCAGGTCGAGGCCGTCCAGGTCGAACCGGACCGGGTACTGGGTGGTGAACCACCCGACCGTGCGCGCCAGGTCGTGGCGGCCGGTGCGGTCGACACGGCCGTGGCCCTCCAGGTCGACGAGCAACGACCCGGGAGCGGTACCGGGGGAGCGCAGGCGGTGGGCCGCGAGGACCAGCCCCGCGAGCAGCACCTCGGCCGGACCGGTGCGCAGCGCGCCCGGCACCTTGGCCAGCAGCGGGCCGGCGACCTCGGCGGGCAGGCCGAGCTCCAGCGTGCGGGTGGTGCCCGCGGTGTCCCGCACCGGGTCGGGGACCCGGTGCCACGGCTCCCGCGGGTCCGGGCCGGCCCCGGAAGTCTCCAGCGTCGAACGCCAGAAGGGGAGTTCGGCGAGCACCTCCGGGGAACGCGCCAGGAGTTCGAGGTGACGGGCCCACGCACGGAACGAGACCTCCCCGTCCGCGGCCGGAAGCGGAAGCCCGGCGACGGCGGCCTCCCAGGCCGCGGCCAGGTCCGCCGTCAGGATCCGCCAGGACACCCCGTCCACGGCCAGGTGGTGCACGCACAGCAGCAGCCGGTCCGGCGACGACCCGCCGGCGTCGAAGCGGACCGCTCTCAGCATCACCGAGGACGCCGGGTCCAGTTGCCCGGCCGCCTCCCGCGCCGCCTCCGCCACGATCGCGGCACGGGCGGACCCGTCCGAGCCCGCCACCGTGACGGTGCGGTACAGCCGTGACACGTCGACCGAACCGGGCTCGCCGACCGTGCACAGCGGGCCCTCCGGTCCGGCGGCCACGCCGAGGCGCAGCGCCCCGTGGCGGTCCACCACCGACTGCAGGACCCGTACGAGCGTCGCGTCGTCCGCGCCCTCGGGCAGGGCCAGCACCATCGACTGGCTGAAGCGCCCGACCGGACCCGGACCGTCGAGGAGCCAGCGCATGACCGGGGTCGCGGGCAGCGGACCGTGCTCCGCGACGGCCGGACCGGCGGCCTGGGAGGTGCCGTGGCCCGGCTCGCCCACGGCCGCGGCGAGGGCGGCCGCCGTCTTGTGCGCGAACACCTCGCGCAGGGTGAAGGAGAAGCCCCGCGCCCGTGCCCGGCTGGTCAGGCTGAGCGCGGTGATGCTGTCGCCGCCGAGCTCGAAGAAGTTGTCGTCCGGGGTGGCGGTGGTGCCGAGCGCCTCGGAGAACAGCGCCGCGAGAGTGAGCTCGGTGGCGCCGTACGCACGCTCGGGTCGCTCCGGACGGTCCGCGGCCTCGGGTACGTGGAGCCGTGCGCGGTCCACCTTGCCACCCGGGGTGAGCGGCAGCCGGTCCACCGCCACGAAGGTACGGGGCACCATGTAGCCCGGCAGGACCCGGCCCAACTCAGCTGCCAGCACCTCCGGTTCGGGCGCCGGGCCGCCGTCGCCCGGCGGCGCCACGAAGGCGACGAGCCGCCGGGCTCCGCCCGCGGGGGCGTGCACCACGACCGCGGCCTGCCCCACCGAGGGCTGCCGGCCGAGCACCGCCTCGATCTCGCCCAGTTCGATCCGGTGTCCGTTGATCTTGACCTGCCGGTCCACCCGCCCGAGGAACTCCAGTTCGCCCCGCGCCGACCAGCGCACGAGGTCGCCCGTCCGGTACATCCGCGCACCGGGCACACCGGAGAAGGGATCGGGCACGAAGCGGTCGGCCGTCATGGCGGCGCGCCCCGCGTACCCCTGGGCCAGACCGGCACCGGCCACGCACAGCTCGCCGGTCGCTCCCGGCGGCAGCAGCCGCAGCGCCCGGTCGACCACGTACGCGCGGTGGTTGGCCATCGGACGGCCGATCGGCGGGATCCGGCCGTGCGAGGGCGGAACCACCCGGTGCATGGTGACGGACACGGCGGCCTCGGTGGGCCCGTACGCGTTCCAGACCTCGCGGCCGTCCGCCGCCCAGCGGTCGACGGCGTCCCCCGACGGGGCCTCGCCGCCCGTGGACAGGAACCGCAGCGCGGGCAGCGCGGCCGGGTCCAGCAGCGGCAGGAGCGCCGGCGGCAGGTCGGCGACGGTCACCGCGTGCTCGGCGAGCAGGGCTTGGAGGCGGTCGACGTCGACCCGTTCGGTGTCGGTGGCGAGGACCAGGGTGGAACCGCTCAGCAGCGCGCCGAAGACGTCGAGGACCGACACGTCGAAGGACAGCGAGGCGAAGCCGAGGAACCGCTCCGTGCGCCCGGATCCGTGGCGGTCGCCCGCGCCGCACAGGGCGAGGTGGCCGCGGACGAAGTCGACCGCCGCCGCGTGCGGGACGACGACGCCCTTCGGCTCGCCCGTACTGCCCGAGGTGTACAGCAGGTACGCGGCGGACGCGGCCGGCACCGCTGCGCCCACTCGGTCGCCGCCGCGGATCCCGTCGGTCACGGTTCCCGCGTCGACCACGGTCGGGAGGTCGTGCGGCAGCCGGCCGAGGCCGCCCGGCCCGGCGACGACCGTGCGCAGCCCTGCGTCGCGCACGATGTAGGCGATGCGCTCCGGCGGCAGGCCGGGGTCGAGCGGTACGTAGCAGCCGCCCGCCTTCAGGACGCCGAGCAGGGCCGCGACCATCGAGGGCGAGCGCTCCACGCACACGCCGACCGGCGTGCCCGGTGCCACGTCCGGCCGCAGCCGGTCCGCGATGTCCTGGGCCCAGGCGTCGAGTTCCCGGTAGGTGACCTCCTGGCCGGCGCAGATGACGGCGACCTTCTCGGGTGTGCGCGCCGCCTCCTGCTCGAAGAGCGTGTGCAGCCGCCCGTCGCCGGGCGCCGGGTCGGCGCCGCCCTCGGCGAAGGCGGCGAGGCGCTCCTCGTCCTCGGCGGTCAGGAAGGGCAGCGAGCCGACCGGGGTCTCGTCGCCGGCCGTGGCGAGCGCGACCAGGAAGCGGGTGAACCGCACGCGCAGCGCGTCGAGTTCGTCCGCGCCGATGTCGGCGGCGTCGCCCTCGGCCTGCACGGTCAGCGGGCTGTCGCCGCCGCGGTCGTAGACGTTCAGGGAGACGTGCTCCACCGGGCCGACCGAGAGGTTGTGCGCGGAGGCGGGAGCACCGGCGAAGGACAGCTCGTAGTCGAAGGACATGAGGTTGACGGCGGCGTCCCACAGCCGGGGCCCGGTTCCGGTGACCGCTTCGATCCGGTGACGCTGGTGGCGCAGGGCCTCCTTGATGCCGGCAGAGGTGCTGCGCAGCAGTTCGCCGACCGTGGTGTCGCCGGCCACCGCCAGCCGCAGCGGCAGGACCTTGGAGAACATGCCGGGTGTCCGGCGGGCGTCCGGGGTGGTGCGGCCGGTGACCGGCAGGCCCAGGACCACGTCCTCGGTGGTGCCCGCGCGGTGCAGGTGGGCGGCGGCCGCGGCCATCACCAGCGCCGACCAGCGCGTGCCGTGCCGGCGCGCGGCGTCGCGCAGGGTACGGGCATCGGCGGGGTCGAGCTCGCCGCTCACCCGCACCGCCGTACCGGACGCGGGCGCCGGGACGCTGCCGGTGAAGGACACAGGCTCGGGGGCGCCCTCCAGCCGCGCACGCCAGAACTCCCGGTCGGCCGCGAACCGTTCGGAGCGGGCGTACTCCTCCTCCCCGGCCACGATCCGCTCCCACGGCGTGCTCTCGGGGGCCGGTACGGGCTCTCCCGCGACCAGCGCCGAGTACACCTCCGCGGTCCGCCGCGCGAGGATCGAGCCGGTGACCCCGTCCGCGACGAGGTGGTGGTAGCCCTGCATCCAGCGGTACGTCGCCGGACCGGTCCGCACCAGGAGGTGCCGGCTCACGTCACCGGTCGCCAGGTCCGTCGGCCGGGCCAGCTCGGCGCGCATCAGCCGGTCGGACTCGGCGTCCGGGTCCGGGTGGTCGCTGACGTCGACCGTCTCCATCCGCAGCGGCGGCGGACCGGCGGGTATCTGGCACACCACCCCGTCCACCTCGGCGAAGCGGACGCACAGCGTCTCGGTTCCGGCCACCGTCGTGCGCACCGCCTCGGCGAGCAGCTCCGGATCCACCGCCCCGCGGATCTCCAGGTACTCGGCGATGGTGTAGTCGAGGCGGGTGGGGTCGAGCTGCTGTGCGAACCAGACGCCGTTCTGCGGCGGGGTCAGGGGCAGCGGCCCGCGGTCGTGAGTGGCCATGCGGTGGTCAGTCTCCTCAGTCGGATCGGTCGATCAACGACGACGTGAGGCCACTGTCCGCGACGGCCGGACGGTCCCGAAAGTCCCACTAATACGCCTCTTGACGACGCCCGATCCGCTCGGAGAAGTCTTCGGTACCGCGATCCCGTGACAGGTGGATCCAGGTGCCGCGGTCCACGGCGCACCCCGGGGACCCGGGAGGGGCCAGCGCGGGCGCCAGGTCTGACATCGATGTCGGGACGTCCGTGCGGGCGGTCTCCGGGCCGTCGGGTCCGAGCAGCCCGTGCCGGTGGGCCAGGTAGCCGAGCTGGAAGCGGCTCGTCGCGCCGAGCTGACGCATGATGGCGGAGACGTGGCGCTGGCAGGTGCGCACCGAGATGCCGAGGGCGCGGGCCGTGGCGCGGTCGTCGTCGCCCTGCATCAGGTGCAGCAGTACGGATCGTTTCGTCTGGTCGGCGACGTCCTGGATGAAGGCCTTCTCGCGGGGCTTGCCGATGCGTTCGCCCGTCGCCCACAGCAGGTCGAACATCTCGGCGACGAACGCGACCAGGTCCGGGCTGCGGACGAGCAGGGCCCCGCCCGCCGTTTCCGGCAGCGGGAGGGCGAGCAGGGACCGGTCGAAGACCAGGCACCGGGCCAGGCCGCCGGAGACCGTCCGGGCCTCGGCCCCGAGAGCCGCCAGCTCCGCCTCGTACCGCACGGTCGGCGGGTCGAACCGGGCCGAGTGCTGGTACAGCGTGCGTACGGGGACGCCACGGGAGAGCAGGTCCCGGTGCCGGGCGCGGGCGCGGAGCAGTTCGGCCTCGGGCAGGGGGCCGCCCGGCTGGGCGCAGAGCACCTCCTGCGTGCACGCGGAGGACTGCCGGTCGAGGATGCGCCGGAGTTCGGCCGCCGACTCGATGCGCTCCAGCGGCGGCCCCTCCAGGGTGCGTTGGCGTGCGGCGTGCACGATGGCCAGTTCCGCGAGCTGCCCCCGCATGCGCAGCAGGTCGAGCTGGGCCCCCTGGACGCGTTCCTCCCACCGCTTGAGCAACCGCGCGGACACGTCGGTGGGGTTGGTGGCTGCAAAGCAGTCGGGGCCGATCTGCTGGACCAGGCCGCTGGAGACGAGGGCGTCGAGGGTACGGGCCATGGCGGCGGGTTCCGCCCGGGCGAGCACCTGGCTTCCCTGGAGGGGGCCGTGTTCTGCGAACTCCCGGTAGAGGTCCATCTCCTCGGACGTGAGCTCCCGGGGTCGGTCACGGTCCTGCGGGCGTTTCGGCGCGCCTGGTTTCATTTCGCTGCCCTCTCGTTCGCATCCGTCGCGATCGCGATGCTAGGAGACTCCGCTCCGGCCCCGCCGCCCCAGGAACGTGTATCAGACACGCTTCCTGTGCGCGGGTGTTGAGGGGAGGCCGGTGCAAGATCCTTGATCCACGGCGGAATTCGACGGCGGGGGCGGAGCGGCGCGCCTGAGGGCGCGCCTCCGCGGGGATGGCCGGAACACGTAGGGCCCGCCTGAAAGTTGCAGCAGGCTCTTGCTGTCGTCTTTCCGACAGTCGGTAAGACGACGGTCGCACCCCATTGGCGGGCGGCCGCCTCCCCCTCGATGCTGGGACGGGGCGCGCCGATCGGGGATGCGCACCGTGCAGGAAAGGCGCGTTCGCATGGATCCCAGACGACCGGCGGGCCCCGTCCGCCCCGTCCGCCGGGGCCGCCGGGGCCGGCCGCCGGGCTCAGTCGTCCGCCGGGTGGACCACCTCGACCCCCTGGTCGCGCAGTACCTCGACCGCGGGGGAGTCCGCGGGGGCGTCCGTCACGACGAGGGCGATCTCCTCCATGGAGCAGATGCGGCCCAGCGCCGCACGGCCGATCTTGTCGGCGGTCGCGACGAGGATCACGCGCTGCGCCGCGGCGACGGCCGCCCGCTTCACCTGTACGTCGTCGAGGTTGTAGGCGGTGGCGCCCTGGACGGGGTCGACCCCGCAGCAGCCCAGGATGAACGTGTCAAAGCACAGGTCCTTGAAGGTCTGTACGGGCGTGTGGCCGTAGAAGGACAGCTCCTCGGGGCGCACCTGCCCGCCGGGCATCACCAGCTGGATGCCGGGATACGCGGACAGCGTGAAGGCCGCGTGCAGTGAGAGGGGTGCGACGGTGAGCTGGCGGTCCGCCATGGCCTTGGCGATGGCCACGGCGGTCGTGCCCGTGTCCAGCGCGACCGTCTCGCCGTCGGTGAGCAGTTCGACCACGGCGCGTGCGAGCCGCTCCTTGGCCTGCGATCCGGACATGGCCCGGATCGCGTAGGGGGGCTCGACGCCGCCGGGCAGGCTGCTCACCGCCCCGCCGCGCACGCGGCGCAGTGCTCCCCGGGACTCCAGTACCTCCAGGTCCCGGCGGATGGTCATCTCGGACGCCCCGGTGGCCTGGGCCAGCTCGGCCACCGTCGCGCGGTTCTGCTGCATGAGCAGTCCCACGACGAACTTGTGCCTCTCCATCACGTTCATGTGTCTGCTTTTAGCACAGATGGGGGCGGAGGGCCGTCGGGATGTGCATTTCGAACATCCAAACTGTTGAAACGAACATCGTCGATGTGTAGCGTGAGCGGAGTAGTGGGAACTTCCTGCTGTTGTGAACGTTGATCGTGTTCATTCGGCCGTGACCGATGAGGAGAGCCATGACCGACACCCGTGAGGCCGACCTGCCAGAAGGGGGGAAGCCCCTCCTCACCACCGTCGCGATCGTCGCCTCGTGCCTGGCGTTCGTGGTGATCGGCGCCCTCCAGGCGCTCTACGGCCCAGCGATCCCGGCCCTGCGGGACGAGTTCGGCATCAGCCCGGCCGTGGCCGGGCTCAGCCTCAGCGCCCACTTCGTCGGCGCCCTCCTCGGGGTGCTGATCTACCACCTCCTGCGGGGCCGCCTGAACAACCGGGTGCTGCTCGGCGGGTCCTACGTGCTGATGGCCGTCGGCGCGGGCGCCTTCGCCTTCTCCCCGAGCTGGGCCCTCGCCCTCGCCGGCACCTTCGTCATCGGCCTGGGCTTCGGCGGCATCGACTACGGCCTCAACCAGCTCTTCGCCGTCGGCTTCGGCCACCGCAGCACCGCCATGCTCAACCTGCTGAACGGGCACTTCGGCATCGGCGCGATCGCCGGCCCCGCCCTGATCGGCTGGCTCGGGGCGGACAGCTACCCGGAGATCTTCATCGGCACCGGCGTGATCAGCCTGCTGATCCTCGTCACCCTCGGCGGGGTGGCCGCCCGGGAGCCCGACCCCGCCCCCGCGGAGGGCGCCCCGGCAGGAGGCGCCCGGGTGCTTCCGATCATCGCGGTGTTCATCGGCGTCTACGTCCTGCACGTCGCCATCGAGACCGGCGTCGGCGGCTGGGAGCCCACCCACCTCGAAGCCGTCGGGTACGGCGCCGCCGCCGCCGCGACCGCGACCTCCGCCTACTGGGCCGCCATGACCATCGGCCGGTTCGTCGCCGCGCCGATCAGCCTGCGCTGGTCCGCGCCGTCGATCCTCCTCGTCTGCTGCGTCGGCATGGCCGGCTTCCTCCTCCTGGCGACGGTCCCGGCGCTCGCCCCGTACGCGTACTTCGGCGTCGGCCTGATGATCGCGCCGATCTTCCCGACCTGCCTGCCCTGGCTGAACCGCGCCGTGCCCGGCGTCGGCGCCGCCGGTGCCTATGTGATCGCCGCCTCGATGATCGGCGGCGTGGCGTTCCCGCCCCTGCTGGGCGCCGTCATCGACACGATGGAGGTGAAGACGGTGCCGCTGCTGCTGTTCCTGCTCGCCGTCATCTGCGGCGCGCTGAGCCTGTGGCTGCGCCGCAACGCCCCCGACCCCGGCGGTGTGCCCGGCCCGCGCGACTCCGGGCGTACGGACGCCGTCACCACACCCTGAACCCGTAGAACGTGAGGAACCGAAGGATGAAAGCCGTCCTCTTCGACATGTTCGGTGTCATCGCGCGTGTCCAGTCGCCCGAGTCCATGGCCGTCCTGGAACGCACGGCCGGCGGCGACCCAGACCGCTTCTGGGAGGCGTACTGGGCGCACCGGCCCCCCTACGACCGCGGCGAGGTCACCGGCCCCGGCTACTGGCAGGCGGTCTGCGCACACCTGGGCATCCCGCTCGACCCGCGGCTGACCGAGGAGCTGACCGCCGCCGACCTCGCCAGCTGGAGCGAGATCGACCGGCGCATGGTGGACCTGCTCGGCCTCCTCGCCGGCCGTGGGATCGCACTCGGCCTCCTCTCCAACATCCCCGAGGACCTGGCCGCCCGGTACGAGGCCACCCAGCCGTGGCTGGAGCGGTTCGCGGTCCGCGGTCTCTCCTGCCGGATCGGCAGCGCCAAGCCCGAACCCGCCGCCTACGAGTGGTGCGTCCGCGAGCTCGGACTGCCGCCCGGGGAGATCCTGTTCGTCGACGACCGGGCCGAGAACGTGGACGCGGCCCGCCGGCTCGGCCTCCAGGGGCATGTGTTCACCTCGCCCGAAGAACTGCAGGCCACCCTGGAGGCGGCGTTGACGTGACGGCCCCCGCGCAGCTCTACGCCCTGTGCGCCGCCGCGCACGGCAGCTTCCCGCCACCGCGCCGCGAGACCGAGACCGGCCGGGGCCTCGCCGGTGCGATGCTGCTCCAGGGCGCGCTGACCGGCCGGCTGGACCTGTACGGCGACCGGGTCCGGCCGGCCGGACGGGGCCGCCGCGGCGACCCGGCACTGGACGCCTTCCTGGCGCTGATCGAGGCCTCCCCCCGGGACCGGGCGCCGTCCGACTGGGTGGAACGCCTGGGCCCCGCGGCGCTCGCCGCCCCCCGGCCCGGACTGCTCCCGGGCAGCGCCGGACCGCCCGGCGGGAGGGCCGGGATCCGGCCCGCCGAGGCGCTGAGCCGGGTGCGGCGGTCGGTGGCGGAGCCCGGCCGCTCCGCGCTCCACGCGGTGGCCGCGGGCGCTCTGCTCGCGGCGTCCGGACTGCACGACCTGTGCTGGCCCGGCCTGTCCCGGGACGAGGCGTCCCGGCGCACCCTGCGGGCCGTGGCCGCACTGGGGTCCGCGGGGCTGCCCGTCGCACACGCCGCGACGGCCGTGTCCCATTCCCTGAGCGGATCCGCCGGCACTTTCGCCTTTCCCGGCTAGGGGATCCGGAACGCAAAGGGAGTAAAGAGATCTACATCTCCAAAAGGCCACTTGTCAGGCCGAGTTGGAATGTGATCATATGAAAGAGAAGGCGCTGCCGCGAGATCCCTGTCTAAAACGGGTGAAGTATCCGGGCCGCCCCCCACCGGCATCAATCCGCCGTACCCAATTCTTTTCCATTGGACGTGAGTTGCAATTCCGCCGTCCATTTTTCGACGTGTTGACGTCTCGAACGACCCGTGTGAGAGGGACCGATGGAAACCAAGGACGTTACCGAGCACATCTATTACCCCGTCAGCGACTACAAGATGGCGCGGGGTGAGGGTGTCTACCTCTACGACGAGGACGGCAAGAGCTACCTCGACTGCGCGTCGGCGACCTTCAACCTGAGCCTGGGATACTCCCACCCGGCCGTCGTCGCCGCGATGAAGGACCAGCTCGACAAGGTGGTCCACATCACCTCCTCCTACCAGAGCGATCCGGTCAACGGCCTGGTCCGGCGGCTGGTCGAGGTCTCCCCGGACAACCTGACGAAGGTGCACCCCAAGGTCTCGGGCGGCTCCGCCGCCAACGAGGGCGCCATCAAGATGGCCCAGATGGCCACCGGCAAGTCCGAGGTCATCACGCTGTTCCGCAGCCACGTGGGACAGACGATGATGATGACGTCGATGTCCGGCAACGCGTTCCGCCGCGAGCCGTTCCCCAACCTCTTCCCCGGCAGCCTCCAGGTCCCCGACCCGTACTGCTTCCGCTGCTTCTACGGGCAGAAGGAAGGCTCCTGCGGGATGATGTGCGTGGACCGGCTGGAAGACTTCGTCGACTACGCCAGCTCCGGCCGGGTCGCCGCCGTCCTCATCGAGCCGATCTCCGGAAACGGCGGCAACATCGTCCCGCCGGACGGCTACATGCAGAAACTGCGCGCCTTCTGCGACGAGCAGAACATCGCCCTCATATTCGACGAGATCCAGACGGGCATCGGCCGCACCGGCCACATGTTCGCGGCCCAGTACTTCGACGTCGAACCCGACGCCATCACCACCGCCAAGGGCCTCGGCGGATCGGGTGCCCAGGTCGCCGCCATCATCACCAACGAGCGGCTCGCCGGCCTCCCCGCGAACCACCACTCGTTCACCTACGGCGCCAACCTGCTGGCCTCCGCCGCGGCCAACGCCACCCTCGACATCGTGCGGCAGCCCGCATTCCTGGCGAACGTCACCCGCACGGGCGACTACATCATGGAACGTCTCAACGACATGAAGCGCCGCTACCCGGAGATCGTCGACGTCCGCGGCGTCGGACTGATGATCGGCTTCGAGATCGCCGAAGCCGACGGCAAGCCCGCCGTGAAGCTCACCAACCACCTGGCCACCAAGGCCATGGACCACGGCCTGATCCTGCGCACCTCGCGCTACGGCTACGGCAACGTCCTCAAGATCCGCCCGCCGCTGATCCTCACCATGGACCAGGCCGAGGAGATCTGCGACAAGCTGGAGAACCTCTTCCTCGCGGAGCTGGCCCGATGACCGCCGGCAACCCGATGACCACCGGCAACCCGATGAAGCGGCTGCTCACCTCCCTCGGACAGCACGTCCGCGCCGAACTCCTCGCCTACGAGGCCACCGGCCGCGAGCGCAGCGTCCACGGCGACTCGCCCGGCGGCGACGCCCAGTTCGACGTCGACGAGGTGGCCGAGAAGGCCGTACTGGACTACCTGCGCGAACACGCCCACGTCCCCGCGGCCCTCTACACCGAGGACGGCTCCTACGTGGAGCTCGCCCCCGAGCCGCAGATCCTCCTCGTCGTCGACCCGATCGACGGTACCCGTCCCACCTCGGCCGGTCTCGAAATGGGCATGGTGTCCATCGCGGCCGCCCCCTACGGCGACGGCAAGCCCACCCTTGCCGACGTCGACGCCGCCTGCCTGGTCGAGATCAAGAGCGGCGCATGGCTCTACGGCGACGACACCGACGGCCTCGACAGCGGCGGATTCGCCACCCCGGTCCCGCGGCTGAGCCGGAACACCGACCCGACCCACATGTTCTGGTCGATCGAGTTCAACGGCCACCCGATGGACCTGATGACCCGGGCGTACGGCCACCTCGTGGACAGTTCGGCCAACACCGGCGGCATCTTCGTCTTCAACAGCAGCACCTTCTCCATCTCCCGCATCATCACCGGCCAGCTCGACGCCTACGTCGACATCGGCAACCGCGTGCTGCGCGACCACCCGGACACGGAAGAGGCGTTCCTGCGGGTCGGCCGCGGCTCGATCCTCCACCTCTTCCCCTACGACATCGCCGCCGCCGTCTACCTCGCCCGGCAGGCCGGCGTCGTCATCACCGACGCCTACGGCGACGACCTCGGCAGCACCTCCCTGGTGGACCTCGGCCCGATGAACCAGAAGTCCTGCATCGCCGCCGCCACCCCCGAACTCCACAAGCAGCTCCTCGACACCATCCGCTGGGACCTGGGCCGCGCCGCAGCCGCGCCCGTGAGGGAGGAATCATGAAGGCCCTGACGCTCACCGCCGACCGCACGCTCGCCCTCGTCGACCACCCCAAGCCGGAGCCGGTGGCCGCGGACGACATCGTCATCCGCGTCACCCAGAGCGGCATCTGCGGGACCGACCGCAGCGTCCTCGTCGGCAAGTTCCCGGCCGAGACCGGTGTCGTCATGGGCCACGAGGCCGTCGGCGTCGTCGACTCCACCGGCCCGGGCGTCACCCGCTTCGCCGTCGGCGACCGGGTCATCGTAAACCCCACCCTGTACTGCGGAAACTGCCCCACCTGCCTCGAAGGCCACTGGAACTTCTGCGGCCGCAAGGCCGGGACCGAGGTCGGCCTCGACTACGACGGCTCCTTCGCCGAGTTCATCCGCCTCCCCGAGCTCTTCTGCCACGCGATCCCCGAGGACATGGACTTCGACCGCGCCGTCGTCGTCGAACCGCTCGCCTGCGCACTCAACAACATCGAGGCCGGCCGCCTGGCAGCCGGCGAGACCGCCGTCGTCGTCGGTGGCGGCCCCATGGGCGTGGTCACCGCCATGGCCGCCCAGCGCTACGGCGCCACGGTCCTCCTCGTCGAACCCGACCCGGTACGCGGCCGGCTCGGCCAGCAGATCTTCGACGCCCCCGAGTTCGGCGGCCGCGTCACCGTCCACACCCCGGACGACCCCGCCCTCACCGAACGCGGCGACCTCGTCGTCGACTCCGTGGGCAACCTCCTGGAGCAGAGCATCGGCTACGCCGCCGTGCGCGGCCGCGTCGTCGTCATGGGCTTCAACAGCAACGCCTCCGCCACCGTCCGGCCGCTCACCCTGCTCCAGCGCGGCCTGCAGATCATCGGCGCCGGCGACTACAACAGCATGATCTTCCCCAAGGCCGTCGAACTGGCCCGGCAGCTGCCGCTGGAGCGCGTGGTCACCCACCGCTTCGCCCTCGCCGACCACGAAGAGGCGTTCAAGGCCCTCGCCGCCGTCCCCGGCGCCGAGTACACCGCCCTGAAGGTCGTCCTCGTACCCCCGCACGACGGAGCGGCCGCATGAGCCCCAGCCCCGCCCCGCGCACCGCACTCGCCGGAGCGCTCGTCCCCGGCACCACCCGGCCCGTCGTCGTCGGCGAGTACCCGTACTACCGGGCCGCCCCCGCCAACTGGGCCGCCGACCTGCGCGAACTGCGGGCCCTCGGCGTGGACGTCGTCTCCTGCTACGTCCCGTGGCGCTTCCACGAGACGGGTGCGCAGGAGGACGACCGCTCCTTCGACTTCACCGGGAAGACCGACCCGCAGCGCGACGTCGTCGGACTGCTGGAGCTGGCCGCCGCCGCCGGGCTGGGCGTCCTCCTCAAGCCCGGACCCTTCATCCACGCCGAGGTCCAGCTCGGAGGGCTGCCCGACCGCCTCTGCGGCCCCGGACACACCCCTTACCAGGGGCTGGACGGCACCGTCCTCACCTCCCAGGGCAAGCCGCTGCCCAGCCTCCTCGACCCGGCCGTCCAGGCCGAGACCGAGACCTGGCTGAAGGCCGTCGCCGACGAGGTCGTCGCCGGGGCGGCCGCCCCCGACGGCCCCGTCGTCGCCCTCCAGCTCGGCAACGAGGGCACCTGCGGCGACGCCCACCTCCCCGTGGACGCCCAGGACGCCTCACCGGCCGCCCGCCGGGCCTTCGCCCGCTGGCTGACCGGGCGCGGCCTGCCCGACGAGGCCGCCCTCGCCACCGAGGACGTCACCCGGTGGACCAGCGCCACGCGACAGCAGTGGTCCCGCTGGTCCGGGCACGCCATCGTCGGCCTGTGGGACCGGATCTCCGCGCTCTTCCCCGAAGGCCCGGCCCGGCTGGCCAACGTCCCCCTCACCGGGGTCACCGCACCGCGCGCCGCCCTCGACGCCTGGGCCGCCCGGCAGCGCGCCGTCCAGGGCTCCGGGTACTTCGTCGGCCATACCGAATGGATCGGCAACCCGGCCCGGGAGACCGCCGCCTTCGGCTCCCACCTGGCCGGGATCCTCCTCGGCGGCACCGACGTGGTCGAGGCGAACTGGGGGTTCACCTGGACCGACGAGTCCTTCGCCCGGCCGGCGACCCCCGTCTTCAACGCCCTGCTGGCCCTCCTGCTGGGCTCCACCACCGTCAGCGTCTACACCGCCTGCGCCACGGAGAACTGGGGCCCGCTGGTCGACATGGACCCCGAAGGGCTGCGCGCAGAAGGGGTGGATCCCGCCCTGCACGCACCGCCGTACACCCCGGGCGCACCGCTGGCCGAGGGCGGTGCCCACCAGGCCAACGCCCAAGGCCTCAAGCTGCTGGCCGCGTTCCTCGACCGCTTCGGCGACCTGCTGTCCGACTCCGTCCTGGACCGCGACGCGGTGGTCCTCGTCGACCGGGCCCTGCCCGAGGCCGGCGCCTGGCAGCGCACCGGCCCCACCGTCCTCGCGGAACTCGCCGACGCCGTACACCGCCAACTGGCCGACTCCGGACGGCTGATCGGGCTCGGCTGGCTCGACGAGCGGCCGGCGCCCGCCGCCGACGGCACCCCCGTCCCCGTCGCCGTGCTGCGGGCCGGGCACCCCGACGGCGACGGCCCCGGCGAGCTGACGCTCCCGGCCGGCGAGTCCGCGGACGGCGCGGCCGCCGCGTTCCTCGCCTCGTTCGCCGCCGCGCTCCCGGCTCCGGCCGGCCCGCGCTGGACCACGGCGCACGGCAGGGCCCGCGTCCTGAGCCGGTCCGGCCCCGACGGCGTCCGCGTCATCGGCGCCTTCAACCCCACCGACGCCGACGACCGGGTCACCGGCAGCGGCACCGGCGGCGGCTGGACGCTGGACCTGCCCGCCGGGTCCGCCGCGGTCCTCGTCACCCGCGACGGCGCACTCGTGGGATGGCTCGCCACCCCCGAGGAGCCGTCCGCCACCCCCGTCGCCCTTCTCCGGGGCGGCGAGAAGGCCGACGCGACACGCGTCCGGGCCTCCTGAGAACCCGGGCGGCGGGGAAGCGTACCTGACAGCGCGCCCCCCGCCGCCCGGCCCTACCCCCGCCGCCCGATCCCGTGACGGGCTCCACCCCGGTGGTGGTCCGGCCGTCGGCTCCGCCGGTGCGCGGTGCCGGGAGGGGCTCTGCCCGGTGGTGGTTCGCCTGTCGGCTGCGCCGGGCGGTGCCACGACGGAACCTGCCCGGCAGCGGCCCGCCGTCGGCTCCGCCGGTGCGCGGTGCCGGGACGGGATCCACCCGGTGGTGGTTCGCCTGTCGGTGTCGCCGGCTCGCGGTGCCTCAACGGGCGCTGCCCGGTAGTGAACCGCGCCGGGCGCGGTGCCACGACCGGCCGGCGCTGCCCGGCGGGCTTCCGCCGCCGGGCAGCGGGCCCCGGGCCGTCGCCCGTTCCGACTGGCGGTGATCCCGTCGCCTACGCGCCTCGGCAGTCCGCACCCGCACCCCACCTCACCCCGCACCCCGCAAGGCACCGCACCCCGCACGGCACCGCAAGCGCAGCGACCCCGCCGGACACCCACCGCCGGGACTCCTCCCACGAGCGAGATGGCGTCATGAACCCGAACCCCCACGCCGCCCCCGGCCAGGCACCGCACCTGCGCCCGGCCGGCCCGCAGACCCTCGGCATCCTGGCCGCCCTCATCGCGCAGGAACAGCCCGTCTTCGCCATGCCGTCCTGGTTCGTGACGACCGAATCCGCCCAGGCCGGCCACCTCGTCAGCGAGTTCGTCCGGGAACTGGGCGGCCGCCCGGCCGGCACCCACTACCGCAGCTTCTTCGCCAACTCCCGCTACGAGGCCCTGCACGGCGCCGTCAAACTCCTGCGCCACCGCGCCGCCGCGACCGCCGCCGCCCACCAGGGCCGCATCCTGGTCCTGGACCCCGACGGCACCCTCGCCCGCCGCACCGACCCGCTCGGCGAAGGCCCCGACCGCGCCCTCGCCCCCGGCCTCCTCACCCACACCACCGTCGCCGGCCTGCGCACCGCCCTGCACGGCACGACCGTGTGCGGGCTCGTCGTCCGCGCCCCCGAACTCCTTGACGACCGCTCCCTGGCCGCCGTCGTCGAACTGGCCCGCACCGCGCGCGCCACCGGGGCCCGCGTCGTCGTCGACCTCAGCGACATCGCCCCGGACAGCCCGGCGGACCCCGCCGTCACCGCGCTGCGCCCCGACCTCGTCGTCCTGGGTGAATCCCTCACCGGGTACGAGGTCCCGTTCGGCGCCTTCACCGGCACCCACGACACGTTCGCGCCGTGGACCACCCCGCAGACCGGGTTCCTGCACTCCAACACCTACGGCGGCAACAGCGTCGCCATGCGCGCCGTCGGCGCCCGGCTGCGCCCCCGCTGGGACGCCGCCGCCCCGGTGCACCGCGTCCTCGCGGCGGCCGCCGCCGACCGGCAGGCCACCCTCGACCTGTACGCCCGCCACGTGAACCCGATGGCGGTCCGCATGCACCGCAAGCTGCACGGCGCGCTGAACGTCGTCCGCGCCAAAGGCTCCCGGCTCACCGTCCGCCTCGACTCCGGCCGCGAACTGGACCTGGTCGACGGGCTGTGCGGGGCCGGGCTCGGCGTGGCCGGCCACAACCCCGCCGACGCGCTGACCGACGTCGTACGCGACCACGACCCCGCCCGGGACCACGTCCGCGAGCTCGAACAGGTCCTGGCCCGCGAGACCGGCCTGCCCCACACCTTCCCCGCCGTCAGTGGCGCGTCCGCGGTCGAGAGCGCCATCACCCTGGCCCGCCTCGCCCGCCCCGGCAAGCGGCGCATCGTCGTCTTCAAGCACAACTACGGCGGCAAGACCCTCGTCTCCCTGCTGGCCACCGCCGCCGGACGCACCCGTGCGCCCTTCGGCCCCCTCTACGACGACATCCGCTACATCGACCCCTTCACCCCGCACGCCGTCGACGACTTCCGCAAGGAGGCCGCCACCGGCGAGATCGGACTCGTGTGGATCGAACTGGTCCACGGCAGTTCCGACGCCTACGCCCCGATCCCCGGACCCCTCCTCGACGCCGTCACCGCGGGCCGGGCCGAACAGGGCTACCTCGTCGGCGTCGACGAGATCCTGACTTCGTACTACCGCTGCGGCACCCGCTTCGCCCACCACGGCCGGCTCCCCGAGATCGACCTCATGAGCCTGTCCAAGGCACTGAGCTACGGCTGCTTCCCCACCGGTGCCGCCCTCGTCACCGACGAGGTGTACGAGGCCGCCCGCCGGGCCAACCCGCAGCTGGTCGAGGAACTGCGCACCCACCACGCCCACGCCCTGGGCGCCCACTTCGCCCTCCAGGCCATCCGCCAGGTCGACGCCCTCGGCCTGCCCGAGCGCGTCCGGGCCCTGTCGGACCTCGTGGCCGCCGGACTCGCCGCCATGGACACCGGGCCGCGCGGAGTGATCGGCCGCCGCTTCGCCGAAGGCATGCTCGGCCGCCTCGAACCACGCGTCCCCGGAGCGCTCGGCCGCTTCGTCGACCCCGAGGGCGAGTGGATGACGTACGCCCTCATCCTCTGGTGGATCACCCGGGCCCGGGCCTTCGTCGTCTACGACGTGTTCCTGCTGCCCCTGACCGCCACCGAGCGGGAGATCTTCCAGGTCATGCGCGGCGCCCGCAGGCTCTCCCGCACCGGCCCGGCCCGGCTCCTCGCCCACGCCGCCCTGTTCCGGCTCGGCCAGCGCCTGTCCGGCCTGCTGAGGCCGGGCCCGCCCCGCACCCCCACCCATCCGAGGAGCACCGTATGAGCACGCAGAACGTCGAAGTGATCCGCACCTTCTTCCGGCTGTTCGACGAGGGCCGCCTCGCCGACATCGAGCCGCTGCTCGCCCCCGACTTCGAGTGGGTCTACCACGGCCCCGCCTCGCTGCCGTGGGCCGGCGTCTACCGGGGCGTCGAGGGCTTCCGCGCCTTCTTCGCCGTCGTCCGCGAGCTGATCCGGGTCCAGGAGTGCGAGGCCTACGAGTACCTCGACGCCGGGGACCGGGTCGTGGTCCTGGGCGTGAGCCGCACCCACGTCCTCGCCAACGGCGCACGCTACGAGGCGCAGTGGATGAACGTCTTCACCGTCCGCGACGGACTCATCTCCCGCTACCTCGACCTCTTCGACACCGCCAGCGTCGTCGAGGCCCTGGAACGCGACCCGCAGGAGGTGACCGCGGCCCCGTGAACACCACCGCCACCACCCTCGGCGCGGCCTTCACCGCCGTGGCCCGGGCCCACCCCCACCGCACCGCCCTGATCCACGGCGACCTCCGGATCGGCTACGGCGAACTCGCCGCCCGGGCCGCGGCCGCCGCCCACCGCCTCGCCGGCCGGACCGCCCCCGGCGAGAGCGTCGGGATCTGCGCCCGGCGCTCGCCCGGCACCATCGCCGCCCTGCTGGGGACGGTGCTGGCCGGGGGCGCGTACCTGCCGCTGGACCCCGACGCGCCGGACGAGCGGATCCGCACCCTCGTCCTCGACAACCACCTGCGCACCGTCTTCTCCGCCCGGCAGGACACCGCGCGGCTGCGCGCCCTCCTGCCCGCCGCAGTGACGGTCCTGCCCGTCGACGAGGACGCACCGGACCCGGACCTCGATCTCGATCTCGAACTGGGCCAGAACCCGCCGTACGCCCCCGGGGCCGGGCGGACCGCCTACGTCATCCACACCTCCGGCAGCACCGGCGCCCCCAAGGGCGTCCGGGTCGCGCACCACTCCGTCCTCGCGCTGGCGCACGCCCCCGAGGCCGGGCTGACCGCCGACGACACCGTCCTCCAGCTCGCCCCGCTCTACGTGGACCCCTCCGTCTTCGAGATCTGGGGCGCCCTGCTCAACGGCGCCCGGCTCGTACTCCCGCGGTCCGACCGGCCCGGCGTGCACGACATCGGCCGGGAGTGCGCCCGCCACGGCGTGACCGTCCTGCGGCTGGCCGCCCCCCTGTTCCGGCTGGCGATGGAACACATCACCGCCGACCTGGCCGGGCTGCGCCTGTGCGTCTCCGGCGGCGACCGGGCCGACGCGGACGCGGTACGGACCGCCCTGCGCGAGCTGCCCGGCTGCCGGATCGTCAACGGCTACGGGCCCACGGAGACCACGGTCTACGCCTGCTGGCAGACCTTCGACACCCCGGACGACTGGGACGAGGACTGGCAGGACGTGCCGATCGGCCGCCCCTTCGCCGGCGCCACCGCCCACGTCCTGCGCCCCGACCGCACCCCGGCCGCACCCGGCGAGGCGGGCGAACTCTGCATCGGCGGCCCGGGCGTCGCCCAGGGCTACCGCGGCCGGCCGGAGCAGACCGCCGAGCGGTTCGTGCCCGAGCCCGGCCGGCCCGACCGCACCGCCTACCTGACGGGCGACCGGGTCCGCCGGCTCCCCGGCGGCGAACTCGCCTTCCTGGGGCGCTTCGACGACCAGGTCAAGATCCGCGGCCACCGCGTCGAACCGGCCGAAGCCGAACGGGCGCTGCTGACCCACCCGGCGGTCCGGGAGGCGGTCGTGGTCCCGTACGGCGCCGCGGACGCCCGCCGGCTGGCCGCGTACGTGACCCTGACACCGGTCGGCGACCCCACCCCGGACGTGTCGTCAGCCCCGGACGAGTCCGCCACCCCCGGCGCCCCGGCCTCCGTCGGTGCCCAGGCCGATCTCGTCGTCGCGGCCCCGGCCCCGGCCGACGCGGTCGCCCCGGCCGCTCCCGGCGTCCCGACCGCCGCGCTGATCGCCCACATCGCCCGGCTGCTGCCCGAACCGGCGGTCCCGGCCGCCGTCACCGTGCTGGCGAAAATTCCGGCCACCGCCAACGGCAAGGTCGACCGCCCTCTGCTCGCCTCCCGCGCCGACCGGGCGGTCACGGCGGCCGCTGCGGCCCCCGGCCCGGCCGACTCCGCCCCGGCGGGTGCCGGTGCCCGGCCCGCCGCAGAGGCCGCCGTCCTGCGCGCCGTCTCCGCGCACTGGGAAGCCGTTCTCGGCCGCGCCGTCGGCCCGGACACCGACTTCTTCACCGCCGGCGGAGACTCCCTGTCCGCGCTGGCGATCCTCGCCCGCCTCGAACGCGACCAGGGCGCGGCCCTGACGATCGCCGACCTCTTCACCACCCCGACGATCCGCGCCCTGGCGGCCCGCGTGGCCTCCGCCTCCGCCGCCACCGCGTCCGCCGCCACCGGGGCGGCGGTACCGCCGGGGCCCGGCTCCGCCACGGCAGCCCCCGGGGCGGACCCCGGCAGGCTGCCGCTGTCGCCCGCCCAGGAGGGGATCTGGTTCGAGCAGGAGGCCACCGGCAGCACCGACCGGTACGTCATCGGACGCGGCCACTTCGTCGACGGCCCCTTCGACCTGGCCCGGCTGCGGAACGCACTGAGCCTGCTCGGCCGACGCCAGGCCGCCCTGCGGACCGTCGTACGGCGCGACGCCGACGGCCGGCGGCAGAGCCTGACCGCCGACCCGGGCGCGGCGCTGCGCCACATCGACCTCACCGGCGTTCCGGCCGGCGAACGCCAGGCCCTGGCCCGCGCCCTGGCCGCCGAGCACCGCACGGCGGAGCCGGACGCCGACGGCACCCGGCTGCTGCGCACTCTGGTGCTCACCCTGGACGCCCGGAGCACGCTGCTCCACTTCGCCGTCCACCATGCCATCGCCGACGACTGGTCCCTGGACCTCTTCACGTTCGAGCTGTCCGCCCTGTACGCGGACCCGGCCGCGGACCTGCCGCCCCTGGACCCGGGCTACCCCGAGCACCTGCGCGGCGCCCTCGCGCCCCGCCCCGAACGGCTCACCGCGGCGACCCGGTTCTGGCAGGGCGCACTCGACGGCGGCGCCGCCGCACTCGACCTGGTCACCGACCGCCCCCGCCCCGCCGTCCTCAGCGGATCCGGCGACCGGGTGCGGCTGCGGATCGGCTCCGCGCAGCACGCGCGCCACGCCGAGGCCGCCCGCCGGCACGGCGTCAGCCCGTACATGTTCCGCCTGGCCGGCGTGTACACGGTCCTGGCCGCCCACACCGAACGCGACACCCTCACCCTGGGCGCCCTGGCCGCCGGGCGGAACCGGGCCGGGGCACAGGACCTCGTAGGCTGCTTCGTCAACCTGCTGCCCGTCCGCGTCGAGGCGGACGCGGACACCACGGCCGGTGTCCTGCTCGCCCGCGTCCGCGCCGCCTGCACCGAGGCCCTGCACCACGAGGACGTCCCCTTCCAGGCCGTGGGCCGGGAACTCGCCCCGGCCACCCCCGGCCGGGCGGCCGTCCCCTTCCAGGCCGTGGTCAACCACCGGCAGCGCCGCCCGCACCCGCTGGAGCTGCCCGGCGCGCGGACCGCACCCTGGGACGCCGGCGACCGCGACACCGCCACCTTCGAGCTGTCCTTCACCTTCCAGGAGGAGGGCGACGGCCTCGGCATCGAGGTCGAGTTCAGCACCGACCTCTACGACCGTGCCACCGCACAGCGGCTGGCCGGCCAGCTCGCCGCCGTGCTCGACCGCCTCGCGGACGGCGACCCGCCGCTGCGCGACGTCACCCTGTACGAACCGGGGGAGTACGAGCGGCTGAGCCACGCCGCGGAGCCGGGCCCCCGGGCGGCGGAGACCACCCTGCCCGCCCTCGTCGCCCGGCAGGCCGCCGCCCGCCCGCACAAGACCGCCGTCGTCGGCGCCGACACCAGCCTCACCTACGCCGAACTCGACCGGCTCGCCGACACCGTGGCCGCCCGCCTCACCACCCGCGGGATCCGGCCCGGCGACCGCGTCGCCGTGTGCCTGGAGCGCTCCCCGCTCCTCGTCACGACCCTCCTCGGCGTGCTCAAGGCCGGGGCCGCTTACGTGCCGCTCGACCCGGCGTACCCGGCGCAGCGGCTGCGCCACTGCATCGCCGACGCCGATGCCGGCGCGCTGGTCTGCGCCAAGGACACCGCCGACACGCTGTTCGGGCCGGGTACGAACGGCTCCGGCCCGCCCGTCCTGGACATCGAGGCCCTCACCGCCCCCGGCGAGCGGACCCCGCCCGCCGCGCACCCCGGCGATCCCGCCGCCCCCGCGTACGTCATCTACACCTCCGGCAGCACCGGGCGCCCCCGCGGCGTCGCCGTCCCCCACCGCGCGGTCGCCAACACCCTCCTCACCTGCCTCGACCGGCACCCCTTCACCGCGGACGACGTGTGGCTCCAGCTGACCTCGCCCGGCTTCGACGTGGCCGCCTTCGAGCAGTTCATGCCGCTCGTCTCCGGCGCCACCCTGGTCTACGCGGACGACGCCACCCGCGCCGACGGCCCGGCCCTCACCCGCACCCTGCGCAGCGCCGGGGTCACCGTGATGGTGACCGTGCCCTCCCTGCTGCGCGCCCTGGACCGTCCCGACCTGGCCGGCGTACGCGTACTGCTCGTCGCCGGCGAGCCCGCGGACGTCCACGACACCCGTCACTTCGCCGCGGACCGGGTCGTCGTCAACGGCTACGGCCCGACCGAGGCGGCGATCCTGGCCACCACCCACCGGGCCGACCCGACGGACCACCGGGCCCGCGTCCCCGTGGGCACCGCCCTGCCCGGCACCGCGGCCCACGTCGTGGACCGTCACGGACGGCTCGCGGCCACCGGAGTCCCCGGCGAACTGTGGCTCTCCGGCGCCGGACTCGGCGACGGCTACCTGGGCGACCCCGAGCGGACGGCCGAGTCGTTCACCACCCGTCCCGCACTCGCCGGCGCCGGCCGCTGCTACCGCACCGGGGACCGGGTGCGCCGCCTGTCCGACGGGTCGATCGACTACCTCGGCCGGCTCGACCACCAGATCAAGCTGCGCGGCTTCCGCATCGAGCTCGGTGAGATCGAGGCCGCGCTCGCGGAACACCCCGGTGTCCGGGAAGCCGTCGCCGTCCTCCTCGGCGCCGGGGCCGACGCCGAACTCGCCGTCGGCTACGTCGGCACGGCCGCCCCCCGGGACGCCCGCGCCCACCTGGCCCGGCTGCTCCCGGCCCACATGGTGCCCCGGCTGGCCGAACCCGTCCCCGCCATCCCCACCGGCAGCCACGGCAAGGCCGACCGGCCGGCGCTCGCCGCCCGCCTGGCCGCCCGTCGGCAGCGGACGCACCCGGCCGACCGCGCCGCCGACGGCCCCGCGAACGGGACCGAGCGGCGGCTGCTCGCCCTGTGGGAAGACGTACTGGGCGGGCCGGTGGGCTCCCCGGACGAGGACTTCTTCGCACAGGGCGGCCACTCCCTGCGCGTCATCCGGCTCCTGGGCCGCATCGAGCGGGAGTACGGCGTCCGGATCGCCGTGGCCGACTTCCTCGCCGCGCCGACCGTACGGGAGGTGGCCCGCCTGCTGGAGGGGTCCGCCCCGGCCGGGGCCCCCGCGCGGAGCCTGTCCGGCGGCCGGCCGGCCGGTCCGGCGGCGCGGCCCGTGGGACCCGACGACGCGCGGCTCGACCCCGGCATCGTCTTCCCCGAGCGCCCCGGCCCCTCCGACCCGCACGACACCGTCCTGCTCACCGGAGCCACCGGATACGTGGGCTCCCACGTCCTGGCCGCGTTGCTGGACCGCACCACGGGCCCGGTCCTGTGCCTGGTCCGGGCCGCGGACACCGGCGCCGCCCGCCGGCGGCTGTCCGCCGCACTGCGCCGTCACGGGCTGCGCCCCGACGCCTCGGACCCGCGGATCGTGCCCGTCCCCGGCGACCTGACCCGGCCCGGCCTGGGTCTCGACGGTGCCCACCGGGAGCACGTCCTGCGCGCGACGACCGTCCTCCACCTCGGCGCCGAGGTCCACCACGTGTCCGGCTTCCACCACCTGGCGGCCGCCAACGTGGGCGGCACCGCCGAACTCCTGCGCGTCTGCGCCCAGGGCCGCCCGGCCCGCCTCCACCACGTCTCCACCCTCGGCGTGTTCCGCGCCGGACCCGGCGGCGCCCGCCCGCGCACCATCACCGAGGCCACCCCGGCCGCCGAGGAACGCCACCCCCGCGGCCGCGGCTACGCGGCCGCCAAGTGGGCCGCGGAGCACCTCGTCGCCCAGGCCCTCGAACGCGGCGCCGACGCCCGGATCTACCGGCTCGGCCGGGCCGGCGGCAGCACGACCGGCGCCATCAGCGAGGACGACTTCCTCAGCCGGCTCCTCGTCACCTCCACCGCCCTCGGCTGCCACCCCGACGACCCGCGGCTCGCCACCGACGCACTGCCCGTGGACACCATGGCCCGGGCCCTGGTCGCCCTGGCCCTCGCCGACGCAGCCCCGGGCACCGTCCACCACCTGCACCACCCCCGGCGGACGCCACTGGCCGAACTGCTCGCCGTACACGACCGCCGCACGGGCCGGACCACCCCCGCCGTCCCGCTGGACACCTGGCTCGGCCGCCTGGCCGACGCCGAGGCCGGCGGCACCGCGCTGCCCGCCCTCGCCTACCGCGAGTACTTCCGGGACCTGCGCGACCACCCGGACGCCCGGCTCCCCGACCACCGCAACGATGCCACCCTCGCCGCCCTGCGGGCCCACGGCATCTCCCCGCCCGCCCTGGACGACGACCTCGTCGGCCGCTGGTGGCAGAACCTCGACCGGAGCACCCGCGCATGACCGACCCGACGACCGACCCGACGACCGACCTGACGGCCGCCCCGAAGACCGACCCGCAGACTGCGGCCCCGCACTACCCCATGGACCGGCAGTGCCCGTTCGCCCCGCCGCAGGAGGCAACCGACGTCCGCAACGCGGGCACCGTGCCCCGCGTGACGCTGTGGAACGGTGTCCGGCCCTGGCTGTTCACCCGCTTCGACGACGCCCGCACCGTCCTCGCCGACCCCCGGTTCAGCGCGGACAAGAGCCGCCCCGGCTACCCGCTGTCCAGCGCCGTCGCCCTCGCCGAGACCGCCGTCGAACCGACCCTGCTCGTCATGGACAACCCGCAGCACGACGCCGTACGGCGCCTGGTGCTCGGCGAGTTCACCGTGAAACGCGCCGAGGGATGGCGCCCGGCCGTGCGCGCCGTCGTCGACGGCTGCCTGGACCGTATGCTCCGCGGCACCGGGGCCGACCTCGTGGCCGACCTGGCCCTGCCCGTCGCGCTCACCGTCATCTGCGAGTTCCTCGGCGTCCCCTTCGAGGACCGTGAGCTCTTCCGCGGTCTGACCCACACCATGAACGTCGTCGCCGGCACCACCGAGAGCGCCGCCGCCGCCCGGCAGGCCCTCCAGGACTACCTGGAGGAGCTCGTCGCCGCGGGCGAGCGGGAACCGCGGGACGGCTTCATCGGCCGCATGGCCGCCCGGCACCTGCCCGACGGGACCATGACCCGGCGCCAACTCGCCGCGATGGCGCTCCTGCTGCTCACCGCCGGCCACGACACCACCGCCAACATGATCTCCCTCGGGGTGCTGACCCTGCTGCGCCATCCCGGCCACTTCGCCGCCCTCGGCGCCGGCGACGACCCCGAACTGCTCGCCGGCACCGTCGAGGAGATGCTGCGCCACCTCACCGTGGTCCAGCGCGGCATCCGCCGGATCGCCGTCGAGGACGTGGCGGTCGGCGACCGGCTCGTCCGGGCCGGGGAGGGCGTCGTCGCCGCCATCGACGTCGCCAACCGGGACCCCGAACGCTTCCCCGCCGGCGAGGAGTTCGACCCCGTGTCCCGCGCCCACGGCCACCTCGCCTTCGGCTACGGGCCCCACCAGTGCATGGGCCAGGCGCTGGCCCGGGTGGAGCTCCAGGAGGTCTACGCCGCCGTGGCCCGCCGGATCCCGACCCTGCGCACCGCCGTACCCGTCGAGGAGATCCGCTTCAAGTCCGACATGGCCGTGTACGGGGTGCACGCCCTGCCCGTGACCTGGTGACCCCGCCGCCGCGCACGGGCCGCTGCCGCCCCGTCCCGGCCTGCGGCCCCGTTCCGCCGGGCCACCGCCGTCTCCCCGGGACAGGCCCCGTTCCGCCCGGCCACCGTCCGTCCCCTGCCCCGAAGGAGCCGACCCCGTGAAGGTCACCCTCGATCCCGAGCGCTGTGTCGGCGCCGGCCACTGCGTCCTGTCCGCCGGCACGGTCTTCGACCAGGACGAGGCCGACGGCGTCGTCCTGCTGCTGGACCCGGAGCCGGCCGAGGACCTCGCCGACGCCGTCCTGGAAGCCGCCGACCTGTGCCCCGCCCAGGCGATCCTCGTCACCGGGGCCGACGGGCGGCCCGTATGACCGCCGCCCTCCTGGACGCCCTCCGCTCCGCCCTCGACGGCGACGGCGCCCTGGTCACCGACCCGGACGCCACCACCGGATACGCCCACGACATGATGCCGCTCGCCCCGTACGGCCGGCCGCTCGCCGTGGTCCTGCCCGCCTCGGCCGAGCAGGTACAGGCATGCGTACGGGCCTGCGCGGCGGCCGGCGTCCCCCTCGTCCCCCGGGGCGCCGGAACGGGCCTGACCGGCGCCGCCAACGCCGTCGACGGCTGCGTCGTCCTGGCCACGACGCGGATGAACCGGATCCTCGAACTCGACCCGGACAACCGGCTCGCGGTCGTCGAGCCCGGCGTGGTCAACCAGGACCTGAAGACGGCCGCCGCCGCCCACGGCCTGTACTACCCGCCCGACCCCTCCAGCCTCGACACGTGCACCCTCGGCGGCAACCTGGCCACCAACGCCGGCGGCCTGTGCTGCGGCAAGTACGGGGTCACCGGCGACTACGTCCTCGGCCTGGAGGCGGTCCTCGCCGACGGCACCCTCCTGCGCACCGGCCGCCGCACCGTCAAGGGCGTCGCGGGCTACGACCTCACCCGCCTCCTCGTCGGCAGCGAGGGCACCCTCGGCGTCATCACGCGGGCCACCCTCGCCCTGCGCCCGCTGCCCGCCGCGCCCGGCACCGTCATCGCGGCCTTCGACTCGGTGGCCCAGGCCGGCGCCAGCGTCAACCGGATCGTCCGGGCCGGCCTCGTTCCCTCCCTCATGGAGATCATGGACGCGACCTCGCTGCGCGCCTCCTCCGCCTACCTGGGCACCGAGCTCGTCGGCGAAGGGGACCAGGCCCTGCTGCTGTGCCAGTCCGACGCGCCCGGAGCCGCCCGCGAAGCCGAACTCGACCACATGGAACGGGTGTTCCGGCAGGCGGGCGCGGTGTACACGCACGCCACGCAGGACGCGGCGGAGGGTGCCCTGCTGCTGCGCGCCCGCCGGGTGAGCCTCGCCGCCCTCGAAGCCCGGGGCGCCTGCATGACCGAGGACGTCGCGGTGCCCCGTACCCGCATCGCCGAGCTGATCGAGGGCTGCACGCGGATCGGCGCCGACGCGGGGCTCACCGTCGCGGTCGTCGGCCACGCGGGCGACGGAAACATGCACCCCACGGTCCTCTACGACGGTGCCGACACCGAGCAGTACGCCCGCGCCCGGACGGCGTTCGACGCGATCCTGGCCCTCGCCCTGTCCCTGGGCGGCACCATCACCGGCGAGCACGGAGTCGGCAAGCTCAAACAGGACTGGCTGGAACGCGAACTGGGACCCGTGGCGCTGCGCGTGCACCGCGCTCTCAAAGACGCCCTCGACCCGGCGGGCCTGTTCAACCCCGGCGCCGTCCTCGCCCGCCGGTCGGCCGGGACCCACCGTGCCCTTTGAGACCCTGCGGACCGTGGCCGGGCTCGCCCCGCCCCTGCGCACCCTGTTCCTCACCACCCTGCTCTTCCGCACCGGCACCATGGCCTACCCCTTCCTCACCCCCCACCTGCTGGGCGGCGGCGGCCTGGACGCGGCCGGGGCGGGCCTGGTCGTCACCGCCTTCGGGGTCGGCGCCCTCGCCGCGGACCTGGCCGCCGGCCGGCTCCTCGGCCGGCTGCACCCGTACGCGCTGATGCGGGGCGGCTTCCTGCTGGGCGCCGCCGCGGTCACGGTGGTGCCGCTGCTGCACGGCCTGCCCGCGCTCACCGCCGGGGTGCTGGTGTGGGGGTTCGCGTACGAGATCGTCACCCCGGCGGCCTACGCGGCCACGATCGCCGGGTCACGGCCCGAGCAGCGCAAGGTCGCGTTCTCCTGCTACCGGCTCGCCATCAACCTCGGCCTGTCCGCGGGCCCGCTCCTGGGGGCCCTGCTCTACGCGTTCGACCCGTACTCCGTGTTCTGGGCCAACGCCGCGTGCGTCCTGGCGGCCGCGGCGTTCCTGCACCTGCGCCGCGAACACCGGCCGGCCGGTGCGGGACCGTACGCGGACACCGACACCGACACCGACACCGACACCGGCGGGGGCGGGGGCGGTCCGGGGAAGGAGGCCGCCGCGCGCGGCACCGTCCGCCCGACGGCGGCCGAACGCACCCGGTTCTGGACCGTGTTCGGCCTCTCGCTGCCCATCCAGCTGGCCTACGCGCTGCCCTCGGTCTTCGTCGGCGCCTACGTCATCGTGGGCCTCGGCCTGCCCGGCTACTGGGCCGGCGCCGTCTTCACCGTCAACGCCGTCGGGATCGTCCTGTTCGAGGTCCCGCTCAACATCCGCATGGCACGCGTCGGACACCTGGCGACACTGCTGAGCGGCTACGCCCTCGCGGGCGCCGGTTTCCTGCTCATGGCCCTGGCCGACACCGGTCCCGAGCTGGTGCTCGCCACCCTCGTGTGGACGGCCGGGGAGATCGTCGTCTTCCCCGGACTGCTCGACTACGTCAGCCGGCTCTCCGGCCCGGCCGCCGACCGCACCATGAGCCTGTTCTCCGGCGGCGTCAACCTGGCCTTCATCGCGGCCCCGCAACTCGCCCTGCACCTCTCGGCCCCCGGCCACCCGGGCGCCCCGTGGGCGGCCGCCGGAGCGGCGGTCTGCGCCGCCTGCCTGCTGCTGCTCGCCGCCCGCACCCACCCGTACACCTGGCACAAGGAGGAACCGTGCACAAGCGTGACCTGACCCCCTTCATCGGCGTCGAGTACACCGGACTCACCCACACCGAACTCACCCGCCCCGAGGTCTTCGCCGACGTCGTCGACTCCCTGCACCGGCGCGACCTCGTCGTCGTCCGCGGCATCGAACTCACCCCCCAGCAGCAGATCGGCCTCGCCGCCCGCATGGGCCGCCCCGTTCCCTTCCTGCTCGCCGACTGGCGCCACCCCGAGTTCGCCGAGATCCTCGTCTCGTCCAACGAGCGCAAGGCCGGCCGGCCGATCGGGATCGAGCGGGTCGGCCACTTCTGGCACCAGGACTCCTCCTTCGACGCCGACCCCTCCGCCTACACCGTGCTGCACGGCGTCCATGTGCCCGAGGGGCACGGCCACACCGTCTTCGCGAGCGCCGCCGACGTCTACGACCGGCTGCCCGACGAGTGGCGCGACCTGCTGTGGGACCGCATCGGGCTGCACACCCTCACCAAGCAGCAGCGCATCGCCCCCGAGCACGTGGGCCTGTCCATCGCCGAGGTCCGCGCCCTCGTCGCCCGCCAGTACCCGGCCGTCGAACACCCCGTCGTCCGCCGCGACCCGCACACCGGCCGCCGCTTCCTGTACGCCGCCCGCGCCTACATGGACCGCGTCGTCGGCCTCGACGCCAACGAGAACGAGGAGTTCTTCGACCTCGTCGACACCCTCCTGGCCGACCCCGACCGGACGTACACCCACGAGTGGACCCCGCACGACCTGCTGCTGTGGAAGACCGCCACCACCTACCACGTCGCCACCGACCTGCCGCCCGGCGTCTCCCGGACCGTCCACCGCGTCAGCGTCGCCGCCGCGTGAGCGCGCCCGCGAAGAAGGGATCCGCAATGCCCTCCGCCTCCACCTCCACCTCCGTCGGCCACCGGGGCGCCGCGCCCGTCGGCGTGATCGTCGACGGCTACTCGGTCGGCAAGTACCTGCCCGCCGCCTTCCGCCGGCTCGGCGCGGACGTCGTGCACCTGCAGAGCACGCCCGAGTTCCTGGACTGCGTACCCCCGCCGGACCTGCGCCCGTACCTGGCCAACGTGGTCCAGGACGCGGCCGACCCCGCCCGCACGGTGAAGGAGCTGGCCTCCTACCACCCCTGCGGGGTGCTGCCCGGCCAGGAGACCGGGGTCCCGCCGGCCGACCGGACGGCCGAGCTGCTGGGCCTGCCCGGCAACCCGTCGGCCACCTCCGCACTGCGCCGCGACAAGTACCGCATGATCGAGGCGCTGCGCGCCGCCGGCATCCGCTGCGCCGACCAGCTGAAGTCCGGCGACGTCGAGGAGGTGCTCGCCTGGGCGCGGACCACCGGCTACCCGGTCGTCGTCAAACCGCTCAGCTCGGCCTCCACGGACAAGGTCTCGATCTGCGGCGGCCCGGACGATGTCCGCGCCGCCGCCGCCGAGATCCTCGGCAGCCCGGACATCTTCGGCCGGCACAACGACGAGTTGCTCGCCCAGTCCTTCCTGGACGGCACCGAGTACATCGTGGACGTCATCAGGGGCCCCGGCGGCGCACGGCACGTGTGCGGGGTCTGGCGCTACGACAAGACCCTCGTCGGGACCCGGCCGGTCTACGACCGGGACGTCCTGATCGACCCCGGCGCGCCGGTGGTCGAACCTCTCGTCACCTACCTGGACACCGTCCTCGACGCCCTGGACATCCGGTTCGGTGCCGCCCACGCGGAGATCATGATGACCGCCGGCGGGCCGGTGCTCGTCGAGGTGGGCGCACGGCTCGACGGCATCATGGACCCGGGCCACCACGACGCGTGCCTCGACGGGAACCAGGCCGACCTGCTCGCACTCGCCTGCGTACGCCCCGAGGAGTACCGGCGGGGGCACCCCGGCGACACCCTGTACCGAAAGCACCACGAGGGGGTCGTCGTCCACGTACGGACGACCCGCAGCGGTCTCGTCGAGGCAGTGGACGAGGACGCCCTGGCCCGGATCCGCGCCCTGGACACCGTGCACCTGGCGGTGCCCCGGCTGGCCCCGGGCGGCCGGATGCGGCCCACCACCGACCTGCTGTCCAGCCCGCTGCGGGTCTTCCTGACCGGGGACAGCCCGGAGCGGCTCCTCGCCGACCACCGCCGCATCCGGCTGCTGGCCGACGACGTGTTCCGCCTCGCCCCGAACTGACCGCGCCCGCACACGCCGAGGAGCCCCATGGGTGTCGCCATCAGAGCCGATCTGGCCACCGTCCCCGACTACAACATTCCCGGCACGGCGCCCGACGCCGTCCTGCTCAACTCCAACGAGGGTCCGCTGCCGCCACCGCCCGCCGTGGTCGAGGCCATCACCCGCGCCGCCGTCGAGGGTCACCGCTACCCGCAGTGGTTCTCCGACACGCTGGTCGCCCGGCTGGCCGCCGACCTGGCGGTCCCGGGTGAGCGGATCGCGGTGGGCTGCGGGTCGGTGAGCCTGTGCCGCGACCTGATCCAGGCCTACTGCGGCCCGGGCGACGAAGTCCTGTGCGCCTGGCGGTCCTTCGACGCGTACCCGGTCTTCGCCAGGGTCGCCGGAGTACGCGCCCGCACCGTCCCCCTGGACGCCGGCCACCGGCACGACCTGGAGGCGATGCTCGCGGCGGTCACCCCCGCGACCCGCGTCGTCTTCGTCTGCAACCCCAACAACCCCACCGGGACGGCGGTCCGGGGCCGCGAGCTGCGCGCGTTCCTCGACCGCCTCCCCGACCGGATCCTGGTCGTACTGGACGAGGCGTACCGGGAGTTCGTCGACGACCCCGGCGTGCCGGACGGCGTCGAACTCGCCCGGAACCGCCCGAACGTGGCGGTGCTGCGCACCTTCTCGAAGGCGTACGGGCTAGCCGGCGTGCGCATCGGGTACTGCGTGGCGGCGCCGGCCGTGGTGTCCGCCGTCCACAAGGTGGCCGTCCCCTTCGCGGTCAGCCGGCTCGCCCAGGCCGCGGCCCTCGCCGCACTCGACCGCCCCGAGGAGGTGCGCTCGCGCTCCGCGGCGATCGTCCGCGAACGGCAGCGGCTGCAGACCCGGTTGACGCGTCACGGCCACCCGGTGACCCCCTCGCAGGCCAACTTCGTGTGGCTGCCCCTGGGGGAGGAGGCCGCCGATTTCGCCGACTTCTGCGCCCGCCACGGAGTGCTCGTGCGGACCTTCCCCGGGGACGGCGTCCGCGTCACCGTCGGGCTGCCGGAGGAGAACGACGCCTTCCTCTCGGCAGCCGACCGCTACCGGTCCGGCGGCGCCCGTGGGCGGTGCGTTCGCCACAGCGCCGGCAGATGAACACCGGGGCCGGTCACGACCGCTTGCGCAGGAGCTGCACGGCGATGCCGGTGAGGATGCCACCCGCCGGGACGGTGGCCAGCGCGCCGGCGGCATCGCCGGCGGCATCGAGGACCCGGGCGAGCATGTAGAGGACGGCGCAGGTTCCGGCGGACACGCAGACGACCACGAGTGCCGGGCCGGTGCAGTTCCGCGGAGCAGGCGCCCGGGCGGGCGGGGGCGCGGGATCCGGCGGGTCGGGCGGGGTGTGGTGCGGCGGGTGGACGCGGCGCACGGGGCTCTCCTCGCTGTCCGTGGTGCGGGTGGATGGGTGCTCGATGCGCGGGCATCGTCGGTGTCTCCCTGTGGGAGAGGGGCGCCGTCCGCCGGTTCCCCCCGGGACCGGCGGACGGCAGCCCGTGTCACGCGTGTGCCGGGCCGTGCCGAGGCGGTGGATCCGGCGTACTTGCCCGCGTGATGCCGTCAGCTTGGCGACGGGAAGATCACGGAATGTTGAGGAAACCTGGACGTGCAGGTCACGGGGCCGGGAGTATGGACCGACCGGGAGGCTGGACTCCTCCACGGTCACTCACCCCATGGCGTACCGACGGAGGGACAGATCGGTGGACATCCGGTTGCTGGGGCCGGTACACGCTCGGGCAGCCGGCCGGGACATCGACCTCGGTCGGCCTCGCCAGCGCTGCGTCTGGGCGGTGCTCGTCACCGAGGCCAACCGGGTCGTGCCGATCGAGACCCTCATCGACCGGGTCTGGGGAGAGGGCCCACCCGTTTCCGTACGTAACGTTCTCTACGGCTACGTCACCCGGCTACGCGCCGCACTGCGGCAGGCCGATGCGGACGCGGCAGGCGTGCGTCTGGACCGGGGTTCCGGCGGCTACATGCTTCAGGTCCCGGTCGAGCGGGTGGACGTGTACCGGTTCCGCGGACTCGTCGGCCAGGCCCGTGCGGCGGAGGCCGGCAACGACGAGAAGGCGGCCGGGCATTGGGAGCGGGCCCTGGGGCTGTGGCGCGGCGAACCACTGGCAGGGCTGACGGGCCCATGGGCGGAAGGGACGCGGGCCAGGCTGGAGAGCGAACGCGTGGAGGCATCGCTGCAGTACCACGAGGTGCGATTACGCGGGGCGCGTCACCAGGAAATCCTCCCGCGGCTGCGTGAAGTCGCGGCCGGGCACCCGCTCGACGAACGGATCGCCAGGCAGCTGCTGACGGCGCTGCACCGATGCGGATCATCGGCCGAAGCCCTCCACTACTACGAACGCCTCCGCAAACGGCTCGCCGAGGAGCTGGGGGTCGACCCGGGGCCGGAGCTGCAGACGCTCCACCGGCGCATCCTCCGCAACGATCCGGTGGCGGATACACCGATGCGTCCGGCACACGCCGGCGCTCCGCCGGTGCCCGCGCCCGCCGAACTGCCGCACGCCATAGCAGGGTTCACCGGCCGCACCGACGAGCTCGTGCGTCTGCACGCGCTGCTTCCGTCCGAAGGAGGCCCGGGCCACCGCCCGGCGAACACGGTGGTCATCTCAGCGATCGGCGGCGCCGCGGGCATCGGCAAGACCGCTCTCGCCGTGCACTGGGCGCACCAGGTGCGTGATCGCTTTCCGGACGGCCAGATCTTCGTGAACCTGCGCGGATTCGATCACGATCGCCAGCCCCTCCAGCCCCATGAGGCCCTTGAGGTCCTGCTGCGCAGCCTGGGGCTCGCGGCGTCGGAGATCCCGTCCCACGACGAGGACCAGGCCCGCGTGTACCGGACCCTGCTGGCCGGCCGGCGCCTGCTCGTGGTGCTGGACAATGCGGCCTCGGCGGAGCAGGTCCGGCCACTGCTCCCGGGCAGCCCCACCTGCTGCGTCATCGTCACCAGCCGCAACCGGCTCGGCGATCTCGTCGTCCGCGACGGGGCGCGGCCCCTGCCGCTGGGCCTCCTCCGGCCGGACGAGGCCCACGCGTTGCTGAGCGAGGCCCTCGGCGCGGCCCGGCTCTCCGCCGAGTCGGCCGCGGCCGGAGAACTGATCCGCCTGTGCGGCAGTCTGCCGCTGGCGCTGCGCCTGGCCGCCGCCCGGCTGGCGGGCGATCCGGGGCTGAGCCTGGCCGACCTGGCCGGCGAGATGTCCGAGGGCAACCGGCTGGGGGCGCTGGATCCGGAGGGTGAGGACAACTCGCCTTTGCGGGCCGCCTTCTGCGCGTCGTACCGAGTTCTGAGGCATGAGGCGCGTCGCCTGTTCCGGCTCCTGGGCCTCTTCCCCGGGCCGGAGTTCAGCACCGAGGCCGCGGCAGCCCTTCTGGGCTCTCCCCTGAACCAGGCCCGACGCCTGCTCGGCACCCTGGCCGCCGCCCATCTCATCGAATCCGAGACCGCGGGCCGATATCGTTTCCACGATCTGCTGAGTGAGTACGCGCAGGAGCGCGCTCAGGTGGAGGAATCCGCGGCGGATCGTGACGCCGCGCTGGAACGACTCCTGATCTGGTACGTGCACGCGGCCCGCGCCGCCTCGGGGACCTGGCTCTTCCCCGAACTGACCGGACCGCTCGCCCGTGGCGGGGAACGGCACCTGCCGTCCCCGGCAGGAGCCGCACAGTGGCTGGAGGCCGAACAGCGGAACCTCCTCGCTGTCGTCCGGCACGCCGGCCGGCACGGCCCCCGTCCGGTGGCCTGGCACCTGACCGCCGCGCTGTTCGGCCACTTCTGGCTCCACCTGCCGCGGGCGACATGGCAGGCTGACGTCCGGACCGCGCTGGAGGCGGCCACGGCCGAGGGTGACCCGTACGGCGAGGCCGCGATGCACAGCAGCCTCGGGATCATCCAGTGGGACCGGGGGAACGCCCGGCAGGCCCTGTACCACCACGCACGCGTACGGGACATCAGCCGCGACCTCGGTTGGGCGACGGGCGAGGCGGCCGGTCTCGGCGGCACAGGACTGGTGGAAATGAGCATGGCGCGCCTCGGCGACGCGCACGAGCACCTCTCCGCCGGATTGCGGACCGTACGTGAGGCGGGGAACCTCCACCTCGAAGCCCTCGCGCTGGTCGGCCTCGGTGTGACCTGCCGAGATCTCGGGCGACTGCACGAGGCGGCCGATCACCTCGAACGGGCCATCGGCAGGAACGCGCAGATCGGCTGGAGCGACGACAGCCTGGCTCTGCAGAACCTGGGCGGGGTGTACTGGGAACTGGGCCGGCTGGCCGACGGTCTCCGCGTTCTCGGTCCGCGCACGACGGGCGACGGACGCGGCGGGTACCGCAACGGCCGCGCGATGATGCTGGACGCCGTCGCGAAGATCAATATCGAGCTCGGTCACCCCCATGAGGCTCTGGAACAGGCCGAGCGCGCCCTCTCCATGGTCCGTGAGGTGGGACGGCGATGGATTCAGGCCGGAATCCTCAACACGGTCGCCGCTGCCCACCGGAAACTGGCACGTTCCGACGCCTCGCTCCGGGCCGGGACCGAGGCCCTCGCCCTCGCCGGCGAGGCGCGCAGCAGACGGACGGAGGCGGACAGCCTCCTGGGCCTCGCCCTCACCCACCACCTCCTGGGCTCCGGCGACGAGGCCCGGCGCCACGCCGAGCAGGCGCTGACCCTGGCCCGCGAGCACGCCTTCCGCGTCGTGGAGGGCCAGGCCCTGACCGTCATGTGCGAGCTGGCGGGGTCGGCACCGGCGGGGTCCGCGGCCGCCGTCAGGCTCGGCCACGAGGCACTGGCCATCCACCGCCTGACGGGCCACCGGCTCGGCGAAGCCAGAACCCTCGCGGCCCTCAGCCGCTCCCTCCACGCCCGCGGAGACGCCACCGCCGGGCCCACGGGGCAGGAGGCGTTGAGGATTCTCACAGCGGTCGGCGTACCGGTGAACGCATACGACGATCTGGTCCGCCACTGAGCCGGAGCCGGTGCGCCGTACCCGCCATGGGGGCACCGGCGCCGGTCCACGAGCTCAGGGTCCGAGGTGTACGGACGCTGCCCTGCGGCTCTGCACAGCCGAGAGACTGTCCCTCAGCCCGGGACGGCCTTGGCCCAGTTGCGGTTGACGGTCTCCCTCGCCTTCTCGCGCTGCTCCTCCGTCGGAAACGTCGGCGTGCCCTCGACCGTCGGCAGATTCTCCGCGGCGGCCTTGTCGAGGGTGCCGTCCTCCTTCATGGCGTCCATGAGGACGGGGCGTGCATAGGCGCCGAGCCGGAGGTTCTGGCCCTCCGGGCTGAAGACGTACTCCTGCCACAGACGTGCTGCCGCAGGGTGCGGGGCGTCCTTGTTCACCCCGTTGGCGTAGTACTCGGCGAAGCTGCCGTCGAAGGGGATGGCGGTCCGCCAGTCGACGTCCACCCCCTTCTCGCGGAACTGGTCGGCGTATCCGAGGTTGAGGAAGTCCCAGTCGATGCTGATCGGGGTCTGGCCCTTCGCGATCGTGTCCGGTGAGGACGGGACGGGGATGAAGTTGCCGTTCTTGCTGAGCTCGGCGAAGAAGTCGATTCCCGGCTGGATGTTGTCGAAGGACCCCCCGTTCGCCAGGGCCGCCGCGTACACGCCGGCGAAGGCGGAGCCGGACTTGGTGGGGTCGCCGTTGAGCGAGACCTGGCCCTTGTACTCGGGCTTGCGCAGGTCCGCGAAGGTCGACGGGCAGGTCTTCACCCGCTTGGCGTCACAGCCGATCGAGATGTAGCCGCCGTAGTTGTTGTACCAGCGGGCGTGCTTGTCCTTCTGTTCCTCGGGGATCTGGTCGAACGCGGCCACCTCGTACGGAGCGAGCAGGCCCTGCCGGGCCGCCGACTGGGCGAACGAGCCCCCCACGTCGATCACGTCGGGGGCGCTGCCGTCGCGCCGGTGCTCCTTCAGGGCGTCGATCTCGTCCTGGCTGGTGCCTTCCGGGTTCTCCACCCTGACCTTGATCCCGTACTTCTTCTCGAAGCCGTCGATCAGCGCGCCGTAATTGGCCCAGTCACGGGGGAGGGCGATCGCATTGAGCGAGCCCTCCTTCTTCGCCGCCGCGGTCAGTGCCGCCATGCCGCCGGCGTCCGCGGCGGAGGTGGCCACCGCGGGTTCCCTCGGTGCGGCGACAGGCTTGTCACCGCAGGCGCCGAGGGGCGCCACCGCGAGGGCCAGGAGGGCGGCGACGAAGGCTGTCCGGAGACGGGGTGCGGGCACAAAGGCTCCATAACGGGCGGTCGCGTACCGATCGAGGCCAGCGTACGTTCGGCAGCCCCGGCGGCGCAGTCCCGGGCCGTGGTGTCCGCCGTCTTCCCTGCGGCTGTCGTAGCGGCGCGTTCTCAGAACCCCTCGTCGTCCCACGCGGCCAGGAGCGCCTCCCCGAGGTCCGGCGAGGCCGGTGCGTCCCCCTCATGGAGCGCCTGCTCGCTCCAGATGATCTTGCCGCGATCGGTGTAGCGGGTGCCCCAGCGCTCGGCGAACTGCGCGACGAGGAACAGGCCGCGGCCACCCTCGTCGGTGTCCGCGGCCCGGCGCAGGTGCGGGGAGGTGCTGGACCCGTCGGAGACCTCGCAGACCAGGCAGCGGTCGTACAGCAGCCTCACCCGGATGGGCTCGGTGCCGTAGCGGACGGCGTTGGTCATCAGCTCGCTGAGGATGAGCTCCGTGGTGAACGAGATGTCCTCCAGGCCCCACTCCGCCAGTCGGCGGGCGCAGGCGTTGCGCACCGGGGACACGGCCGCGGGGTCGGGGGCCACGTCCCATTCGGCGATCCGCGCCGGATCCAGCAGGCGGGTGCGGGCCACCAGCAGCGCGACGTCGTCGCTGGGCCTGGAGGGCAGCATCGCGTCGATCACCGCGGCGCAGGTCTCCTCCGGGGTGCGGGCGGGCCCGGACAGGGCGGCGCGCAGCGCTGCCAGGCCGGCGTCCGGATCACGGTCGCGGCTCTCGATCAGGCCGTCGGTGAAGAGCGCCAGCCGGGAGCCCTCGGGCACGGTGAGCGCCATGGTTTCCATGGGCAGACCCGCGCCCAGGCCCAGCGGCGGGGAGACCGGCACCTCGGGGAAGGACACGGTCCCGTCGGGGCGGACGAGAGCGGGCCCCGGGTGCCCGGCGGAGGCGGCGGTCACCTGCCCCGAGACGGGATCGTAGATGGCGCACAGGCAGGTGGCTCCGGTGATCCCCTGCCACTCCTGGCCGTCGGTGTCGATGTGCGCGACCAGCTCGTCCAGGTGGCTCAGGAGCTCGTCCGGGGGCAGGTCGAGGGTGGAGAAGTTGTACACGGCGGTGCGCAGGCGGCCCATGGTGGCGGCGGCGTGGAGACCGTGGCCGACGACGTCGCCGACCACCAGGGCCACCCGGGTGCCCGGCAGCGGGATGACATCGAACCAGTCACCACCCACCCCGGCCTGGGCGGCCAGATAGCGGTGCGCGACCTCGACGGCGGACTGCTCCGGCACGCCCCGGGGCAGCAGACTGCGCTGCAGGGTCACGGCCATGTCGTGCTCGCGGGTGTAGCGGCGGGCATTGTCGACGGACAGTGCCGCCCGGGCGGTCAGCTCTTCGACGAAGGACACGTCCTCCCCGTCGAACGGCGGGGAGTCCTGCCCCCGCCAGTAGCCCACCATGCCCAGCACCACGCCCCGGGCGCGCAGGGGTACGACGATCAGGGAGTGGATGCCGTGGTCCAGGATCTGCAGGGCGTTGGCCTGGTGCTGGGCCCGCCAGTGGTGGCTGGCGCGCAGGTCCGCCTCCAGGACCGCACGGCCTCCGGCCAGCCCGGCGGCCATGGGCCCGGTGGGCCCGAACCGGATCAGCTCGCCAGCGGGTGAGAGCGGGTGGTCGCCCCGAAGACCGACGACGGCGGTGCGGCGCATCTCGGTGATCACTTCGGGCGGCTCCTCGCCCCGCAGCACCGGGTCCAGCAGGTCGACCGTGACCACGTCGGCGAACCGCGGGACCGCCACCTCCGCCAGTTCCTCCGCGGTGCGCTCCACGTTCAGCGTCGTTCCGACCTGCACCCCCGCGTCGTACAGCAGCTTCAGCCGCTCGCGAGCCACCTCGGCCCTGCCGGCGAGTGCCCGCAGCTCGGTGGTGTCGCGCAGCGTGACGACGGTCCCGGCCTTCCCGTAGGGGGCGGTGGGCCGGATGTTCACCGCCAGCAGCCGATCGGCCGCCATGTGCAGCTCGTCGGTCGCGGAACGGCCCGACGCGATCGGATCGGCGATCCCCTCCTCCAGACCCAGGTCCGTGACGGTGAGCCCCTCCGCGTCCGCCGGCAGATCCAGCAGCCGCCGCGCCTCGTCATTGGCCAGCAGCAGCCGTCCGCCGCCGCCGATGATCAGTACGCCCTCGCGCACCGCGTGCAGCACCGCGTCGTGGTGCTCGTACATGCTGGTCATCTCGGCCGGTCCCAGGCCGTGGGTCCGGCGCAGCAGCCGGCGGCTCACCAGAGCCGTCCCGCCCGCCGACAGGGCGAGCACGCCGGCTGCGGTGCCGAGCACGACCGGCAGCTGCCCGTTGACCATGCTCTGGACGTTCTGGACCGTGACCGGGGAGGAGACGATGGCGATGACCTTCCCGTCGGCGTCCTTGACCGGTACCACCGAGACCACGGACTTCCCCAGCGACCCGGTGAACGTCTCGGTGAAGGACTTGCCGGCCGCCGCCTCGGCGAAGGGGCCGACGACGCGCTTGCCGATCTGCCGCGGGTCACTGTGGGCGAGGGTGACCCCGTCGAGTGTGTACACGTTGATGCCGTCGACTCCGGCGATCTTCCCGGCAGCCTGGGCGCTCGGCTGAAGCACCGCGCTGGGGTGGGGGCTGCGCACGGCGGCGACGATCCCCGGAGACTCCGCGAACGCTCCGGCGGCGGCGAGGGTACGGTGCCGGGCGTCCAGCATGGCGGAGCTCTGGGCCTGCACCACGAGCGCCACGACCGCGGCGGCGACGAGCAGGATCACGACGGCCAGCTGGAGGAGGAACACCTCGCCGGCCACGCTGCGCACGCTCAGCAGGGAGGAAAGACGCTGTGGCCGCCGCGCCCCTCCCTCGGGGTGTGGGGCGTGATCCTGGCGCTCTCGGCGGTGCCCTGAACGAGGAGACCGAGCGCGAGCGGAGGAGCTCATGGCTGAACCGAGCAGCCGGCGCCGGAGTGCTCCCGGAATTTGCTCATACTCCATCCTCCAACCTCTGCGGGCCGTCGGCAGCGGGGCGGACCGGGGGGACGGCCGACCGCGGGCTGGCCTTACGCAGGGTCACCGGTCACCCGTGCGGAGCGGCTCCCCGCGCCGGTGGCCCGACAGGGGGCGTCCTGGGGGTGTCTCGGTGACCGCCATGTCCCGCACTTCCGTCGAGTCGTTGCGAGGCTTGAGACCGGTCCCGGCCCGCCGGAGCGTCCGGGTAACCGTCACCGGCGCGAGCGGGCACGTGACTTCGCAGGGACAGGTCGGCGATCCACACCCCGGTCCGGTGCCCGCTCCCCTCCGGCAGACGCCCGCGGCCGGCGACGGAGGAGGGATCTCCAGGCCTCCGCGAGGGCGCGGTGTGTGTGGCCGGCGGCCGTCCGTGTGCACGTGTCCGGACCAGCCGGTAACGTCGATTACGTGCGTTCCGCCCATACCGCCGCTGCGTCGCCCGGTGGCCGGCCGTCGATCGGCAGAGGAACGGGATCACATGGCAGAGCACAGCTACCGCGACGGGATGGCGGTCGCCGGGGCCGGTCTGGCCCTCCTGGCGGCACTCGGCCCGACAGCGGCGGGCGCCGCCCCACGGAACGCCGGCACCGTCCCCGTCCCCGGCCCCGCCGGGGTCGTCGCGTCACGCTTCGTGCCGGGTCCTTGCCCCAGGACGCCTGAGCCGATCGTGGCGCTGGCCACCGCCCGGTGCGGATTCCTGGAGGTCCCCGAGAACCGTGCCCGTCCCGGCGGCCGGACCATCCGGCTGGCGGTGGCGGTCATCCCGGCCGCCTCGGCGAAGCCCGCCCAGGACCCCGTGGTGTTCATGTCGGGCGGCCCCGGTGGCGAGACCTTCGACGACATCCCGTTCCTCGTCTCCTCCGGCCTGAACCGGGACCGCGAACTGATCGTCATGGCCCAGCGCGGCAATCTCTACGACGAGCCCGGCCTCGCCTGCCCGGAGCTGGACCGCTTCTACGCCACGTCCGTCGGCCTCCCCTCCTACGCACCGCGGACGGAGAAGCTGATGCTCGACGCCGTGAAGCAGTGCCGGGCCCGCCTGACGGCCGGCGGAACCGACCTCAGTGCCTACAACAGCACGGAGAACGCCGCCGACTTCGCCGACCTGCGCACCGCGCTCGGCATCAAGCAGTGGAACGTCTACGGCCACTCCTACGGCAGCAACCTGGCCCTCACCTACCTGCGCCTGCACCCCCAGGGGATCCGCGCGGTGGCGTTCGACTCCATCGCCCCTCCGCAGGACGTCTCACTGCCCTTCGCCTGGGCCGGAGCCCGGGAGGGCCTCGAAAACCTCTACAAGGCCTGCGCGGCGGAGCCGGCTTGCAAGAGCCGCTACCCGGACCTGGAGCGCACCCTGAACGAGCAGGTGCGCAAGCTGGAAGCCCATCCGCTGACGCTGAACGTCGAGCCGCCGCAGGGCGGAGACCCGGTGAAGGTCGTCCTCGACGGCGGCGCGCTGGTGAACCTGCTGGTGGCCAAGGCGATCCCGTTCGCCGAGGTCCCGGCGGCGATCGACGAACTCGCCCGCGGCCGTCCGGAGCGCTTCGCCCGGGCCCGCGCCGCCGGCTCGGTCCAGGTGGTCGGCCAGACCGCCCACGGTCTGACGAATTCGGTGGTGTGCAGCGAGTGGGTGCCGGACCACTCGGCGTCCGACGTGCTGAACGCGGGCCGCCGGGCCTTCCCCGACTGGCCGGACCCGGTCCTGGCCCAGGCACCTCAACTGGCCTTCCAGGATCAGGTGTGCCGTGTCTGGAACGTCCCGGACCGCACCGCCACGGTGCGGGCGGCGCCCGTCAGCTCGGTGCCGACGCTCTTCGTCAACGGGACGGGCGACATGAAGACCGGGGCGAGCTGGGCGCAGAAGACGGCCCGCAAGCTGCCCCGTTCGACCACCGTGCAGATCCCCGGCATCGGGCACTGGGTGGTCCCGCAGTCGCCCTGCGCCCAGAAGGTGCTGGCGTCCTTCCTCACCCGTCCGACCGCGCCCGACACCGGCTGCGTGGCGGGCCTCGGATGGGAACCGTTCACGATCACCCCGAAGTGACGGTGGGCAGATGCCACGCCCACACGTACGGCGGTTGCGCTCCAGGTCGGCCGCGGCGGCGACCGGGATCCTCGTCACCGGCCTGCTCGCGGCGCCCGCGAACGCGCAAGGGGAGACGCCCCGCAGGAGCGAGCGGCACGGTCGCCCGCACCGTGGGGGACGCCCGCTACGAGCCGGGCCCCTGCCCGAAGACGCCGGAGCCGATCCCCGAACTGCAGGGGGCCCGCTGCGGAACGCTCACCGTGCCCGAGAGCCGGGCCAGGCCGGGCGGACGGGCGATCGCTTCTGCAGCGAGTGGACGCCGTACGAAACCGGGGCCCAGGCCGTCCGGGCCGGCCGGGAAGCCTACCCGGCCTTCCCCGCCTCCGTACCGGCCCAGGCGCCGCAACTGCCCTTCCTCCGGTCGGACTGCGGGGCCTGGAACGTCCCGGCCGCCCCGGACACCGCCTGCCTCAAGGACGTCAAGCCCCCGAAGTTCGAGATCGCTCCGTGAGGCGAGAACGAACGCCTGGAGGAGCCCTGCCTGCAGGCGGACGGCATCTACACCTTCGGCCAGCCCCGCACCTGCGACCGGCTGCTGGCCGCCGCCTGCAACAAGGGCTTCAAGGACCGGCTGCACCGCTTCGTCAACAACAACGACATCGTCCCCCAGCTCCCGCCCGAGCCCGCGTACACCCACGTCAACACCCTGCGCTACATCGACTCCACCGGTCGCATCCGCTCCTCCACGCCACTGCTCGGCGCCCTCACCGACCGGGCAAAGGGCATGACCGCGGACCTCCTGGCACCGGCCGCCGACGCCGTACGCGACCACCCCGTCAAGCAGTACGTCGCGGCTTTGGAGAAGAACCTCACCTGACACCGCCCGGCGGAGTGCGGCCAGGGTTGTCATCAGCGCCACCTGTTCCGACCGGGTGCGACATGCCGCCTCTGGCGTAATCGGCCCTTGGGGCCGGTTGGCGGTGTCAGGCTGGACGGGTTGATCACTGTCGTGCGAGAAGCCCCAGCCCCGGGTGTGCGGGCCGTGTGAGCGGCTCGAGCGGGCCCTTCGGTGACCGCCGGACGGATCCGAGGGTGCCGGGGTGGTGCGTTGGCGCGACGAAGGGGTGCACGCAGCGATGGCCGAAGACGGGCGGAAGTCGAGCACGTTCGGGGTGGACCGGTCGGAGGGGTTCGGCGAGCGGTTGCTGGGCGTGCTGCTGGACCGGGCTCACGAGATGCCGCCGCAGTTGATCGCCCCGCTCGTTGCCGAAGAGGTGGCCAGGGTCGGTGGCCGGGATCTCTCGATCCTCTTGCAGGACTATGAACAAATGCTGCTCGTGCCGCTGTCAGGCCGGCGGCTGGTGGTCGGCGACCCCGAACCGGTCGAGGGCTCCCCGGCCGGCGAGTCGTTCCTGAGCCGCACAACGGTAGAGGTGCCGCAGGACGGCAGTGTGCGGATGTATCTGCCGCTCCTCGACGGCAGCGACCAGGTCGGGGTGATGGCCGTCACGCTGGACAGCGTCGATGACGACGACCGGCGGCTGCTACGCAGACTCGCCGGTCTGGTGGCAGACATGATCGTCACCAAGGACGCCTACACCGACCTGTTCTTCCAGGCCCGCCGCCGCGCCCCCATGAGCGTGGCCGCCGAGATCCAGTGGTCGCTGCTGCCTCCGCTGTCGATGACTGTTCCCCAGGTCGAGGTGGCCGGAATCCTGGAGCCCGCGTACAAGGCGGCCGGAGACAGTTTCGACTACGCCCTCAACGGCGACATCCTGCATGTGGCCATGATCGACGCGATGGGCCACGGCCTGGACGCGGCGACGATGGCGACGGTGGCCATCGGCGCGTATCGCCACACGCGACGGGCCGACACCGGGCTGTCCCAGGTGTATGCGTTCATGGACCAGGCCATCAACGAACAGTTCGGCCACGAACACTTCGTCACCGCGCAGATGATGTGTCTGAACGTCGCCACGGGTCGGCTGCAATGGGTCAATGCAGGTCACCCGGCACCGCTGCTGATCCGTGACCGCGCCGTGGTGGACCGGCTGGAGAGCCCGACCACATTGCCGGTCGGGTTCGGCGGTGAGCAGCCGGAGGTCAGCGAGCGGATGCTGCAGCCCGGAGACCGGTTGCTGTGTTTCACCGACGGCCTGATCGAGGAGCACCAGGCCGGCGGGGAGCAGTTCGGTGAGGAGCAACTCATCGAGTGGACCAACCGCGTCGTCCGTGACCACACCGGGGTACGGCGGGTGGTGCGCGCGCTCTCCCACGCCCTGAAACAGGAACGAGGCGGCATCACCACCGACGACGCGACCATGTTCCTCATCGAGTGGCGCGGGGGCGACGCCGATCATCTCGCCACTCTTGACTGAGCCGGTGTCCACCCGTCCGAACGGTGCCGAAGCCCTCACGGCAAACCAGTTACGTTCCGCTCGCAGCACGACACCTCCGGCCAGTGCGCACCCGTGGACCGCCAACCCGACGACCACCGCCGTCCAGGGCCATGTCGCTGCCAGATCGGCCTTCCCGCCTCACCACGAGACGGCCGGGAACCACTCAAAGCCCGTGCTGGTCGAGCGTCGCCATCAGCTTCCGCTTGCGTTTCTGGTCGGTGCGCAGGGCGGCCAGGTAGGTTGCGAACTCGGCCTCGGTACCCAGCACGCGGTGGCAGGAGCGGGCGCTGAGCAGGAGTTCCGCCATGCGTTCGTATGTGCTGTCACCGGTCTGCTGGCGCAGTGGATCGATCCAGCGCAGGTAGACGCTCAGCGCGTCGGCCGGTCGCCTGTCGCGGATCCGGTCGGCCAGGGACAGCCACTGCCGCTGGTCGGCGTACCCGTCGGCGGCGCCCTGCCAGGCGGCTTCGAGGTCGGCGTCGTCCATGAGCGCGTCGACCAGCGCCGAGCCGCCGTACCAGCGGCCGTCGTTGGGCTCGGCGGCCGCCCTCAGTACCTCCAGGGCGCCCGCGCGCTCGGAGCCCTCCCATGCGTTGGCCGCCCGGGCCGCCGTCCGCAGATGCTGGTAGGCGGCCAGCGAGGGGCGGGCCTGCAGCAGGTCTCGGCGGATCGCGACCACGTCGGCCAGGCGGTCGGCCCGCGCGTACCGTTCGCAGACGAGGGTGACCAGCTCGTCGTCCGGTCCCCACTCCGATTCGGCCTCCCGCAGGCCGCGTTCGGCCCACTCCAGGGCCTCGGCCGCACGGCCCGCGGCCTCCAGCTCCTTGGCGATCACCAGGTGGGTGTGGCCGTTCGGGGCGAGGTCTGCCGCGTGGACGGCGACCAGCGCGTCCACGCTGCCGCCGTCCGCCTTCAGAAGGCGCTCCATGAGACATTTCTGTGTCCACCCCTTGGGGTTGGCCCGCCAGGCGGCCACCACCAGTTCGCGCGCCCGGGCCATGCCCGGCTCACCCAGCACCTCCCGGTAGTCGAACAGCTCGGTGTCCGTGGCGTCGTTCACGTCGTCCAGCAGGTGGCCCACCAGCCACTCGGCGGTCTCCACCGGATCGGGTCGGGCAGTGCGGCAGGCCTCCAGATGGGCCTCGGCCAGCCCGGTGGCGACGACCCCGATCAGGCCGTCCGAGTCGTCGATCTCCCCGTACGCACGGCCCAGAGCCCGGAGCGCCTCGCGGGCCACCTCCACCGCTGCGGCGGCCTGGCCGCTCGCGGTCAGCGTGCGAAGGGCGTTGACCGCCTCCGCGGCCTGCTGCCCGTACGCGCGGGCGTCGGCGTACTCGACGTAGCCATAGCGGGCGAAGGGGCGAGTGTCGAGGAGGCTCAGGATGCGCTCGCGGGCGATGACGGTGTCCTGCCCGGAGGTGGCCGCTCGCAATTCAAGGCGGCGACGCAGGTCACGGTCGTCGGCGAGCTGTTCCCGTACGAGGGCGAGCAGTTCCTCGCGGGTGCGGGTCTCCAGCCAGGTGTCCAGCAGCCGGGTACGCGAGGTGGCGGCCGACCGCTGCTGCTGCGCGGAATCGGTCTGCCCCAGTACGGTCAGGCCCACCGCCACGCAGTGCTTGCAGAAGTTGCCGTCCTGTCCGTACGGGCAGTCGCACCAGCCGGTCAGCCCGCCGTCCTCGTCCTGGGTCAGCTCGACCTCGTAGGCGTCGGTGCCGTCCACGGTCGCGGTGATCACCGCGACCCCGATGTCCAGCCGGGACACCGCGGAGAGATAGCCGAGCCCCCTCTCAAAGGAGCGCGTCCCGGCCAGTCGGCGCAGGTCTTCCTCGGTGAAACCCAGAGCATGCGTCACGGGATTCATTCAACCGCAAGGGCACGCCTCACTGCTGGGCACCGGGTCCATGCTCCGGCAGACGGAGATCGCCGTGGATCCCGCCTGGTTGGGGCGGTGCCGGACAACGTGCACCTGCACTGGCCCGAAATGCTCGCAAGGTTGCTCGGTGATGCGGAGGCGATCTCTCTGCTGCGGGAGTTTGCACATGGCCGGCCGGGCCAACTGGTGGGCACCCGCCCCACTGGCCCGGTTGCACCGCCGCTACGGGCTCGCCGAGAGCTGAGGAACAGCTCCGGCATGTTGTCGAAGTTCATGCCGTCAATGGCGCCCACGAGTGTGGGAGCGAAGAGAGTCGCCGCCCAACTTGAAATCTTCTTGAACTCCTCTCCCGGGGCGGCGGGTGGAGCCGTGACCTGCAGGCGATGCTCGGTAGCAGGTGGCCTCCGGCTGCCCGCTTCGCGTCAGAGGAATGGACCGGGACGAGGCGCGATACGTGTCTGTTGGCGCGTCAGGAAAGCAGCAAGGGGTCAGCATCGGTCCCGATCACGTCCCGCCGTTGCCGACCTCGGTGACGGCCGTGGGCGATGTCGCCGGCCGCCCGCTCTGCAGCGGCGACTTGACTCATGCCCTGCTGGTCAGAGCAGGGTCTTCGTGTACTGGTGGCAGGCCCGCAACTGACACGAGACCTTGGTCCGCCGGTCGCTCGTGGCTGCCCGATCCAGTGGTTGGGTAATCCAGGTACACCCCTCATAGAGGTCCTGGCCGCGCCGCTCGTGCATGAGGGAGGCGAACGTGCGGTGCGGAAACAACCGCACTCAATCCCCAGAACATGTGTACGCGGACACGTGGCCCCGAGGTGTGTCTCTGATGGGTGAATTCGGGTACCTGGCCGCTCCCGGATTCCGGTAGGGCCGTTGGGCTGGGCGGATAGCCGGATGATCGCTCTTCGGTCGTCCCTTGTTCATTCCTGTGCACATGCTTGAGGAGACGTTCCCTTGGCTACCGCTGATCTTCCTGGTCCTGATTCGTTGCTGCGCCGCACGCTGGGGGAGTGGCGGATCGGGCTGGTGGCGTGGCGCCTGCTGGTTCTGCAGACCGCGGATCCGGCAGTCGCCGCCGGCATGACCAACTTCTCCACCTATCGCGCCCACCCGTGGCGGCGCATCGAGCACACCATGGACAGCGGGAAGCGGCTGTTCTTCTCCGACCGTGAAGGGCTGCGACGTGAGGTCGCCCGTCTGGAGCGCACGCACCGCCGTCTGGCCGGGACCGACGAGCAGGGCAGGCCGTTCACGGCGTTGGACCCGGCGGTGCGGGTGTGGGTGCTGGTCACCTTGTACGAGTGCATGACGGCGATGCGGGAACTGTCCGGACGCCCGCTGGCCCCGTCTGAACTGGATCAGATGTACGGAGAATTCCGTGCGGTGTGTTCCGAGTTCGGCCTGTCCGACGACCTGCTCCCGGCCACGGCCGCGGACGTGCCCGCGTATGTGGACCGCACCATCCGCGAGCGCCTCGAATACAGCGAACCCGTGCGCTACCTGCTCTTCGACATGCTCCGTGAAGCACCCGCACCCCGCCGCCTCGGCCGCCTGAAGCCGGCCTGGCCGCTTGTACGCACGGTGGCCGCCCATGTGATCGGTGCGCTGACCATCGCGGACCTGCCGCAAGCCTTCCGGGAGCGCTTCAGCCTGCCCCGCACCCGCCGCGCGGCCCTGCTGTCCCTCATCCTGCACCGCGGTATGCGCGTGCTGATGAATACGCTGCCCGAGCACCGCCGCTACCGCACCCCGCTGGCCGGCATCCCCTCGACTCCGCAGCCTCCGACCGCCTCCACCGACCATCCTTCCGCCCCGGAGGCAAGCCCCGTCCGGCTTCCCGCACCACGCCGCCGCAAGGGTGCCGATTCCCGCCCGGCGCGTCTGCGAACCTTCTTCCGCCAGGTCCTGGACCAGACCGGCGACGGCCGCATCACCTCGGCCGATCTGCAGGCCATGGCGCACAACGTGTGCTGGCCGCTCGAACTCGCCCCGGAACGCGAAGCTCCCGTCTACGCCGCCTTCGAGACCTGGTGGCAGCAGCTACGGACCGGCATGGATGCCGACGAGGACGGACAGGTGACCTGCGAGGAGTTCGTCACCGCCATGCTCACCGGGATCGACGCCGGGCCTGCCTACCTTGAGCAGGGTCTCCATGTCGCGGTGCGGGCGGTCTTCCACGCGGTGGACACCGACGGCAGCGGACACCTGTGCGCCGATGAGTACCGCACGATCTTCGGCGGCTCCCGGGTCCACCCCGCCGAACTCAACCACGGCTTCCGCCAGCTCGACCACGACGGAGACGGCCGTATCACCGAAGCCGAATTCGTCCAGGCCTTCACCGACTACTTCACCGCCCGCACCGACAACACGGCCGGCAGCCAACTCCTCGGGCGCCCATAGCAGCAGCCGCCTATCAGTGGCCGGCTCCGGTACCAGCGCCTGCTTTCGCGCGACGACCTCGGCGAGGCCGAGCCCAGCACGTCCGCGTGGGCGAGGATGACCTTCTGCTCGTCCGCGTCGGCCACCGCCGGTGCCGTACCGGACTGGGCGCATGGCCCACAGCACAGTCCCGCGCGGGGCTTCATCCGTCCGCGCTGGAGTTCCTCGCGGACCGCCGGGTCGCCGTGCTCGGCGGCGACGGCGACGGCGACACCGCCCCGAGCTCCACCGAAGGCGTCGACTTCCCCGTGCACGTCCTGGCCATCCGAGCCATGGGCCTGCACCTGCTGGACCACCTCCCATTCGAAGAAGTGGCACAGGCTTGCGAGGCGGAGGAGCGCTGGTCCTTCCTGTGCGTCATCGCACCTCTGCGGCTGCCGGACGCCGCGGGCTCACCGGTCACCCCGATCGCCGTCCTCTGAGGGCATCATGGACACGCTCCCGACGTGCCTACCGTCGTGGTGGTCATGGGAGTCGCGGGATCGGCCAAGTCCACCGTGGGCGCCCTGCTCGCGCAGCGGCTCTCGCTGCCTTTCCTGGAGGCGGACGACCCCCACCCGGCCGCGAACAGGGCCAAGATGGCCGCAGGCCGGCCGCTCGACGACGAGGACCGCCGACCCTGGCTGATCTCGCTCGCCGACCGGATCAAGGAAGCCACCGACTCCGGCCGGGGCGGGGTCGCGGCCTGCTCCGCTCTCAAGCGCACGTACCGGGACCAGTTCCGCAGGGCGGGCGCCGGCGTCTGGTTCCTGCACCTGGCGCTCGACCAGGCGACCGCGAACCGACGGGTCGCCGGACGCACGGGCCATTTCATGCCCGCCCGGCTGGAGGAGTCCCAGCACACCACCCTCGAACCACTGCGACGCGTCGAGCCGGGGACGACCGTGTACGCCGGCGCCACCCCGCACGCCATCGTCGACGAGGCGGTGAAGGCACTACCGGCGACCCGATGAGAACCCCCTTTCGCATCGTCCGAATCCCGTCGAGTCGCCGCTCCGAGGGGGACGGCAGTACGGCTCTGTCACGGTGCGCACTCGCGTCCGGCTCGACCGGCTGTTCTACGGGAGGCCGCCTACGGGGACGGTCACTGCGCTCGCTTCGGCCCCGGTCCCCGGAGTCACGAGGCTCCTCGGCGTGCAGAACCGATAGAGCAGGACCAGCCCGACGGCCAAGAGCCAGCGCTCAACCGGATGAGTACGCATCGCACCCATGTGCGCCGCCGTCGGCCAGAGGCGGTAGGCAGTCGTTGCCGCCCGAACCGCAGAGCGGCCGGCATGAGCGGTTGAGCCGTACGGATGGCTGTGGCCGTCCCGGGTGCGGCGCGTCGGCCGCCCGGGCCAGGATCTGCTTGTCTGGGCGGCTGAGAATCAGCCCGCGTCGCCGTGATGGGTGTGGACACATGAGTCAGCTGGATCTGGCGCGGTTGCAGTTCGCGATGACGTCGATCTACCACTTCCTGTTCGTCCCGGTGACCATCGGGCTGAGTCTGCTGACCGCCCTGCTCCAGACCGCCTGGTACCGAGGCGGGCGGGCCGAGTACTTGCGGCTGACGCGGTTCTTCGGGACCTTGCTGGTGATCAACATCGCCGTCGGTGTGGTGACGGGCCTGGTCCAGGAGTTCCAGTTCGGCATGGACTGGTCGGGCTACGCCCGCACGGTGGGCGATGTGTTCGGGGCCCCACTGGCGATGGAGGGCCTTGCGGCCTTCTTCCTGGAATCGACCTTCCTCGGCCTGTGGATCTTCGGTTGGGACAAGCTGTCCAAGCGCGTCCACCTGGCGACGATCTGGGCCGTGGCGGCCGGCAGCGCACTGTCGGCGCTGTTCATCATGGCGGCGAACTCCTGGATGCAGCATCCGGTCGGCTACGCCATCGACCCGTCCACCGGTCGGCCGCAGCTCAATGACGTGTGGGCGCTGTTCATCAACCCGGTCTTCCTCCGCGGTTACCTCCACGTGGTGCTGGCCGCGCTCATCACCGGTTCGATGGTCATGCTCGCCATTTCCGCATGGCACCTGCGCAACGACCTCCGCGACGACAGGGCCGACGCCGACGCCGACGCCGAGGGCGACCCGCACACGACGAAGGGTTCGGGCTCGGCCTTCCGGCTCTCCGCCCGCCTGTCGCTGCTGGTCCTCGTGCCCGCATTGTTGTTCGCCATGCTCGTCGGCAGTGAACTGGGCGTGACGGAGGGCAAGTACCAACCGATGAAGATCGCCGCCGCCGAGGCGCAATGGGAGACCTGCCAGCCCTGCTCCTTCTCCCTGTTCCAGATCGGCGGCGGCAAAAACGACCAGACGCCCACGCAGATCCTGGAAATCCCCCACTTGCTGTCCCTGCTGGCCACCAACCACTGGAACGGCAAGGTCCTCGGTCTCAACGAGGTCAACAGCCAGTACCAGCAGCAATACGGTCCTGGCGACTACGTGCCCAACGTTTTCATCCAGTACTGGGCCATGCGCGTCATGGCCTACCTCGCCGTACTCGCCCTCCTCCTCGGCCTGTGGGGCCTGTGGCTGCTGCGGCGCAAGCGACTCGCCCACTCGCGCTGGTTCCTCAACGCAGCGGTATGGGCCGTGCCGATGCCGTTCTTCATCAACACCGCCGGCTGGCTCCTCACCGAGAACGGACGCCAGCCCTGGATCGTGCAGGGCCTCCAGCTGACGAAGGACGGTGTCTCCTCCTCCGTCAGCACCACCGAGGTGGCCATCAGCATCGTGGCCTTCTTCCTCCTCTATGCCGCACTGACCGTGGTCGCCGCCGTACTGATGACACGCCACGCACGCAAGAGCACCGACCCGACGGAGCAGGACGACCAGCCCGCCCCCGAGCTGACCTACTGAGGTCCCGAGCCGCCGGAAGGCCCGCGATGGAATTCACCACTCTCTGGTTCATCCTCATCGTCGTACTGTGGGTCGGCTTCTTCGTCCTGGAGGGCTTCGACCTGGGCGTCGGCATGCTCCACGGACTGCTTTCCCGCGACGAAGCGGGCCGACGGGCCGTACTCCACACCATCGGACCGGTATGGGACGGCAACGAGGTCTGGCTGGTCACGGCGGGCGCCGCGATGTTCGCCGCCTTCCCGGGCTGGTATGCCACCCTCTTCTCCGGCTTCTACCTCGCCCTCGTCCTTCTCCTGGCCGGACTCATCGTCCGTGGCATCGCCGTCGAGTACCGCGACCGCGTCGACGGCGTGCGATGGCGACGGACCTGGAGCATCCTGCTGACCGCCGGCAGCCTGACCGTTCCCCTGGTCCTCGGTATCGCCCTCGGAGACCTGCTCCACGGCGTCCCCATCGGCCGCGACCAGGAGTACGCGGGCACCTTCGCAGACCTCTTCACCGGCTACGGCGTCTTCACCGGGATCACCCTGACCCTGCTGTGCCTCCTGCACGGCGCGACCTTCCTCGCTCTCAAGACCAGCGGGGAGGTCCGCGAAAGGGCGCACCGGCTCGCCCGTCGCAGCGTCCTGCCCGTCGGCCTGGTCGTTCTGGCCTTCGTCTTCTGGACGCGCTCCCTCGTCGAGCGGGGCATCCTCGTCAACGTCGTCGAACTCGCGGCCGTCCTGGCCGTCGCCGCCGCGGCCTGGGCCATCAGCAGCAGCCACGACGGCTGGGCCTTCAGCGCCACCACCCTCGCGATGGCCGCGACCGTGGCATCGCTTTTCACCGAGCTCTATCCGAGGGTCATGGTCTCCAGCAGCAACAGCGCCTTCGACCTGACCGTCCAGAACACCGCGTCCGGCCCCTATGCACTCAAGGTCATGACCGTCGTCGCCCTCGTCCTGCTCCCCGTCGTCCTCGTCTACCAGGGCTGGACCTACCACGTCTTCCGCAAGCGGATCTCCGCCGACCGCTTCCTCACCCCCGGACAGCCCACCGCGCCGTCCACGGCCCGGCCCGAGCTATGACACCGGAGTCGCCGGATCGCACCGGGTACCGAAGCCCCGGCGGACGCGTGGGTCAACCCCACCGAACCGAGCTGCGGCGGACCCGCCCCACGCGGGGTGAGGCGGCCGACGGCGACCGACCCCGCGGCGCCACGCCGACCCGGTGGCCGCGGCACCGGCCGCCGACCGGGGCTGCCGGCCTCCGGAACCTCGTCGAGTCCCCCCTCACGCGCGTGAGGCGAGGAAGGAAACCGCTGTGAGCGAGGATGACGTCCTCCTCGGCTTCGCCCTGGTGGTGGCCCTGGCCACCACCTGCCAGATCCTCGCGAGCAAACTGCGCGTCCCCGCGCTGATCCTGCTGCTGCCGGCCGGTTTCGCCGCGGGCGCCCTGACCGACATCGTCCATCCGGACCAGCTGATCGGGGAGGCGTTCTCCGCCCTGGTGTCGCTGTCCGTGGCAGTGATCCTCTACGACGCAGGGCTGGGCCTCGACCTGCGTAACCTCACGGGCCACACCCGCGCGGTCGTGGGCAGGCTGCTGCTCTTCGGAGTGGCCTTCACCTTCCTGGCCGTCTGTGCCGTCGGCCCGGCCCTGTTCAGCATGTCGCTGCGGGTGGCCGCGATGGTGGGCATGATCCTCGTCGTGTCGGGGCCCACGGTCGTGGGGCCCCTGCTCCAGTACGTGCGGCCGACGGACAAGGTACGGCGTCTGCTGATCTGGGAAGGAACGCTGACCGACCCGATCGGCGCCATCCTCGGGGCCATCGTCTTCCACGCCGTCGCCACGACGCACCGGATCGACATCGGTCGCGGTTACCAGATCGGACAGTTCCTCATCAGCATGGCGGTCGGCCTCATCGGCGGATCCGTCGGAGTGGCACTGCTGTGGCTGACCCTGCGCGTGCTCCGGCTCGGCGAAGCGCTGGGAACGCTGGCGCAACTGGCCACGGTGATCACCGTGTCGGCAGGCTGCGACATCTTCCGCGACGACACCGGGCTGATCGCCGCGATCGTCACCGGCATGGCCGCCGCCAACATCCGGGGCTTCGACATGCCCGCTCGTCGCCCCTTCTTCGAGACACTGGTCCAGCTGATCATCGGGCTGCTGTTCATCTCCATCGCGGCGAGCGTCACCCCGGCCTCGCTGACGCCCGTGCTCCTTCCCACGCTCGTCCTCGTCGCTTTCCTCGTCCTCGTGGTGCGGCCGCTCGTGGCCTTCACCGCCACCACGGGCAAGGACATGACCCTCGGGGAACGGGTGTTCGCGGGATGGATGGCCCCGCGCGGTATCGTCGCGGCCTCCACCGCGGCGGCCTTCGCGGCGAGCCTCGTCGAACTGGGGCTGCGCGGCGCTTCCAAGATCCTTCCCATCACCTTCCTGGTGATCGTCTCGACGGTCGTGCTGTACGCCCTGACAGCCGGCCCCGTGGCCCGGCGGTTCGGCGTCGTCACGCCGAACCGCACACGGCCCCTCCTGGTGGGCGGTGCTCCGTGGGTGATCGCACTCGGAAGAGCCCTGCGGTCCGCGGGGCTCGAGGTGCAGATGTGGGCGGGAATGGACGAGGAGCGGGAACGGATCAAAGACGCCGGAATCGAACTGGCCAGAGGGGAACTGCTGGCTACGGCCACCAACCCCAGGGCGCGGCTGGAGGGAGTCAATGCCGTCTTCCTGCTCACCGATGACGACGACTTCAACGCGCTCGCCTCGGTGCTGGTCAAGGACAACGTCGAGGGCCCCGTCTACCGGGTGGGACCGCCGCACGAGAGCCACGGTGCCGTCGCGCCCTACACGGGCGGCGCCGTCCTCTTCGGCGGTTCACTCGTCAGGCACGTCCTGGCGGCACGGTACGAGCAGGGCGCCCGGTTCCTGGTGCAGCCCGCCTCCGATCCGCTCCCGCCGGGACACGAAACGCTGTTCGTGGTCCGTGACGACGGCCGGCTGGAACCGCTGGACGAGGCGCAGGCGGTCACCCCGCAAGCGGGCGACTCCGTCGTTCTGTTCGGCCCCGCACAGTCTCCCCCCGCCTGAGGGCCGGCCCGTGATTCCCGGCGGGCGCACGGCTCCGGTCACGGCACCTCGCCGCGCTCCCGGGTCATCAAACACGCCCGGTACAAGGGCGACCCTCCGCCGTGCGATGCACCGCGTCCGACGCCGCGCGCCGACCCACGGCGGATTGCGGGACAGCCCTCAGCTGCCGCCCTGCCGCATGCGGTTCAAGGTCTCGTCCAGCGTGATGGCCGCGTCGATGAGCGCCAGGTGGGTGAACGCCTGCGGGAAGTTGCCGAGCTGCCGGCCCGTCAGGGCGATCTCCTCCGAATACAGGCCCAGGTGGTTGGCGTACGTCATCATCTTCTCGAGCACGAGCCTGGCCTGATCGGCCCGCCCTGCCCGTGCCAGGGCGTCGACGTACATGAAGGTGCACAGGGAGAAGGTTCCTTCGCTGCCGCGCAGACCATCGGGCGACGCCTCTGGGTTGTAGCGGTAGACCAGGCTGTCGGTGACCAGCTCCCGGTCCATTGCGTCCAAGGTGGACGTCCACATCGGGTCGTCGGGCGTGATGAACCCCGCGGTCGGCATCCGCAACAGCGACGAGTCGAGCACATCGCTGCCGTAGTGCTGGACGAAAGCCCCGCGGTCGGGGTCCCAGCCCTTCGCCAGGATCTGCTCGTAGATGTTGTCGCGCTCGGCGGCCCAGCGGCCGCTCTCGGCCGGCCTGCCGTGGGCGACCGCCAGCCGCAGCGCGCGGTCGAACGCGACCCAGGACATGACCCGCCCGTATGTGAAGTGCTGGCGCCCGCCGCGCGTCTCCCACAGCCCCTCGCCGGCCTGGTCCCAGTGGTCCACGAGCCAGTCCAGCAGGGTGCGCAGCGATGTCCAGCCCTGGATGTCCAGGTGGATGCCGTGCTGGTGGGCGAAGGAGATGCTGTCGAGTGCCTCGCCGTAGATGTCCAGCTGCAACTGGGTCGCCGCGCCGTTGCCTATGCGCACCGGGGCGGATCCCTGGTATCCCTCCCAGTGCTCCAAGGTCTCTTCGTAGAGATCGGAGGAACCGTCCACCCGGTACATGATGTTCAGCGGTCCCGTGTCGGTGTCGCTGCCGGCCTTCTCCTTCACCCGGTCGCCCAGCCAGCCGATGAACGCCCTCGCCTCCTCCGTGAACCCCAGTCCCAGCAGGGCGTACACGGAGAAGGACGCGTCACGGATCCACGTGAACCGGTAGTCCCAGTTGCGCTCGCCGCCCAGTTGCTCCGGCAGACCCACCGTGGGGGCCGCCACCAGGGCCCCGCTGGGCGCGTACGTCATCAGCTTCAGCGTTACGGCGGAGCGCTCCACCATCTCGCGCCATCGGCCCGTGTACCGGGACTGGTGGAGCCACGAGCGCCAGTACTGCCGGGTGTCGTCGAAGAGCTCCTGGAACTCGGCGACGCGGATCTCGCGAGGCGGCCCCTCTGCGGCCGACTCCATGAACAGGCCCCGCTGTTGTCCGGCTTCGAGGGGAAGCGTGACGCGCAGGTCGTGATCGCCGGTGAGGGCGTGTATCACCCGCTCGTCCTCCGGCTCCCGTACCACGCTGAGGGTGAGTTCCAGGTCCTCAGAGGCGAACACCGCCCCGTTCTCGCAGACACGCAGGGTGTGGGACCTGCGGCCGTAGTCGAAGCGCGGGGCGATGTCGATCTGGAACGTCATGCTGCCGCGTACGCACCGGAGCATGCGGACCAGGCAGTGTCGGTCCGTGGCCGTCGTTCCGGTCACCGGCATGAAGTCGACCACCTCGCCGGCACCGGTCTCGGTCATGAACCGCGTCACGAGAATCGCGGTGTCCGGCAGGTACAACTGCTTCGTGGTGTACGCCTCGTCCGTCGGTCTGACCGTGAAATGCCCGCCCTTCTCCCAGTCGAGGAGAGCTCCGAACACGCTGGGGGAATCGAAACGAGGGCAGCAGAACCAGTCGATCGTTCCTTCCGTGGTCACCAACGCCGCGGTCTGCAGATCGCCGATCAGGCCGTGATTTTCGATCAGCGGGTAGTCGGCCATGGGAGAACCCCTTTCGACGCCACCCAGTCAGGTTAAGCGCGGAAACCGCTGCGAACCCGGCGAGCTGGCTGCCCCTGCACCTGCCGGGAATCGCCCTTAGCATGGGAACGCACGAACGGGATGTTCAGACCGCATTGCACCGCCGAAACCGGAGGCTGCCCGTGCTGTCGAACCTTGCTCCGGCTCCAGAAACCCACAGAGGCATCCGATGCGGACGGCAAGAGAGCCGGCGGTGATGTCCTGGGCGGCGCGCTTCCGGTTGCGGCAGTACGCCAAGGCGAGCCTGTGGATCATCCCTCTGATCGGACTCCTGCTGGGGGCTCTGTTCGCCGAATGGGCCGCCGGCGTGGAGGGAGCGGGCTGGCTGCCGGACACCTGGCAGTACTCCGCGACGACGGCGAGCAGTGTGCTCAGTTCCGTCGTCGGGTCCATGGTCGCGCTGCTGGGCTTCGTCGTGACCATCGGCGTACTCGTCGTCCAGCAGGCCACGGGAACGCTGTCCCCGCGCTACATGCGTCTGTGGTATCGCGACCGGCTGCAGAAGGCCGTGCTGGCCACGTTCACCGGAACGTTCGCGTACGCCTTTTCCCTGTTGCGCAAAATCGAGTCGGACGCCGTCCCTGACCTGGGGGTGACGCTGTCCGGAGTGGCCGTCTCCGTCAGCCTCATGCTTCTGCTGATCTACCTCAACCGGTTCACCCACAATCTCCGGCCCGTGGCCATCGCCGACCTGGTGGGGCGTTTGGGCGAGAAGGTGCTCATCCGCGCGACGGAACGCATCCACCGCTCGTCGGCACGCGACGAGGTTTCCCTGCCGCCTGCCGGTCCGGTGACCCTCATCCGGTCCGAACGGGGCGGAGTCATCCAGGCGTTCGACGCGACGGGGCTGATCGCCACCGCCGTCCGCCACGACTGCGTCCTCGTCCTGGCCCACCAGGTCGGCGACTTCGTACCGCCCGGCACCACCCTCGTCGAGGCCCACGGCTCCGCCCGGCCACCCGACCCGCGGCGGGTGACCGGGCTCGTCGCCCTCGGAACCGAGCGCACCATCGAGCAGGATCCCGCCTTCGCCCTGCGCATCCTCGTCGACATCGCCATCCGCGCCCTCTCTCCCGCCGTGAACGACCCCACGACCGCCGTGCAGGTGCTCAACCACATCGACACGTTCCTGCACGTGGTCGGCCGGGCGCAGCTCCGCGGCCGGTACGTTCTCGCCGACGGCGAGGGCCGGCCCCGGCTGGTGGTACAGGGCCGCGGCTGGGAGAATTACCTGCAGCTCGGCGTCACCGAAATCCGTGAGTACGGGGCCACGTCCCTCCAGGTGTGCAGGCGGCTCCGCGCGCTGCTGGACGACCTCCTCGAAACCCTGCCGGCCGAGTGTCTGCCGGCGGTTCGCGCGGAGCTCGCCCTCCTCGGGGAATCCGTCCAGCGGGCGTTCACCGACCCCACCCGTCGCGCCAGCGCGCAGACGGCCGACCGGCAGGGTGTCGGCGGGGGGCGGCGCCGCCGGAACGAACCCTCCTGGTGAGCCGTTCTCACGGCCGTCGGAGAGCTTGCCGAACTTCTGTTCACGGCTTTCCTTTCGGCGGAGACCCGGTAGGCAAAGGAGATCGGTGGAGCCTCCGCCCGACGCGATGGCCGTCGGGCGGCCGGGAAACAGGTCATCGTCACGCGTAGCAGGCCGACATCGCCGCATCCCCGGTCGTGATGGTCGCGGGTGGTTCAGGCGAGGAGAAGGCGAACAGGCGACGACTCAGCCGATCCCCGGCGCGCCCCACACCGCAAACCAGCGGCCCAGGTCGGGGTCGACCCTCAGGTCGTTCGCGAGCAGCGCCCTGGTCTGGAGCTCCAATGCGTTGTCACGCTTCCCAGCCGTTCCGGGAAGTGGCGCGAAGGGGTAGAAGGTGCCGCGCTTGTAGAGGTAGACCAGCGCCATCGTGCGCTGTCCCGCGGCCTCGCGGAAGCCGATCAGGGAGCAGAGCAGCTGCGGGCCGAAGCCGGCATCCTGGAGGAGGGTGTTGACGGCGTGCAGGTCGTTTACCAGTGCAGGAAGGTCGTCGGAGGGCCGGCGGGCGAGGAGCCAGGTGTAGCCGTACGCGTCCTGGCTGAACTCGACCGGTATGCCGCCGCGGCCGGTATCGGCGTCGAGCAGCTCCCGTACCTCCTCCTGGAGCCCGGCGAAGGCGCCGCCCTCGACGCTGGCGAAGCACACCGAGCCGACGCCGGTCGGAGCGAAACCGACAGCCGCCTGGAGGGTGATCGCCGCGCCCGGCAGGGCGAAGAGTTGGTCGAGGTCAGGGCGTACCGGCTTGCTGCGGCCGAGGATGGTGTCGAGGAGTCCCATAGGAAGTACCTCTTGTTCAGGGTCGGCCGAGCTGCGCCGAGATCTTGCCCAGTCGGTCCAGCCGTTCCTCCAGCGTCGGGTGGGAGGAGAACAGCCTGCCCAAGCTCTCCTTGGACGAGAACGCGGGCGCGAACCAGAACGCGTTGAACGGCTCCGCCTTGCGCAGATCCCTGCTCGGAATCCTCGCCATCTCCCCGGTCACCTTGGTGAGCGCGGAAGCGAGCGCCGACGGACGGCCGGTCAGCAATGCGGCCGCGCGGTCGGCGGACAGCTCGCGGTAGCGGGACAGCAGCCGGGTCAGCAGGAAGCTGATCACGTAGACCACGGCGCTGACCAGGGGTATCAGGAGTGCCACGACGGCGGCGTTGCCGTCGCGGCTGTCGCGGCCGAGTCCGCTGTACAGCGCGATGCGGGTCATCACTCCTGACAGGACACCGAGGAACGACGCGATGGTCATCACCGCGACATCGCGATGGGCGACGTGCGACAGCTCGTGCGCGAGTACGCCCTCCAGCTCCTCCGGCTCCAGACGGCGGAGCAGGCCGGTGGTGACGCAGACCAGCGCGGTGCGCTCGCCCCGGCCGGTGGCGAACGCGTTCGGCACATCGCTGTCGGCGATCGCCACGCGCGGCTTGGGCATGTCGGCGAGGGCGCAGACGCGGTCCACGGCGCCGTGCAGCTCGGGCGCCTGCTCGGGGGTGACCTCACGGGCACCCATGCTGAAGGCCGCGATCCGGTCGCTGAACCAGAACTGCGCGATGAACAGACCGCCCGCGACCACCAGGATGACGGGCCACGAGCCCCGGAGCAGGGCCAGCAGGACACCGACGAAGACGACGTAGAGCAGCCCGATCAGGAACATGGTCATCACCATGCGGGTGGTGAGTCCCTTGTCCGGGACGTAGCGGGAATGAGACCGGGTCCCAGGCATCTGATCACCCTCCAGCCGGAGCGCTGGCGCCGCGCTCCCTATCCTCGATTGTGCCGCTTTCTCCCTTTGGACAACCCGCTGTGCCGCGCATGGCCCGGACAGGCTCCGCGGCGCTCAGGACGGCGTCTCCGCGTCCGTGTAGCGGAGCAGGGCGCCAACACCGTCCCGCAGCGGCAAGCCGTCCTGCGGTACGACGACCAGTTCGGCTCCGGTGCCCACCAGGGCCCGCACCAGGGCCTCGTCGGCATCGGTCCCGTCACGCGTACGATCCGGCGCGGCAGCCCACCTGGCAGGCGGCGGACCAGGACGTTGCCTGCCCAGTCGTTCCCGCCCACGATGACGGCGTCCGAGCCGTGGTGTCGTGCCCACTCGTCCAGCTGGTGACCGAGTCGGGCGGCGGCCTCGTGCCAGTCGGCCACCGGGACCCGCAGGTGCAGCGGCGCCTGTTGCGCTTCTTCCACTGGGCGTATCGCTTCCGCTACACCCTGTATGACGGCCTTCGGATCAGGAGGCTGAGCACCGTGATCAGTCTGTTCTGCTACGGGGGTGCAGTGGCGGGATCGGTCGCGGCCGGGATCGTACCGTTCCGAATCTGACCGCGACAGCGTCATCATCGAAGGTGGAGTGGTGGTGATGCGGCTGTCGTTCCTGGAGCTCCTGTACGCCGAGCCGGGCCCGTTCGCTTCCGTCCACCTCGACACATCCCGTGACGTCGAGCATCCGGAGCGTGCGATCGATCTGCGCTGGCGACGGCTGCGCGACGCCTTGGCCCGCCAGGGTGCGGACCGGCTGACGCTCACCGCCATCGAACAGGTGGTCGGCGAGGACGCGGATGTGCCTGGTCGGCACGGGCAGGCCGTCTTCACCGCCCACGGAGCTGTGGTGCTGGACGGAGAGCTGCGGCAACCGCCCGCGCACGACTCCGCACGCTACAGTGCGCTGCCCGACGCGATGCCGCTGGTGACCCAGCACCTGCCGGACATCCCCTACCTGGCCGTGATCGTGCACTACCGCGGGCTGCCCACGGCCGAGACCCACGGCACCGTGACGGTCCAACCCGAGGCGGGGCTGTGGCCGGCGTCCACCGTCGCGCCTGGAGAGAGCCCGAAGAGGATCACCTTGGTGACGGGGTGCCTGAGCACCGAGAGCAGGTGGGCACGGTCGGGAGCCGCCAGCGAGCCCAGCGGGAAGGCGAAGCCGTCGGCATGTGGAGCCGGCGGCGGGCCTCCTCGACCAGATCCGGCCAGCGCTCGACGCTGACCACGTACGCGGGGAGGCGGGCCGGCAGCGCGGTTTGCCGGCGGTAGCCGGTGCCGACCTCCAGGACCCGTTCGCTTCCGGTGGGGCCGAGCGCGGAGACCATCATGGCGAACAGCGAGGGCCGGGTGGTCACCTGGTCGTGAGGGAGCGGTACGGGCGTGTCCCGGTACGCGGACGCCGTGTGCTCGGCGGGGACGAACTCCGCCCGTGGCGTGACCCGGACGGCCTCCAGCAGCCGCTGGTCCGTCACCCCGACGGCCCCGGAACGAACCGGGGGAAGCTCTCGAACCGGGTCCACTGGTTGCAGGCGGCACGCACCGGGGCGGCCACATCGACCGACTCCTTGATCACGCCCATGGACGGCTCCGCATCCGTCGGGCTGTCGCTCCCGCCCGGTGTCGGTACATTCCGTTCGCCGCGCGAGCCGGAAACCACGCCGCGCGTCCGCGGTGCGCGTCCGCATTCGTCGTGTGCCCGCAGCCGCGGATGGGCTCGCCGGTTCAAGTGCTGCGGGCCATGCGTTGCCCGTCCCCGCCGCGAGGATGCAGTCGCCCAGACAATCCGGCCGGGTCTGACGCGCAGGATTCTTGACTGACGTTCGGGCCTCTACGATGCTGATGTTGCGGTGCATGCGATGCGTGCCGTAATGAGCAACTCATCGCTCTGGGTTCAGATCAGTCGAGGAGTGGCCATGGCTCACCAGGTCCGTGCTGTTGTCGCGAGGGAGAAGGGTGCTCCCGTCACTCTGGAAACGATCAACGTGCCCGACCCCGGCCCGGGCGAGGCGCTGGTGAAGGTTGAGACCTGCGGCGTGTGCCACACGGATCTGCACTATCGCGACGGCGGCATCAACGACGACTTCCCCTTCCTGCTCGGCCACGAGGCCGCGGGCATCGTGGAAGCGGTCGGCGAGGGCGTGACGGACGTGGTGCCGGGCGACTTCGTGATCCTCAACTGGCGGGCTGTGTGCGGCCAGTGCCGGGCCTGTCTGCGTGGCCGCCCCTGGTACTGCTTCAACACCCACAACGCGAAGCAGAAGATGACCCTCCTCGACGGCACCGAGCTGTCCCCGGCCCTAGGCATCGGCGCCTTCGCCGAGAAGACCCTGGTGGCGGCCGGGCAGTGCACGAAGGTCGATCCCGCCGCGTCGGCGGCGGTGGCCGGACTGCTGGGCTGCGGGGTGATGGCGGGCATCGGCGCCGCGATCAACACCGGGGGCGTCGGGCGTGGCGACAGCGTTGCCGTCATCGGCTGTGGCGGGGTCGGCGACGCTGCGATCGCCGGGTCGCGGCTGGCCGGCGCCGCGAAGATCATTGCGGTGGACATCGACCAGCGGAAGCTCGAAACCGCGAGGAAGCTGGGAGCCACCCACACCGTCAATTCCCAGGAGACGGACCCGGTCGAGGTGATCCGAGGGCTGACCGGCGGATTCGGCGCGGACGTGGTCATCGAGGCGGTCGGCCGCCCGGAGACGTACCGGCAGGCGTTCTATGCCCGCGACCTGGCCGGCGCGGTGGTGCTGGTCGGTGTCCCGACGCCCGACATGACGCTGGAGCTGCCGCTCCTCGACGTCTTCGGGCGCGGCGGCGCACTCAAGTCCAGCTGGTACGGGGACTGCCTGCCCAGTCGCGACTTTCCCATGCTGATCGACCTTTACCTGCAGGGTCGGCTGGACCTGGATGCGTTCGTCAGCGAGACCGTCGCGCTGGACGAGGTCGAGAAGGCCTTCGAGCGGATGCACCACGGCGAGGTGCTGCGCTCGGTCGTGGTGCTGTGATGGCCGACGTGCGTATTGAGCACCTGGTCACCAGCGGGACGTTCAGCCTGGACGGCGGCACGTGGGACGTCGACAACAACGTTTGGATCATCGGTGACGACCACGAGGCGATCGTCATCGACGCCGCGCACGACGCCGAGGCGATCGCCGCCGCGCTCGGCGGTCGTACCCTCCGGGCGATCGTGTGCACCCATGCACACAACGACCACATCGACGCCGCCCCGGCGCTCGCCGACCGGACCGGCGCGCCGATCCTGCTCCACGGTGACGACCTGCCGCTGTGGAAGCAAACCCACCCGGAGCGGTCGCCGGACGGCGAACTGGCGGATGGTCAGGTGGTGTCGGTGGCGGGCACCGAACTCACGGTGCTGCACACGCCCGGGCATGCACCGGGCGCGGTCTGCTTCTACGCGCCGGAGCTCGGGACGGTCTTCACCGGCGACACGCTGTTCGCCGGTGGGCCCGGCGCGACCGGGCGATCCTTCTCCCACTTCCCGACGATCATCGACTCCATCCGGGACCGGCTGCTGAGCCTTCCGGCGCAGACGGTGGTCCGTACGGGGCACGGCGACGCGACGACCGTCGGCGACGAGGCGCCGCACGTGGAGGAGTGGATCGCGCGGGGCCATTGACGGGCACGGGCACGGGGGCTCGCCCCCGCCCCCGGCAGCCCGCCGGGCGTCAGCCGCCGATTTCCGCCGGTTCCACCACCACCCGGCTTCGCCCGGCGTCGACGGCTTCGCCAGGGGACTTCTGCTTGGCGGACCACTTCTCCTTCTCTGCCTCCAGCCTGTCGGTGTACGACTGCGTGCGGTGGTGAGGCGGTCGGTCGCCGGGTCGCGGAGCAGCGTCGTGACGCCGATGACGTTCTGCGGGGGGATGCCGAGGCCGTACTTCGGGTCCGACACGACCATCCGTACGAATTCCTCCTGGGCGGCGGTCATCACGTGGGCACGGATGCCGTGCACCTTCAGGGCGGATCAGCTCCCGCTGCGCCGGGTAGGTGCGCGGCGGGTTCACGGTGCTGTGCACCGGCGTGCCGTCGTCGACGTGGGTGACCGGGATCAGCTTGCCGTACGCGAACAACTCGTCCACGTACCGCTTGAGGCCGCCGAGTGTCAGACCCGAGAACACCTGGGCGATCCACGGGTAGCAGACCTTGTCGTCGATCCCGAAGAGCCGGTTGTAGTACCCGTACAGGCGCGATATGCAATTAGTGCGCATTTGGCCACCAGGGTGACGTGGTGGCGGACCTGCCGCGTCAAGGCTCGCGGCCCCCTTCTTCGGCTGCCCCGCTGTCCCGATCGAATCCTTGACAAGGTATGGGGCCCCCTCCAGACTGGCGTTGCGTACATCGCAATCCGTTTCGCTATACGCATCGAGGTGTCCCTTGATGATTCCCGTGTGCCGCCTCGCGGATCTGCCGCGAGGCGAGGCCCATCGGCTCGAAATCGACCCGCCCGTCGCGGTGTTCCACACCGAAGACGGCGAGGTGCTGGCCATCGACGACACCTGCACGCACCAGGACGCCTCGCTCGCGGACGGCTGGTTGGAAGGGTGCGAGGTCGAATGCCCGCTGCACGCCTCCAAGTTCGACCTGCGGACCGGGGCCGTCGACGCTCCGCCGGCCAGGCTGCCCGTCCGTACCCACCATGTGGTCGTCGAGGGTGGAATGATCTACGTACAGCTGTCCGAGGCCGTGCCCAACCTGCCTCCCTGTGTCACGGCACGGCTCGCCGGAGGTCCCGCGTGAGGACCGTGGCCGTGGTGGGCGCCTCGCTGGCCGGACTGTCGGCGGCGCGTTCACTCCGGAAGCAGGGTTACGGTGGGCGGCTGGTCCTGATCGGCGACGAGTCGCACCGGCCGTACGACAGGCCGCCTCTGTCGAAGGAGTACCTCGCCGGTGGCATGGGTGAGGCGGACCTCTCGCTGGAGGCGGACGGCGAGGATCTCGGCGCCGAGTGGCTGCTCGGCGTACGGGCCACCGGGCTTGACCGCGGCGACCGCTCGGTGCGCCTTGCCGACGGCCGTGCGGTACGGGCCGACGGCATCGTCATCGCCACCGGAGCGGCGGCCCGCACCCTGCCCGGGAGCGACGGTCTGGCCGGTGTTCACACGCTGCGTACCCTGGATGACGCTCGGGCCCTGCGGGCCGACCTCGCCCGCGGCGGGCGGCTGGTCGTCATCGGCGGCGGATTCATCGGCGCCGAGGTGGCCTCGACCGCGTACCGGCTCGGTCTCGATGTGACGGTCGTCGAAGTGGCGCCGACCCCGCTTGCCGGACCGCTCGGTGAGACCATGGGCGGCATCGTCTCCTCGCTCCACGCGGACCATGGCGTACGGCTGCTCTGCGGCATAGGGGTCGAACAGCTCAGCGGGGCCGGCGGCCGAGTGGACGCGGTCCTGCTGGCGGACGGCCGTCGGCTTCCGGCGGACACGGTCGTCGTCGGTGTGGGTGCCCGCCCGTGTGTCGAATGGCTCGAAGGCTCCGGCATCGTGCTGGAGAACGGCGTCCGGTGCGGTGTCGACGGCCGCACCAGCCTGGCCGGTGTCGTCGCGGTCGGCGACTGCGCCTCCTGGTACGACCCGGCCTCCGGGGCCCACCGCAGGGTCGAGCACTGGACCGGCGCCCAGGAACGGCCGACCGCGGCCGTCGCGACGCTGCTCTCCGGGGGCACGGCGGCACCGGCGGCGCCCAGGCCACCGTACTTCTGGTCCGACCAGTACGGCGTGCGTATCCAGTTCGCCGGGCACGTCGCAGGGTCCGACAGCGTCACCGTCGAGGAGGGAGCTACGGACGACCGCAGCTTCCTCGCCGTCTACCGGAGCGCCGGACACCCGGTCGCCGTGCTCGGGATGGACCAGCCGCGGCTGTTCACCCGCTGGCGCAAGCAGCTCGCCACGGCGAGGTCTTGACGCCTCCGGTTTCGCACCGCATGCTGCGGGCGTTGCCTGTGGTTGCGTATTGCACACTGCGTTGCTTGTCACACAACGACGTTTTTCCCGCGAGGAGTGCCCTGTGACCTCGACCAGCCTGCCGGACAGTCTGATCGCCACTCTCCCCGGCTCCTACTACACCGATCCCGGGATCTTCGCCCAGGAGCAGGAGCACATCTTCGAGACGATGTGGTTCTGCGTCGCGCGCTCCTCGGAGCTTGCCAAGCCGGGTGCCTTCAAGACCGTGGACGTGGGCCGCGAGAGCATCCTCGTCACCCGCTCGCGCGACGAATCCATTCGCGCCTTCTTCAACGTCTGCAGGCACCGCGGCGCCAAGCTCTGTACCGAGGAGACCGGCGAGGTCAAGCGGGCCTTCCAGTGCCCGTACCACGCCTGGACGTACGACCTGAACGGCAAGCTGGTCGCCGCGCCCAACCTCACCAGGATGCCGGACGTCGGCCGTACCGAGTACGGCCTGGTGGGCGTGCGGGTACGCGAATGGCTCGGGTACGTCTGGGTCTGCCTGGCCGAGAATCCGCCTTCCTTCGAGGACCAGGTCATCGGCGCGGTCCGCACCCGGCTGGGCGACGTGGAGTCCATCGAGCACTACGACATGGCGAACCTCGAGGTCGGCAGGCGGATCGTCTACGACGTCAAGGCGAACTGGAAGCTCATCATCGAGAACTTCATGGAGTGCTACCACTGCGCCACCATCCACCCCGAACTCACCGAGGTGCTCCCCGAATTCGCGGACGGCTACGCCGCGCAGTACTACGTCGGTCACGGCGCCGAATTCGGCACGGACATCAAGGGCTTCACGGTCGACGGCTCGGAGGGGCTCGATCGTATCCCGACCGTCACCGAGGACCAGGACCGCCGCTACTACGCGATCACCGTCAAGCCCCAGGTCTTCATCAACCTCGTGCCCGACCATGTGATCTTCCATCGGATGTACCCCGTGGCCGCGGACCGCACGATCGTCGAGTGCGACTGGCTGTATCTGAAGGACGTCGTGCGCGGCGGCAAGGACGTCAGCCGCTCCGTCGAGCTCTTCGACCGGGTCAACCGGCAGGACTTCGACGCCTGCGAGCGCTGCCAGCCGGCGATGAGCTCGCGCCTGTACGCCAAGGGTGGTGTCCTGGTGCCCAGCGAGCACCACATCGGCGCCTTCCACGACTGGGTACGCGAACGCCTCGGCACCCGGCAGCCGGAGTAACGGCGGCCCGAGCGCCCAGGGTGCCAGGCGTGCGGCGTGCGGTCAGCCCAGGTAGCCCATCCGGTGGCTGATCTCCTGTGCGCCCTTGACCAGTACCGGTGCGAGCTCGTGCATCCGCTCCTCGGTGAAGCGGTAGGAGGGTCCGGAGGCGCTGACCGCGGCGATGACCTCGCCGTCCCGGGAGCGGACCGGAGAGGCCATGGCATGCAGGCCGATCTCCAGCTCCTCCAACGTCCAGGCATAGCCGCGCTCCCTGGCCTCGGCGAGGTTCTTCTCGAGCTTCGTCTTCGAGGTCAGGGTGTGTGGCGTGAGCTTCTCCAGGCCCGCGTCCGCGAGGAGTTCGGCGCGCTGCTTCGCGGGGAGGTGGGCCAGAAGGATCTTGCCGCTGGAGGTGGCGTGCAACGGGGTGAGCTGGCCGACCCAGTTGTGCGCGGTGATGGCGCCGGGGCCGCGCACCTGGCAGAGGTTGATCGCGAACTGCTTCTCCATGATGGCGATGTTCACGGTCTCGCCGATTTCCTCGGCGAGTCGCTCGCAGACCGGGCGGCCCTGCTGTGTGATGTCGATACGACCGGTGACCGCACCGGCCAACCGTACGATGCCGAAGCCGAGGCAGTACTTGCCGCGCTCGCCCGCCTGTTCCACCAGCCCGCGTGCCTCCAGGGCGCCGAGCAGCCGGAAGGCGGTGGATTTGTGGACGTCGAGCTCCGCGGCCACTTCGCTGACGCCGGCCTCGCCGCGCTGGGCCAGGATCTCCAGCACACTGATGGCGCGGTCGACGGACTGCACGCCACCGCCCTGTGGTCCCGCCGTCTCGCTATCTGCGGTGAAGTTGCTCATGGTGCAACTATACGCACGGTAAACAACGGCGCGGGCGGAAGCGAGAAGGGGCCTCAAGCGAATCAAGTTGCGCGGCTTGCAACCTGGTGCGTATAGCGCTACCCGTACTACCATGCCGCGCATATCGACGACGCGAGCGAGACGAGGCAGACCATGGCCCCCTTGCAGTATGACTTCGTCATCGTCGGCGGCGGTTCGGCCGGCAGCGCCCTGGCCAACCGGCTCTCCGCCGAGCCGGGCAACCGCGTGCTGGTGCTGGAGGCCGGCCGGTCCGACTACCCCTGGGATGTCTTCATACACATGCCCGCGGCGCTGACCTTCCCCATCGGCAGTCGCTTCTACGACTGGAAGTACGAATCCGAGCCCGAGCCCCACATGGGCGGTCGGCGCGTCTACCATGCCCGCGGCAAGGTGCTCGGCGGTTCCAGCAGCATCAACGGCATGATCTTCCAGCGCGGCAACCCGATGGACTACGAGCGGTGGGCGGCCGACCAGGGGATGGAAACCTGGGACTACGCCCACTGTCTGCCGTACTTCAAGCGGATGGAGAACTGCCTGGCGGCGGAGCCCGACGACGAGTTCCGCGGCCACGAGGGCCCCCTCGTCCTCGAACGCGGCCCGGCGTCCAGCCCGCTCTTCCCCGCCTTCCTCCAGGCCGTCCAGGAAGCCGGCCACCCCCGCACCGACGACGTCAACGGCTATCGGCAGGAAGGCTTCGCGCCCTTCGACCGCAACGTCCACCGCGGCCGCCGCCTGTCGGCCTCGAAAGCGTACCTGGGGCCCGTGAAGAGGCGGCCGAACCTTGACGTCAGGACACGTGCCCTGGCCACTCGCGTGCTCTTCGAGGGCAAGCGCGCAGTCGGCGTCGAGTACCGGCGCGGCCGCGGCAAGGTCCAGCAGGTGCGCGCCCGCGAGGTCATCCTGTGCGGCGGTGCGATCAACTCCCCGCAGCTGCTGCAGCTCTCCGGCGTCGGAAACGCCGAGGAACTCGAGCCGCTCGGCATCGACGTCGTCCACCACCTGCCGGGGGTGGGTGAGAACCTGCAGGACCATCTGGAGGTCTATGTCCAGCACGCCTGCAAGCAGCCGGTGTCCATGCAGCCGTACCTCGCCAAGTGGCGCGCTCCTTTCATCGGCCTCCAGTGGCTCTTGCGCAAGGGCCCGGCCGCGACCAATCACTTCGAGGCGGGGGGCTTCGTCCGCAGCAACGAGGATGTGGACTACCCCAACCTGATGTTCCACTTCCTGCCCATCGCGGTCCGCTACGACGGGTCCTCGCCCGCCGGCGGGCACGGCTACCAGGTGCACGTCGGACCCATGTACTCCGACGCCCTCGGCTCCGTGAAGATCAAGAGCAAGGACCCGCGCGAGCATCCGGCGCTGCGCTTCAACTATTTGTCCACCGAACAGGACCGACGTGAGTGGGTCGAGGCGATCCGGGTGACCCGCAAGCTCCTCAACCAGCCCGCGCTCGCCCCGTACAACGACGGCGAGATCTCGCCCGGACCCTCCGTGCAGAGCGACGAGGAGATCCTCGCCTGGGTCGCGAAGGAGGGTGAGACCGCCCTGCACCCCTCCTGTACCTGCAAGATGGGCACGGACGAGATGGCCGTCGTAGACCCGGAGAGCATGCGGGTGCACGGCGTGGAGGGGCTGCGCGTCGTGGATGCCTCCGTGATGCCGTACGTCACCAACGGCAACATCTACGCACCCGTGATGATGATCGCGGAGAAGGCCGCCGACCTCATCCTCGGCAAGGAGCCGCTGCCACCCTCCAAGGCCTCGTACTACCGGCACCGCGACCCGCGGTGAGAGAGCTGCTGAAGAACGTCCGCTACGAGGTCCTGCCGGCGAAGTCCACGCACGACAAGGTTCTCGCCCATGTGCCGCGCAATGTGGTGGTGACGGTCACGGCGTCGCCGGTGAAGGGCCTGGAGCCGACGCTGGATCTCGCGACCCGGCTGGCGGTGGAGGGGTACGGCGTCGTGCCGCATGTGCCCGCCCGGCTCCTCAGGGACGGCGCCCATGTGGCGGAGGTCGTCGCACGGCTGCGGGAGGCGGGCGTGGACGACGTCTTCGTACCGGCCGGGGACGCGGATCCGCCCGCCGGACCGTACGAGGGGGCGCTGCCCGTGCTGCGGCGGCTGGGCGAGCTGGGCAGTCCCTTCAGCAGGGTCGGCATCACCGGCTACCCGGAGAGCCATCCGCTCATCGACGACGACACCACCATCCAGGCGATGTGGGACAAGCGTGCCCACGCCACGTACATCGTGAGCAACCTGTGCTTCGACCCCCGAGTGCTGGGCGAGTGGGTGACGCGGGTCCGCCGCCGGGATGTCACCCTCCCGGTGCACGTGGGCGTGGCCGGGCCCGTCGAACGTACGAAGCTCCTGGCGATGGCGGCGAAGATCGGTGTGGGGGAGTCGACGCGCTTCCTGGCCCGGCACGCCTCCTGGTTCGTGCGCTTCGCGGCGCCGGGCGGCTATGCGCCGGAGCGGCTGCTGCGGCGCGGCGCGCCCGTGCTGACAGCGCCCTCGGCGGCGGTCGCGGGCCTGCACCTGTTCACCTTCAACCAGATCGCCGAGACCGAGCGCTGGCGACGCGGCATGCTGGAGCGCCTCGACGGTTGCTAAGGGCTGTCCCGCAATCCCCGGCGGGCGCACGACGTCAGCTACGGCACCTCGCCGCGTTGTCGGAGCACCCGAATACGCCCAGTATGCGGGCGCCCCTCCGCCTTGCGATGCACCGCATCTGACGCCGTGCGCTGATCCACCGGGGATTGCGGGACAGCCCTTAGCACCTGCCGGACGGGCTCCCATGGAGCTCGTCCGGGCCGGACCCGGGGCGTAGCCCCAGTCGGGACAGGGGCGGGGTGCGGGAATCAATCCTGTCCGGCGATCGCGTACCGCTCAGCGGAAGACCACCGTGCGGCTTCCGTCCACCATGACGCGGCTCTCGCTGTGCCACTTGACCGCGTGCGCCAGCACCCGCGCCTCCACGTCCCGCCCGACCGTGACCAACTCGTCCGGGTCGAGCGAATGATCCACACGGCCACGTCCTGCTCGATGATCTGCCCTTCGTCCAGGTCCGGCGTCACATAGTGCGCCGTGGCGCCGACCAGTTTCACACCGCGCTCGTACGCCTGCTGATACGGGCGTGCGCCCTTGAAACTGGGCAGGAAGGAATGGTGGATGTTGATGGCCCGGCCCTCGAATTGCTTGCACAGGTCGTCGGAGAGGATCTGCATGTAGCGGGCGAGCACCACCAGGTCGATGTCCAGCTCGCGGACCAGCTCCATGAGGCGTGCCTCGGCGTCGGCCTTGGTGTCCTTGGTCACCGGGATGTGGTGGAAGGGGATGCCGTAGGTCCCGGCCAGTTCCTCGAACTCCCGGTGGTTGGAGACGATGGCCGGGATTTCTATGTTGAGCGCGCCGGTGCGCCGGCGGAAGAGCAGGTCGTTCAGGCAGTGGCCGAACTTCGAGACCATGATGAGCGTACGGGTCGGGGTGGAGGCGTCCCGAAGAGTCCACGAGATCCGAAATGCCTCGGCGACGGGGCCGAATCGGTCACGCAGATTCTTCGCGTCGGTGTCCGGGTCCGACACATCGAAGTGGACCCTCATGAAGAAACGGCCCTGAAGCCGCTCGTCGAACTGCTGGCTCTCCAGGATGTTGCCGGAGTTCCTGACCAGATAGCCGCTCACGGCGTGGACCAGTCCGGCCTGGTCCGGGCACGAGAGCGTGAGGACGTATTCACGGCCAGGTTGTGGTCGAGGGGGCATGCACGGCCTCCGTTGGTGCGTATTGCACAACAGGGTGAGTGATGCGCAACATGGTCGGCCTGTCTTGGCCCTTGGTCAAGGGAGCCGGGGCAACGGGCTCAGGGGGCGGATCCGCCCGCCACACCCTCTTGACGACGGTCACACGTTCGGCCAGGGTGTTCCATCACAAGCAATGCGGTGCATCATGCGCAACGGAACTTCGCTCGAAGGGCTGCGCTCGTGGCAGATCTGTATCTGGACGGAGAATGGTGCGATCCGGTTGCCGGAGGTCACCGGGAGATCCGCTGCCCCGCAGACGGCACGCTGGCCGCGGTGGTGTCCGAAGGGACGCGCTCCGACAGCGAGGCCGCGATCGCCGCGGCCCGCCGGGCATTCGACGACGGCCCCTGGCCGCGCACCTCCGAGCGGGAGCGCGGCGCGCTGCTGTTGCGCACCGCCGATCTGATCGCGCGCGACGCCAAGGAGTTCGCCCGCGCCGAATCGCTGGACACCGGCAAGCGGCTGGTGGAGAGCGAGTACGACATCGCCGATGTGGTCTCCTGTTTCCGCTACTACGGCGGGATCGCGGGTACCAGCGCCGGCCGGGTGATCGACACCGGGCGCGACGACGCCGTCAGCCGCGTCACCTACGAGCCGGTCGGTGTCTGTGGGTTGATCACTCCGTGGAACTACCCGCTGCTCCAGGCGTCGTGGAAGGTCGCCCCCGCGCTTCTGGCCGGAAACACGATCGTTCTCAAGCCGAGTGAACTCACTCCCTCCACATCGATCTTGCTGATGCGGGTACTTGAGGAGGCCGGCCTGCCGGCCGGCGCCGCCAACCTCCTGCTGGGCACCGGCCCCGAGGTGGGCGCATCGCTGTCCGAAGACCCCGCCGTCGACATGATCTCCTTCACCGGCGGCCTGGACACCGGCCGAAGGATCATGGCCACGGCCGCCGCGACCGTGAAGAAGGTCGCCCTCGAACTGGGCGGCAAGAACCCCAATGTCGTCTTTGCCGACGCCGATTTCGATACCGCTGTGGACTTCGCCCTCACGGCCGTCTTTCTGCATTCCGGGCAGGTCTGCTCGGCCGGTGCCCGCCTGATCGTGGAGGACTCGCTGCACGACGCCTTCGTCGACGAGGTCGTGCGCCGCGCCGGGCGCATCCGCCTGGGCGGCCCCTTCGATCCCGAGGCCGATACGGGACCGCTGATCTCCGCACAGCACCGGGAGAGGGTCGAGGCGTATGTCGCGGCCGGCCTCGCCGAGGGCGCCGTACTGCGATGTGGCGGCAGCCGCCCGGAGGACCCCGCGCTCGCGGAAGGCTACTACTACCCGCCGACCGTGCTCGACGAGTGCAGGCAGGACATGCGCGTGGTGCACGAGGAGTCCTTCGGACCCGTGCTGACCGTGGAGCGCTTCAGCGGCGAGGACGACGCCGTACGCATCGCCAACGACACCGAGTACGGACTCGCCGGAGCCGTATGGACGCAGGACGCGGGCAAGGCCCAGCGGGTCGCGCGACGGCTGCGCCACGGCACGGTGTGGATCAACGACTACCACCCCTATGTGCCGCAAGCGGAATGGGGTGGCTTCGGACACTCGGGCGTGGGCCGGGAACTGGGACCGACCGGTCTGGACGAATACCGCGAGCCCAAGCACATCTGGCAGAACATCCAACCCCGGCCGCAGCACTGGTTCCGCGGCTGAACGCCGAAGAGAGGTCGATCGTGACCCCCAAGCAGACTGAACTGCCGCAGCGGCACGGCACGTCCAAGGACCAGGACGCTGCCCCGGTCATTTCCGTGCGCGGGTTGTGGAAGGTGTTCGGGCCCAAGGCCGAGCAGGTGCCGGATTCCGAGGAGCTGTGCGGGCTCACGCGCCGTGAGCTCATGGACCGTACAGGATGCACCGCCGCCGTACGGGATGTGAACTTCGAGGTGTCGCCGGGCGAGGTCTTCGTCGTCATGGGCCTGTCCGGCTCCGGCAAGTCCACGCTGGTGCGATGTCTCACCCGGCTGATCGAACCCACCGCGGGGGAAGTCGACTTCGAGGGTGAGGACATCCGTGGCGCCGACGCCAGACGGCTGCGTGAGCTGCGGCGGCGCAAGTTCTCCATGGTCTTCCAGCACTTCGGGCTGCTGCCCCACCGCCGGGTCCTCGACAACGTCGCGTACGGACTGGAGATACGCGGCATGGGCAGGGCCGAACGCAACCGGCGCGCCCAAGAGGTCGTCGAACTCGTAGGCCTGGCCGGATACGAGAACTCCTACCCCGAGCAGCTCTCCGGCGGCATGCAGCAGCGAGTCGGCCTCGCCCGGGCGCTCGCCGGCGATCCGGACGTGCTCTTCTTCGACGAGCCGTTCTCGGCGCTCGACCCGCTGATCCGCCGCGACATGCAGAACGAGGTCATCCGGCTGCACCACGAGGTCGGCAAGACCATGGTGTTCATCACCCATGACCTGTCCGAGGCGCTCAAGCTCGGCGACCGCATCCTCATCATGCGCGACGGCAAGATGGTCCAGTGCGGCACGGGTGACGAACTGGTCGGCGCGCCCGCCGACGACTACGTCCGGGAATTCGTCCGGGACGTGCCCCGCGCCGAGGTCCTGACCCTGCGCTGGATCATGCGGGCCCCCGAGCCCGGCGACCCCCTCGACGGCCCGGAGCTGGGCCCGGACGTCGTGGTGCGTGAGGCGACGCGGGCGGTGCTCGCCGCCGACAAGCCGGTCAAGGTCGTCGAGGACGGGCGGCTGTTGGGCATCGTCGGGGACGAGGAGATCCTCGCGGTCGTGGCGGGGCAGGAAGGCGGCGCGTGATGGCCGTCGTTGCCGAACCGGCCGCGCGGGGCGCGTCCGTACGCGGGGTCCGCCGCGGCGCCGTGGTGGCCGCGATCCTGGTCGCCTGGCTGGTGCTGTTCGCCGTTCTGCGCGGGCGGCAGACCCTGGCGCTGGCGGCGGCCGACCTGACCGACCTGCACCGCTGGTTCAACTCGGTCAACGACACCATCGGGGCGAACCGCAACAGCAATCCGGTCTTCCTCTACTTCTTCAATGAGATCCGGCTGGTCATCGACACTCTCGTGACCTTCATCCAGTCACTGATCTCCGAGCCGTCGGCCGGGCGTCCGGTCCCTGTCATCGGCTGGCTGGGCGTCGTCGCCCTGGTCGGGTACATCTCCTGGGCCTTCGGGAACATCCGCGTCGCTGCCCTGGCCGTGGCCGGGTTCGTCTTCTTCGGGCTGCAGGGACTGTGGCAGGAGAGCATGGACACCCTGGCCCTGACCCTGTCGGCGGTCTTCGTCTCCCTGCTCATCGGGATCCCGCTCGGTATCTGGGCGGGGCTCTCCGACCGGGTGAACCGCGCCATCGCACCCTTCCTCGACTTCATGCAGACGATGCCGACCTTCGTCTACCTGGCCCCGCTGACGCTGTTCTTCCTCATCGGCCCGGCATCCGCCACGATCGCCACGCTCATCTACGCGGCGCCTCCCGCGATCCGCATCACCGCGCATGCCATCCGCGAGGTGCCCGCCACCACGGTCGAGGCCGCCGAGTCGCTGGGATCCACCCGGCGGCAGACGCTCACCAAGGTGCTGCTGCCCATGTCCAAGCGGACCGTCGTCATGGGCGTGAACCAGACCATCATGGCCGCGCTGTCCATGGTCACCATCGCCGCTCTGATCGACGCGCCCGGCCTGGGCAAGACCGTCGTCAAGGCGCTGCAGACCCTCGACGTGGGCGTCGCCTTCAACGCCGGCCTCGCCATCGTCGTCATGGCCATCGTGCTGGACCGGGTGACGACCGCGGCGGGCGACCGGGTGGAGGCCGCCAGGAAGCGCGGCGCCGGCCGCTTCGGGAAGTGGCGCCGGCCCCTGCTGCCGGCCGGCGGCGCGGCGGCCGCGGTGTGCGTGTGGCTGTCCCACACCTATGTGTGGGCGGCCGAGTTTCCCGGCGACGCCGCGGCCGGCGGCGCCATCGCGCGTACGGCGGACTCGGTCAGCCTGTGGACGCAGGACACCTTCGGCGGACTGACCAACGGAGCCAGGGATCTGATCACCACAGGGCTGCTCAACCCTTTCGAGACGCTGCTCACCGAGTCCCCGTGGTGGCTGGTCGGCGCGGTCCTCGTCGCCATCGGCGCCGTGCTCGGCGGATGGCGCGCGGGTGTCACGGCCGTGGCCTGCGTAGCCTCGCTCGTCGCGACCGGCGTGTGGTCGGACAGCATGACGACGCTGGCCTCCACGGCGGTGGCGACCCTGATCGTCCTGCTGCTGGGTGTCGTGGTCGGCGTGTGGATGGGGCGCAGTTCCCTGGCAGACCGGATGATCAGACCCAGCCTCGACGCGGGCCAGACCATGCCCTCGTTCGTGTATCTGGTGCCGTTCCTGGCGCTGTTCGGCGCCACGCGCTTCACGGCGATCACCGCCGCGGTCGTCTTCGCCGCCCCGGTGACGATCAAGATCATCGCAGATGGTGTGCGAGCGGTGCCGCAGGCCACGGTGGAGGCCGCCACCGCAGCCGGCTCGAGTACCTGGCAGATCATCACCAAGGTCCAGCTCCCCATGTCACGCAGCGCCTTGACGCTCGCGACCAACCAGGGCCTGATCTATGTCCTGTCCATGGTGGTCGTGGGCGGACTGGTCGGTGCGGGCGCCCTGGGCTACGACGTCGTAGCCGGTTTCTCCCAGGGCGAGTTGTACGGCAAGGGCCTGGCGGCAGGCCTGGCCATCGTTCTGCTCGGGGTCATGTTCGACCGCATCACGCAGGCAGCGGCACGGCGGAGGGCGAGGGCGCCCGGCGCCCGCTAGGCCGCCCACATCCCGGCGCTCACAGGAACAAGCACAGGAGGCAGCACAAGATGGGCAACTTCATGACACCATCGCGTCCCGCGAGACGGCGGGCCGCAATGGCCGGTCTCGCGGCGCTGGGCCTGGCCGTCGTCACCGGTTGCGGCGGTGCCAAGGTGGGCGAGTCGGGATCGGGTGCTTCGGGCGGTGTTTCCGGCAAGTGCGGTACGTTCAACCTCGCGGTCAACCCCTGGGTCGGATACGAGGCCAACGCGGCGGTCATCGCGTATGTCGCGGAGAAGGACCTCGGGTGCCAGGTCACCAAGAAGGACCTCAAGGAAGAGGTCGCCTGGCAGGGGTTCGGCACCGGCGAGGTGGACGCCGTCGTCGAGAACTGGGGCCACGACGATCTGAAGAAGAAGTACATCACCGACCAGAAGACCGCTGTGACGGCCGGCACGACCGGCAACAAGGGAGTCATCGGCTGGTTCGTGCCGCCGTGGCTGGCCAAGGAACACCCGGACATCACCGACTGGAAGAACCTCAACAAATACGCCGCCGACTTCAAGACGTCGGAGTCGGGCGACAAGGGGCAGTTCCTCGACGGCGACCCGTCGTTCGTCACGAACGACGCCGCACTGGTGAAGAATCTGGGGCTCGACTACAAGGTTGTCTACGGCGGCAGCGAGGCGGCGCTCATCCAGGCGTTCCGGCAGGCCGAGGCCAAGAAGACCTGGGTGATCGGGTACTTCTACGAACCGCAGTGGTTCCTCTCGGAGATCGACCTGGTCAAGGTGAATCTGCCGGAGTACACGGACGGCTGTGACGCCGTGGCGGAGAAGATCGCCTGCGACTATCCCGAATACCGGCTGGACAAGATTGTCAGCAAGAAGTTCGCCGACTCGGGGAGCCCCGCCTACGACCTCGTGAAGAACTTCACCTGGACCAACGAGGACCAGAACCTCGTGGCGAAGTACATCGCCGAGGACAAGATGTCGCCGGAGGCGGCGGCCAAGAAGTGGGTGGACGCCAACCGCGACAAGGTCGACGCCTGGCTCAAGAAGAGCTGATCCCCGGGACAGCCGACAAGCCCGTCTGCGGGACGGGCGAACAAGCACAGCCGTGGGGGGGGGGGGGGGGGGGGAGGGAGGGGGGGGGGGAGGGGTTTTTGTCCTGTCACCGCCTTCCCCGAACCCCCTCAACCCACCCCTTAGCACCAGAGCTGGTGGTGTTT
>NZ_JBVIAH010000018.1:155470-211525 GCF_055574035.1 Streptomyces sp. NPDC030021
CTAAAGAAGAGTTACTCCCCGGGACAGCCGACAAGCCTTTCTGTGGGACGGAAGAACAACCCCAGTCGTTCCTGGGGGGCTGCCGTGACAGCCCCCCGGGCACGGCTGTTTTCCGCCCCGGTCACGGCCGTCCAGGACCCCTTGACACCCATCTCGGCGACCGGCATCGTGAGTTGCGCAACCTGAAGCTTGTTGCGCTGAAAGCAACTGAACTGCTTGAAGGTGGAGGTGCGGCGATGGCGGGACCCCGAGTGGTCATCATCGGAGCGGGCGTCGTGGGAGCGGCGCTCGCCGACGAACTGTCCCTCGCGGGCTGGACCGACATCACGGTCGTCGACCAGGGGCCCCTCCCCGCCACCGGCGGGTCCTCGTCCCATGCGCCGGGGCTGGTCTTCCAGACGAACTCCTCGAAGACCATGACCGAGCTCGCCCGCTACACCGTCGAGAAGTTCCGCAGCCTCGACGTGGACGGGCAGCCCTGCTTCCTGCAGGTCGGGGGGCTTGAGGTGGCCACCACCCCCGAACGGCTGACCGAGCTGCACCGCCGCCATGGCTGGGCCACCGCCTGGGGCATCGAAGGACGGCTGCTCGGCCCCGAAGAGTGCGTCGAACTGCACCCGCTGGTGGATCGCCAGCGCGTCCTCGGCGGACTGCTGGTCCCCACCGACGGACTGGCCAAGGCGGTGCTTGCCGTCGAGGCTCAGATCCGGCGGGCCACCGAGCGCGGCGTCCGCTTCCTCGCCCGCCACGAAGTCCTCGACGTCGTACACAGCGAGGGCAAGGTCAGCGCAGTCGTCACGGACCAGGGAGAGATCCCCGCCGACATCGTCGTGTGCTGCGCCGGCATCTGGGGCCCGAAGATCGCCCGCATGGTCGGCATGAACCTGCCGCTGACCCCGCTCGCCCACCAGCTCGCCTGGACCGGCCCCGTCCCCGCGCTGGAAGGCCAGGCCGAGGAGGCCGTCCGTCCCATCCTGCGCCACCAGGACGGGGACCTCTACTACCGCGACCGTTTCGACCGCATCGGCATCGGCTACTACGGTCACCGGCCCATGCCCATCGCCCCGGCGGACATCACCCCGGTGGACGAGGCCGAACAGATGCCCTCCGTCCTGAAGTTCACCGAGGACGACTTCGCCGACGCCTGGGCCGAGACGCGGGCGCTGCTGCCCGCGACACGCGATGCCAAGATCGAAGAGGGCATCAACGGCCTCTTCTCCTTCACCACCGACGGACTGCCGCTGCTCGGTGAATCATCTGAGGTCATGGGCTTCTGGGTCGCCGAGGCGGTATGGGTCACCCACTCCGCGGGCGTGGCCCGAGCGGTGGCCGAATGGCTCGTGGACGGTCACTGCTCGTCCTTCGATCTGCACGAGTGCGACGTGAACCGCTTCGAGCCGCACCAGCTCTCCACGGAGTACGTCCTGGCCCGCGACTGCCAGAACTTCGTCGAGGTCTACGACATCCTCCATCCCCTCCAGCCGGCCGGCGCGCCCCGGCCCCTGCGCACCAGCCCCTTCTACGCCCGCCAGCAGGAACTCGGCGCCTTCTTCCTGGAGGCCACCGGCTGGGAGCGGCCCCAGTGGTACGAGGCCAACGCCCCGCTCGTCGAAGGTCGTTCCATCCCCGTCCCCAACGAGTGGGCGGCGCGCTACTGGTCGCCCGTCGTCGGCGCCGAGGCCCAGACCACCCGCGAGACCGTCGCGATGTACGACATGACGGCACTCAAGCGCCTGGAAGTGACCGGTCGCGGCGCCGCCGCCTGGCTCCAGCGGCTGTCCACCGGCAACGTCGACAAGTCGGTGGGCTCGGTGACGTACACCCTGCTCCTCGACGAGGACGGCGGCATCCGCAGTGACATCACCGTCGCCCGTCTCGGCCGCGACCACTTCCAGGTCGGCGCCAACGGCAGCCTCGACCTCGACTGGTTCGGCCGACACCTGCCGGCGGACGGATCGGTCGCCGTACGTGACATCACGGCCGGCACCTGCTGCATCGGCCTGTGGGGCCCGCTGGCCCGCGAGGTCCTCCAGCCGCTCGCCGACGCGGACTTCTCCAACGGCGGTCTGAAGTACTTCCGCGCCAAGCGCGCCCACATCGGCTCCGTCCCCGTCACCGCGATGCGCCTGTCGTACGTCGGCGAACGAGGCTGGGAGCTGTACACCACCGCCGACATGGGGCTGAAACTGTGGGACACCCTGTGGCAGGCCGCGCAACCCCTCGGCGGCATCGCGGCCGGCCGCGGCGCCTTCAACAGCCTCCGCCTGGAGAAGGGATACCGTTCCTTCGGCACTGACATGACCTATGAGCACGACCCCTACGAGGCGGGGCTCGGCTTCGCCGTCAAACTCGACAAGGAAGACTTCATCGGCAAGGCCGCGCTGGTGCGGCGCAAGGCGGACGTACGGCGCCGACTGACCTGTCTGACCATCGACGACCCGCTAGCCGTGGTCATGGGCAAGGAGCCGGTCTACGACGGCGACCGCCCCGTCGGCTACGTCACCAGCGCCGCATACGGCTACACGATCGGCAAGGGCGTCGCGTACGCCTGGCTGCCCGCCGAGCTCGCCACGACCGGCCGCACCGTGCACATCGGCTACTTCGACCAGCGCGTGGCAGCGGTCGTCGCCGAAGAGCCCCTGTTCGACCCCTCCATGTCCCGCCTGCGCGGCTAGCGGTTGTGGGCAAACGTTCCGCTGGGGGCCCTCTCAAGAGGAGCTCCGGGGGAGTAACAGGGCGGGCGCAACCGCCCACCGGGCCGCACCCGGACGACAACGCTACGAGAGGAGCATCGTGAGCGCACTGGTCCTCGACGGGCGCCGCACCGCCGCGGCGGCCCGCGCCGAGCTCGCCGAACGGCTGATCCGGCCGGACGCCGCGGCGGCCGGCATGAGCGTCCTGACCGGCGATACCGACGTCCACCTGGTCCTGGTCGACCTGCGCAACTCCGAACCGGACACCAAGGAGGCCGAGGACCTGCTCCACGAGACCGGCATCACCGTCGACCGCAACGCCGTCCCCTTCGACCCTCGCCCGCCCGTGGTCACCTCGGGGGTGCGCATCGGCACCCCGGCTCCGGGCACCCGCGGCTTCACCGACGAGGACTTCGCCGAGGTCGCCGACGTGATCGCGCTCGCTCTCCAGCCTGCGCCGGCCGTCGCCGCGCTCCGCGCCCGTACGGAGGCGCCGGCCGCCAAGCACCCGCTGTACCCGCACCTTTCAGGAGACGCCCGATGACCCCCCGCACCCCGGGCGCCGACCTCCCCGAGCACCCCGACCGGCTGTGGCGCACACCCGAGCCGAAGCGGTCGTACGACGTGGTGATCGTGGGCGGCGGCGGCCACGGTCTCGCGACCGCCCACTACCTGGCGAAGAACCACGGCATCACCAACGTGGCCGTCCTGGAGAAGGGCTGGCTCGCGGGCGGCAACATGGCCCGCAACACCACGATCATCCGTTCCAACTACCTATGGGACGAGAGCGCCGGAATCTACGAGCACGCCCTCAAACTGTGGGAGGGGATGGCGGACGAACTCGACTACCCGATCCTCTTCTCCCAGCGCGGTGTGCTCAACCTCGCCCACAGCCTGCAGGACGTCCGCGAAAGCGTGCGCCGCGTCGAGGCCAACCGGCTCAACGGCGTCGACGCCGAATGGCTGGACCCGGATCAGGTCAAGGACGTCTGCCCGATCGTCAACATCTCGCCCGACGTCCGGTATCCGGTGATGGGCGGCACGTACCAGCCGCGCGCCGGAATCGCCAAGCACGATCACGTCGCGTGGGGGCTGGCCCGCTCCGCCGACGCCGCCGGCGTCGACATCATCCAGAACTGCGAAGTCACCGGCATCGACATCCAGGGCGGACGGGTCGTCGGCGTACAGACCACGCTCGGCCCCATCGCCGCCGGCAAGGTCGCGCTCTGCTCGGCCGGACACACCTCGGTGCTCGCGGCCATGGCGGGCTTCGAGCTGCCGCTGCAGAGCCACCCGCTGCAGGCCCTGGTCTCCGAGCTGCTGGAGCCGGTGCACCCCACCGTGGTCATGTCCAACGCCGTGCACGTGTACGTCAGCCAGGCCCACAAGGGCGAGCTGGTGATGGGCGCAGGCATCGACTCGTACAACGCCTACACGCAGCGCGGCGCCTTCCACATCATCGAGCACCAGATGTCCGCCGCCCTGGAACTCTTCCCGGTCTTCGCCCGCGCCCATGTGCTGCGCACCTGGGGCGGCATCGTCGACGTCAGCCCCGACGCCTCGCCGATCATCGGGCTCACCCCGGTGGACAACCTGTACCTCAACTGCGGCTGGGGCACCGGCGGCTTCAAGGCCACCCCCGGCGTCGGCTGGGTCTACGCCCACACCATCGCCCACGACACCCCCCACCCCCTCAACGCCCCTTTCTCGCTCGACCGATTCACCACCGGCGCGCTCGTCGACGAGCACGGCGCGGCCGCGGTCGCCCACTGAGGAGCCGAATCGATGCTGCTCATCCCATGCCCCTGGTGCGGGCCCCGTGACGAGGCCGAGTTCCACTACGGCGGTCAGGCCCACGTGCCCTATCCCGAGAACCCCGCCGCCCTGACCGACCAGGAGTGGTCCCGCTACCTCTTCTTCCGCGACAACCCCAAGGGCCCGTTCGCGGAACGCTGGAGCCACACCACCGGCTGCCGCCGGTGGTTCAACGCGGTGCGCGACACGGCGACGAACAAGATCCTGGCGGTGTACCGAACGGACGATCCACGCCCGGACCTGGGTCGTGGGCCGTCGTTCCGGGAGGGCGAGCACAGCGACATGGGGGTGCCCCCACGCGGAGCTGTGGGGGTAGGTGGGCACAACCCGCCCACCGTGCCGCACCCGGCGAGGGAGCCCGAGGGGTCCGGGGTCAAGCCCCCGGTCCCGGAAAGGGGCGGGGAGGCGGAGAACCCTGCGGCCACCGAGCCGCAGACGAGCACGTACCCCGGGTCCCAGCGCGGCCCCCAGCCGTTCCGCCTGAGCACCGGCGGCCGCATCCGCCGCGATCAGCGGCTCAGCTTCGTCTTCGACGGCACCGCATACGAGGGCTTTCGCGGCGACACCCTCGCCTCCGCCCTCCTCGCCAACGGCGTCATCCAGACCGGCACCGGCATCAAGCTCGGCCGCCCGCGCGGCATCTTCTCCGCCGGAGTCGAGGAACCCAACGCCGTCGTACAGATCGAGGAGCCCTTCCCGGAGCCCATGCTGCCGGCGACGGCCGTGGAGCTGTACGACGGGCTCGTCGCGAGCAGCCTGCCCGGGCAGGGACGCCTTGCCACCGCGCCCGACCCCGCGCGCTACGACGCCGTCCACGCCCACTGCGACCTGCTCGTCGTCGGCGCGGGACCGGCCGGACTCGCGGCCGCGTCCGCCGCCGCAGGCAGCGGGGCGCGCGTCATCCTCGCCGACGACCAGCCCGAGCCGGGCGGCAGTCTCCTCGGGACAGGACAGCTCCTGGACTGGGCAGGCGAGACAGTAGCGCGGCTCGCGGCCGAGGTCGAGGTGCGCGTACTGCGCCGCACCACCGTCTTCGGCTACTACGACGACAACCACGTCCTCGCCGTCGAGCGCCGCACCAACCACCTCGGCGGCGCAGCCCCCGGGCATGTCTCCCGCGAGCGTGTCTGGCGCATCCGCGCCCGTCGAGTCGTCCTGGCCACCGGAGCCCACGAGCGCTCGCTGGCGTTCGCCGACAACGACCGCCCCGGCGTGATGCTGGCGGCCTCGGCCCGTACGTACGCCCAGCGCTACGGCGTCCTGCCCGGCCGCCGCGCCGTCGTCTTCACCACCAACGACAGCGCCTACGCGGCCGCGCTCGACCTGGCGGCGGTGGGCGTGGACATCGCGGCGGTCGTCGACACCCGCCCCGAGCCCGGGGAGTGGGCGCGCCGCGCCCAGGACGCCGGGATCGAGGTGCTGACCGGCCACGCAGTGGTGGGCACCGAGGGCGGCACGCGCCTCACGGCGGTGACCGTCGCCCCGTACGGAGAAGTGGCGGGGCGCCGCGAATTCGCTGCCGACCTGTTGCTTGTCTCGGGCGGCTGGAACCCGGTGGCGCACCTGTTCAGCCAGGCGGGCGGCAAGCTGCGATACGACGAGGAACTCGGCTCGTTCGTGCCCGACAGCTGCCGCCAGGCCGTCGAGGTCGCAGGCTCGGCGAACGGTGTCCTGGACCTGCCCGGCGTCCTCGCCGAGGGCGCCGCCGCCGGTGGCCGCGCGATCGAGGCCGAGGGCTACGCGGCCGGCACGCCCCGACTCCCTGCCGCCGCCGACGGACCGCACTCCCCGGCCATGCAGGTCTTCGTCGTCCCCGGCGTCCTCGGCGCGCCCCGCTTCGTCGACCTCCAGCGTGATGTCACCGTCGAAGACCTCGCCCGTGCGACCGGTGCCGGTATGCGCTCGGTCGAGCACACCAAGCGCTACACCACCGCCGGCACCGCCAGCGACCAGGGCAAGACCTCCGGGGTCCTGGCCAGCGGCACCGTCGCCCACCTGCTGGGCGTGGACATCTCCGCCCTCGGCACGACGACCTTCCGCCCTCCCTACACCCCCGTCTCCTTCGCCGCCCTCGCCGGTCGCGACCGCGGCGCGCTCCACGACCCCGTCCGCGTCACCGCCCTGCACGACTGGCACGCCGACCACGGCGCCCTTTTCGAGAACGTCGGTCAGTGGAAGCGACCCTGGTACTACCCCCAGGACGGCGAGGACATGAAGGCCGCCGTGCTCCGTGAGTGCCGCGCCGCCCGCGAGGGTGTCGCGTTCATGGACGCCTCCACCCTGGGCAAGATCGACGTGCAGGGGCCGGACGCCGCCGCCTTCATCGACCGGCTCTACACCAACATGATGAGCACCCTCAAAGTCGGCATGATCCGCTACGGCGTCATGTGCCGCCTCGACGGCATGGTCCTCGACGACGGTACCGTCATCCGCCTTGCCGAGGAGCGTTTCCTGGTCACGACCACGACCGGCAACGCGGCCGCCGTGCTGGACTGGATGGAGGAATGGCTGCAGACCGAGTGGCCCGATCTGCGCGTCCACTGCACCTCCGTTACGGAGCAGTGGGCCACAGTGGCCCTCGTAGGCCCCCGCTCCCGAGAGCTTCTGGCCTCCCTCGCCCCTGAACTGGCCGTCGCGAACGACGACTTCCCCTTCATGGCGTGGCGAGACACGACTGTCGCGGACGCCCCGGCCCGGGTCTGCCGGATCAGCTTCTCCGGCGAACTGGCCTACGAGATCAACGTGTCGCCGTGGGACGCCCGCGCGCTGTGGGAGGCGCTGTACGAGGCAGGGGGCCCGTTGGGCATCACCCCGTACGGTACCGAGACCATGCACGTCCTGCGCGCCGAGAAGGGCTATCCGATCATCGGCCAGGACACCGACGGCACGGTCACCCCGCAGGATCTCGGCATGAGCTGGGCGGTGTCCAAGAAGAAGCCCGATTTCGTGGGTAAGCGCTCCCACGCACGCGCCGACACCACACGTCCCGACCGCAAGCACCTCGTCGGCCTGCTCCCCGAAGACCCGGACGCCTTTCTCCCCGAGGGCACCCACCTGGTCGCCGACAGTGTGCTTCCCGCGCCGCCGGTGCCGATGCTCGGCCACGTCACCTCCAGCTACCACAGTGCGGCGCTCGGCCGGACCTTCGCACTCGCCCTGATCAAGGGGGGCCGGGACCGCATCGGCGAGCGGCTGTACGCGCCGGTGGGCGACCGTCTTCTTCCGGTGACGGTCGCGAGTCCCGTCCTCTACGACCCCGAGGGAGCCCGCCGCGATGGCTGACACCGTAATCCGCCACAGTCCCCTGGGGCACGCCGCCGACCGCTTCGCCGCTGCCACCCGTGCCTCGGGCGGCGACCTGCGCCTGGCAGAACTGCCCTTCCTCGGCCAGGTGAACGTCCGGCTCGACCCCAAGGGCCCGGCTGCCGACGCCGTCGAGCTTGCTCTGGGGCTCCGACTGCCCCTCGAGCCCAACACCGTCGTGCACGCCGGTGACCGCTCCGCCCTCTGGCTCGGCCCCGACGAATGGCTCGTCGTGGGCCCGCCCGGCAGCCGCGCCGACCTGGCTCACCGGATCCGCGAGGCCGTGGGCGACGGGCCCGCCGCCGTCACGGACGTCTCCGCACAGCGCACCACCGTGCTCGTTACGGGCCGCCGCGCTCGCGACCTGCTGGCGCACGGCTGCCCGTTGGACCTGCACCCGCGTGCCTTCGGCCCCGGGCGCTGCGCCCAGACCACCCTGGCCCGCGCGCAGGTGGTGCTGGTCCCACGGGGCGAGCCCAGAGCGGGGTTCTGGCTGCTGGTCCGGTCGTCCTTCGCCGGATACCTGGCGGACTGGTTGCTGGACGCAGCGTCGGAGTACGTGTGACACGTAGCGTCCACTCATGGCCCCCAGGCAGGTGGACCTCTTCAGCGATGCGGTGGGGGTTCCGGTCAGCGCCGCGTTCGCCGGACGCTGCCGGGCCGGGCGATCGACGACGCTCGGGCAGTGCGGCGAGCGCCGCCCCCTCGCAGGCCGACCGCCGGAACGCCGAAGCCGACCGGCGCGCTCCCCTGCCTGGAATCGACCTTGCCGCGTCCGCCGCTGGCTGGCCTATCCCGGACGAACCGTACGCCGGAAGGCCTGTCAGTTCTCTTCGAGGCTGTCCCCTGGGGGCACCCTTGGCCGGACCATCGCCCCATGATGAAGACACACGGACGTGGTTGCCGTCCATACAGGCCGGCGACCAGCCGAGTTTGCCGAGCGCGTTCAGTTCGGCCGACAGGGTGCTGTGTAGTCGGCCGAAGACGCGACTCAGCCAGATGCTGGCTTGCGGGCGCGGAGAATGACGTCGAACCGCCCGGAGATTTGGCGATCCATCGGCTCGAAACCCGCTTCGGTGTACCACTGCTCGAATTCCCGTGGCGTATAGGTACGGCCCTCGGGTGACGCGATCGTGTGGAGGTACGCCGATAGGAACGCGGCGTGCAGAGGACCGGTCTCGTCGTCGTCCTGAGCGCAGGTGACGATCACCAGGTGGCCGCCCGGCTCCAACGCTCGGTAGGTTCGCTCAAGGAGGTTGCGGACCTGTTCCGGGGACCAGATTTCGAGGAAGCGTGAGAACACGACGCAGTCGTGAGACGTGGGGAGCTCGTCGTGCATGACGTCGGTTCCGATCGCCCGAATCCGATCGGACAGGCCAGCCTCGGCGATCCGGTCGTTCGCCATCTTCGCCACGTTCGGTAGTTCGAGGATGGTCGCCTCAAGGCGTGGCCATCGTTGAGCGAAGCCGATGGCATTGGTACCGGTTCCCCCGCCGACATCCAATACGTGGCGATAGGACGAAAAGTCCACGGCGTCGACAAGGTCCTTGACCGCCGAGCGGCTCTGGTGCTCCATCATGGCGGTGAACAGCTTCTCAAGGTTCTCGTCCTCGGCCAGGCGTTCGTAGAGCGTGGTCGCTGACGAGCCGGCGAGCAGTTCGCGGTGCAACCCCAGGTTGTCGTTGTGTACCAGCGATTCGTAGAGCCAGCCGATGGGCCGGTACAGCATCTCGTGGGTATAACGGACGATGACAGGCATGAACTCGCCGGGATCGCCCGCCAGGAGATCGGTCGCGGCGGTGTTGTGGTACCCATCGCCGTCCTTGCGCACGAGCTCGAACGCACAGCATCCCAGCATCAGCACGTGGCCCGCACGCTTTTCCAGCCCCAACGCGCCGGAGATCTCGTCGAGAGTACTGCCTGGCCGCTCGTTGAGCAGGGTGAACAATTTCAGGCGTAGCGCGGCGTCCAGGAACGGGAAACGAAAACTGGTATATACCAATTTCCATAGCTCGTCCATGGCCGTCGTCGAGTGTTCGGTCATAGTGGTCCACTTCGTGGTGAGTCGTGCTTTAAGTGCGCACCTTCGGCTGAATTATAATTGAGCTCAGCGTCGTCCGGCGTCGTCTATTGACATTCACTTGGGGAGACAAGGGGGGAATGCCAGCTGCGGGCCGACCGTATGTTTTCTGACCAAACTCCATGGTGCGGAGAATCGTGTCAAGCGGGTATGGAATGTGCAGTGGAAGAGGGAATGTTTGTGGTGGAACTGTCCCCCGTGCTCGAAGGCGACCCCAGATTGCAGATCAGCTTCGACGAACTCGCGGAAGCGAAAACACTGGGCGAAGTCGCGCAATTGATGCAGGACAAGCAAGACGCGCCGGTCTGAAGAGCCGCGATCCCTGGAGCGGTACACACGATCGCCGACAGGATCGTTCGGCAGTTGCACCGTGTGGGCGAACCGGGGCGGCGGCCCGCCGCGGCCCGAGCATGTGCCGAGGGGTTGCCGACGCGGCCGGGTTCCCGATGGGCCCGCCGAGAGATCCGCGAGCCCATCCGCTCCGATGCTGTCGGGCAGCGCTGAAGTGATGTCAGCGGCCGGTAGCGTTCCCAGGGCGCCGGAACATCAGGGCGTGCACGGTGAAGCGCGACCCGTCGAATTCCGCCCGGCCCGTTGCTCGCCGTTCTTTGAGCAGGGTCAGCATGGTCTCCTTGTGCTCGGCGTACGCCAGGAGTGGGATGTCCATCTCGAAGACCTCAAGCGTCTCGGCCTCATAGCCACGCGTGGTGAGTTCCGTGACGGTCCGGGGAATGTCGGCGAGTGAGGAGTGCGCCATGAGCAGCGTGCCGCCCGGTGCGAGGAGCGCCTCCACGCGCTCGACGACAGAGTCGTACACCGCGCGGCCGCCCCTCCGGGCGACGAGAGCCGTCTCCAGCCCGTCCCCCCTCGCATAACTCGGGTCGTAGGGCAGGTGCGGCGGGTTGGTGATCACAAGGTCGAACTTCTCGTCCGGTGTGTACTCCTCAAGCGGCGAGGTCACGCAGTGCAGCCGAGTCGCGTCGAGGCCGTTGGCCACTACGTTGGCCTCGGTCTGGACGGCGGAGGCGGGGTTGATGTCCAGTGCGGTTACCCGCTCGGCACCGGCCGCGAGCAGGGCGACGCTGTAGAGGCCGGAGCCGGCCCCGATGTCCAGCGCGTTGACGGCCCTCAGATCAGGAGCGTTGTCGCCGTTGAGGGCGGCGATGAGGCTCAGCCCGCAGTCGGTCGGGAACAGCACCTCGGCAGGATTCTCCACCGCGATCCGCAGACGCATGCCGTGTAGCTCGAAGATCCCGTACGAGGACCGGGTTTCCCACAGAGTGCCGTTCTCGCCGACGGGCAGGACACGGCGCCGCGTCAGTGTCTGAATCGAAGCGGTGGTCATGGCAGTGTGAGCCTTTCGACTGAAGGGCTGGCAGAGTCGGAGTGTTGCGGTTTGCCGGTCACTCGGTGAGGGCGGAGAGCACGGTTCGAACGGAGCCGTCAGCGATGCGCTCTGCGCGCTGCGCCGGGATCAGGTCCTCGACGTGGCTGAAGTTCCACGCGAGCTGGCCATGGCTGGTGGCGGCCGTCGCCACGATGGCTCCCATCACCGAGATGCCTGTGATGAACTGGGCGTCGCTGACTCGCCACGCTCCCACGTGGACGGGAAATTCGTAGCGGCCGACGTTGGACAGGCACAGGTTGATCGGGCCCTCCTCGTCCATGAACCGCATGAACGACGCGCTGTCGGCCAGCGATCTGGGTCCTGCCCAGCGCGGAAGGCTGATCGTGGCCAGGTGTTCCTGGCGTCTCCGGCGTCGTACCAGGTCCTGGCTGATCGCCCGGGCCATGGGCCACAGCGGCTGGCCGGGCTCGTAGCGGATGAGGGAGGGCACCGTGGCGACGAAGGTGCCGACCTCGTCGTGGGCGACGGCAGGCTCCAGGTCACCGCGGAAGTCGACCGGCGAACCGATCGAGAAGTGCGCGGACGCCTCGGTTCCCGTGTCCCGTGCGACGGCCGTCACCATCGCGGCGGCCAGGGCTCCGTGGACCGTGGTGCCGTGCCGCTTGGCCGTCTGCGCCAGCAGATCCAGCTGGTCGGCGGTAAGCAGTCTGTGCACCATCCGGGTGCGCCGCTGCTCGAACGGGACCTGGCGGCTGGGAACGATCCGCTGCGAGGGACGCCGCCGCGCGGCCCGTTGGTCGCGCAGCATCATGGCTTCGAGCCCTGCGATTCCCGCCACGCCACGGTGGCGACGTGGCAGCAGGTCGTCCGTCGCCGGCAGTACCCGTCGCGGGGCGGCTTGAGGCAGCGTGCCCTGGTCCAGTTGGGCGGCGAGTTCGATCCACTCCCGGAGCAGGGACAGGCACGTCTTGCCGTCGGCGATGGTGTGCGATGCCGTCAGCACCAGGTCGTGGATGCCTTCTCCGCCCTCGACTCCCGCTCTTCGTGCGGTGATCACCACCGCGCGCAGCAGCGGTCCGGTGCGCCAGTCGACGCTCTCCCTGAGTTCGCGGTCGTTGATCTCGTGCTGCCACTGGTTGGCGGGCTCGGGGACGTCCGGTGGCACGTCGACGTGGCGGAGCGGGATTGGCTGCCCGTCCAACGGTGTGAAGGCAGGGTGTTCGCCGGTGCCGTCGTCGGTGATCGCGACACGCAGCAGGGGGTGGCGGACCTGGAGGATGTCCAGGGCGCGGCGGTGGAGCAGCGGGGGCAGGTGTCCGTGGACGCGGGCCCGGGCGATGACGTTGAGGGGTGAGGTCTGGTCGGCGATCCAGTACAGGCGTTCCAGGGGACTGAGTTCACGCCGGACGCTGCTGGGCTCGGCGGCCGGGCCGTTCGGGTAGGTGAGTGCCCACGCGGTCTGACTGGCGAGGACGGGGCGGGGCATCAGCCGGAAGTAGGTGTTGCGGAGCAGGCGCCCGCGGCGGTGGGCCCCCTGAGTGAGGTCGCTCATCCGGCGGGACGCGGCCACCATCGCCCTGGTGCGGTCGCGGCGCCGGCTTTCGTAGACGTGCAGGGCCTCCACCAGATCCTTGCCCGTCGCGGGTTCGGCGAGCGTGCGTGCCAGTACGACGGCGTCCTCCATGGCCATGGCGGCACCCTGGCCGAGTGTGACGAGCATGGGGTGGGCGGCATCGCCGAGAAGGGTGACCGGTCCGTCGCCCCACCGCTCCAGGAAGGCCCGGTCACGGGTAGGCACGGTGAGGATGTCCTCCTGCGGCGTGGCCTCGATCACCGCCCTCACCTCGTCAGCCCAGCCCGCGTATGCCTCTTTGACGGCGTCCTTGACGCGGTACCGGTCGGCTGGATCGGCGGGTGTGCTCATGGCAGCCCACCAGTAGCAGCGGCTCTGACCGATGTCGATGAGACCGAAACGCTGTCCGCTGCCCCAGTAGTGGCGCACGCTGCCCGTGGTGACGCTCGGGTGTTCGAAAGGGACGATGCCGAGCCGGAAGAGGTAGCCGCTCTCGCGTGGCACCTCGGAGCCGACGAGATGGCGCCGTACGGCCGAGTTGAAGCCGTCGGCGCCGATCAGGAGGTCCCCGTTCGCCGTACTGCCGTCCGTGAAGCGGACGGTGACGCCCGCGTCGTGGGTCTCGAAGTCGACGGCGGTCGCTCCCAGGTGGATCGGGCAGTCGCCGGCCTCGGCCAGCAGGGCCTCTTGGAGGTCCGCGCGGCTCAGGCAGAAGCTGGGTGCGCCGACCTTGTCACAGACCTCTTTGAACGGCAGGTCTCTGATCCGTCGGCCGCGCCGGTCCATGACCGTGAAGGACTCCACCGCCTGGCCGCGCTTTTCCAAGCCGAGGTCGATGCCGAGGCATGCCAGGGCGGTGACGGCGTTGCTCATGACCGACAGACCGGAGCCGACGTCGCTCAGCTCGGTGGCGCGCTCGTGCACCTCGACGTCGATACCCACGCGTCTGAGCGCGATCGCACAGGTCAGACCGCCGATACCGGCACCGACGACGAGGGCTTTCACGGGCCGTGCCGATGCCATGCGGTCAGCTCTCCCGGCCGGTCGGGGTGGAGTCGGTCCTGATCAGTTCCGCGACGGTTGCGGCAACGTGTGCCACGTGCGGTTCCTCCATGATCGTCAGGTGGTCGCCGGGGACTCCGACGACGTGGATACGGCCGCAGGTCATGGCTTTCCAGCCATTGAAGGTGTCCTCATGGCGGCTTCTGGCGGCCCGGTGCATGGAAGCCAGGACGGCGGGCAGGGGCTCCGTGGCGCGGATCAGGGTGAGGTCGTGCTCCTCGCGCGGGGGCCGGTAGGCGAGCGCTGCCTGCCAGTTCGCCCGGTAGACTCCGAACAGACGGCGGATGAGGGACCGGGAACTGCCGGCCGGCAGGGCACCCCTCTCGCTCGCGATGCGGGCCATGTACGCGAACTTCTCCTCCAGCGAGCCGAGTGCTTCGGGGATGACGCGAGTGCGTGACTCGTTGCCGTCCCTCAGCCGGAGCAGGTCCTGGAAGAACCACTCCAGTACGGCCTCGTCGTCGTGGGGTGCGCGCGGCCCGGAGTCCAGGGCGGTGGTGTCCAGGACCAGCAGGTGGGCCACCTGCTCGTCGGCCGCCCGCAGGCGACGGGCGATCTCGAAGGCGACGAAGCCGCCGAAGGACCATCCGGCGATGGAGTACGGGCCGTGCGGCTGCACGGTCCGCAGTGCGGTGAGGTAACTGTCCGCGAGTTCCTCGACAGTACGCAGCGGTGTGGTGCCCGGGTCGGTTCCGGCGGCCTGGAGCGCGTACACCGGCTGGTCGTCCGGAAGGTGCCGGGCGAAACCGACGTAGCACAGCACGTTGCCGCCCATGGGATGGATCATGAACAGGGGCGGGTGAGTGCCCTGCCGGTGGATCGGCACCACGGGGTCGTACGCGGCTGTCGCCCCGCCATCGCGCAGCCGTGCCGCGAGTCCAGCGCAGGTAGGTGCCGCGATGAAGTCCGCCAGGGAGATGTGCACTCCGTAGCGCCGTTCGATCCGCACGACGAGTCGCATGGCGGTGAGGGATGTGCCACCGAGGTCGAAGAGGTTGTCGTGGATCCCCACCGCGTCCAGGGACGTGGCGTCCGCCAGCATCTCGGTCAGTGCCTGCTCGTACGCGTCGCGCGGCGCGGCGTCGGGGGTGCGGGCCGGGGTGGACAGCAGGGTGTGGCGCAGTGTGGCGTCGTCACGCTTGCCGCTGGGGGTCAGCGGGAAGTGTGAGACCCATTGCAGGTGTGAGGGGACCATGTAGTCGGGCAGGCTGGCTCGCAACCGCTCACGGATGTCGGCCAGGTCTTCGTCCGTGCCCTCGCCGAGGAGGAAGGCCGCGAGAAAGGCTTCGTCGTTCTCGTGCCGGCGAGCCACGACCGCGGCGTCGCGCAGGCCCGGGTACCGCTGCGCCAGGCCGGTGATGGCCAGTTCCACCTCGGCCGGCTCCACGCGGAAGCCCCGTACCTTGACCTGTGCGTCGGCGCGTCCGAGGAAGACGACGTCTCCGTCGGGAAGCAGCATGCCGATGTCGCCCGTGTGGTAGAGACGGCGGTCGGCGCCGCCGTCCGGGGAGGGCTGTGGGAGGAAACGCTCCTTGGTCAGGTCAGGGCGGCCCTCGTAGCCGTCGGCCAGGCAGAAGCCGCCCAGGTAGATGTCGCCGGGCGCCCCGGCCGGGACCGGACGCAGCTGCTCGTCCAGGACGTGCACCTCGGCGCCGTCGATGGCGCGGCCGATCGGCGGCAGCGCTGGGAAGGCTGCGGGGTCTCCGGTCATGGTGTACGCGGTGACCACGTGTGTCTCGGTCGGGCCGTAGTGGTTGTCCAGCACGGCTCCCGGAAGCTTGGCGCACAGCGCGCGGATCTCCTGGGTGACGCGCAGCTGCTCGCCGCAGGAGATCAGTACCCGCAGGGCCCGGGGGATGATGCCCAGCGTGCCGGCGGCTTCGGCCAGTTGCTGGATGGCCACCGGAGGAAGGAAGACCTGCTCGACGCGCTCGCGGTCGAGCAGACGCAGCAGGGCCGGCATGTCGCGCCGCTCCGCATCGCTCGCCAGGCACAGCGTGCCCCCGGAGCACAGGGTGGAGAAGATCTCCTGGAAGGAGATGTCGAAGCTCAGCGGCGCGTACTGCAGGGTCATCCCACCCGGGGCCGCGCTGGGCGCCCCGGTCTGCCAGGCCACCAGGCCCGCCAGGGTGCGGTGCGGCATGGCGACGCCCTTGGGGGTCCCGGTGGATCCGGAGGTGAACAGGACGTACGCGGTGCTCTCGGGGACGACTTCGGCCTGCCGCTCGGCCACCGTCGTGGGCGCGGTTCCGGCTGGCCTCTCGCACTCCGTCGTCGGTGCCGTCACCATCTCGGCGGGCAGTAGGAGCGCCGGTTCTCCGGCGAGATGGGCGTACGGGGCCTCGGCTACGACGCGGAAGGGCCGGGCCTGCTCCACCATCGCGGCCAGCCGGGGGGCAGGGTAGCCGGGTGGCAGGGGGACGACCGCGCATCCGGCCCGCAGGACGCCCATGAGCACGGCCATGACACGCGGCGTACGGTCCATGGCGATCCCGATCCGGGCGTTCGCCGGGGCACCGAGCGCGCACAGGTGTCCGGCCACGTTCTCGGCGGCCTCGGACAGCTGTGCGTAGCTCCAGCGCTCCTCGCCCATGACCACGGCGGTTGCGTCCGGGGTGAGCGCGGCCTGTTCGGCGAAGCGCGCCACGACCGTGGGGTGCTGTGCCGGAACGGCACGGACCGGCGGGGGGGCGAGGAAGGTGAAGTCCGGTTCGTCGTCGGGTTGCTCGACCAAGCGGCGCAGGATGCTCAGGTAGCCGGTTGCGAAGAGGTCGCCCTGCTCGGCGGAGAACGTCTCGCCGTCGCAGTCGACCCGCAGCCGGATGCCGCTGCCGTCCGGTTCCGTGACCGCGTTCACCAGAAGTCGCAGGTCCGTCTCCTCCCAGGTGCGGAACTGGGTGAGCCGGAGGCCGGAGAGGTCAAGGACGTGCGAAAGCTGGTGGAAGTGGACGTAGTTGAAGGCGGTTTCCAGGACGGGGCCGCCGTGGTCCTCCTGGATGGCGCTCAGCGGGTAGTGGCGGTGAGGGTGGCCGTCCTGCTCCTGGCGGAAGCTCTCGCGCGCCACCTCCAGCCAGCTGTCCCGCATGGTGTCCAGGCACACGGGCACGGTGTTCAGGAAGAGGCCGGCGGTGCGCTCCGCACCGGCCACTTCGGGCCGGCAATGGGTGATCAGGCCGGTGGTCACGTCACGGGTGCCGGCGAGCATGGCAAGCGTCAGGGTGTGCGCGGCGAAGAGTACGGACTTCACGGGGAGTGTGTGTTCGGCCGCGAAGTGCCGCACTTGCTCGACGAGGGCGCCGGGCAGTTCGACCCACCGGGAGACCGGACGGTGGCCGGTGACAGGGCGGTGAGGCGCGAACGCCTCGATCGGCAACGGCGCGGAGCCGGCCAGCTTCTCCTGCCAGTAGCGCCGGGTCTCCTGCGAGCGCAGGGCGGCCTGCTCCTGCCTTACGTGGAGCGCCGCTGACGGGGGCGGCGTGCCGTCGAGGGGCCCGGTGTCCAGGCCGAGGCTGTGGGCGTAGTCCTGGAGCAGCTCACGGAGCAGGGTGGCGACGCTGCCGCCGTCGAGGAGCGCGTGGTGGAAGCTGAGGACCAGGTCAACGGTGGAGGGCAGTAGGTGGGCCCGGAACAGGTACAGCGGCGCCTGGTCGAACACGTAAGGATGGTGACGGCGTTCCTCGATGTGTGCGCACACCTCGTCCTCGGCCGCGGCGCTGTCGAGCGGACGCAGGTCGGCGACCTCCAGGCCGCCGTGGACTCGGGGGTGGACGACCTGCAGCGGTTCGGAGCCCGACAGGTCGAAGGCCGAGCGTAGCGCGGGGTGCCGTGCCGTCAGTCGGTCGAAGGCGCGGCGGAACTTTGTCTCGTCCCACGCCATTTCGAGGGTGTACCGGAAGACGTCCCGGTATTTGGCAGAGATTTCGTGCCTGCGGCTGTGGTAGAGCATGCCGAGCTGGAGCCGCGTCAGCGGGTAGGCGTCCTCAGCGCCGGGCAGGCGGGACCGGTCGACGTCGGCAACGAGGGCGAACGGGGCCTCGACGGCCTCGGTCCCGGGCGCGTCACAGGTTTCGGTGCGCGTGGCCAGGCCGGCCACCGTCGGGTTCTGCAGGAGGTCGCTGAGCGAGAAGCGCAGGCCCCTGGCCTCCGCCTCGGCGCGCACCGTGAGCATCCTGATCGAGTCGCCGCCGAGAGCGAAGTAGTCGTCGTGGACTCCGACGGTCTCCCAGCCGAGGACGCGGGCCCAGACTTCGGCCAAGACCGCCTCGGTACGGTTGCGAGGCCGGCCGTCCATGGCGGCTTGTGGCGTGTCCTGGGGCAGGGGGAGCGCGTCGCGGTCCGCCTTGCCGTTGGGGGTCAGCGGAATGTCGTCGATCCGGGTGAAGGATGCCGGGACCATGAACGTCGGCAGCGTCTGCCCGAGCTGATCACGCAGCTGCAGGGTGTCGATGGGGGCGTCGGCGACGTAGTAGCCGGCCAGGACAGTACCCGAGCCGGAGACGGTATGTCCCACGACGACGGCGTCCCGTACGCCGGGGACCGCGCGCAGGGCGGCGGCCACCTCGTCGGTCTCGACGCGGTTTCCCCGGATCTTGACCTGGCCGTCGATCCGTCCGAGGTACTCCAGGGTGCCGTCCGCGAGCCACCGGGCCAGGTCTCCGCTGCGGTAGAGGCGGCCGCCCGGCACGAACGGGTCGTCGCCGAACTTCTCGGCGGTCAGCTCCGGGCGATCGAGGTAGCCGCGGGCGACACCGGCTCCGCCGATGTACAACTCGCCTACGACCCCGACGGGTTGCGGTAGGTCGTCAGCGCCCAGCACGTACAGCGTGGTGTTGTCGATGGGCCGGCCGATCGGCACCCGCGCGATGCTGAGGCCCGGGTCGCCCGGGCAGTCGTAGAAGGACACGTCGACCGTGGCCTCGGTCGGACCGTACAGGTTCACCAGCCGTACGGAATTCTCGGCACCGCTCTCCCGACGGCACTGCTCGGCCAGGCGGTTGAACTGATCCACCCGGGCACCGGGCAGCGCCTCGCCACTGCAGAAGACATGCTGCAGGGTTCGGATGGCCCGGCGCGATGCCGCTGACTCCTCCAGCAGGTCGAGGAATGGGCCGAGCATCGAGGGAACGAAGTGCACGCGGGTGACCTGGTGCTCCCGGATCGCCCGCAGGACCTCACGCGGGTCCCTGTGACCGCCGGGCGGCAGCAGAGCCACGGTCGTACCTTCGACGGCCCACCAGAACAGCTCCCACACCGAGACGTCGAACGAGACGGGCGTCTTCTGCAGGAGGACGTCCCGTTCACCAAGCGGGTAGCGCCGCTGCATCCACGCGAGGCGGTTGACCACGCTACGGTGCTCGACCATGACGCCCTTGGGCTGCCCGGTCGAGCCGGAGGTGTAGATGACGTAGGCGAGGTCACGGGAGGTGACGAACGCCTCGACCGGGGCTCCGCTGCCGGTCAGCAGGCTCGCGACGGGTCGCAGGGGCGCGTCCCCGGGGATGCCGGCGGGCGCGTCGTCATCGACGATCACCACCTTGGCTCGGCTGTCTTGCAGCATGAAGCGCACCCGCTCAGCCGGATGGCCCGGATCCACGGGAACGTAGGCGCCGCCGGACTTCAGGATGCCGAGCAGCGCTACCAGCAGCCGGGGCCCCCGCTCCATCATCACCGCAACCCGGTCGTCCGGCCCGACGCCCTCCGCGCGCAGGGCCCGCGCGACACGGTTGGCCCGTTCGTCGAGTTCCGCGTAGGTGAGCGTCTCACCCGTCGCCGCGGTGACCGCGATCCGGTCGGGGCGGCGGGCGGCCTGGGCTTCGAACAGGCCGTGCAGGGTGGCCTGGTCCGGGTAGGGCACTTGTGGGCCGCGTGCGCGCCCGGCAGTGAGTTCTTCGTGTTCGGCCGGAGTCAGCATGGGCACGTCGGACAGCGGCCTGTCCGCCAGGTCCAGACCGTGCTCCAGGAGCGTCGTGAGGTGACCGACCACCGAGGCGATGGGCAAGTCCTCGTCGAAGACGTCGCAGGCGTAGTCCAGGTCGACGTGGATGTCAGCCGTGTCGTCGAAGGCGGACACCACGACGCCCAGTGCGTCCTGGTCGTGCGAGGGGGCCATCAGGGCCGGCCGCCGCTCGACTCCGGGGATCCGGTCCGGCCAGGACCAGTGCATGTAGGAGAGGGTCACGTCGAAGAGCTGCCGCGGACCGCGTGCCGGTGCCGACTGTGCTCGCAGGACGTCGCCGAGTGCGAGCCGCTCATGACGCCGGAGCCGGCGAGTCGCACTCTGGATGTCGGTGAGCAGTTCCCGCACGGTCCGCCCACCGTGTGCCGGGACGCGAAGCGGCAGGGTGTTGGCGAACTGGCCGAGGATGTCTTTGTGATGCTCGGCCGGACGGTTGAGGAAGGGGACGCCGAGAACCACCTCCTCGCTACGGTGGAGGCGCGTCAGGTACGTACCGAGCATGGCCGCGACGTACGTGAACGGAGAGAAGCCCGCGGCGCGGACCCGGCCGGCGAGGGCACCGTCGATCACGAAGGTGTGGCGACCGCGTTCACGCGTGCCCCTGTCTGTCGTCCGCGTGAACAGCGCGGGAGTCACGCTGGAGAGGTCTTCTCGGAAGAAGGCGCGGTCGCGGTCGCCGTCCACACCGGCGCGGTAGGCGGCATCCTCCTCGACGAACGCCAGATAGGAAGGCGCGTCACGGTCGCCCTGCCGCGGACCGCCGCCCGGCTCCCGGGTGTACTCCTGGAAGATCTGATGGCTCAGCTGGTTGAGGGCCCAGCCGTCGGCGACGATGTGATGTGCCTTGACGTGCAGATGTGTGACGTCCGCTCTCTCCAGTAGAAGGGTGGCTTCGACCAGGAAACCGCTCGTGAGGGACAGCGCCTTCGCCATTGAGCGACGCATCCACGCGGCGCAGGCTGCCTCCGGTTCGGGTTCCCGCGAGAGATCGACCACGGTGACCGGGACAGCCTCCTGCGCCACCCGCTGGAAGGGGACCCCCGCGTTGTCGGCGAACCGCAGTCGGAAGGTGTCATGGCGGTGCAGCGCGCGCCTGATGCAGGCGGTAAGCCGGTCGCGGTCCACCTCGCCGTACAGACGCTCGTGCAGGACGCAGTTGAACTGCGGGGACGCCGGGGCCTGGGAACCGGCCGACCACAGGTCGCGCTGGTACCCCGTCAGTTCGGTCCGCGTCTGATCGTTCATGTCCACCTGTTCGAGGTTCCTTCGAGCCGTACGGGGAGCTCCCGATGCCCGTTGAAGATGAGGGAGGGCAGCGGAGTGAGACGGTCGGGCGCCGCAACGGCGAATGCGAGACCGGGGTAGCGGGAGAAGAGCGCCGGGAGGGCGATGCGCCCTTCGAGCCGGGCGAGTTCGGCTCCCATGCAGTAGTGGGGGCCGTGGCCGAAAGCCAGGTGCTTTCGGGCGGTGGGGCGGGTGACGTCGAAGACATGGGCGTCCGTGCCGTGTACCCCGGGGTCGCGGCCGACCGCGGCGTAGTTGATGACGAGTGCGTCGCCCTGCGCGAAGGTCAGGCCGGTCGCCTCGTCGTGCAGGTCTTCGGTGAGGAAGCGAAGGAAGAAGTTGGCCACGGGGGCCTGGTGGCGCAGACTCTCCTCCACTACCTGGTCCCATCCGACCCGGCCCGACATGGCCAGGTCCAGCTGGTCCGGATGCGTCAGCAGGTTGACGACGGCGTGGTCCAGCAGGGCCGCTGTGGTCCCGTATCCGGCGCCCATCATCATCCAGAGGCTGTCGGCCAGTTCCTGTTCACTGAGCCGGCCCGCGCGGTGGGCATGGACGAGAGCGCTGGTGACGTCGTCACCAGGGTGCTCGGTCTTGACCGCGATGAGGGCCCCGAGGAGCTGTGTGGCCTGGGCGGTGTTCGCGGCGGCCTGCTCAGCGGTCAGATCCGTGGCGAACACGGTGTCGTTGACTCTTTGGAAGCCGTCGTGCATGGCCTCCGGGAGGCCGAGGAGCTCGGTGACCATCAGCCATGGAAGCCGGGAGGCGAAGTGCGTCCGCAAGTCCACCACTCCGTCGGGGGCGGCGGCGGCCACCTTGGCGACGTCGTCCAGTACCGCGGTTGCGGTGTCCGCGATCCGCGATGCGAGGGCGCGCACTCGACGGGTGGTGAACGCGGGCACCAGCGGTTGACGCAGCCGCTTGTGGTCGGGGCCGTGGGCGGTCTGGACGGTGCGGATGTCGACCCAGATCCGCAGGGGCCAGTCGGCGGGGAGGGCTCCATTGAGGTAGGCCGGCCAGTGCTGGTGGGCATCCATGGAGACGTGCGGATGGACCAGCAGCCGCCGGACGAGTTCCGGGTCGGTGACCGACCACGCCGGTACGCCACCGGGCAACTCGACGGGGGTGGCGGGCCCCATGGCCCGAAGCGCTGCGGCTTCCCCGTGGATGTCCGAGGCGCTGCCGTCCAGGGTGTACGGGCAGTGGTCGCGGAGGGGCAAGGAGGACATGACGTGGATCTCGCTACTCTCAATGCTGGGTGCGTACGGTCGTCGGAAGTCCGTAACGGACCTGTGGGACCGTGCCGAACCGCTCGTGGCCATGACGGTGCGGGGTGACCCCGACTCCAGCCGGGCCTTCGGGCCGCGGCGGTACCCAGTGCAGGGGGTCTGCCACGATGGCTGGAGTCCACGGGTGGACCAACTTCGGGCCACCGTGAGGTACCGCATCGCATCGTCATGGCCACGTTCGTCAGGTGAGCCGGCCCGCAACCAGCACGGTTGCGGGCCGGCTCACCCGTGTTCACTCAGACATGCCCGAAGAACAGGCTGCCCGGAGCATCCGGGTTGTCCGAGAGGAAGTGCTCACGCACCGCACGGACGAACTCCATGCGCGAGATCGCACCGTCCCCGTCGGTGTCGAGCTGGGTGAACGTGTCCATGGGCGCGTCGGTCTTCCACACGTCCTTCAGGAAGCGGGCGAACTCGTCCTTGCTGATCTCGTTGTCCTCGTCGGCGTCGATGACGTCGAAGACGACATGCCCGGCGCCGTCGGCCAGGTTGAGGCGACTGGTGTCGACGCTCGCGAGGCGGTTGGCCGTGACGAACTCGCCCTTCGAGAGCCGGTCCTGCTGGACGCCCGCGTGGCGCAGCAGCTCCAGCCAATACGTCTGGAAGTAGGCGTGAAGCGCCCTGGCCCGGCGGTCGTCCTTGCTCAGCTTGTACGCCTTGATGTAGCGCTCGGCGAGGTGCTGGTAGTCCGACCAGTCCAGGTAGCCGTCGTGGTTGGCGTCCATCGTATCGAACGTACGTTCGAGCTTGGCGGTGATGACGTCCTGTGCCGCAATAGTCATGCTGTGTCCCTTTGGTGTGGGGGAGGCGTCGTGTGGATCTTCTCGGGGCCTGTTGTGGGGTCGCAACCCGGCGAGCCCGCCCTTCACCCCTTCGGGCGCGAGCGTCACCCCCGCCGTGGGCGCGTCCGGCAGATCTGAACGCGGGCAGGACGGCGGCCCCGTCGGCACCAGGGCGAAGGCGGCGGGTCGGCGCCATGTCCTGCCGCCTTCGCCCTGGTGCCGCGAACGTCGCCGGAAGTGCCGCGGTCTGCAGTTCATTTGGGCTCCTCGAGAGACCGCCCATCAACATCCCCTACTGTTGCGACGGACAAGCCATGCCATGGGGCGATATACCGGGTACCTGTGCAGGAGCATGGCCACGGCGGAGCAGGCGAGACGGCTCGCCAGTCAATCGCTGCACGTGGCGTCGTCCGCCCCGGATCCTGAAGTGGAGTGAGTACGTGTCGAAGTCGTTGGGTCCGACACCCCCGGCGGGCCGGGCCGTGCTGATCACCGGAGCCTCATCCGGCTTGGGGGAAGCCTGCGCGCTCCACCTGTCACGGGTGGGCTTCCATGCCATTGCCGGGGTGCGTCGTCCCGAGGACGGGGAGCGTCTGCGGGTTGCCGCCACGGGGCATCTGACCCCGGTGATCTTCGACGTGACAGACGAGAAGTCGGTTCAGGCAGCCGTTCACGAGGTCACGGACCTGATCGGTGATGCCGGACTGTGGGGGCTTGTCAACAATGCCGGCATCGCTGTCACGGCCCCGCTGGAGTGCGTACCGATGGAGCAGATGCGCCGTCAGATGGACACCAATGTGACTGGCCAACTGATGGTGATCCAGGGGTTCCTGCCGCTGCTGCGGGCCGGAGCCGGACGGATCGTCAACGTGACCTCGGGCCTGGGGAACATTGCCATCCCCTACCTCGGTGCCTACGCCGCCGCCCAGTTCGCCAAGGAGGCACTGAGTGACGCGCTGCGCCGAGAACTGACTCCGCAGAGAATCCCCGTCATTGTGGTGCAACCAGGTGCCGTCCTCACTCCGCTCTGGGGAAAGATGTCCGTGGACGGGAACCGGGCGCTGGAGAGCGTCCCAGAGCCGATCCAGGGTCTCTACCGTCGCGCGTTCCTGCAGTTCATGGAAACCAACGAGACCTCGGCCCGCACCAGCCACACGACGCCCGACGACGTCGCCCGCGTGGTCTTCCGCGCACTGGTCACCAAGCGACCCCGGAGCCGCTACGCCGTCGGCCGGGACGCAGCCGGCAGTCGCGTGCTGGCCAGGCTGCTGCCCGACCGGGCGTTGGACCGGATCCTCGGCGGCATCGTCACTCCCGCCAACTGAACATCGGCAGCGCGAACGACATCACAACAGGAGGAACATCGGTATGGCCACACCTCAGGAACTGAAGGACCTGTTCACGCACAGTCTGCGCCTGCTGACTGAGAAGAGGATCGAGGAATGGATCGACCTCTTCGCCGAGGACGGTGTCCTCGAATTTCCGTACCCGACCTATGGCGTCCCGTCCCGTATGCAGGGCCGCGAAGCGCTGCTCGCTCAGATGACGATGTTCCGTAAGGAGCTGAAAGTCGAGTTTTCCGAGCCCGAGTTCTACGCTGCCGGCGACGGTCTGGTCGTGGCCGGCTTCACCGGAGAGTGCACACTGCTGGCCACGGGAGGCCAGTACCACCAGACCTACCTCTCGGTGGTGCGCTTCGAGCAGGGCCGGATCGCGCTCTACCGCGACTTCTGGAATCCCTGCTTGGTGATGGAGGCCGCCGGCGGCGAACTCGGCTGGAAGGAGATCCTGCCGACGCTCGCCCGAGGCTGACTCTTGAGCACGGCTCACGCCCGTGTGGGGCCCTTCTGGACCGCTCCAGACAGTGGGCGCGGGCGGCGAGCAGGCCGATGACCTCCGTTAACCGGCCCCACGCCAAGGAACTGGCCTGGGGGGGGGCCGTCGCGACGCGCGAGGGTGGACGGCGCCGGTGAGCACTGGCAGCCCACGGCACGCAGCCCAGCAGGCTGCGGCGCTGGACGAGCCTGCCATCCGCTGGCCCAGTGCCTCATGCGCACGCAAGGACAATCGCAACGACTGCCGGGCATGGGAGGAGTCCGGCGCGAAGGCCGCCGTGGGCACCATGCTCGGCATCGCCCGACTGCACAACCTCGCTCTCACGGGATGGCTTCTGCCGCATACGAGACCTGAGAGGTCCCGGGGAGACGGCTCCCCCCTCGCAGTCTCGGAGGGGGATCAGGCGAGGCAGAACTCGTTGCCCTCGATGTCCTGCATCGTGATGCACGACTCGTTGACGCCATCGGCGCGCTGCGTCAGCACGTGTTTCGCGCCGAGCGCCATCAGCCGTGCGCATTCGGCCTCAAGTGTGGCCAGGCGCTCGTCACCCACGAGCCCTGTGCCGACCCGCACATCAAGATGCAACCGGTTCTTGACGACCTTGCCTTCGGGAACTCGCTGGAAGAGCACGCGCGGGCCCACACCCGAGGGGTCAGCGCACGCGAAGTAGACCTCGTCCTCAGGCGGCAGCGAGTGGTGGTACTCCTCCCACGTGGCAAAGCCCTCCGGGACTGTCGGTACGACGTACCCCAGCACCTCGCACCAGAAGGCGGCGAGGCGCGCAGGTTCCGCGCAGTCGAAGGTCACTTGGAACTGCTTGATCGTTGACATCGGCGCACGATAACAGGGGCCCTGCTCATCTCCCCGGGCGGGTGGATCCACACGTTGCCGGGAGGACGGCCCCTGCCATCCGCTGCTGTGTCGTGCGGTCACAGGGGTGAACCGAGGTCGGCGCCTCTTCCAAAGGGTGGGACCCAGGATCCGATCTCAGCCGACCACTCTCGTGCCAAAGATCAGTTACGGGACAGCCCTTAGTGGGTCCAGATCGAGCCGATTTCGGCGGGGCCAGCTGCACCGATATAGCCAGACTGGCTCGGGTTCGCGGCAGCCCGGTAGTCGGCATCGCATGTCTCGGCGCGGGAGGCACATACCGGGTCTGTGCCGAGTCCGCCTGCTTGGGCGATCAGATCGCTCATATGCGAGTTGCCATTCCAGGGGGAAATGAGTCGTCCTGCGCGCCCTCATGGGCCTGATGCATTGTCAGGTATGTCAGCATCTGATCAGCATCAGTCCCTGAGCGTTCCGAGGGGCTGTCCGATGTGACGCCTGGTCGGCGGTGTTACAACAGCCTGGTTGGCGCAGAAGCGCAGGGCTGCGAGCCTTCTCGGCAGAGGGGGTCGATGTTCCTTTTTATCTTCGTCTCGACGAGCGTCCGTGTAAAGTGCAAAGCGCCCTTGACCTGCAGAAAGCTGGCAGGGAGCCGTCTTCTAGGAGTTGTAAATGCTGCGCACCATGTTCAAGTCCAAGATTCACCGGGCTACCGTCACCCAGGCCGACCTGCACTACGTCGGCTCCGTGACCGTCGACGCCGACCTGCTGGACGCGGCCGATCTGCTGCCCGGGGAGCTCGTCCACATCGTGGACATCACCAACGGCGCGCGACTCGAGACCTACGTCATCGAGGGGGAGCGCGGGTCCGGGGTCATCGGGATCAACGGCGCCGCCGCGCACCTGGTGCACCCCGGTGACCTGGTCATCCTCATCAGCTACGCGCAGGTCGAGGACGCCGAGGCCCGGGTGTTCGAGCCCCGCGTCGTGCACGTGGACGGCGACAACCGGATCATCGAGCTGGGTACGGATCCCTCCGCCCCGGTGCCAGGTACGGACCAGCGGCGCAGCCCGCACGCCGTGGCCGTCTGAGGGGAGTCGGGGATCATGCCGATCGAGTTCCAGGACGACCGTGAGGCCGGACGGCTGCTCGCCGTCGAGGACGGGGCGGTGGTCGGCCACATCGCGTACTTCGTGCTCGCCGCCGCGCCCCACGCCCTGGTCGCGGTGCACACCATCGTCGAGCAGGGGCATGAGGGCCGCGGAATCGCAGGCGGGCTGGTGAAGACCTTCTACGGGATCGCCGCCGCCGAAGGGGTGCCCGTGGTGCCGCTCTGCCCCTACGCGGCGAGCTGGGCCGCCAAACACCCCGACGAGGCGCCCGAGCCGGCCGCCGAGGTCGTACTGGCGGCCAAGGCGCAGCTCGCCGCGGCCCCCGACCTCTGGTGACCGATCTGCTCCTGCTGCACACCTCGCCCGTGCACGTCCCGGTCTTCGACGCCCTGCGCGACCGGAACCATCCGGGGGCCGTACTGCGGCACCTGGTGGTCCCGGAGCTGCTGGACCGGGCCCGCGCCGAAGGGCCGGAGTCGGTGGCTCCGGCCCTTCGGGGGCTGCTGCTCGCACAGGCGGGGCCGCCCGTGCTGGTCACCTGCTCGACCATCGGGGCGACCGCGGAGCCGCTGGCTGCGGAGCTCGGCGCCCCGGTGCTCCGGGTGGACCGGCCGATGGCGGCCGCCGCGGTACGGGCGGGGGCGCGGATCGCCGTACTGGCCGCCCTGGAGTCCACCCTCGCCCCGACCGGGGAGCTGCTGGCCGAGGAGGCCGGTGACCGGCCCGTGTCGATCGTCACGCACCTGGTCGCCGGGGCCTGGGAGCGCTTCGAGGCCGGGAACACCGCCGGCTACCTCGCCCGCGTCGCCGCGGCCGCCGACTCCGTCACCGGCGCGGACGTCATCGTGCTGGCCCAGGCCTCCATGGCCGGGGCCGCGGACCTGGTTACGGGCCCGGTCCCGGTGCTTTCCAGCCCGGCTCCGGGCCTAGCCGCGGGCCTGGCGATGCGCTAGGGCGTGTCTTGGCCCCGTAGCGCAGGCATATCAGCCGGAATCGCGGGAAGGTGGGCCATATGGTGCGAAAGCGAGATGCAGAAGAGACGCAGCCGCCCGTGCCCGGGCCGGGCCCCTTCCCCGATCCCGAGCCCATTCCGCGGCCCGTGCCGCCCGTGCCCGCCCCGGTGCCCGAGCCGGACCCGGTCCCCGCACCGCCGGGGCCCGCACCGATCCCGCAGCCCGGGCCCCTGAGTTAGCGGCCTACGACGTGCGGACCTCGGAGCGGTCGCCGCTCCAGAGGGTGTGGAACGAGCCCTCGCGGTCGGTCCGCCGGTAGGTGTGCGCCCCGAAGAAGTCCCGCTGCCCCTGGGTGAGGGCCGCGGGCAGCCGCTCTGCGCGCAGCGCGTCGTAGTAGGCCAGTGAGGCCGCGAAGGCGGGAACCGGGATGCCCTGGCGCACCGCCGCCACCAGGACGGACCGCCAGCCGTCCTGGGCCGCCGCGATCTCCTCGGCGAAGTGCGCGTCCGCCAGCAGGCTCGGCAGGTCAGGCCGTGCGTCGTACGCCGCCCGGATCCGGTCCAGGAACGCGGCCCGGATGATGCAGCCGCCGCGCCACAGCGAGGCCACGGCGCCCAGGTCCACGTTCCAGCCGTACTCCTCGCTGCCGGCCCGGATCTGGTGGAAGCCCTGGGTGTACGAGACGATCTTCGATGCGTACAGCGCTTGTTCCACCTCGGCGGCGAAGGCCTCCGCCGCCTCCGGTGCGAGCGCGGCGGCCGTCGGGCCCGCGAGCCCGCGCGCGGCCGTCCGCAGGTCCGCGTGGCCGGAGACCGCGCGGGCGAAGACCGCCTCGGCGATCCCCGACACCGGTACCCCGAGGTCGAGGGCGATCTGCACGGTCCAGCGGCCGGTGCCCTTCTGCTCGGCGGCGTCGGCCACGACGTCGACGAACGCCTGCCCGGTCGCGGCGTCCGTGTGCGCGAGCACCTCCGCCGTGATTTCGATCAGGTACGAGTCCAGGCGCCCCCGGTTCCACGCCCGGAAGGTCTCCGCGATCTTCGCGGGGGAGTAGCCCGCCACCTCGCGCAGCAGGTGGTAGGCCTCGGCGATGAGCTGCATGTCGGCGTATTCGATGCCGTTGTGCACCATCTTGACGAAGTGTCCGGCACCGTCGGGCCCCACGTGCGAGGTGCACGGCGTGCCGTCGGCGGCCTTTGCGGAGATCTTCTCCAGCAGCGGTCCGAGGGAGGCGTACGACGTGGTCGAGCCGCCCGGCATGATGCTCGGGCCCAGCAGCGCGCCCTCCTCGCCGCCGGATATGCCCACCCCCACGAAGTGGAGGCCCTGCTCCCGCAGTTCCCGCTCGCGGCGCCGGGTGTCCTCGAAGTGCGCGTTGCCGCCGTCGATGATGACGTCGCCCTCCTCCAGGAGCGGGGCGAACTCGCGGATCACGGCATCGGTCGGCTCCCCGGCCTTCACCATGATGACGATGCGCCGGGGGCGCTCCAGCGCGTCGACGAACTCCTTCGCCGACCCGGCCGCCACGAAGGCGCCCTCGTGCCCGAACTCCTCGACCAGAGCCGTGGTCTTGGCGGCCGTGCGGTTGTGGACGGCCACGGTGAACCCGTTGCGGGCGAAGTTGCGGGCGAGGTTGCTGCCCATGACAGCGAGTCCGGTGACGCCGATCTGGGCTGTGCTGGTGCTCATCGGTGCGCTCCTGCTTGCTTCGGTGTGCCTTCGGTGGGCGGGGAGCACCGAAGCTACCCCCACGCGGACCCCGGTGGATCTTTTACTCACCGAGATACAGTCAAGTTCCTTTGGCATGCGCCCCGTTGCGCCTCTTGTCATGCTGTGATCGCGACGTTAAGTTGTGCGGTTCCTGATGTCTTCGATGGGGGCTCCCATGGGTGTACGGGGCCGGCACCGCCGGTATCAGCCGAGCAGCATCAACCGGGCCTCCCTGGCCGTCACCGCCGGCGGTGCCGGGATCGCGCTCCCGCTCATCGGGGCCGGAGTCGCCAACGCGGCCTCCGTGGACACCTGGAACAAGGTCGCGTCCTGCGAATCGACGAACAACTGGCGCATCAACACCGGCAACGGCTACTACGGCGGCCTCCAGTTCAGCCAGAGCACCTGGCGGACATTCGGCGGCACCGCCTACGCCCCGCGCGCCGACCTGGCCACCAAGGACCAGCAGATAGCCGTCGCGGAGAAGGTGCTCAAGGGGCAGGGGCCCGGCGCCTGGCCCAACTGCGGGAAGCAGGCCGGACTCACGCGCAGTGGCCCGGCGCCCGCCGTTACCCCGCAGACGCAGACGCAGACGCAGACGCAGGGACAGGCCCCCGTGGCGCGGACGGCCCCGGAGCAGGGCGGCGGACCGCGCCCGACGGGGACCTCCGTCCTGCCGAACCCGTACGTCGTCGCGCCCGGCGACTCGCTCTCCGCGATCGCCACCGACCAGCACGTCGAGGGCGGCTGGCAGGCGCTGTACGAGACCAACCGGACCACCATCGGCGGCAACCCGAACCTGATCTTCCCGGGCCAGCGGCTCACCCTGCGGGTCACCACGGCGCCGGCCCTGCCGCCGCCGCCCAGGCAGGACCCCGAGAAGCCGCCGCGGACCGCCGACCCGGTGACGCCCGTGGAGCCGGCCGCCGAGAAGCCCGCCGACAAGCCCGTGCCCAAGCCGGTCGAGAAGCCGGCAGAGAAGCCCGTCGAGAAGCCGGCGCCGGAGCCCGCCTCAGCGCAGCAGAAGCCGGAGGCGGGCGGATTCTCCGCCCCCGTCGACGCGGCCCTCGGCACCGCCTACCGCGTCTCGGGATCCTCCTGGTCCAGCGGCTACCACACGGGCGTCGACTTCCCGGTGGCGACCGGCACCACCGTCAAGTCGGTGGGACCCGGCGAGGTCGTCTCCGCCGGCTGGGCCGGGGCCTACGGCTACCAGGTCGTCATCCGGCACACCGACGGCCGGTACTCCCAGTACGCCCACCTCTCCGCCCTCGGCATCAAAGCCGGTCAGCAGGTCTCCGGAGGCCAGCGCATCGGCCGCTCCGGCTCGACCGGCAACACCACGGGCCCGCACCTGCACTTCGAGATGCGCACGGGACCCGGCTACGGCTCCGACATCGACCCGCTCAAGTACCTCCGAGGCCACGGGGTCCGCATCTGACCCGCGCACGTGCGAGGGCACGACGGTGAGCAGGATCAGGCCGGCCGCCGCGAGCGCGGCGCTGGCCACCGCCGCCGTCGCGCCCGCGGCCCCGTACCGGAAGCTCTCGCCGAACAGCGTGATACCGACCGTCGCCGCCACCACCGGGTTGACCACCGTCACCGTGGCCAGCGGCGCGGTCAGCCCGGCGCCCCGGTAGGCCGCCTGCGACAGCAGCAGCCCGCCGGCCGCCAGTACCGCGATCGCCGCGAGGTCGGGCCACAGCCCGGACAGCGCGTCCGGCCCGAAGTCCTCGGCCACCGACTTGGTGAACACCGAGGCCATGCCGAAGGCCGTACCGGCGGCCGCGGCCAGCAGCACACTGTGCAGCACCGCCCGGTGCATCCGGTGCGCCGCCAGGAACAGGGCCAGCACCAGCGCCCCGGTCAGCATCAGCAGCATGCGCCGGTCGTCCTGCGCCAGCGACTGCTCCGCCCGCCCGCCCCCGCCGGTCAGCGCCAGCAGCCCGGCCAGGCCGACCGTGGCCAGCACCGCCCCGCGCCAGGCGGCGGCGCCCGCCCGGCGCCGTACGAAGACGGCGGCCATCGGCAGGGCGAAGACGATGGTCAGAGCGCCCAGCGGCTGGACCAGGCTCAGCGGCCCGTACGCGAGGGCCACCACGTGCAGCAGGGCGCCGAGGCCGTTCAGCCCCACCGCCACCCACCAGACACCCCGGCGCATCGGGGCGTACGGGTGGTCCGGCGTGGTCGCCGCGACCCGTTCCTGGACGATCGCGCCACCCGCGTACGCCAGGGCGGACACGAGGCAGAGCAGGACCGACAGCGCCAGTGCACTCATAAGGTCCACAATGCCCGACCCATCTGCGCTATTCCTCCGTCCACAGGTGGTGATCAGTCATACTCCCGACGTAGTACGGGAGTACGCAGCGTGGCTCCTCCAGCAGCGGAAAGCGACCCCGGCGGTGCCCCGGCGTCACCGTTTCGCCGCGCACGGTGACGCTCCGCTCCCGGTGTGTGAGAGCGGCGGGAGCGGGTTTGGCTCCGGGCGTGTGGGATCCGTACAGTTGCCCTTTTGAGGACTTCCGCAGCAGGCGGATGCGGACGAGTGATCAAGGAACGGCAGCGGCAATGACGGTGACCGAAGACATCCAGGACTACGGCCACGACGACGGGCACTCCTACGGGCCCGGCATCGACCCCGACCGGCTGGCCCTCTGCCTCAGCGTGCTCGACGAGCTGGACAAGCTCGACGTCGACCACCCCGACGCGATCACCGTACGCCGCGCCACCGCCGGCCTCTACCGGACGGTCAAGCAGCGCCGCCGCCAGGAGCGCCGCGCCGCCAAGACCGCCAACGACAAGGCCGTCACCGAGGCCACCGCCACCGGCTCCGCCGAGCGCATCGACGACGAGACCGAGGGCATCCTGCCCTCCTCGGTCACGGAGGCCGGCCGGATCGCCGGGATACTCCAGCGCCCGCGCTCCTGCTACACCTGCAAGACGCGGTACGTCGAGGTCGACTACTTCTACCACCAGCTCTGCCCGACGTGCGCCGTCGAGAACCGGACCAGGCGGGAGGCCCGCGCCGACCTGAACGGCAAGCGCGCGCTGCTCACCGGCGGCCGGGCCAAGATCGGCATGTACATCGCGCTGCGGCTGCTGCGCGACGGCGCCCACACCACGATCACCACGCGCTTCCCCAAGGACGCCATCCGCCGCTTCAAGGCGATGGAGGACTCCGCGGACTGGATGCACCGCCTGGAGGTCGTCGGCATCGACCTGCGCGACCCGGCCCAGTCCGTGGCCCTCGCCGACCAGGTGGCCGCGGCCGGCCCGCTCGACATCCTGATCAACAACGCGACGCAGACCGTGCGCCGCCTGCCCAGCGCCTACGCGGCGCTGGTCGAGGGGGAGACCGCCCCGCTGCCCGCCGGTGAGCTCCCCGCCCACCACGTCATCGGCGCCTTCAACTCCGGCGCGGTCGACGGCCTGGCGGCGCTGCCCGTCGGAGTGAGCGGGCTGGAGGCGCAGAAGGTCGCCGACCTCGCCCTGGTCGCGGGCAACGCCAGCCTGGAGCGGCACCTCGCCGGCACCGCCATAGACGCGGGCGGCCTGCTGCCCGACGTCGTCGAGAGCAACACCTGGGTGCAGACCATCGACCAGATCTCCCCGGTGGAGCTGCTCGAGACCCAGCTGTGCAACTACACGTCGCCGTTCATCCTGATCAGCGCCCTTCGGCCGGCCATGGCGGAGGCCGCCCGGCAGGCCGCCAACGGCCGGGCGTACGTCGTCAACGTCTCGGCGATGGAGGGCGTCTTCAGCCGTGGATACAAGGGCGCGGGGCACCCGAACACCAACGCCGCCAAGGCCGCGATGAACATGGTGACGCGGACCAGTGGCCAGGAGATGTTCCAGAGCGACCGCATCCTGATGACCTCGGTCGACACCGGCTGGATCACCGACGAGCGCCCGCACTTCGACAAGCTGCGCCTGGCCGAGGAGGGCTTCCACGCCCCGCTCGACCTGGTCGACGGCGCGGCCCGGGTCTACGACCCGATCGTCCGCGGCGAGGCCGGCGAGGACCTGTTCGGCGTCTTCCTCAAGGACTACGCCCCGGCGAACTGGTAACCCCGCAGCCCCGTCCCCGTCCTACCAGGCCCTGCTCGACCCCCTCGGCGCACCGAGGGGGTCGAGTGCGTTCCCGGGGGCCCCGACCCGGCAGGACCCGGCCGCGACCAGTTCCAGCAACGGCTGCCAGTCCTCCAGCACGCCCGCGTCCAGGCCGGCCGCGGCCGCGGAGTCCCGGGCCTGGCACAGGGTGGCCACCGCCTCGGCCTCGGCGTCGTCGTCGCGGTCGCCTTCGCGGTGTCCGCCGTCCGCGCCGGCCGGCCGGTGCGGCGACTGCAGCCGTACCAGCCGGGCCACCCGCTCGCCCAGCAGCGGGCGGATCGACTCCGCCGCCACCCCGACGGTAACCGACCCGTCACTCAGACGGAGCAAGTGCCCGAGGCAGTGCACCAGGCCCGCGATCTGCAGTTCCTTGTCGAAGGGGTGCGAGCGGCGCAGCAGGGCCGCGGTCCGCAGGCCCCGGTCGTCGGGGTCGGCGCGCAACAGCTCCATCAGCTCCAGCACGCCTGTGACGTAAGGGACTTGAGCCTCGGGCACTTCGGACCCCGCCACCGCCGACCCCCTCCGTCACACCCCGCGCGTCCGGGATCGAGCAGATCACCCGTCACGTACCCGCAGACCCACGACTTGCTGAACTAGGAGCGAAAGTAAGAGGGCGCAGCGGATTTTGCCTTCCTATCGAGCGGAGGTCCGCTCATATGTGTACTCTGGGGCATCAAGACGGCCCCCATCCGGGCCGCGCTCCACTAAGGCGCCACCGCGTCCGGAAACCTTTCATCCCTTGCCCGGCGCGCGGTCCGCTTACCGGGTTACGCGACACGAAGGAGTGCGCGGTGACTGAGAAGACAAAGCCCGAACCGACGGTGATGGAGCGGACGGGAACGAGGGCGAAGCCCCGGACCGACGAACTCGGAAGCCTTGAGGTCTGGGCCCGATCCGCCCCGATCCGGCTGGCCGGGTACGAGGACGACCTGGCGGAAGCGCACATCCTGCCCGGTATCGACTAGTCCGCACAGCGGTCCCAAGCGCCCCCTCGTGCCCACGCGCACCGGGGGCGCTGCCCTGCCCGAAGCGGTTCCGGCCCGCCCCAGGCTCCCCGCCCGGTCCCGGTGAAGTTCCCCTCCCGGCTACGCCCTGAGCGTCTTCGCCGACGGCGATCACCGCTTCCGCCGCTCCACCCGCCCCGGCAGGCTGGCGGGCATGAAGCTGCTGATGCTGGGTGGTACCGAATTCGTCGGACGCGCGATCACCGAGGACGCACTGACCCGGGGCTGGGAGGTGACCGTCTTCCATCGCGGACACCACACGCCCCCGCCGGGCACCTCCGCCCTCCACGGGGACCGCACCGCCCCCGAGGGGCTGGCCACCCTCGCTTCCGGCGAGTGGGACCTGGTCGTCGACACCTGGGGCGGCGCCCCCACAGCGGTACGCGACAGCACCCGCCTGCTGCGCGACCGGGCCGGGCGGTACGCGTACATCTCCAGCCGCTCGGTGTACGCGTACCCCGCCCCCGCCGGTCTCGCCGAGGACGGCCGCCTGGTCGGAGGCTCGCCGGACGCCGGGCCGACCGCCTACCCCGAGGACAAGCGGGGCGCCGAACTCGCCGCCCTGGACGCCTTCGCGGACCGCGCCCTGCTGGTGCGCGCCGGGCTGATCCTCGGCCCGTACGAGAACGTCGGCCGGCTGCCGTGGTGGCTGAACCGCACCGCCCGCGGCGGCCCGGTGCTCGCCCCGGGACCGCGGGAGCTCCCGATCCAGTACATCGACGTACGCGACCTCGCACACTGGACCCTGGACGCCGCCGAGGCCGGGCTCGGGGGCGCGTACAACCTGGTTTCCCCGTCCGGGCACGCCACGATGGGCGGACTCCTCGACGCCTGCGCCGCCACCACCGGGGGCGGCGCCGAACTGCGCTGGACCGACCCGGACCGGCTCCTGGAGGCGGGCGTGGCGCCCTGGACCGAGCTCCCGGTCTGGGTCCCCGAGGGCGAGGCCTACGACCACATGCACCGCGGGGACGTCTCGAAGGCGCTGGCGGCCGGCCTGACGTGCCGGCCGGTCGAGGAGACCGTGGCCGACACCTGGGCCTGGCTGCGCACGCTCGGCGGTGCCGCCCCGCAGCGCCCCGACGTGCCGGCCAAGGGCATCTCCGCGGAGCGGGAGGCCGCGCTACTCGGGCTCTGAGCGGCGAGCGTCCGCGAGGCGGGTCGGCGGGAGGTACTCGCGCACGAGCGTGCGGTGCCACCAGGCCCCCGTCTCGCGCAGCTCCCGCCAGGTGGTGAACCGGTAGCGGTACAGCAGGGCGCGGACATGGACGGGCGGGGCGTCCGGGAACGGGTTGTCGCGCAGCAGCCGCAGCGTGTCCCGGTCGCCCGCCAGCAGCCGCTCCACGAACGGCCCGAACCAGTCCCGCGCGTAGTCCGGGGAGATCGCGGCGAACCACATCAGCCAGTCCAGCCGCAGGTGGTACGGGGCGAACTGGCGCGGAATCCGGTGCGGTTCACCCGGTTTCCCCTTGAAGCCGTACTCGCGCCAGTCCCCGTCCGCGCGCGGCACCCGGTCCGCGGTGCCCTCCACCGCCACCTCCATGCGGACCCGGCCGACCGAGCCGAAGGCCCCGTAGGTGTTGACCAGGTGCAGGGCGTCGAAGGAACGGTTCATCACCTGGCGGCGCGAGACCATGTTGAGCACCGGGTGCCGGCTGAGGAACAGGACGAGTACGGTCACCGCGCACACCAGGACCACGAACCACACGGGACCCGTGCGCGAGGCGGCCGCCGGGGGAGCGCCCGCGAGCCCGGTGAAGTCCACGGCCGAGACGGCCAGCGTGATCGTCAGCCAGTTCAGCCAGGCGAAATTGCCCGAGAGCACCAGCCACAGCTGCGTCGCCATGATGATCCCGGCGGCGTACGAGGCCACCGGCTGCGGGGTGAACAGCAGCACCGGGACGATCAGTTGGGTCACGTGGTTGGCCGCGCACTCCACCCGGTGCAGCGGCTTCGGCAGACGGTGGAAGAACCAGCTCAGCGGCCCGGCCATCGGCTGCGTCTCGTGGTGGAAGTACAGGCAGGTCAGCTTGCGCCAGCAGGGGTCCCCGCGCATCTTGATCAGTCCGGCCCCGAATTCCACGCGGAAGAGCACCCAGCGCAGCAGCCACAGCACCAGCACGGGCGGCCCGGCCCGCGCGTTGCCGAGGAACACGGCGAGGAAGCCCACCTCCAGCAGCAGCGACTCCCAGCCGAAGGAGTACCAGGTCTGCCCCACGTTCACGATCGAGAGGTAGAGCAGCCACAGCACGGCCCACATCGCCATGGCCGCGCCCAGCGGCACCTCGTCCCCGGCCCCGGCGGCCAGCGCCGCGGCCAGCGCCGCGCCGCCCCAGGCGCAGCCCGCGAAGAGCCGGTCGGAGTAGCGCAGTTGGAAGAGGCTCGGGGCGCGCCGGAAGGGCACGTACCGTACGTAGCGCGGTACGGGCGTCATGCCGTGCGCCCCGATCAGGGCCCGGAACTGCAGGGCGGCCCCGAGGAAGGCGACGAGGTAGAGCCCGGCCAGGGCCCGCTGGAAGACCAGCCGGGCGAGCCAGTATCCGGGCGCCGTGAACCAGTCCATCGTCTCCAGTATCGGACCGGTCAGCCGGTGGCGGCCAGCTTGCGCAGATGATGCCCGAGCAGGCGGGCGAAGGACAGCTGGAGGAAGGGGACCACCGGGCCGGCCAGGCGGGTGTACCAGGTGTTCGGGCGGCTGAAGGCGGTGACCGTGAACCAGACCGTGCCGTCCGGGTCCATGTCCACGAGGAAGGACTCCTCCCCGCACTCGGGGTGCCCGGCCAGGGTTCCGTAGGCGAAACCGATGCGGGCGGGCTCGTAAGCGGTCCAGATCACCTCGCACGGAGCGTCGATCCGCAGCGGCCCGAAGCCGATCCCGACGGTCACCCGGCTGCCGGGCCGGACCGCGCCGTCATCGGCCCGCACGCGCATGCCCGAGGTCCGGTGGGCGTGGAAGGTGGTGACCGCGGTTCCGGCGGCCTCGAAGACGGCCCGGCCGTGTCCGAGGCGGGTGCGGTGGTGCAGGTGGTTGTATCCGGCGGGCAGCGGCCGGTGGGCCGTCGCGCCCCGGTCGGGGTAGCTGACGGTGTCCCGGCCGGCGCTGATGAGGCGGGTCATGGCGAGGTCTCCACTCGGTCGGTGGTGGTGCGCGGTCGGTGGTCCGGGCGGTCGGCGCTGCGGGCGTCGGCGGGCCGGGCATCGGCGGGTGGGGCGTCGGTGGTGCGCGCCTCGGCGGGCCGGGCGTCGGCGGCCAGCCGGCGCCAGGCGAGTACCGAGCACAGGGCGAACCCGAGGGCGTTGCCGAGGCCGTGGGTGGCGGCCATCCAGGTCAGCGTGGGGTGGATGATCCCGGTGGCCTCGCCGGCCGCCCACCACAGGGCGAGCAGCATGGTGGCCACGAGCACGGCCGCCGAGGTGGCGAGCAGGGCGCGTGTGGTCCGCTCCGTGCCGCCGGGCCGGATCTCCCGCCAGGTGAGCAGGGCCACGGCCCACATCCCGCCGGTCAGGACCACCGCGCCCAGCAGCTCGGCCCAGTCGTCTACGAAGTAGCCGAGGAGTACGAGGAGGGTGCCCGCCGGGACGCTGTACGCCGCCCAGCGCGCGAGGCCGCCGGTCCCGGCGCGGCCCCCCACGGCGCGGCACACCAGCCCGGCGACCAGGGCGGCGGTGAACCCGGCGAAGTGGAAGTGGGGCACGGTCAGCGCCAGGATGTCGAGGTCGAAGCCGAAGAGCCGGTACCCGGCGCGCTCGGCGACCAGCGCGGTGGCGGCGATCGACGGCGAGACCAGCGCGGTGGCGACGGCGACCGCGGGCGGGGTCAGGGAGCGGGCGCGCAGCAGCCGGACCGGGGCCCGGGCGGCGAGCGCCAGGCAGGCCGCCGCGTACAGCACGGCGAGCGCGGTGGCGGGCGTCCCGCGCGGCAGCCACAGGCACAGGGCTCCGGGGGCGGCCGCGACCGGCCAGAGGCGGGCCGTGCGCCGGAGCCGGGCCGGGTCGATGAGCAGCAGGCCGGCCGGGACCACGTAGAGCATGCCCAGGGTGACGATCACGTTCACCAGTGCCGTCACCCTGGACTCCCCCCAACGCTGCGGTCCAACGCCTTGAACGCGTTCAACTCACGGTGGTGAGCCTACGGCGTTCCTTGAACATGTTCAAGGAACGCTCCGGTTGCGGCTCCCGCGCGGATGCGGCAGACAAGAGGGAGCAACCGGGGCGAAAAGGGAGATTCAAGTGAACGGATCGTCACTTCCGACACCGCGTCAGGCGTCGCGTCGTCATGCACCCGCCGGAACTGCCCTCTTCGCCCTCCTCGGCCTCCTCGCCGCGGCGTGCGGCAGCAGCCCGGAGCAGCCGGCCGGCGCCCCCGGAGCCGAGAGCCAGGAGGTCTACCTCCAGCCCGTGGCCTCCGCCGGCCCCGACCCCTTCACCGCCTCCTCGGCCACCGCCGAGTCCGCCCCCGTACAGCCCCCGCTGCCCAACGCGACCGGCCAGGGCATCCGCACCGTCAACGCGGCCACCCCCGGCCTGTACGGAGGCACCCAGCGGCTCGGCAGCTGCGACGTGGAACAGCAGATCCGCTTCCTGACCGACGACAAGGCCAAGGCCCAGGCCTTCGCCGAGGCGTCGAACATCGAAGAGGGGAAGATCCCCGCCTTCCTGCGCGGCCTGACGCCCGTCGTCCTGCGCGCCGACACCCGGGTCACCAACCACGCCTTCCGCGACGGCGCCGCCGACGGCTTCCAGTCCGTCCTCCAGGCCGGCACCGCCGTCCTCGTGGACGAGCACGGCATGCCCCGGGTCCGCTGCGGCTGCGGAAACCCGCTGGCCTCCCCGCGCACCGCCAAGGGATCCCCGGTGCACAAGGGCGACCCGTGGAGCGGCTACCAGGCCAACCAGGTCGTCGTCATCGAACCGACCACCCACGTGATCAACAACCTGGTGATCGTCAACATCGCCGACAACACCTGGATCGAACGCAAGCGGGGAGACGACGGCGCGCAGGACCGGCCCCCGAAGGCGCTGCCCCCGTACGACCCGTCCGCCGGTATCCCGGACGGGCCGCTCACCCCGCCGGGGTCCGCGTCCGGCGACCCCTGCCCGCCGAACCAGGCCTCTCCGGCCTCACCGGCCGCTCCGAACGCCCCGGCCGCTCCGACGCCGGGGGCGACGGACTGCCCGCAGGGCTCGCAGAGCTCACCCGGCGCGAACCTGCCGCGGAACCCGGGCACGCCGTCGAACCCGTCCACCCGGCCGCAGCAACCGGAGCAGCCGCAGCAGCGGCCGCCGTCCGGCACTCCCTCGGACCCCTTGGCCGGCCTGCCGCCGCTGGACCCCGGTGAGCTGGGGCTGCTTCCCCCGGAGCCCGACGGATCGGGCCTGCCGCCCCTGGAGCCCGGCGGATCGGGCCTGCTGCCCGCCGACCCCGCCGACCCCGCCGACCCCGTCGATCCGTACAACCCGGACATCCCGTCCGACCTGAACGCCCCTTACAACCCGTCCGACCCCAACGCGGCCCCGGACCCGGACCTGCAGCCGCAGCCGTCGGACGGGGGCCATCCGCTGGAGAGCGCCTGACCGGCCCGTGTGTCATGGTGGATCGGTGCCGACCACCGTATCGCTGCCGGACGACTGGCCCGCACACCCGGACCGGTCGCTCTCGCTGAACCGCATGGGCAGTTTCGACTGGGACCTGATCACCGGTCTCATGCACATGGACGAAGCCGCCCTCGACGTCTTCGACACGACTCCCGACGAGTACGACGGCCGGCCGGAGTCGCTCGACCCGCGCGTCCCCGCCACCGAGGGCGCCCGGCTCGACGCCCTCGTCTCCTCCGCCCTCAAGAGCGGCGAGGACAGCTACGGCGCCTACTTCCGCATCCGCTGCCACGACGGACGGCTGCGCTGGACGCACACCCAGGGCCGCGTCATGCGCGGCCCCGACGGCCGCCCGTACCGGATCATCGGCATCGTCCGGGACGCCACCGACGAGCTCAGCCACTCGGCGGAGCGGCTCGGCCTGGACGAGGAACGGCGCCGCCAGACGTCCGTGGTCGAGTCCACCACCGCCGCCCTCGCGCACGCCCGGACCGTGCAGGACGTCATCGACGTCATCGGCGACGCCCACGGCCTGGAACGGCTCGGCTCGATGGGCATGGTGATGGGCCTCGTCGAAGCCGGCCGGATCCACCTGGTCGCCGAGGGCCCGGAGGACAGCTTCGTCCCCGGCACCCGCTACACCCGCATCGACGAGCAGTACCCGATGAGTGAGGTCGTCCGCTCGCTGGAGCCCCGCTTCCTCGACTCGGCGCAGGAATTCGCCCGGGACTACCCCGGGCTCTGGGCGAAGATCTCGTACATGCGGATCTCGGCCGCCGCCTACCTGCCGCTCATCGCCCAGGCCCGCCCGATCGGCGCGATCGGACTGCTCTACCAGGACAAGGACGGCTTCACCCAGGAGGAGCGCAACCTGCTCGTCGCCCTGGGCAGCAGCATCGCGCAGAGCCTTCAGCGCGCCATGCTGCTGGAGCAGGAGCACGACCTGGCCGAGGGCCTCCAGCAGGCCATGCTGCCGCGGCGGATCCCGTCGGTCGCCGGCGGGGAGATCGCCGTACGCTACCGGTCCGCCCGGATGGGCCAGGACATCGGCGGCGACTGGTACGACGTCATCCCGCTGCCCGGTGGCCGGGTCGGCGCCGTCATCGGCGACGTCCAGGGCCATGACACGCACGCGGCGGCCGTCATGGGCCAGCTCCGGATCGTGCTGCGCGCGTACGCAGCCGAGGGCCACTCGCCCGGCACGGTCATGGCCCGGGCCTCGGTCTTCCTGCACGAGCTGGACACCGACCGATTCGCGACCTGCACGTACGTGGAGGCCGACCTCTCGACGGGCGTCCTCCAGGTGGTCCGTGCGGGCCACATCGACCCGCTGCTGCGCACCCGCGACGGGGACTGCCACCGGCTCCCGGTGGCGGGCGGGATGCCGCTCGGCCTCTCGGCGGAGTTCGGCCGCCTGGAGTACCCGGTGACCACGGTGGAGCTGGACCCCGGGGAAACGGTCCTGCTGTGCACCGACGGTCTGGTGGAACAGCCCGGCGCCGACCTCGACGACGGAATCCAGCTCCTGACCTCCCACATCCGCCGCGGACCGGCGGACATGCAGCTCCTGGCCGACCTGCTGTGCGAGATCGTCGACGAACGGGGCGGGGACGACGACATGGCGCTGCTCCTGCTGCGCCGCCACGTGGTGGCGCAGCAGCAGGGCGGCGGCCGCCTCCAGCAGCACGTGGCACCGGGCGACCCGGAGGCTCTCGTGGCGGCCCGGCACATGATCGGGGCGGCGGTGCGGTCGTGGGGCGCGCGGGAACGGGCCGACGAGATCGAACTGGTCGCGGACGAGCTGATCGTCAACGCCCTGATGCACACGGACGGCCCGGCGATCGTGACCCTACGGGTCCTGGCGGCCCCCCAGCGCCGGCTCCGGGTGGAGGTGGAGGACCGCTCCAGCGCACTGCCGCGCCGCCGCGAGGCGGGGGAGGCGGGCGTCTCGGGTCGGGGCCTGATGCTGGTGGACCGCCTGGCGGACGTCTGGGGCGTGGAGCCGCGGGGCGGCGGCAAATGCGTCTGGTGCGAGTTCGTGATGGGCTGACCCCCACCCGGTCCCGCCGCGGGCCGGCGCTTCGTCACCCCCGGTTGCCGGTGGCGTCCGGCAGGATCATCGGCATGCCCGAACCCACCCGCGCCATCACCGAGTACTGGGACGCCGCCGCGGCCGCGTTCGACGACGAACCGGATCACGGCCTGCGGCAGGAGCACACCCGCGCCGCGTGGGCCCGGCTGCTGAGATCCTGGCTGCCCGCCGGGCCGGCCGACGTCCTCGACGTCGGCTGCGGTACCGGGTCGCTGTCCCTGCTGCTGGCCGAGGCCGGGCACCGGGTGACCGGTGTGGACCTCGCGCCCCGGATGGTGGAGCGGGCCGAGGCCAAACTCGCGGCGGCGGGCCTCGCGGCACGGTTCCTCGTCGGCGACGCCGCGGATCCGCCGACCGGGCAGGAGCGGTACGGCGTCCTGCTCTGCCGGCACCTGCTGTGGACCCTGCCCGATCCCGGAGCCGCGCTCCGCGCGTGGGTCGCGCGGCTCGGCCCGGGAGGGCGACTGGTACTGGTCGAGGGGCGGTGGCGGGAAGCCGGCGAGAACGGCGTGCCCTATGTCGCCGGAGCCGGATCGCTCCCCTGGAACGGCGGGGTCACCGCCGGGGACCTGGCAGCCGCCGTCCGGCCGCTGGTGTCCGACTTGCGGATCGAACCGCTCAGCGGCGACGCCGAGTTGTGGGGCGGACCCGTCACCGACGAGCGGTACGCGCTGATCGCCCGGATCTGACCCGGGCGGCGCACGACAAGGCCACCGCCACCGTGCGGGCCCGCCGGGAAAGTCCGTTGCGGGCCCGCCGCGGCTCCGTGAGGATCGGGGGCGATGACCAACGCCATAGATGAAGTACGCCGATTCCTGAAGAAGGACGATCTGCCCGGAGCGGTACGGTCGCTGCGGCCGCACGCCGAGACGGCATCGATCACCGAACTCGCCAAGGCCGCCCGGGCCCTGGCCGACGCCGCCGGGTTCAAGGACCTGGCCGGCGCCGCCAAGGCCGCCGCCAAGCGGCCCGGCGAGCCCCAGGCCCTCTACGACTTCGGCTACGCCTGCGTCGAGCACGGCATCGCCTTCCTCGCCGTCGCACCGCTGCGCGAGGCACTGCGGATGCTCCCCGACTCGCGGCCGCTCCTCGCCGAGCTGGTGTCCGCCCTGGAGGACGAGCACCGGCACGCCGAGGCCGTCGCCCTGCTCTCCGGCCGCGGCCAGGGGCTGCCCGCCTGGCCCGAGACGTACCTCCTCGTGCACCACACCCTGCTGGCCGGGGACCTGGACACCGCCGAGCGCATCGGCGGCGCCCTCCCCGCCCCCGAGGACCCGCAGTGGTCCGGCGCCCACGACCGCCAGCTCCGCCGGCTGCACCGGACCGGCCAGGCCCGCCGGGCCCAGAGCGCGGCCGGCCAGGCCGATCCGCTCGGCCGCGCCGACCTGCGCGGCTGGCACTACGGCCTCACCGGCGGCCTCCTGGGCACGCTCTCCCCGTACGGCTGGGACGCCGGGATGACCGGCCGGTACGCCTACCTCGGGGACACCCACGAGCAGTGCCGCCACGGCCTGGCCCGCCTGGCGCTCGCCCTGGAGGCCGCCGGGCGCCGCCCCACCACGGTCTCGCTGCTGCCCGGCCGGTCCGACCGGATCCTCGGGCTCGCCGCCGCACGGGTGCTGGGGCTGCCCGCCGTACCGTACGAGCCCGCCCGCACGGACACCCTCGTCGTCGCCTACGACCTGAACGCGACCGACCCGGACCTCCTGCGCACCCTGCACGCGCGCGCCGACGGCCAGATCCTGTCCGAGCACGCCACCTGCTGGACCGATCCGCCCGCGGTGAGCGCGGACTTCAGCGCACTGCTGTGCCAGTTCGTCTCCCCGCCCTGGAAGGACGACCAGCGGCCCGAGGAGGAGATCGCCCGGGACATCGCGCAGGCCGCCGCCGGTCCGGACGAGGGCGACGGCGCGACCCCGCCCGACCCGGACGAGGCCTTCCGGGCCTTCGTGGCCGCCGTCCGCGACGGCTGGCTCACGGCACCCCGCGACCGCGTCGCCTCGCCCGGCCCGGTGCCCAGCTCGCGCTTCGCCTGAGGCGGCGGCAGGCTGGGACCATGCCGGAGCTGCCCGAGGTCGAGGCCCTGCGGGAGTACCTCGACGAGCACCTCACCGGGCGGGTGGTCGAGCGCGTCCTCCCGCTCGCCGTGAGCGTGCTCAAGACCTACGAGCCGCCGCTGACCGCCCTCGAAGGGCAGCCGGCCGGCACTCCCGCCCGGTACGGCAAGTTCCTGGCCCTGCCGGTCGGCGAGCTCCACCTCGTCACGCATCTGGCCCGGGCCGGCTGGCTGCGCTGGCAGGACACCCTGCCCGCGCAGCCGCCGCGCCCCGGCAAGGGGCCGCTCGCACTGCGCGTCTCCCTCGTCGGCGGGGGCGGTTTCGACCTCACCGAGGCCGGGACACAGAAGCGCCTCGCCGTGTACGTGGTCCACGACCCGCAGGAGGTGCCCGGCATCGCCCGCCTCGGCCCCGATCCGCTCGCCGACGGCTTCGACCGGGACGCCTTCGCCGCGCTGCTCGCGGGGGAGCGGCGCCAGATCAAGGGCGTGCTGCGGGACCAGAGCGTGATCGCGGGAATCGGCAACGCCTACAGCGACGAGATCCTGCACGCGGCCAGGGTCTCGCCGTTCAAGCTCGCCGCCTCCTTCACGCAGGAGCAGCTCACCCAGCTCTACGAGGCCGTGCGGAGCACCCTGGGCGAGGCCGTCGGCCGGGCCCACGGGGTGGCCGCGGGAAAGCTCAAGGCCGAGAAGAAGAGCGGCCTGCGGGTGCACGGCCGGGCCGGGGAGCCGTGCCCGGTCTGCGGGGACACCGTGCGCTCGGTGTCCTTCGCCGACTCGTCCCTGGAGTACTGCCCCACCTGCCAGACCGGTGGGAAGCCGCTCGCGGACCGGCGGCTCTCCCGCCTCCTCAAATAGGCGGTCGCTGCGTAGACTCCGGCACCATGGCCGAGGAGCAGCAGCAGTCGCCGCCCCGGCGCGAGATCGTCACCGGGGTTCCCCGGGGCGCCCGCCGCCGGCCGCCCGCGCACACCCCCGCCCGCTCGGAGATCTCCGAGCAGACCACCCTCGGGGCCACCTACGTCCGGGCCCTCATGCGCAGTCAACTGCGCGCGGCTCTGGGGGCGTTGGCGGCGCTCGTGTCGCTGATCGGGACCCTGCCGCTGGTGTTCGCCCTGTCGCGCGACGCGTCGGGGCCGCTGGTCTGGGTGGCACTCGGCCTGCTGGTGTATCCGGTGATGTGGCTCATCGCCCGGTGGTACGTCACCCGGGCGGAGCGCAACGAGGCGGATTTCACCGGCCTGGTGATGGATCCGGCCGACCGCGGCTGGTGACCTGATGCTTCAGGATCGCCCCGCCACTTCACCCTGAGGCGGGACGGCCTACGTCGGCTCGTACGGTTCCACCGGGAGCGGGCCGAGCGGTTCCTGCGTGTGCCCCTCGGGCGAGCACGCGGCGAACGGGCCCTGCCGGGGGTCCATCAGGACCCGCAGGTGCGGATCGGCGTGCTGGATCCACCACGTCGTCATGCCGAGGGCCGGATCGTGGCGCAGGTGCTCCCAGGCCAGCCAGAGCGAGGACAGCCGGGCCCCCGCCTCCGGGTGCTCCCACCAGAGCGGACACCAGGTCGCGGACGTACCGTCGAGGGGGCGGCGGATCATGACCGCCAGGTAATCGGTGACGAAGGCGAAGACGTCGCCGAAGTAGAACTCGGTCCCGTCGCCGTGGCCTTCCGACGCCGGCGTGGGGGAGACGGAAGGCGCTTCCGGCTTCGGCCGGGGCGGCGGGTACAGCGCCAGCAGCGAGCCGATGGCGTGGTCGCTCCGCCGGAGCTCCGTCAGGAGCCAGCCCAGGAGGAGGTCCTGGGATTCGGCGACCTCGGCGTAGGCGTCCGCCGCGAGGGAGGCGACGATCCGCTCCCTCCAGTCGTTCAGCCGCCCTCTCCAGCGCTCCTCCTCGGCGGCCGACCGGGAACCGGACAGGAAGCGGGCCACCGCCCACCGGTGTTCCTTCCAGGCTTCGTCATCGGCGTCGGCCGTCACCCGCGCTGCCACCCGTTGCGCGTACTCGATCGCTTCGCTGTCCATGGAACTGATGAGTGCCTTTCGAGCCAGGTAAGGAATTTGCTGATCATATGAGTTCAGCGTCCCGTGACCGTGCCCGTGGCTTCGTCAGAACAGGTGCATCGCCAAGTGTCCGAGCGGGAGCCCGAGTTGCCAGGCCGGGGTCCATACGCGCGCGTTCTCGTCCAGTCCCGGCGGGAAGTCGGTGTGGTCGGGCCGCCCGGGGTCGAGGTTGGTGGCGAACAGCTCGGTGCCGTCCAGCCAGCGCCACGCCGCCCGGGCCAGTTCCAGGTCGGGGTCCCCGCCGTCGCCGCGCTCCCGGGCCTCCTCGCCGAGCGCGAGGAACCGGGTGTGCACCCAGTCGCGCCACGGGTGTCCGTACGCCGTGAGCGACAGCCACTCGTCGAGCTGCGAGACCACCCGGATGCCGGAGAGCTCACCGGCCGCGTCCGAGAGGTAGATCGTCAGGGCGAGCGTGTCCCGTCCGGCCCTGAACTCCAGGGTGCTGACCGGGATGAGCCGGCCCGTACGCAGCAGTTCGTCCGCGATGTACTCGGCATACAGCCAGGCCATGGGCACCGCGAGCCCGCCGTCACTGGTGCCGTTACTACCCTCGGGCTGCACCGTTCCACCTTCTCCCGCGCTTCGAGCGTCCCGTCGTCAGTCCTGAGCCTTCACCGAGCGGCTCGCGGAGCGGGGGATGTTTACTCAACTTGCACGCTCTGATGCCGAAATCGACGCGTTTTATGTCCGATCCGCATCTATTCACGGCGTTACACGATCTTTCGCCGTGCCGCAGGCTCAGGCGCCGAGGCCGTATCCGTACCCCTGGAGGCCCTTCTTCAGGGCGCGGAGGGCGTAGTACGTGCGGGACTTGACGGTTCCGGCCGGGATGCCGAGCTCGGCGGCCGCCTCGGCCACCGAGCGGTCACGGAAGTAGACCTGCATCAGTACCTCGCGGTGCTCCGGCCCCAGGGACCCCACGGCCCGCCGGACGTCGATCGCGGTGACCGAGCCGGCCACCGCGTCCTGGGGCTCGGGTGCCTGTTCCAGCCCCTCCGGATCCACCTCCAGCGGCCGTGACAGCCGGGCCCGCCGGGCGTCGATCGCGAGGCGCCGGGCCACCGTGAACAGCCAGGGCCGCATGGAGTCGTGCCCGCTGGACAGGGCCTCCGGGTGCTGCCAGACCCGCACGAGGGTCTCCTGTACGAGGTCCTCCGCGCGCTGGGCGTCCCCCGCCGTGAGGCCGACCAGGAATCCGAACAGGGCCCGCCCGTGGTCGCGCTGGAGTTCGGCGAGTGCCTCGGGGTCCGTACGCGGGAGGGTGGGGGAGAGCGGCACGAGGGGCTCCTTCCGGGGTGCGTGGGGGGCCGTGAAGGCGGCGACCCGTCCACCCTGACCTGCACGGAGCCCACCTGGAACCGTCCGGCCCCGGTGTTGCGCCCAAGCACCCGGGTCGTCCGCCGGGCGGCCGTGCGGGTCGGTGAACGGTCGAACGGCGCGGCGAACGGCAGGCGGCCGGCGTCACCCGGGTCCGCCGCCGCCCGGGTCCGCCGTTCGGGTGGGTGTGTGTCCGCGAGACGGATCCGTTCCTTGACTTACGGCGTGTAGTTATATGGATTGCATGTGATCACATGTCAGATAATCGTATTAACGAGAGCAGGGCTCATGACCACGCGAATCCGTCCGCCGGTGCTCGCCCTCCTGTCGGCCGTGCTGCTGTCCGCCGCCGCCGGATGCTCGGCCACCGGGAGCTCCGCGCCGGCCCGCCTCGGCGACTCCGGGGGACCGGCCGCCCCCTCCACCGCCGCCGGATCGCCCGCCGCCCAGGGCTTCACCCTGGTCGCGAGCGGCGACGTACTGCCGCACACCTCCGTCATCCAGCGCGCGGCGAACGACGCGGACGGCGACGGATACGACTTCAGGCCGATGTTCTCCGGGGTCAAGCCCGTGGTCTCCGCGGCCGACCTCGCCCTCTGCCACATGGAGACCATCTACGGGGAGGAGGGCGGCCCCTTCTCCGGCTATCCGGCCTTCAAGTCGCCGCCGGAGGTCGCCGACGGGCTGAAGGACGCCGGGTACGACGGCTGCTCCACGGCCTCGAACCACACCCTCGACGACGGGGGCGCCGGCCTGCGCCGCACGCTGGACCGCTTCGACAAGGTCGGCCTGAGGCACGCCGGCTCGGCCCGCACGGCCGCCGAGGCGGCCACGGTGACCACGTACACGGCGGGCTCCGCCAAGGTGGCGCACCTCGCGTACACCTACGACACCAACGGCTATCCGATGCCCGACGGCCAGCCGTGGGCGGTCAACCTGATGAAACAGGACAAGATCATCGCGGATGCGCGGGCGGCCCGGAAGGCGGGCGCGGACGTGGTGCTGGTGAGCGTGCACTGGGGCACGGAATGGGAGACCGAGCCGGACGGGACCCAGCTCTCGGTCGGCAAGGCGCTGACCGCCTCGCAGACCGGCGGCCGCCCCGACATCGACATGATCATCGGCACGCACGCTCATATCCCCCAGCCCTACGAGAAGGTCAACGGGACCTGGATCGTCTACGGCATGGGCGACCAGGTCGCGGGCGAGATGTTCAACTACACGGGTGCGCGCGACATGCGGGGCAACTACGGCTCGATCGGCCGGTTCACCTTCGCCCCGCCGGCCGTCGCCGGGCAGCGCTGGCGGGTCGCGAAGGCCGAGTTCGTGCCGCAGATGATGGACCTGTCCGCGGGCCGGGTCGTCCACCTGCCCGACGCGCTCGCCAAGGACCCCGGCCGCGAGGACTACGAGAGCGCCCGGGACGCCATCAGCGAGGCCGTCCTCAGCCGCGGCGCCGCCAAGGACGGCCTGACCATGGGCAGGTAGGACCGGGTACGGGACGGGACCCGGGACCCGGCAGCCTTACGGAACCACGGTGACGGGCCAGCGGCCCGCCTTGACCAGGCGGATCGCCACCGACCCCACGATGCGGTGGCCCGCCTGCTCGGAGGCGCCTACCACCACCGCGTCCGCCATCAGCTCGTCCGCCGCGCTCACCAGGCCGGAGTAGGGGTCGCCGCGGAAGGTGTGGAACTGCCAGCGCACCTCGTAGATGCCCCTGAGCCGCTCGGCCGACGCGCGGATCTCGGCCACCAGGCCCTCCGCGATCTCCCCGGTGGTGTCCGCCACCGGCGCGCCCAGCGCAGCGCCGGCCGGGATCACCGGCTGGACGTACACCAGGGCCAGCAGGGCGTTCTGCCGCCGGGCCAGCCCCGCCGCGTAGGCCGCGGCCCGCAGCGAGGACTCCGACCCGTCCACCCCGGCCAGGATCACCTTCGGGCCGTCGGTACCGCGTTCGAATTCCGTGTTCACGTGCTCCGTCACCCTGCCGAGGATAGGCCGTGCCCCGCAACGCCCGGGGCGCGGCCCGGGCATGGCCTGCGCATGGCCTGCGCAGGCCCGTGGGCACGGCCCGGGGAAGCGGCACTCCCGCTCGGCGCGCGCACCGGCGCCGCCCTCCCTACAGTGCGAACCATGAGTGCCAGCAGCGCCACCGTGGAGGAGAAGCACGGAACCCGGAACCGCTTCCTGAACCGGGTGCCCGACGGATTCGGCGCGTTCTTCGGAACGCTCGGCCTGCTCTGCGCCCTGCTCGCGCTCTCGCCCACGCTGCGGCGGCTCCTGCGGCACATCGTGCGGTTCCTCGACCTGATCGTCGTCCCGGTCAGCGCGAACCTCGCCTACGCCGTCTTCCTCTTCCTCCTCGCCGCGGCCCTCGGCACCCGCAAGAAGGTCGCCTGGTGGATCGTCATCACCTATTTGGCCCTGCTGATCGTCGACGACGTGCTGGAGATGGCCGTCGGCGAGTACTGGATCGGCATCCCGTCCATGATCATCGCCGTCGCCGCGCTGGCCGTGCTGATCGCCGCCCGCGACGAGTTCTACGCCGCCTCCCGCCCCGGAGCGCTGTGGCACGCCCTGTTCGTGCTCGGCCTCGGCCTGCTCACCGCCGTACTCGCGGGCTGGGCGCTCGTCGCCCTCTTCCCCGGCACCCTGCCCAGGGGCCAGTGGCTGGACTGGGCCGCCAAGGAGGTCTTCGGCGGCCTCTTCTCGGCCCGGGAGTTCGACGGCCACCCACCCCGCCCGCTCTCCTTCCTGCTCGGCCTCTTCGGCGCCGTCGCCCTGTTGAACGCGGCCATGACCCTCTTCCGCTCCCAGCGCCTGACCGCCGCCCTGCACGGCGACGAGGAGCCCCGCATCCGCGCCCTCCTCGGCGCCTACGGACGCAACGACTCCCTCGGCTACTTCGCCACCCGGCGCGACAAGGCCGTCGTCTTCGCCCCCAACGGCAAGGCCGGCGTCACCTACCGTGTCGAGGCCGGCGTCTGCCTCGCCAGCGGGGACCCGGTCGGCGACCCCGCCTCCTGGACCGCCGCCATCGACGCCTGGCTGGCCGTGGCCCGGCGCTACGGCTGGCAGCCCGCCGTCATGGGTGCCTCCGAGGACGGCGCCACCGCCTACGGCCGCTCCGGGCTCGGCGCACTGCAGCTGGGCGACGAGGCCATCTTGCACGTGGCCCACTTCGACCTCGACGGCCGCGACATGCGCGTCACCCGGCAGGCCGTCAACCGGGTCCGGCGCACCGGGGCCACCACCGTCGTCCGCCGCCACTCTGCCCTCTCCCAGGACGAGATGCAGAGGATCGTGGAGAGCGCCGACAGATGGCGGGACACCGAGACCGAGCGCGGCTTCTCCATGGCCCTGGACCGGCTCGGCGACCGCGCCGACGGTGACTGCCTGCTGGTCGAGGCCTTCGACGACCAGGGCGAGCTGATCGCCCTGCTCTCCTTCGTCCCCTGGGGCAAGGACGGCATCTCCCTCGACCTCATGCGCCGCGACCGCACCGCCCCCAACGGAGTCATGGAGTTCATGGTCGCCCAGCTCTGCGCCGCGGCCCCCGGCCTCGGCGTGCACCGGATCTCCCTCAACTTCGCCGTCTTCCGCTCCGCCTTCGAGGAGGGCGGCCGGATCGGCGCCGGCCCCGTTCTCAAGCTGTGGCGCAGGCTGCTCCTCTTCTTCTCCCGCTGGTGGCAGCTGGAGGCGCTCTACCGCTCGAACGTCAAGTACAACCCCGAGTGGTACCCGCGCTTCCTCTGCTACCAGGACGCCGGCTCGCTCGCCCGGGTCAGCCTCGCCTCCGGCATCGCCGAGGGCTTCGTCTCCGTACCCAGCCTGCGCACCCTGTGGGGCAACGGCCACCCCAAGGGCCTCACCGCCCCCGTCACCACCGAGGGACTGCCCTCCATCGACTCCCTCGGCCTGGACGCGGTCGAGCAGGAGGCCGCGGGGCCACCGGCCGAGCGGCTGCCCGAGCAGGTGCGCGTCCGCCACGCGAAGCTGGACCGCATCCGGGCGGCCGGCACCGACCCCTACCCGGTGGGGATCCGCCCGCGCACCCACACCGTCGCGGAACTGAAGGCCACCCACGAGGGTTCCCCCGGCCACCCCGCCCTCCCGCCCGGCGCCCGCACCGGCGAACAGGCCACCCTCGCCGGACGCGTGATGCTCGTACGCGACCTCGGCGGCGTGGTCTTCGCCGTCCTGCGGGACTGGTCCGGGGACATACAGCTGATGCTCAACCGCGACGAGACCGGGGCCGGGGTACTGGACTCCTTCACCTCGCAGGTCGACTTCGGCGACCATGTGCTCGTCAGCGGCGAGACCGGCGCCAGCAAGGCGGGCGAGCTGTCCCTCGTGGTCCGGTCCTGGCAGCTCACCGGCAAGTGCCTGCGCCCCCTCCCCGACAAGCGCAAGGGCCTCGCCGACCCCGAAGCCCGCGTCCGGCGCCGCTACCTCGACCTCGTCGCGAGCCCCGAGGCCCGCGACGTCGTACGGGCCCGCTCCAGCGCGGTCCAGGCCCTGCGCCAGGGACTGCTCGACCGCGGCTACCTGGAGGTCGAGACACCGATGCTCCAGCAGATCCACGGCGGCGCCAACGCCCGTCCCTTCCGCACCCACATCAACGCCTACGACCTCGACCTGTACCTGCGCATCGCGCCCGAGCTCTACCTCAAGCGGCTCTGCGTCGGCGGCATGGAGAAGGTCTTCGAGATGGGCCGCACCTTCCGCAACGAGGGCGTCTCCTACAAGCACAACCCCGAGTTCACGATGCTGGAGGCCTACCAGGCCTTCGCCGACTACGACGTGATGCTCGACCTCACCCGCGAACTGATCCAGGGCGCCGCCACCGCCGCCTTCGGCTCGCCCATCGCCCACAAGGCGGGACCGGACGGAAAGCTCGTCGTCCACGACATCTCCGGAACCTGGCCGGTCAAGACCATGTACGGGGCCATCAGCGAGGTCCTCGGCGAGGAGGTCGGCGCCGACACCGAGGAAGGGGTGCTGCGCCGGCTGTGCGACCGGGCGTCGGTCCCGCACGCCCCCGAGGACACCCGCGGCGACGTGGTGCTGGAGATGTACGAGCGCCTCGTGGAGGAGCGCACCAAGCTGCCCACCTTCTACAAGGACTTCCCCACCGATGTCTCCCCGCTCACCCGCCAGCACCGCCGGGACCCCAGGCTCGCCGAACGCTGGGACCTGGTCGCCTTCGGAACCGAACTGGGCACCGCCTACTCGGAGCTGACCGACCCGGTGGAACAGCGTCGCCGCCTCACCGCCCAGTCCCTGCTCGCGGCGGGCGGCGACCCGGAGGCGATGGAACTCGACAACGACTTCCTCGACGCCCTGGAGTACGCGATGCCGCCCACGGGCGGCCTCGGCATCGGCGTGGACCGCCTCGTCATGTTCCTCACGGGCCTGACGATCCGCGAGACCCTCCCCTTCCCCCTGGTCCGCCGCGGCTGACCGGGCCGGGGGCCGGCGGGGTCGGCCGACCGAGTGAGGGGAACAGGGTGCGTCCGCGCCTCTCGACAACTTCGGCGATGTCGTTGATACGTAGTAATAATGAAAAATGACGAGCCGACAGTAGGGCGGCGCACAGTCCTGCGTACCGCCGTCTTCCTCGGGGTCGCCGCGGCCTCCGGGCTGCTCAGCGTGGGTGGTGAGAGCGGTACCGGTACCCCGGGGCCCGGACCGGGCGGGTCCGCAGCGCCGGCCGGGCCGGGGGCGCGGCCCGCGGCCGGTGCGCCGGGGCTGCGGGCGCAGGCGCTGCCCGAGAAGTCCTACCGGCTGCAGCCGATGACCGCCGATGCGCCGGTGCGCGCGGCGGCCGTGAAGCCGGCCGTAAGGTCCCGGCCCATCCTGGAACTCCCCGCCGCCGAAGCCGCGTCGGCCGGCATGGTGCTCACCTTCGACGACGGCCCGGACCCCCGCTACACCCCCGCCATCCTCGACACCCTCGCCCGGTACGGCGTACGCGCCATGTTCTTCGTCTGCGGGGAGATGGCCACCGAGAACCGGAACCTGCTGCGCCGGATGGTCGACGAGGGCCACGTCATCGGCAACCACACCTGGACCCACCCGCTCATCCCCAGCCTCAGCCGCCCCGCCCTCGCCTCCGAGATCGGCCGCACGAGCGAGGTCGTACAGCAGACCGTGGGCGAGGCGCCGCTGTGGTTCCGGGCCCCCTACGGGGCCTGGAACCGGGCCGCCTTCGAGATCGGGGCCGAGCTCGGCATGGAGCCGCTCGCCTGGACCGTGGACACCCTGGACTGGAAGGAACCGGGGACCCCGACGATCATCTCCCGGGTCCTGGGCGGCGCGGCCCCCGGCGTGATCGTCCTCTCGCACGACGCCGGCGGCAACCGGTCGCAGAGCGTCCAGGCGATCTCCTCGTACCTTCCCCAACTGCTCGCACGGGGCTACCGGATGACCCTCCCGGTGCTGCCGCCCCGCTGAACCGGAGCCGGCCGCGGCGGATACCCGCGGGCTCAGCGGGCCTCCACCATGCGGGCGAAGACGACCACGTTGCCGTCGTAGCCGCGGGCCTTCGAGTATCCGCCGCCGCAGGTGATCACCCGGAGTTCCGGGTGCCCGGTGTCCCCGTACACACGGGCCCCGGGGAAGGCCTCCTTGGAGAACACCTCCACCCCGTAGACCTCGAACACCGCCGTGCGGCCGTCGTACCGCTCCACCTCGATGTGGTTGCCCGGCTTGACCGAGCCGAGGCCGTAGAAGACCGCGGGGCCCTGCGCGTTGTCCACGTGCCCGACGATCACCGCAGAGCCCCGCTGGCCGGGCGAGATGCCGTTGAGGTACCAGCCGGCGAGATTTCGGTCCTGCGGCGGCGGCGCGTCGATCCAGCCCTCCGCGTCCAGCCCGACCGTCATCACCGGCGCGTCCACGTTGATCGTGGGAATCCGGATGCGCTGGACCGACGAGTGCTCCAGCACCTCCATGTCCGCCGGGGGCGTGGGCGGATCCGCCGGCAACTGGTCGGACGTCACCGCGACGGCCGAGGCCGCGGTGGGCTGCGGCGGCCCGTCGCCGACATTCACACCGTTGCGCACCATGGCGAGGCCGGTGAGCATGACCAGGGCGAGTACGCCCCACGGTGAGCGTTTGCGTGACTGCCCGGTCTCGTCCTCGCCCATCGTTCTCCCTTCCCGACGCGGGGGTCCCGACCCGCGTTCCTGTCCCGCCCCTGTACGCCCTACTTCACGCACGCTAAGGCCGAGTCGGCAGGACGGCGAGGGGGGAAGGGCGAACGGGTGGCCGCCACCCGGAGGGGGCCGGAAGGGGTGCGCCCATCCAGGTAATCGTCACATAAATGCCTGACGGGTCGTGACCTGCGGATCCGTCAGTTGCATTTCCCGCCCTTCGGCGTGTCGCTCAACCGGGCGGCCCAAAGCCGGAAATGCGGAGACTGCAGGACGACCCGAGGGTTCGACGTGGGAGGCGTTCTCGTCGATCATCCGGGGCCGACGCTCCGGGGCGCTTCCCGCTGGAGGTTCCACCATGCGTGTCTTGCGCGCTCTTACCGTGACGGCGGCAGCCTGCGCCGTGATCGGCCTCAGTGCCCCGTTCGCCTCCGCGAACCAGGACCCCGGGGGTCGGGGTGGGAATGGGGGTGGGAATGGCCCCAGCAACATCTCCGTCAACCCGTACTCCGTGCACCAGGGTTCCACGATGCAGGTGAGCGCGGCGGGCTGCGGTCACGGCGGTACCGTCACGTCGCACGGCAACTTTCCGCCGGCCAACCTGTCCGCGGGGTCGATCGGCTTCGCGACCGTCCGGATCTTCAACCACGCCTCGCCGGGGCACCACACGCTGTCGGTCAAGTGCAACGACAGCAACCTGGTCGCCACGCACCGCTTCACGATCCTGGAGGGCAACCCCTCGCAGGGTGGCATCGGCGGATCCTTCGGCCCGTCCACCGCCGAGACCGCCATCGGTGCGGGCCTCGTGGGCGCCGCGGCCCTCGGCGCCGGCGCCCACGTGGTGCGCCGTCGCCGTCCGCTCCGCAGCAGCCGGGCCTGACCGGTCTCCCCGGACGCGGATCCCCCGCCACCGCCGATCGCCCCGAGTCCTGGTCAGGGGGTGGGGGGGGCGGGGGGGGGGGGGGGGGTGTCGGGGGGTTAATGGGTGAGGGCCGGACCCCCGCAGGGGAGGGAGAAAAAGGAGCCC
>NZ_JBVIAH010000019.1:0-102186 GCF_055574035.1 Streptomyces sp. NPDC030021
ATGGACGTGGACCACCGTGTCCTCGGCCAGGTCACGCTGGACGACGCGGCGCAGGCCGACGACCTGTTCTCGGTGCTGATGGGTGAGGACGTCGAAGCACGGCGCTCCTTCATCCAGCGCAACGCCAAGGACGTCCGCTTCCTCGACATCTGAGTCGGCTCCGCTGACCGCCGCCTGAAAGGACTTCTGACCAGCAATGGCCGACGAAACCACCCCTACCGCAGAGAACTCCGCGGAGGAGCAGCCCGTGATGCGCATCGAGCCCGTCGGGCTCGAGACGGAGATGCAGCGCTCCTACCTCGACTACGCGATGTCCGTCATCGTCTCGCGCGCCCTGCCGGACGTGCGCGACGGCCTCAAGCCGGTGCACCGCCGCGTGCTGTACGCGATGTACGACGGCGGCTACCGGCCCGAGAAGGGCTTCTACAAGTGCGCCCGTGTCGTCGGCGACGTCATGGGTACCTACCACCCGCACGGTGACAGCTCGATCTACGACGCCCTGGTCCGCCTGGCCCAGCCGTGGTCGATGCGCATGCCGCTGGTGGACAGCAACGGCAACTTCGGCTCCCCGGGCAACGACCCGGCGGCCGCGATGCGCTACACCGAGTGCAAGCTCATGCCGCAGGCCATGGAGATGCTCCGGGACATCGACGAGGAGACCGTCGACTTCCAGGACAACTACGACGGCCGCAACCAGGAGCCGACGGTCCTTCCGGCGCGCTTCCCGAACCTGCTGGTCAACGGCAGCGCCGGCATCGCCGTCGGCATGGCGACCAACATCCCGCCGCACAACCTCCGCGAGGTCGCGGCCGGCGCCCAGTGGGCGCTGGAACACCCGGAGGCCACGCACGAGGAGCTCCAGGACGCGCTCATCGAGCGGATCAAGGGCCCCGACTTCCCGTCGGGCGCCCTGGTCGTGGGCCGCAAGGGCATCGAGGAGGCGTACCGGACCGGTCGCGGCTCCATCACGATGCGCGCGGTGGTGGAGGTCGAGGAGATCCAGAACCGCCAGTGCCTGGTGGTCACGGAGCTCCCGTACCAGACCAACCCCGACAACCTCGCGCAGAAGATCGCGGACCTGGTGAAGGACGGCAAGGTCGGCGGCATCGCCGACGTCCGTGACGAGACCTCGTCGCGGACCGGCCAGCGCCTGGTGATCGTGCTGAAGCGCGACGCCGTCGCCAAGGTCGTGCTGAACAACCTCTACAAGCACACCGAGCTGCAGACCAACTTCGGCGCGAACATGCTGGCGCTGGTGGACGGCGTGCCGCGCACGCTGTCGATCGACGCGTTCATCCGCCACTGGGTGACGCACCAGATCGAGGTCATCGTCCGGCGCACGAAGTTCCGCCTGCGCAAGGCGGAGGAGCGCGCCCACATCCTGCGCGGTCTGCTCAAGGCGCTGGACGCGATCGACGAGGTCATCGCGCTGATCCGGCGCAGCAACACGGTCGAGATCGCGCGCGAGGGCCTGATGGGCCTCCTGGAGATCGACGAGATCCAGGCGAACGCGATCCTGGAGATGCAGCTCCGCCGCCTCGCGGCCCTGGAGCGGCAGAAGATCGTCGCCGAGCACGACGAGCTCCAGGCCAAGATCAACGAGTACAACGCGATCCTGGCCTCCGAGGAGCGTCAGCGCACCATCGTCAGCGAGGAACTGGCGGCCATCGTCGAGAAGTTCGGCGACGACCGGCGTTCCAAGCTGGTGCCCTTCGACGGTGACATGTCCATCGAGGACCTGATCGCCGAAGAGGACATCGTCGTCACGATCACGCACGGCGGCTACGTCAAGCGCACCAAGACCGAGGACTACCGCTCGCAGAAGCGCGGCGGCAAGGGCGTGCGCGGCACCAAGCTGAAGCAGGACGACCTGGTCGACCACTTCTTCGTCTCCACCACGCACCACTGGCTGCTGTTCTTCACGAACAAGGGCCGGGTCTACCGGTCCAAGGCGTACGAGCTCCCGGACGCCGGCCGCGACGCCCGCGGGCAGCACGTGGCGAACCTGCTGGCCTTCCAGCCGGACGAGAAGATCGCCCAGATCCTCGCGATCCGCGATTACGAGGCGGCGCCCTACCTGATCCTGGCCACCAAGGGCGGCCTGGTGAAGAAGACGGCGCTCAAGGACTACGACTCGCCCCGCTCGGGCGGCGTCATCGCGATCAACCTCCGGGAGACCGCGGACGGCAGCGACGACGAGCTGATCGGTGCGGAGCTGGTGTCCGCCGAGGACGACCTGCTGCTGATCAGCAAGAAGGCGCAGTCGATCCGCTTCACGGCCACCGACGACGCGCTGCGTCCGATGGGCCGCGCCACCTCGGGCGTGAAGGGCATGAGTTTCCGAGAAGGTGACGAACTGCTCTCCATGAACGTTGTCAGGCCGGGTACGTTCGTCTTCACCGCGACCGACGGCGGCTACGCCAAGCGGACGCCGGTCGACGAGTACCGCGTCCAGGGCCGTGGCGGTCTGGGTATCAAGGCCGCCAAGATCGTGGAGGACCGCGGATCGCTCGTCGGGGCGCTCGTGGTCGACGAGAGCGACGAGATTCTCGCCATCACGCTCGGCGGTGGTGTGATTCGTACGCGCGTCAACGAAGTCAGGGAGACCGGCCGTGACACCATGGGCGTCCAGCTGATCAACCTGGGCAAGCGCGATGCCGTGGTCGGCATCGCCCGGAACGCCGAGGCCGGTCAGGAAGCTGACGAGGTCGAGGCCGACGAGAACGACACCGAGGTGGCCGACGGACAGGCCGCCGAGGCCGCCGAGGGCACGCAGCCCTCGGCCGGGGAGCACGAGGAGTAAGTCGTGAGTGGAGCCACGGGCGCCGGACCGGCCAAGACTGGAGCGAACGGTGCCCGTGGCCCTGCCGCGGACTCCCAGGGGGGAACCGTGACGGACACCCGAGGTCCGAAGCCGTCGGCCGGCGCGGACGCCGGCCAGGACAAGCCCGCACAGCCGTACCACCCGCCGCAGGCCTACCCGGCGCCCTCGGGCCCCGCGACGGCGCAGGGCGGCACGGGAGCGGGCGCGCAGCGCAAGCCGCGCACGGGGGTCCGTACGGCCCCCCGCACGCGCAAGGCGCGGCTGCGGGTGGCCAAGGCCGACCCGTGGTCGGTGATGAAGGTCAGCTTCCTGCTGTCGATCGCGCTGGGCATCTGCACGATCGTGGCGGCGGCCGTGCTGTGGATGGTCATGGACGCGATGGGCGTCTTCTCGACCGTCGGCGGCACGATCAGCGAGGCGACCGGTTCGAACGAGGGCAACGGCTTCGACCTCCAGTCGTTCCTGTCGCTGCCGCGCGTTCTGATCTTCACATCGGTCATCGCGGTGATCGACGTGGTGCTGGCGACGGCACTGGCGACGCTGGGCGCGTTCATCTACAACCTGTCGGCGGGCTTCGTCGGCGGTGTGGAGCTCACCCTCGCCGAGGACGAGTAGGCCCTCCGCCCGGGCGCCCGCGACGGGTCGGATGACCTGCGCAGACGCCCCCGGACAACGGATTTTGGCCTGACCGGGTCTGTGCGCTAATCTTCAGGAGTCAGCGCGCAGCGCGGATGGGGCTATAGCTCAGTTGGTTAGAGCGCATCCCTGATAAGGATGAGGCCACAGGTTCAAATCCTGTTAGCCCCACAGTGTCGAAGACCCCCAGGCCAAGGCCTGGGGGTCTTTGTCGTTGGGTCAGTTGGTGGACCGGCAGGTCACCGATCGGTATCGGTCGGTGTGTATTGTTGGGCGCCAGAAGTCCCCTACGTCAACGAAAGACGAGGTCGCGCGGTGAAGAAGCTGCTCCTGGTCGCACTGGCCGCCATCGGCGGGCTCCTCGTGTACCGCCAGATCCAGGCGGACCGCGCCGAGCAGGACCTGTGGACGGAGGCAACTGACTCCGTGCCCTCTGGTTCCGGTGTGTGAGACCCAAGGCTGATCTCATGAAGCCCCGGCTGCCGCTGCGGCCGGGGCTTTGTGCTGCTCTGTGACGAAAACTTCCGTTATGTAAAGATTTGGCTTGCGCGAGCAAACTCGGGGTGGGCGTGATGGTTCGGGGACGGACGACAGCGTGGGCGGCGGCCCTGGGCCTGGTGGCGGGAGCGCCGGGGGCCGCGTACGCCGAGGGGGCCGCGCCCGGGCCCCTGCCGACCTACCGGGCCGCGGACGGCGCCAAGGTGATCGAGGGCAAGCCCTCCACGGCCGACGCCCCGCAGATCGAGGCCGGGAACGTCTACCAGGACACGCTCGGGCCCGGGGAACGCGTGTACCGGCTCGTCCTCGGCCAGGACGGGTCCGACGTCTACGTCTCCGCCGTCGTCCGCCCCGCGGCGGGCGCGAAGGTCTCCGGCGGCGACGGCATCGCCGTGGAGGTCATGACCACCGCCGGGCGCTCCTGCCCGCGCAGCGCCGGCCGGGCGAACTTCGGCTACGACCCCTACCCGATCGGCGCCGCCGGCGTCCGCCGGGGCGCCGAGGACGAGGACTGCGCGCCCGCGGGCGTCTACTACGCCAAGGTCACGCGGACCTCGGCCAAGGGCTACGACCAGAGCCCCTGGCCGCTGGAGATCAAGGTCCAGCGGGAGCCCGGACTCGGCGCGGCCGTCCCCACCACCGCGCCCAGCACCTGGCCCTCGGGCGCCCCCGTGCTGCCCGGCACCGAGGCGGTGCCCCGCAGCGGCGGCACCGGCTTCAACGACGCCCGCGCCCTGGGCGCCGGTGTGTGGCGCGACGAGATGCGGCCCGGGCAGACCCGCTTCTACCGGGTCCCGCTGGACTGGGGGCAGCAGCTGGGCCTCGGCGCCGAACTGGCCGCGGCGAAGATGACCAAGACCTACGGCTCCGCCTCGGGCGGGCTCACCGTGTCCCTCTACAGCCCGTACCGGGGCCTGATCTCCGACAAGGACACCTCGTACGACGGCAAGCAGGCCGGGATCACCCTGGAGAAGACCCCGCCCGTCGCGTACGAGAACCGCTTCGCAGCTGACCCGGGCGTGAAGCCGGTCTCCCTCGCGGGCTGGTACTACGTGGCGGTGACCATGGGCGCGAAGGTCGCCGATTTCACCGAGGACGCGGCGCCCGTGCCGCTGACCCTGCGCCTGGACGTCACCGGTACGCCGGCCAAGGCGCCCGCGTACCAGGGCAGTCCGGCCGCGGGAGGCTTCGGGGTGGGCGACGGGGACCGGGCCGCGGCCGAGGAGGGGCTCACCGCCCCGGAGGCCGCCGAGGCCGCCGAGCGGCACTCCACGATGCGGATCGTGGCCGGCGCCGGATTCGGTGCCGGGACCGTCCTGCTGCTGGTGCTGGGCGGCTGGACGCTGCTCGGGCGGCGGGGGCGCGGTCCTACAGCCGGGTGAGGGCCCAGACGCCCACCGCGAAGCAGAGCAGCGCCGCGGCGAGCAGCGAGGCCACCGCCTTCGCCGGGGGCGGGGCGATCCCGCCGCCCGACCGGACCGGCGTCCCGGCGGGGGCCGAGGGGACCGGGGCGGCCGGCGCGCTCGGCGGCGGCAGGTGGAAGCTGCCCGTCTCCGAAGGCCCGTACGCGGGCACCTGGGCCGGGACGGCGGTGACGGGGACGGTGGGAGAGGCGGGAGCGGCCGGGTACGGGGTCGTCGGCGCGGTGCGGGCCACCGGGGCCGTCCCCGCCGTACCGCGCGGGTCGGGCCGGATCGGCTCCGCGGGCACCGTCACGGAGGCGGAAGCCCCCGGTGCCACGGCCTCGGCGGCGGGCGCCTGCGGGGTCGCGGCCGCCGTGCTCAGCGGGCCCTGCGGGCCGAATCCGGGCGGCAGCGGACCGAGTTGGTCGAACACCTCCACCGGATCCTCGTCCGGGGCGGGCGGCGGCAGCAGTTCCACGGCCTCGGCAAGGGCCTTGCGCGCCCCTGTGGCCGTCCGGAAGCGGCTCTGGGGGTCCGGCTGCAGGAGACCGGCGATGACGTCCCAGAGCGGTGCGGGAACGCCTTCGGGGGCGCCCGGGGTGCCCTGCGCGAAGAAGTGCTCCACCAGTGCCCGGGAATCGGGCTTGCGGCCCTGGAGGAGGTACAGGGCGACCAGCCCCACGGCGAAGAGGTCGGCGGGGAAGTCGGGCTCGGCGCCCAGGAGTTGCTCGGGGGCGAAATAGCCCGGCGTGCCGACCACGAGGTCGGTCTCGGTCAGCCGGGGCTCGCCCTTGCGCATGGAGATGCCGAAGTCGGACAGGCGCAGGTGCGGCCGCCCGGTTCCGGTGGCCTCCATCAGGATGTTGGCCGGTTTGATGTCGCGGTGCACCACGCCTTCCGCGTGCACCGCCGCGAGCCCCGACAGGAGCTGGTCGAGCAGGCCGCACACGAAACGGGGCGGCAGGGGCCCGTAGTCCCCCATCACATGGCCGAGCGAGCCGCCGCCGACCAGGTCCATGGTGAAGAGGACCTTGTCGTCGTCGGCCGCCCAGCTGGCCGGAGCCAGTACGTGCGGATGGTCGATCCGCAGTGCCTGCTCCCGTACGAACCGCAGGAGCGTGTGTGCATCGCTCTGCAGGAGGACCTTCGCGGCCACGTAGCGACGGCGGCGGTGGTCCCAGGCCCGCCATACGGCACCTGCGCCACCGCGTCCGATCGGATCGATCAGCTCGTACCGACCGGCGAAGACCTCACCCATCGCTGCGCCCGTCCCCCGTCACCCGTCGTCCGCCCCCGTGCGTGTCAGTTCTGGTGGGCCTCGTAGTGGGCGACCGCGTCGGCGGTGCGGCCCGCGCCGTACACCCGGAGGAACTCTGCCAGTTCCGGGTGGCTGGGGGCGAGGGTGTTCGCCGCGTCGATGATGTCGCCGGCCGCGGAGACCGAGCGCAGCAGCGACTGGATCTCGCGGACGACCCGCTTGACCGTGGGTGCGCCGGAGCTGGTGGTGGTCTGGCCGCTGTTGCTGAGGACGGAGCCCCCCTGGGTCTTCTTGATCTCGTCCATCCGGTCGGTGGCCTCCCCCGCGCTGACGCTACCGTCGGCCACCTGGCCGGCGAGATTCTGGAGGGCCTGGACGCGCTGGACCACGGCCGGGTTCCCGATCTTGGCTCGCTGGCCGCTCATCAGCTGGGACAGCATGGGCGCCGACAGTCCGAGGACGGCAGCGAGGCGGGCCTGGTTCAAGCCGAGGTCATCTATGAGCCGGCGGAAGAGCGCTCCCAGCGGCTCCCCGTACCAACTGCGCTGAAGCTCTCTGGCTCTGGCCGTGGCCTCTTGTTGTACTGCGTCCACTCTTATCTACTCCCCTTCGCTGGTGCGAACCTCGCGAGCATCTTACGGAGAGTGGTCGCACGGCGGGAGTCCCTATCATTTTGCGAGATGAGGGGGTACACCCGGTAGTCTGTTCTGCGGAACGACCACACCTCCCGCAGGGGACCGGTGCGTCCACTTCCATGGGGCCTTAGCTCAGTTGGTAGAGCGCTGCCTTTGCAAGGCAGATGTCAGGAGTTCGAATCTCCTAGGCTCCACATCTCAAATGCCCTCCGACCTGCGTAAACGCAGTGCCGGAGGGCATTTTTTTCATGCCTGCCGACGGGGTTCGCCGAACCAGTGGTCCAGGGCGCCGGCCAGGGAGCCGCCGTCCGGGGCCCAGGCGATGTACCCGTCGGGGCGGACGAGGACCGCGTCCCAGGGCAGCGGCCGGGCCGACGTCGCGGACACCGTGCGCACCACGTGGGTCCAGCCCGCGCCCTGCTCGCCGTGGGCCCGGCCGGCCTCCCCGAGCAGGAGCAGGAGGGGACGGCCCGGCAGCAGCAGCCGGGTCAGGTCGGTCGGGCCGCCGTTGGTGGTGAGCGGCAGGTTCGGCAGGAAGCGGCCCTCCCAGCGGGAGCCGCGCCCGGTGCGCGCGGGGTACACCGTCTCCTGGGCGCTGATCATGTGGCCTACGTGGGTGCTGACCGCGTCGATCGCGAGGAGTTCGGTGACGAGGTCGCGCAGGGGGTCGAGCCCGGGGTCCGGCCGCATCAGGGCGAGCTGGGCCCGGGTGTTGTCGATGACGCGCTGACCGGCGGGCCGGCGTTCGGCGTCGTAGGTGTCGAGCAGGTCCTTGCCCGCGGTGCCCGCGAGGGTGTGCGCGAGCTTCCAGGACAGGTTGAGCGCGTCCTGCAGACCCAGATTGAGGCCCTGCCCGCCCACGGGGAAGTGGATGTGGGCGGCGTCGCCGGCGAGGAACACCCGGTCCTGGCGGTAATGGCGCACCAGCCGGGCGAAGTCGCTGAAACGGGAGAGGAATCGCGGGTCGGCCATCGGCACGCGGTGGCCGATGACGCGCTCGGCCTCCCGGCGCAGCTCGTCGAGGGTGAGCGGGGAGTGCCGGTCGGGGTGCGGGCCGCGGAAGTCCATCGTGATGAACCTGCTGTGTCCGTACGGGGAGACGCCCGCGACCGTCCAGCCGCGCGGGGTGCGGTGCCAGCCGTACGGCACGCTGTCCGGGTCGGTCAGCCGTACCAGGCCGAGGAGGGCGGACATGGTGGCCGGGTGGGTGTCCGCGGCGAAGCCGAGCCGCTCGCGCACCGTGCTGCGGGCGCCGTCCGCACCGACGGCGTACTCGGCGGTGAACTGCCGTAAGCCGTCCGGCCCCTGGGCGGTGACCTGGACGGCGTCGGGTCCCGGGACGATGTCGGTCACGCGGTGTCCGCGCAGTACGGTGACGCCCCGTTCGCGGGCCCGGTGCTCGAAGTCCCGTTCCAGGTCGGCCTGGGAGCGGCCGAGCACGGGTCCGGGCTCGGTGGCGGGGGCGGTGATGGCGAGTCCCGGCATGCCCGCGAAGTGGAACGCGTCGGCGCGGCCGCGCCCCAGCAGTTCCTCGGTCGCGACGGGCGCGGGCAGATGGCCGCGCCGGGCCAGGCCCTGCGCGGTGCGGGCGTGCAGGGTGCCGGCCTTGGGCCGGTCGACGGTCCGCGGTTCGGCTTCGAGCAGGACGGTGGAGACGCCGTGGTGCCCGAGCTCGGCGGCGACGAGCATCCCGACGGGCCCGCCCCCGACGACCAGGACCTGGGTGTGGGTGTGGGCGTGGGTCATGCGGTCCTCCTGGGGGAGCTGCCGCGCAGCAGGATGGCGATCACGGCGCACAGGACGGCGCAGACCGCCGCGAGTGCCCACAGGACGGTGTGGAAGGCGGAGTCGTAGGACCGGGCGAGGAAGTGGGCGAAGCCCTCGGTGTCCAGCGCACCGGACAGTTCGGTGGCCCGGGCGAGGTCACCGCCGGCCGCCCGGTCGGCGACCTGGTCCGCCTGCGCGGCGCCGGCGTATCCGCCGATGCCGTCCTCGACGCGGGAGCGGAGCACGGTCGCGAGGACCGATCCGTACACCGCCACGGCGATGGCCTCGCTGCCGAGCCGCAGGGTGTTGAGGAAGCCCGCCGCCATGCCCGCCTTGGCGGGGTCGGCCATCTCCGGCACCTGGCCGTCCACGAGCCCCGCCGACAGGCCCATGCCGGCGCCGGTGACGAGCATCGGCAGGGCGACGGCGAGGACCGTCACGTCGGGTGAGGTGGACCGGGGCAACAGCCGGGCGGCCACGCTGCGCCGCGCGGACCTGGACCTGCGCTTCCCCGGCCTGCTCGACCTGATCGCCGCCGACCGCTGAGGATGAGCCGGCCGGCCGGGACCGACCCGGGACCGGCCCGTCGGCCGGAGGTCAGACGACGGCCGGGCGGCAGCTGAGGCAGCCCCGGAACCCGGCGGCGGAGGCCTCGTCGGCCGAGGTGAAGGGCACCTCGTGGCGGGCGGTGATGCGGCGCGCGTGCGCGCACGTCGGGTAGCAGAAGATCCGCGTGGTGCCGCTGCCCAGGAACCGCGCGCCCGCCCGCACGAACCGCTCCACGCGCTCGGCGTCCACGCCCTCCCACTCCCGCAGCCGCTGTTCGAACCCGGCCGGCAGCCCGCAGTCCGCCGGGAGCCCGTCGTCCGTGCACAGCCGGTGCGCCGGCACGAGCACCGGGACGGGGTTGGCCCGGACCGCCGCCAGGACCGTCTCGGGTGCGAGACCCGGCATTCCGGCCTCGCGGGCCAGCCAGGCCGCCGGACGGAGCTGCCCGAACGGGATGGCCCGGGTCGCCTGCAGGACGGCGCGCTGTTCGTCGGCGAGCGGCCCGAATTCGTAGCGCAGGGTCCGGTCCCGGCCGCGCAGGGCCCGCGCCAGACCCGGCGGGGGCTTGACCCCGGAGAGCGCCGACCGCTGGGTCCGGGACCGGTAGGCGTCCTCGAAGGCCCGGTCGTCGGCGTACCAGTCCGTCGCGGCGGCGCCGGTCACCGCGCCCCGCCCGTGGGCGACGTAGAGGGGGCCGACCGGGGAATCGGCCCGCACGTAGCAGTCGTAGCGATGGGCCGGAACGCCGACGCGGTCCAGCACGCGTGCCGCGAACCCCGCGGGTGCCGCCTCGCGCAACGTGTCCAACTCGTCCGGCAGTCTCATCCCGTCGCCTCCTTCCTTTCCGTCCGGGCCGGTTCGTGTGCCGTCTTCGCCGTCGTTCCCCCGGCCGCCCCGTACGTCCTGCGGTCGGCGGCCAGGCCCGGCTCCGCGCGCAGGGCGGCGAGTCCCCGCGACACCTGGGCCTTCACCGTGCCGACCGGACAGTCCAGGATCGCGGCCACCTCCTGGTAGCTCAGCTCTCCGATGTGCCGCAGGACCACGGGCAGCCGGTGGTGGTCCGGCAGTCCGGACAGCGCGGCCACCAGCCGGGCCCGGCGCGCTCCGTCGAGCGCGCGCTGTTCCGGCCCGGGGGAGCCGTCCGGGATCTCGATGGCGGTCACCTCGATGCCGTCGGCGACGCCGGGCCGCCGGCTCAGGGTGCGGACGTGGTTGCGCCACACGTTGGCGGCGATGGTCAGCAGCCAGGCGCGCGGCTGGAGCTGCCCGCGGCGCTCGGGCGGGTACTCGCGCAGGGCGGAGTAGGCGCGCAGGAACGTTTCCTGGCCCAGGTCGTCGGCGTCCCGCGCCGAGCCGGAGAGACGCAGCAGGACGGAGCGCACGGTGCCGGCCTGGGTGCGTACGAGTTCGGTGAACCCGTCGTCCAGGTCGGTCGCGAGCAGTTCCGTCAGCGGGAGAGTCGTCTCGTCCATCCTCCTTGTGAACACCGGGCCGCGTGAGAACGTTGCGCCTCACGGAAAAGTTCTTCTACTTTGCCTGCCATTCGCATTCGGTGCGATATCCGGTTCCCTTTACGTCATCCGGATATCGGGCGCGCGGTGCGACCTTTCCGGGGCGTGACGGAGATCGTGTTCGGGTGAGATCGTGAGGGACTGGCTATTTCTCGCCACCTGGCCGGTATTAGAGGGATTCCGAAAACCGGAGGTGCAAGGGGTGCGATGCGACCGGTTCGGAACAAAGGGGGCGAGCCCCTTGACCAGTGGTCGCACCGCGAAGCTAGAGTTGCGAACGAGTTGTGGGCGCTCAGCCGGGTCGCTCACGGTCCGGGTTGGTCAAGATCCGGCGAGGTCTCGGGGGAGGCGTGGTGGCGACCGTTCTGCACACAGCAATGGAAAAACGATTCACAAGACGTTTCCTTCCTGCCTTCCTTTCGGCCGTTCCCGCATTCCAGGCATGATGGGGAACCGTGTCCGCGGCACGGCGACCCCGGACGAGGACTTAAACAGCGGCAGTTGGTCGTTCGGCGAACGGCTTCTCTCGTTCCGGGGACGGGAGGGACTGACCCAGCGCGAGCTGGCGGAACGCGCCGGGGTGAGCGTGCGGGTCCTGCGGGACATCGAGCACGGCCGGGTGCACCGGCCCCAGACGCGGACCGTGCGGCTCCTGGCCCGTGTGCTGGGCCTCGACGCGGACACCGCACGGCAGTTGGCGCCGCCCGCGCGTGAGCCCGTACGCCCGGGGAGCGAGCGGCTCCACATCGGCATCCTCGGTCCGCTGTCCGTCCGGTACCGAGGCGTCGAGACCCACGTCCACGCGGCCAAGGTGCGGCGCCTGCTGGCCCTGCTCGCCCTGCGGTACCCCGAGGCGGCCGGCCTGGGGGAGATCACCCACGCGCTGTGGCCGAAGGACCCGCCGCGTTCGTACCAGAACCTGGTGCACACCTACGTCAGCCAGGCGCGCCGGGTGCTGCTGCTCCCCGGCGGCCGGGAGGGGGCACTGGCCCCCTCGTTCCTGGCGCGCACGCACACCGGCTACGTGCTGGAACTGGAGCGCGACCAGGTCGACCTGACCCAGTTCCAGGACCTGTGGGCACGGGCGAGGCAGGCGCACGGGGCCGGGGACGCGGAAGCGGCCCACGAGCTGGCCGAACGCGCCTACGGCTGCTGGCGCGGCCCGCTGCTGGCCGGCGAACCGCTGCTGCCGCACCATCCCGCCGCCATGGCGGCCGCCCGGCAGCGGGTGGAGAGCCTGCTGCTCTACACGGACCTCTCCCTGCAGGTGCGGCGCCCCGAGCGGGTGCTGGGGGCCCTGCGCGGTGCCACGGAGGAGGAACCGCTGCACGAGGGACTCCAGGCGCGGCTGATGCTGGTGCTGGCGAGCTGCGGGGAGCAGCGGGAGGCCTTGAAGATCTACTCCGAGGTGGCCCGCGGACTCGACCGGGAGCTGGGCGTCCAGCCGGGTGACGAACTGCGCCGCGCCCACCTGCGGATCCTGCACCAGGAGCTGCCGTGGCCGCGGACGGGACCGGCGGCCGCGTGGGCCGCGTTCGACGTGCCGGCCGCACCCGTGCCCCGGCCGGCCGCGCCCGCGCCGAGGCCCCGGCCGTCCCAGACGCCGGCCGTGAGCCCGGGGTTCGTCGGCCGCGCCGCCGAGCTGAAACGGCTGGACCGGCTGCTCCTGCCCACCGGCGAGCGGGTCGGGCAGGTCCCGGCCGTGCTGGTCACCGGCTTCCCCGGGGTGGGCAAGACGGCGCTGGCCGTGCGCTGGGCGCACCGGGTGCGCGAACGGTTCCCGGACGGGCAGTTGTACGTCGACCTGCACGGGTACGCCGACCGGCGGGCGCTGCACCCGCAGGAGGTCCTCGCCTCGTTCCTGCGCGCCCTGGGCGTCCCCGACGGGGAGCTCCCCCGGTCCCTGGACGAGGCCGCGAACCTGTACCGCACCCTGCTGTCGGACCGGCGGATGCTGATCGTGCTGGACAACGCGCGCGAGGAGAGCCAGATCCGTCCGCTCGTTCCGGGCGCGGCCGGCTGCGCGGTCCTCGTCACCAGCCGCGACACCCTGCCGGGACTGGTGGCCCGGGACGGTGTGCCGCGGCTCGACCTCTACGTGCTCGGTGAGGACGAGGCGCTCACCCTGCTGTCCCGGCTGCTGCGCAGCGGGCGGGTGGACGCCGAACCACTGGCCGCGCGGGCGCTGAACCGGCAGTGCGGAGGTCTGCCGCTGGCGATCCGGCTGCTCGCGGCCCGTCTGGAGGAGCATCCACGGGTCGGGATCGCCCAGCTCTGCGTGGAGCTGCAGGAGGCCGGGGCGTTCCGGGAGCTGCCGGTCGAGACGGACGACCTGTTCACCGCGGTCCACGCGGCGTTCGAACTCTCCTACGTGTCCCTGCCGGAGCCCCTGCGCCGCTGGTTCCGGCTGTTCGCGCGGACCGAGGGACGGCTCGTCAGCGGCTACGCCATGGCGGACCTGGCGGGGACGACTCCGCTGGAGGCGACGCGCGCACTGCGCCGCCTGGTCGGGGTGAGCCTGCTCCGGGAGTGCGCGCCCAACCGGTTCTCGCTCCCCGCTCCGCTGCTGCGCTATGCGCGCAGACTGGCGCTGTCGGAGGACGCGCAGTGCCCGCTGCGGTCGGTGTGACCGCAGCGGGGCGCAGGCGGGCGGCCGGGTCACCCGCCGAGCGCCAGCCGGACCGCGAAGAGCCCGAACACGGCGGCGGTGAGGCTGTCGGCGATCCGCAGCACCCGCGGTGAGCGCAGGTGCGGTGCGAGCCGGTGGACCACCCTCATCCAGGTGAGGAGCCAGAGCAGGCCCAGGGCCAGGTAGCAGGCGGCCAGCAGCGGGACGCCGGCCTCGGGGGCCATGCCCGCGGGCACGAACTGGGGCAGGAAGGCCATCAGGAAGATGCCCACCTTGGGATTGGACCCGGTGCACAGCAGGCCCTGCCCGAAGGCCTGGCGCACCGAAGGGCCGGCGTGGCCGGCCGCTCGTCCGGACGGCGGGGGGCCGGCGGGCGGTTCGCCCGTCGCGTGCGCGGGGACCGCGACCGTGGCCTGGGGGGACGGCGCCGGGGCCCCGGCGCCGGCCCGGCCGGTGGCCCGCCGCACGGCGAGCACGGCCCAGCCGAGCAGCACCACCGCGCCGGCCCAGCGGAAGGCCGCGAAGAGCCCGGGGCTGGCCGCGAGGAGCGCGGCCAGCCCGGCCGCGCCGAGCCCGGCCTGGACGGCCCCCGCGGTGATCATGCCGAGGGCGGCGGCGGTGGCCACCCGCAGGGAGCCGTTCAGCACCAGGTTGGTGATCATGACGAGATCGGGCCCGGGCGTCATGATCACCACCAGGGAGCTGATCAGGAAAGCGGCGGTGTTGATCGCTGCTCCTCGATGGAAAGCAGGCGTTCCGCGGCCCGGACGGCCTCGTAGTCCCGCTGGATCTGCCCGGCGTCGGGGTGGGCGAGGATCACGAATCCGAAGTTGAGACTGTCGACCAGGTCCCGGGTGGCGGGGACGTGGTCGCCGTCGGACAGGTTCTGGACCGAGAAGTGGTGGCTGGGGAGGTCGCGGACGCCGTCCAGGGCGGCCGTGCCGTGGACGGTTCCGGAGCGGGGCGCGATGTGGAAGACGCACATCTGGTGGACGAGCAGCTCGTAGCTCTGCGGGAGTTCACCCCCGGTCAGCCAGCGCACGGTCCGGTCGATCTGGCTGTCGCCGGTGGCGTTGCGGTTGAACCGCGGCTGGCCGCCGCCGTGCGGCCGGGCACCGAGCTCGATGAGCAGCGGTCCCTCCGCCGTGCCCATCACCTCGACGTGGGCCGAGCCGAAGCGCAGGCCCACCGCGTCCAGGACGCCGAAGACGTACTCCGTGAGGCCGGGCAGGGCCGGATCGTCCGGCGGGAGCCATCGCATGGTGTCGTAGACGGCCATGTGCGGACCGTTGTCGACCTTGCGGTAGGCGCACACGTCGACCACGGCGTGCTTGCCGTCGTGGCTGAAGGTGTCGATCACGTACTCGGTGCCGGTGACGAACTTCTGGACCAGGAGCCGGTCGTCGACCTCGCCGAACTGGTTGACCCGGCCGAGCTGGCGCGCGAACACCGTCCGCCAGTCCTCGCCGCCCGCCAGCTTGATCACACCGTCCGTGCTGGCGCTCTTGGGCGGCTTGACGACCAGGTCCGCCCCGGCCAGGCCCTCGCGCTCCAGCCAGGCCGCCACCTCGTCGGCGTCGGCGGTGCAGATCTGCGGGATGACCGGCAGGCCCGCCGCCGCGACGGCATCCGCCATGCTGCTCTTGTCCCTGCGCGCCGCCGCGAGTCCGGGGACGTTGCACCGCTCGGGCGTCACGAGCGGGGCGAGCCGTTCGGCCAGTTCCACCCCGGACTCGCAGCCCGCCACCACGCAGCGCGGGTCCAGCGCCCGCAGCCGCTCCGCGACGGCCTCCAGGTCGCCCTCGTAGACGATGATCTCGGGGAAGTCCTGCGGCTGGTAGGAAGAGGCGTAGGCCTCCGGCGGCCGGGGGCCGGTGACCACCGCCGCCACCGGGACGCCGTGATCGGCCAGCGTCTGTGCGAACAGGGCCCCCGAGGAGTACGGGTCCACGATCACGCAGGGGCCCTGCGGTGCGTCCGGGGTCCGCTCAGCGCTCGTCACGGCCGGCCGCCTCTCCGGCCGCCAGGGCGGCCACGGCGTCGCAGTAGCGCGCGAAGAACTTCCCGGCCGGCTCGCTGATCCGGCGGGCGCGCACCGGGGCGTGCACCATCCCCTCCTCCATCACGTACGTCACCGGCGTGCCGTTCTGCCGCAGCCGGGCGGTGTACTTCTCGGCGTCCACGCGCAGCGAGTCCATCTCGCAGCCCACGACGTAGGCGGGCGGCAGGTCGTGGAAGGTGCCGGTGAGCAGCGGCGAGACGTACGGGAGTTCCGCCTGTCCGGGCTCCGGGCAGTAGCACGCGGTGTAGAACTCCATCTCCCCGCCGGAGAGCAGGGGCGCGTCCTCGCCGCCGTGCCGCCACCGGGTGAAGTCGAGCACCGGGCTGATCACCGCCTGGCCGCGCAGCCGGGGGCCGCCCCGGTCGCGGGCGATCATCGAGAGGACGACGGCCATGTTGGCTCCGGAGCTCTCCCCGCAGAGCACCGCGCCCTCGGGGTCGATGCCGTCGAGCCCGAGCCCGGGCAGGTCGGCCAGCGTGCCGCACAGTCCGGCGTAACAGTCCTCCAGCGGGCCGGGGTGCGGGTTCTCCGGGGCCATGCCGAAGTCGAGGGCGATCGCCACCAGGCCGGTGCGGTGGGCGAGTTCGGCGACCAGGCTGTGGTGGCTGTGGAGGGAGCCGATGACGAAGCCGCCGCCGCGTATGTAGAACAGCACGGCGTCGCCGGTGCGCCGGGCCGGCTCGTAGATGCGGATCCGGGCGGTCCGGCCGCCGTGGGTGACGCTCGCGTCCCGGTGGCTGACGCCCTCGGGCACGGGGATCGGGAGGACCTCGGTCAGCCCGTCGTACAGGGCGCGCTGTCGTTCGACGGGGTAGGTGTAGAAGTCCGGCGGCAGGGCGCCGTCGACCGTCTTCACGAAATTCTCGATGCCGTCTGCGTAGGCCATGGGCAGCTTCGCTCACTTCCGGATCACGGCGTGCCGGCGAACCGCGGCACGGGGGAGAGGGCTCAGGAGGTTTCGGCGGGCGCCGGCGCGGCGGCCGGCTCGGCGTCCGCGGTCCGCTGCTGCCGGCCGGCGGGGGGTTCGGCCATGCCGATCAGGGTGACGACGACGGCGACGGCGGTCAGTGCTCCGCACAGCCACCACACGGAGGCGGCCGAGGCCTGCCACGCCGCGATGCCGATCACCGGGCCGACCGCGTAGCCGATCTGCATCGGGAAGGCGGAGGCCGCGATGTAGCGGCCCCGCAGGTGCGCGGGGGCGACCTTGCCGGGCCAGGCGGAGGCGGTCGGGGTGCCGATCATCTCGCCGACCGTCCACACCACCGTCGCGATCACGAACATGGCCATGCCGGGACCGGCCACGTACAGGTTCATGCCGACGCCGACGAGACCGACGCCCAGCGCGACGGCGAACCGGCCCGGGAGGTGCTGCACGTACTTGGTGAACAGCAGTTCCAGGCAGATGACCATGGCCGCGTTCAGCGAGAGCAGGGTGGAGTAGAAGGTCGGTCCGTGGCCGTCGGCCTTGAGCTGGAGCGGCAGCGCGGAGGTGTGCTGGATGTAGACGACGGCGTTGAGGAACAGCGCCAGCAGGAACAGCAGGTAGCGCCGGTCGCGGAGTACGGCCAGGTACGACGCGCCGTCGGCCTGCGGGTCCCGGGCACCGGGACCGGGGGTCGTGCCCGTGCGGACCAGGACCAGGGCGAAGAGGGCGAAGCCGACCGAGGTCACCGCGTCGATATAGAACATCAGGTTGTACGAGTAGCTGATGAGCAGGGCGCCGAGCAGCGGGCCCGCGGTGGTGCCGAGGTTGAACGCCATGCGGTAGACCGCGAACACCATCACGTGGTGTTCCTCGGGGGTGGCCTCCACCAGCAGCGCCGAGGAGGCGGGCCGGTAGGCCTGGGCCGCGATGCCGATCACGGCGGCCACCGTGATCACCACGGGCAGGCTGTCGAGGAAGACCAGGCTGAGGGTGAGCAGGCCGGCGAGGGCCATCGATCCGACGATGGTCCACGCGTAGCCGACCCGGTCCGAGATCGAGCCGCCCGCCAGGACGCCGACGACCGAGCCGACCCCGTACGCACCGAGGGCGAAGGCGGCCGCGGACGTGCTGAAGCCCTTGTCGGTGAGGTAGAGCACCAGGTAGATCTGGAGGAAATTGCCCAGCCGGTTGATCAGCATGCCGGCCAGGACCAGCCAGATCGGTCCCGGGATCCCGCGCAGGGTCTGTACGACGGACGGCCGGGCGGCCTTGCGGCCCTCCGGAGAGTCGTGTCCGGTGTTCGTCACGGAGCGGGTACCTCCACCGGGCGGGAGTCGAGCTCCACGATCTCGGGGGCGCTCAGCAGGGCGGTGCGGGCCTGCTCGACCGAGTCGGCGAGGGCGATCACGCGGGCGTAGCGGGAGATGTAGCCGCGCGGCGGCAGACGCAGCACCGCGCCGGGGCCCGCCATCGCGTCGGCGCTGTGGACACCGGCCGGGAAGCGGTCCTCGTGGACGGTCACGGCATCGATCTCGATGTCCTCGTCCGGGTACAGGAAGGCGATGGCCGCGGCCTTGCGGTGGCGGACCCCGGTGTCCGGGCGGACCCCCGCGGCGGTGTCCGCCGCCGCCATCGCGACGTCGACACCGGTGGCCAGCTCCCCGAGGTAGGGGATCATGTCCCCGCCGAGGCGGGCGTTGACCTCCATCAGGCGCAGTCCGCCTGCGGTGATGCGGAATTCCGTGTGGCTGACGCCGGTGTGGAAGTCCAGCGCGGCGTGCGCGGACCGCAGCGCCTCCAGCAGCCCGGGATCGGTCAGCAGCGGGTCGGCCCCGTCGACCTCGTGACCCGTCTCCTCGAAGAAGGGCGCCAGGCCGACCTGCTTGCGGGCGACGACGAGCGGCACGCACTCCCCGTCGAAGAAGACCGCGTCGACGCTGATCTCGGGGCCGTCGGCGAACTCCTCGACGAGCACCGACACGTCGAAGACGGGAACACCGGGGTAGGAGGCGCCGGAGGCCGCCCGGTAGGCGTTCTCCACGTCATCGGGGCCGTCGGCCTTGCGCACGCCCATCCCGCCGGCCAGCCCGCGCGGCTTCAGCACGACGGGGAAGCCGATCTTCTCCGCCGCCGCCCGGGCCTCGGCCAGGGACCGTACGCCGATCGAGGCCGGCTGCGGCACCCGGGCCGTCTCCAGCGCGGAGCGCGTGGCGGCCTTGTCCCGGCAGGCGATGACGGACTCGGGGGAGTTGCCCGGCAGCCCGAGCGCCTGTGCCACGTGCGCGGCGGGGGTCACGAGCCCCTCGTCGTAGCAGAACACGCCGGCCACGTCGTGCTCGGCGGCCAACTGCCGGGCGGCCGCCGTCAGCGCCTGCGGGTCGGTGTTGTCCACGGTCGTGGAGCCCACGACGTACGGCTCTTCCCAACTCACCGGAGCGGGCTGGAGGAGCCATAACGCGTAACGCGTGCTCACCGTCCGCAGAATGAACTCCCTGCTGCGCTGACCGCTGCTTCCGATCAGCAGCAGAAGCGGCTTCTCGCCGTCCCACGCCATGGTCCACACTCCTCGTTCGTCGTGATGCCTTCGGCCGGTGCGCCGCCACCTGTAGAACACCGGGGCGGTCCGGGCCGTTGCACCCGGCGCCGGGTGTCCGGCGCCGGGTGCAACGGGATGGGATCAGACCGCCGCACCCGGGCGGGCGAGTTCGGCCGACAATGGCCGGTACTCACGGCTGGTGCGGCCGCATACGTCGGCCGGGGCCGTCGCGGCGCGGGCGGGCCGGTCGGGGAAGACCGCCGTGACCCGGTTCCCGGTCCGTACGGCCGGGACCTCGGCCCGCAGCCGCGCCGCGGACGTCTTGCGGTCGTGCCAGGGGCAGATCAGCCGGCCGGCGTCCGGCGTCACACCGGCCAGGTGGAGCGGGCCGCCGCGGTGGGGGCACTGGGCGTTCATCACGAAGCCGCGGCCGCCGACCGTGGCGTACACGTACGCCGTCCCGGAGACGACCACGCAGTTGTCCCGCCCCGCGACGGGGAAGCTCACTACAGGCATTTGCGGTAATCCCCCACCGAGTGGATCTCGTAGACACACTCCTCGGACAGAATGTCGGCGCCGTGCAGCCGGTTGCGCCGGATGACGACTCCCTCACCCGCCTCCAGCGTCAGCGACGAGCCGAGCCCGCTCTCGAAGCGCATGGTGCCGGAGACGATGTGGCAGAGCTCGTCGCCCTCGTGGCAGTGCGTGTTCGACAGCTCGTTGAACGGCTCGACCAGGTGCGCCACCGGCGCCTGGACCCGGCCTTCCCTGATGGCCTCGTAGACGGGACCGTGCAGCTTCTTGAGCTCCGGCTGGTCGTCCATCCAGGAGATCTGCGCGACGAAGTCCTTGTCGGCGACCTCCAGGAGCACCCGGTACTCCTCGATGCCCCGGACGATCTCGGGGATGATCCCCTCGCCGTGCGCCTCGATGAGCGGCGCGATGATCTTCTCGCGCGCCATGCGGCCGTGGTGCTGGTCGATGTGGACGTGCTCGGTGAAGTAGGTGGTGTCGACGGAGTCGCCGAAGATGCCGTGCAGCAGGCGGTCGGCGCGCCGGCAGAAGTCCACCAGCGAGCTCTCGGTGTAGAACAGGGCGCCGACGTAGCGGAAGAACAGCTCGTGGTTCTTGCCCAGGTAGTGGAAGTAGTTGTTCAGCAGCAGGCTGCTGTTGAGGTAGTACTGCCAGTACCGGTGGAGGTCGGACTGCAGGCCGACTGACTCCAGCGTCCGCTCGAACAGGGTGCTGTGCTTGGTGTCGTGCACGCCGTAGCCGTACTCGTCGATGACGACCTTGAACCACTCGGACTGCACCGGTCCGTAGTAGCCGAGGACGTTGCGCATCATCGGCGACGCCTCGGACAGGAAGTCGGGGGCGAACTGCACCAGCCACATGCGGGCGGCGCGCTCGGGGTCGGTGGAGCCGGTGACGGCCGCCTCGATCGGTGACAGTCCCTCGCCGCCGCCCATGTCGAGCGAGTCGAGGTAGCTGTCCAGGCTCGCCCTGGTCCACTTCCCGGACGTCTCGACCTCGTCGTCGAGGAAACCGAAGGCGTACCGCTCCAGAGCCGGGCGTATTCGCTCCCCGAGCGCCCGGTTGGCCGGGCTGTAGAACGCGCGGAAGTCCTCCTCCTTGCCCTCCAGGCCGGACTTGGGGAAGAACACCAGGTCCGCCTCGTAGATCGAGGTGAGCAGGCGCTGCACGGCCAGGCTCGTGTAGTCGAGGATGTTCTCCCGGCCCGGCACCTTGTCGAAGTCGAGGTGCGGCAGGACCTGCGGGCGCAGCTGGCGACGGTAGGGGTTGTCGTCGTTCTGCCAGTCCAGGTTGTCGAGGAAGATCGGGTTCGTGGCGTACTGCACGATCGCATCGCGCAGTTCGGTGCCGCTGAGTTCGAACGGGACGTGCTGCGGTACGTGACTCATTGCGTTCTCCTTGGTCCGGATGCGCAGGAGGTACGGCCGGCGGCGCGGGGTGGGTCCGCAGGCGGTGTCGGTCGGGCGTCAGACGTGCACGCTGAGGGAGAAGTCGCTCCACCGGAGCCGGAGCGGGACGCTCTCGCCCGCCTTCACCTGGACGGACTTCTCCAGCGGGACCCAGCCCTGCATCCAGTGCGACCGGGTGTTCTCCGGGGAGTTGGTCAGCGTGGTGCCGGCCGCCATGTCCAGCTCGAACCAGACGACCAGGGCGTGCGCCTCCCCGTCGGTGCTCGCGGTGAGGTCGACCTGGCGTTCGCCCGGCTCCAGGGGGTCCTCGGCCAGGTCGAACTCCACGACCGTGGCGGTCTCGGACAGGAACCGGTGGGGCCAGGTGCCGAGGCGCACCGGGAGGTGGCCCCGGGTGGACAGCGTGTTCATCAGCGAGACGTCGAATCCGCCGGCCGTCGTGACCTGGTTGAGCCGCAGGATGTCCTCGCTGCTGACCAGCCGGCCCAGGATCCGGGCCGCGGAGGGGAACATGATCCCGCCGGGCTTCAGCAGATGCCGTCGGGCGTGCCGGATGGACGGCAGCAGGCCCTCGCCGATGAGCCCGCAGTCGACGATCTCCGAGACCAGTACGTCCACCGGGCCGTCGAGGTCACGGCCGGTCTCCAGCGAGGTCGACGGCTTTCCGATCACCGTGATGACGTCGCTGAAGCCGTGGGCGTCGATCACCTGCCGGGCCACCTCCGCGAGCAGCGGATTCATCTCGCAGGTGATGACGCGGGCCGCGCCCGCCCGGGCCGCCGCCATGGCGAGCAGCCCGCTCCCCGAGCCGATGTCCAGCACGGTCGCTCCGGATGGGATCCCACGAGCCAGGGCGCCGGCCAGGGCGTCATTGCGCTCGGTGTCGTTCAGCATCGCGAAGTGCCAGCGGGGAACGGTTCTGCGGGCGATCCGGGCGAAGACCTCGGAGTCGGTCGACGGACGGCCCGCCGGTGTCGTGAGCAGGGCGGACGCCTGCTCGGCGATGTCGTTCATCTCCTGCGCCAGCGATTGCAGGGACGCGGTGATGAGCCGGTGTTGAGAGCTGTTGACCGACAGGTTCGGACCGCCGGGTCCGGGATCGTGCCCTGATGTCGCGACCTGTGCGCCCTGGACGTGCTGCATGTTCGCCACCGCTCCTCACGTTGGACCGCCCGATCAGCCGTGGTGCACGACGGCTCGTCAAGATCGGCGCTCCGTCGCAAGGCGACCGTACGGAAGCCCGGTGGTGCGGAACTTCAGCGGAACTCCAGCGCGAGCGGCGGTTCTGCCGGGGGCGGGCGCGCCGTACGGGGCGCTGACCCGCGGGAACCGCGGGTTCCGCCGGTCCACTGGAACGAGGCGGCAGAAACCGGGTCCTCGGACCGGTTGATTCCGCCGCCTCCCGGTATAGACATCCCCTAGCGCGCGTCGTGGAAGATGACGCCCAGCACGTGGCGCTGCCCGCTGAGGACGGCGCTCACGCCGTGCCGCAGCGTCACCCGGCTCCAGCCGCGCACCGAGCGCACCGGACGGTGGTCGACCGTGAAGATCAGGCCCTGGCCCTGGGTCGGCCGTCTGACGAGCGGGCGGGACTGGGCGCGCGGGCGCTGTTCGACGAACACGCTCTCCCCGCCGGTGAAGTCCTCGTCCGGGCGGTCGAGCATGATCGCCACCTGGAGCGGGAAGGTCAGGTCACCGTAGACGTCCTGGTGCAGGCAGTTGTAGCCGCCCCGCCCGTACCGGAGCAGGAGCGGGGTCGGGCGGTGCTGCCCGGCGGCCGCGCACGCCTCGACCAGCCCCTCGTGGTCGGGGGCGAAGGCCGGCTGCCCCAGACGCCGCGCCCAGTCGTTGGCGATCAGGGCGAGCGGCGGGTACAGCCGCTCCCTCAGGTCCTGGACGAGCTCGGGCAGCGGGTAGGCGAAGTAGCGGTAGAGGCCCTCGCCGAAGCGGTGCCGCGCCATGGTCACGGTGCTGCGGAAGGCCGTGGGGTGGTCGAAGAGGTCCCGCAGCTCCGCACACTGCTCGGCCGACAGCAGCGGCGGGGTCACCGCCACCCCCTCGGTGTTCAGTTCCGCGGCCAGCCGCGTCCAGTCGAGGGTTCCGGGCGCGGAGGGGGCGAAGACCGGGCCGGGCAGTTCGAGGCCGGGGAGCTGGGACGGCTCGTACGCACTCACATGCTCTGCTTTCTGCGGCGGGGAGGACGGATTCAGGCGGCCGGCGCGGCCGCGGCTTCGAGGGCGAGCAGATGGCGCTTGGCCTCCAGCCCTCCCGCGTAGCCGCTGAGACTGCCCGTGGAGCCGATGATCCGGTGGCAGGGCAGCACCACGCACAGCGGATTCGCTCCCAGCGCCGTGCCGACGGCACGCGCGGCGCCGGGCCGCTCCAGCGCCCGGGCGAGTTCCGCGTAGGTCGCGGTGCGCCCGTACGGGACGAACTCGGCGAGCATCAGGTTGGTGCGCCGGCTGAACGGGGTGGCGAGCCGCAGGTCCGTCGCGACGGTGAAGTCCCGGCGCGTCCCGGCCAGGTACGCGTCGATCTGTTCCCGGGCCTCGTCCAGGACCTTGTGCCCCGGTGCGCCCGCCTCCCCCGGTCCGGCCGGGCGCAGTCCGGCCCGGCCCAGGCGCTCCGCGGCTTCCTCGGTGGTGCCGTAGCAGCACAGCACGAGCGCGTCGTCCGTCGCCGCCAGCACGAGCGGCCCCAAGGCCGTGGGATGGATCTCCACCGTCGCGGTGGCAGCGCTGAGCGGACCGGGGGTCGGCATGGCGGGACTCCTTCGTTCGTCATGATCTTCGTTCGTCACGACCCGGCCCACCGCCAGGGCCGTGCGGCGACGGTAGAAACACCGTCGCCGCCGAAAGGGTTGCGCGGTCAGCGATCGCGCAGTTCCAGCGTGCAGCACTTGACGCTGCCGCCGGCCTTGAGCAGCTCGGAGAGCTCGACCCCGATCGGCTCGAAACCGCGCGCCCGCAGCTTGGCGTGCAGGCCGGTGGCCGCGGCGGGCAGGAGCACGTGGCGGCCGTCGGAGAAGGCGTTGAGGCCGAAGACGGCCGCGTCCTCGGCGGTGGCCAGGACCGCCGTGGGGAACATGGCGCGCAGTACGGCCTGGCTGCCCTGGGAGAAGGCGGCCGGGTAGTACATGACCTCGTCCTCGGACAGCACGGAGAGCGCGGTGTCCAGGTGGTAGTACTCCGGGTTCACCAGGGTCAGCGAGGTGACCGGGAGGCCGAAGAACTCCTGCGCCTCCGCGTGGGAACGCGGGTCCGTGCGGAAGCCGGTACCGGCCAGCAGGCGGCGGCCGACGGTGAGGATGTCACCCTCGCCCTCGTTGACGAATTCGGGCCACAGCGTGTCCGTGTAGCCGCGCCCCTCCAGCCACCGCAGGTACGCGGGCCCTTCGGCGGTGCGCTCCGCGTGCCGGAACCGGGCCCCGTAGACCTTGCCGTCGACGACGGTGGCGCCGTTGGCCGCGAACACCATGTCGGGCAGGCCCTCGATGGGGTCTATCTCCTCGACCACGTGGCCGAGTTCGAGGTACAGGTCGCGCAGGCCCTCCCACTGGCTGACGGCGAGCGCGTTGTCCGTGGCGTGCTGCGGGTTCATCCACGGGTTGATCGAGTACGTGACGTCGTAGTGCCGGGGACGGCACATCAGCAGACGTCGGCGCGTGGCGACCCGTGTGGGGCTCTCGGAACGGTAGAGCGCGCCGGCAGGGGTGATGGGCTCGGTGAGCGGCACGAGGGCTCCTTCTCATGGGGTTTCGATGGAAGCCCGGCTGCCCGAGGGATGGTTCGGCCAGCCGGATGCGTGTGACGCAACTGATCACAAGACCCCATGGAAATGGGGCTCGGAGTTGACCGGAAGTAATCGTGGACACCGGCCAATCAACGCGCCCGCGAGGGCCGCCGCCGAGTTGATTGTCCGTGGCCGAGACGGCTTCCGGGCAATCGGGCACTGCCATGGAATGTGGTCATCACCCGGGAGGCAACGCAAGGACGCGAACCGTCCTGCCTGACCGTACGAACCTGTCCACCTGTTCCATCTGGAGGTACTTCCATGGCGCATCGCAATGTCGAACTGCTCGCAGTCGGCGCAGGCCCGGCGAACCTGGCGCTGGCGGTCGCCGTCGAGGAGCTCGCACCCGAGCTGGCCGGTGACACCCTGCTGATCGAGCGCGAGCAGGACATCGTGTGGCAGCGCGGCATGCTGCTGCCCGACGCGCTCAGCCAGGTGTCCTTCCTCAAGGACCTGGTCACCATGCGCAATCCGTGCAGCAGATTTTCCTTCGTCAATTTCCTTCACTCGCAGGAACGTCTCGACGCTTTCGTCAACCTGGCGAGCTTCGTGCCTTACCGCAGCGAGATATCCGAGTACCTGCAGTGGGTCGCCAATGAACTGGAGACGGTGCAGGTCGAATACGGCCGCGAATGCGCCGGCGTCGAGGCGGTGACGGGCGACGACGGCGAGATCGCCGGCTGGCTGGTCACCCTTGCCGACGGCGACACCATCGGCTGCCGCTACCTCGTGATCGGTGCGGGCCGGGACGCCCACGTCCCCGCCGTGTTCGACGGCCTGCCGGCCGAGCGCGTCATCCACAGCACCCAGTACACGCACCGCATCGCCGACGTGCGGGCCGACCTGCCGCACCGCGTCGCGGTGATCGGCGGCGCGCAGAGCGCGGCCGAGCTGTTCGGCGCCGCGCTGCGGGACCTGCCCGAGTGCAAGCCGACGATGATCATGCGCTCCATCGGTCTGAACGGCTACGAGAGCAGCAAGTTCACCAACGAGCTCTACTACACGTCCTTCATCGACGAGTTCTACGGCTCCTCGCCCGAGGCCCGCCAGCAGCTCCTCGGCGAGATGTACCGCTCCAACTACGGCGGTCTCTCCCCCGCCACGCTCGACGGCCTGTACCGGCAGTTCTACCAGGACCGCCGCTCCGGGCAGGAGCGCCTGGGCATGCACCCCATGACGGACGTGACCGGCGCCCGCATGGACGGCGACGAGGTCGTCCTGACCCTCGTCGACCGCAAGTCGGGAGCCGAGCGGGAGATGCGCACGGACCTGGTGCTCCTGGGCACCGGCTTCGTCCGCGAGATGCCGTGGGCGGTCAAGGCCCTCGCGGAGTCGATCGGTGTCGAGGCGATCAACGTGAGCCGCAACTACCGGCTCGACCTCGGCCGCCCGGCGACCGCCGCCTGCTACCTGCAGGGCGTCAACGAGGCCACCCACGGCATCGCCGACTCGCTGCTCAGCGTGCTCGCGGGCCGCTCCGCCGAGATCACCCAGGACATCCTGGCGCACCGCCGGAGCCGTTCCGCGGAGGCCCCGGCCCCGCGCGAGCTCGCGCTCGCCGGCGCGGTCTGAGACCCGCGCACCCCTCACGAGCCGTACCCGTCCGACGAGGAGAGACCGAAGCACATGCTCACCCAGCCACTCGACCGCGAAGGACTGACGCACGAGAACGGCCTCGACGCGCAGCGGCTGCTGCCCTGGCCCGAGCTCAACGCCCCGTTCGAAGGGTCCTGGTGCGTGATCCGCCCCGGCACCGCATCGACCGCCCACGCCCACCACGAGTACGAGATCTTCATCGCCGTCGCCGGCACCGCCGTCCTGGAGTCGCAGGGCGTCCGCAAGCCCTTCACGACCGGGGACATCGTGCACTTCACCCCGGGCTCCGACCACCGGGTGATCAACGAGTCCGACGAGGACTTCGAGATGTACAGCGTCTGGTGGGACCTCGACATGACACAGCGGTTCGCAGCTCGCCACGAAGGAGTCCAGGCATGACACGCCGTACGGTCATCATCGCGCCGCCGCCGACCCCGAACGGGGACCTGCACACCGGGCACCTGGCGGGCCCCTACCTGGCGGGCGACGTGTACGCGCGCTACCTGCGGGCGTCGGACCGGCCGGTGATCTTCACCAGCGGTACCGACGACAGCCAGACCTACGTGGTGGCCAGCGCCGCCCGCGCCGGGCTGACCCCGGAGGAGCTGGCCCTGCGCTCCGCCACACAGATCCGCGCCACCCTGGAGGCGGCCGGCGTCTCCGTCGACGGCTTCGCCCCCTTCGACAAGGGCTACCGCCAGACCGTCATCGACTTCGTCACCGACCTCCACAGCGAGGGGGCGTTCCGGCTCAAGACGGTGCGGCTGCCGTACATCGAGGCCACCGGCGAGTACCTGATGGAGGGCCTGGTCGCCGGCGACTGCCCGGTGTGCCTCGTGGAGAGCCGCGGCGGACTGTGCGAGTCCTGCGGCCACCCCAACAACTTCGACGAGCTGCTGCGTCCGCGCTCCACCGTCGATGCGGACGCCGTGGTCACGCACCGCGAGGCGCAGATCCTCGTGCTGCCGATGGAGGAGTACCGCGACCGGCTCGCCGACTACTACGTCCGGCACCGGGACGTGCTGCGCCCGCACACCGCGCAGCTCGTCCGGGAGGCGCTGGACCGCCCGCTGCCGGACTTCCCGATCACGTACCCGACCGCGTGGGGCATCCCGGCGCCGTTCACCGAGACGCCGGGCCAGGTCCTCAACGCCTGGGCCGAGGGCATGGCCGCCTCGATGTACTGCACCTGGTACGCGGCCGAGCAGCTCGGTGAGCACACCGACCGCTTCGACGAGCACTGGCTGTCCGAGCACGGCATCGACCTCGTGTACTTCCTCGGATTCGACAACGTCTACTTCTGGGGGATGACGCACCTGGCCCTGCTGATGGCGCACGGCGACCGGTACGTCGAGCCGCACGCCATCGTGTCGAACGAGTTCTACGAACTGGAGAACCAGAAGTTCTCCACAAGCAAAGGTCACGTGGTGTGGGCCGCCGATCTGGTGGCCGAGGTACCGCGTGACCTGGTGCGCTTCTACCTGGCGCTGACGGCGCCGGAGCACTCCCGGACGAACTTCAGCCGTGAGGCGCTCGACAGCCTGTCGAGCTCCCGGCTGGTCGATCCGTGGAACCACCTCGCGGGCCGGCTGGACGCGCTGCTCACCGGCGTTCCGGCGGACGCGCTGCTGCCGGTCTCCGAGACCGGTGCCCAGGAGGCGGGGATCGTCGTCGAGCGGTTCCGCTCCCACTACGAGCTGGAGAGCTTCAGCCTCCACCGGGCCGCGGACCTGATCGTCGTCCACCTCGACCGGCTGCTGAAGCAGGCGGACCGCGTGGCGGCGGACGTCCCGAGCGACCTCGGCGACCTGGTCCTCGCCGTCCGGACGCTGACCGCGTGCGCCGCTCCGCTGCTCGTCGACCTCGCGGCCCGTGCCGAGCGGGCCGGCGCCGATCTGAGCCTGCCGGCCGGTGCCTTCCCGGCCGACCCCGTCGCTCCGCTGCGACTCCCCCTCCTGTCGACCGCGGTCGGGGCCTTCGCGCCCGTGGCCGAGCCGGCCGACATCCGAGCCTGACCTCCGAGGAGCACTGTGTCCACGATCGCCCCGCCCCGTCCCAATCGGGCAGAACGACTGCTCATCCCCGCGACCTTCATCACCAACCTCGGCAACGGCATCCAGCTCACCGCCGCCTCGTACCTGGTCTTCACCGAGGCCAACACCATGCTCGCGGTCAGCTGGCTGATGATCGCCGTCACCATCCCGCAGGTGGCGCTGTCCCTCTTCTTCGGCAAGCTCGCCGACCGCTTCGACCGCCGCACCCTGGCGATGATCTCCGACCTGGCCAGCGCGGCCGCCGCGATCGGCCTGCCGGTCTGGCTGGCCCTCGGCGGTAACCCCTCGACCGTCAGCTACGTCGCCAGCTTCGTCCTGTCGATCTCCGCGGCCCTCTTCTTCCCGGCCAGCAACGCCCTGATCAAGGAGCGCATCCCGGAGTCCCGGCTCGCCCAGTTCAACGGCAACGCCGAGATCGCCATCCAGGGCGGCACGCTCGCCTCGGCGGCCCTCGGCGGCTGGGTGATCGTCTGGGTCGGCACCACGTCGCTCTTCTACTTCAACGCGATCACGTTCCTGCTCTCCGCCGTCCTGCTGTTCTTCATCGGCCGCCGCCCGGCCGGCCACGGCACCAGCGCCCCGGAGGCCGCGGCCAAGGCCGCCGCCGCTGCCAAGGCCGCCGCGACCGGCTCCCGCCCGCCGCTGGCCCGTCTCGCGCTGCTGTACATCATCGGCAACATCGTCATCATCGTCGGCAACAGCATCATGCTGGTCCTGGTCATCGAGGGCTTCAAGTCCAACGCCGGCTACCTCGGCATCGTCGACGCCCTGTTCGGCATCGGTGCGCTGTTCGCGGCCTGGGCCTTCAAGAAGATCAGCTCCAAGGCCACCGTGCTGAAGACGGCCCTGATCGGCTACCTCGCCTTCGCGGTGCTCCTGTCCCTGGAGTCCGTCCACCTCTACGCGATGATGGCCGTCATCCCCTTCGCCGCCATCGCCTTCTGCGTGGCCCGCATCTCGGCCCGTACCGCCCTGATGAGCGCGGCGCCCGAGGAGAAGACGGGCTTCGTCTTCGGCGCCACCAACGCCTTCGGTCTCGCGGCCGGCACCACCGCCGTCGTCCTGATCTCGCTCCTGGTCGACTCCACCAACGTGAAGAACGGCTTCTACGCCCTCTCCGCCCTGGTCGTCGTCATCGCCACCCTCACCGTCATCTCGCTCCGCAAGCACGACCGCGAGGTCGCCGCCGCCGAGGCTGCCGCCGCCGAGATCGTGTCCGAGCCGGCCGCCGAGACCGCCGAGGCCACCGAAGCCGCCGAGCCCGTCCCGGCCAAGGTCTGAGGGGAGAAGCACAGATGAAGCTGCTCGCCATCGAGGCCAGCCAGAACGCCACCTACTACATCTCGCGCTACCAGCAGATCGAGGCCCTCGGAGCCGAGGTCCACGTACTCAACGGCATAGGCACCGAGGACTTCTGGGACGCGGAGCGCTACCGGATCGCCGGCTCCAAGCAGATCGAGGACATCGTCACCGCCGCCAAGATCTGGCACGCGGAGGAGGAGTTCGAGGGGGTCCTGACCTTCTCGGAGTCCGGGGTCGTCACGGTGGCGGCCGTCGCCGAGGCGCTCGGACTGCCGAGCATCGGCTTCGAAGCCGCCCGGACCAGCCGCAACAAGCTGCTGATGCGTCAGGCTCACGAGCGCGGCAGCGCGGCGCACCCCGGCTTCCGGTACGCCCCCGACGTCGAGGCCGCCCTGACGGCCGGTGAGGAGCTCGGCTACCCGCTGATCCTCAAGCCCACCCTGGGCGCCGCCAGCAACTTCGTGTTCAAGGTCGACGACCCCGAGGAGATGCGGGCCCGCTTCGCGGACGCCACCTCGGGCATCGAGACCATGACCTGGGCCCTGATGGAGGCCGACGGACTGGACCTCGGCCCGAACGGGATCATCGTCGAGGGCTACCTCGACGGCCACGAGCACCTCATCGAGGCGCTGGCCTGGGACGACGAGGTGTACCTCGGCTCCATCGTGGACCGGATCACCGTCGAGAGCGGGACCTTCGACGACGACGTCCACCACGCGCCGAGCTCCCTGACCCCCGAGCAGATCGCCGCGGTCCACGAGGTGGTCCGGGACGCGGCGCACGCGCAGGGACTGCGCCGGTCCGTGCTGCACGCCGAGGTGAGGTTCCACCAGGGCGAGCCCTTCATCCTGGAGATAGCGATCCGTCCCGGCGGCGGCGGTCTCGACCACATGGCGCGGATCAGCGCCGGCCACGACCCCATCCGGTGCGTGGCGGACGTGGCGCGCGGCATCCGGCCCGACGTCTCCCACTACGCGCCGACCGGTGTGCACACCGCAGCGATGTGCCTGATCAGCGGGGCGGGAACGGTCGAGTCCATCGAGGTGCCGACCGAGGTCGCCGAGGACCCCGCGCTGTTCTTCCTCAAGATCACGGCCACGGCGGGGACCGTCATCAAGCGCCCGCCGGCCGGCAACAACATCCTCGGTTTCATCGGCGCCACGGGCACCTCCCTGACGGAGGCGCTGACCACCGCGCACGTCGCGGCCGGCCGGATCCGCACCGAGATGAGGCCGGAGCATGGCTGAGACCCCGCGGCGCACGGCCACCAGGCGGCACTACCTGATGTGCCGGCCGACCCACTTCGAGGTGACCTACGCGATCAACCCGTGGATGAACCCCGAGAAGCCCATGGACGCCGGCCTGGCGCTGGCCCAGTGGGAGCGGATCCGGGACCTCTACCTCGGGTTCGGACACGAGGTCTCTTACATCGACCCGGTCCCGGGCCTGCCGGACATGGTGTTCTCCGCCAACGGCGCCACCGTGGTCGACGGCAGGGTGCTGCTCGCCAAGTTCCGCCACCAGGAGCGGGCGGCCGAGGCCGACGCCCACCGGGCCTGGTTCGAGGCCCGCGGCTACACCGACCTCCACGTCCCGCAGTACGTCAACGAGGGCGAGGGCGACTTCGCCCCCGCCGGCCGGCGGATCCTGGCCGGTGCGGGATTCCGCAGCGACCCCGGCGCGCACGAGGAGCTCCGCGCGTTCTTCGGCCTGCCGGTGGTCGGCCTGACCCTGACCGACCCCCGCTTCTACCACCTGGACACCGCGCTGTTCGTCCTCGACGAGGACCTGGTGGCGTACTACCCCGCCGCCTTCTCCGAAGAGAGCCAGGACGCCCTGCGCCGGCTGTACCCGGACGCGATCCTCGCCACCCGCGAGGACGCCGATGCCTTCGGCCTGAACGCGGTGAGCGACGGACTGAACGTGGTGGTGACGGAGACCGCCACGCACCTGATCGGTGAGCTGCGCGAACGCGGCTTCGAGGTGCACGGCGTGGACATGTCCGAACTGCTGAAGGCCGGTGGCGCGGTCAAATGCATCACTCAGGAGATACGACGCCCGTGATCGATTACGACGGCAGAAGTTTCCGCAACACCGGTTACCCGGCGGGCGAGGACGCCCCCGTCGGCCACTACCGCCAGGACGGCGACCTGCTCTGGGCCGACTTCGACGGAGGCCCCGTCCGCAGGGGCTCGCTGAACGGGCGCGTGGAGCCCGACGGGAACCTCGAATTCGCCTACACGATGGTCCTCGCGGACGGCGAGGTGGTCGCAGGACGGTGCTGGAGCACCCCCGAATTCCTGGACGACGGACGGATCCGGCTCAACGAGCGCTGGGAGCGCTACGGAGCCCACTCGGACAGCGGTGAATCCGCACTGGAGGAGGTAAGGACATGACCCCGCCCACCACCCCGCTCCGCGGGGGCAGCGTGACCTGGGCCTGCACCAGCGGCTTCAGCCCGGTCTTCATCTTCCCCTTCACCCCGGGCGAGTACTACGGGGTGGCCAACCTGCACGAGTTCCAGACGCTGATGTACCGGCCGCTGTACTGGTACGGCACCGGCGGGCAGCCGACGGTCGACTACGACCGCAGCCTCGCCGAGCCCCCGGAGTGGAGCGAGGACGGCCGCACGGCGACGATCACGGTCAAGCCCTACAAGTGGTCGAACGGCGAGACGGTCGACGCCGACGGCGTGATGCTGTGGATGCACCTCCTGGAGGCCGAGAAGGACAGCTTCGGCGGGTACACACCGGGGTTCTTCCCGGACAACCTGACCGGCTACGAGAAGGTCGCCGAGGACAAGGTCAGCTTCACCTTCGACCGCGCCTACTCGCACAACTGGGTGCTGATGAACCAGTTCAGCACCATCACCCCGCTGCCGAAGGCCTGGGACCGCACCGCCGACGACCGGCCGGCCGACGCCACCCACGACCCCGCCCAGGCCTCCGCGGTCTACGCCTATCTGCGGGCCTGCAACGACGAGCGCAAGAGCTGGGACACCAGCCCCGTCTGGACTGTGGTCAACGGACCCTGGAAGCTGAGCAGTTACACGATCGACGGCATCTCCGGCGAGGCCGTCCTGGTACCCAACGAGAGCTACTCGGGCCCCAACAAGCCCTACCTGGACGAGTTCCGCCTGATCCCCACCGGCTCGGACACCGAGCAGTACGAGATGCTCCGCCGCGGCCCCGAGGCCCTGGACGGCGTGCAGATCGGCTTCCTGCCCTTCGACGAGGTCGCCGAGCCGGCCGAGGACCTGCTGGCGGGCGGGCCCAACCCGCTCGGCGAGCACTACGACCTCGTCCCCCAGCTCACTTACAAAATCCATTACTTCCCGATCAACTTCAACAACCCCACCGTCGCCGGAAAGATCTTCAAGCAGCTTTACTTCCGCCAGGCACTGCAGTCCTGCCTCGACTCCCGCGGCGCCATCCGCGACGTCTACAAGGGCTACGGCTACCCGACCACCGGGCCCATCCCGGCCCTGCCCGACAGCCCGCTGCTCTCGCCCGCCGCGCACGAGGACCCGTACCCCTTCGACGTCGATGCGGCCCGCGCCTTCCTGACCGGGAACGGCTGGGACACCAGCACCACCCCGGCCACCTGCGTCCGCGAGGGCACCAGCCCCGGGGAGGCGGGCGAGGGCATCCCGGCCGGCACACCGCTGCGGTTCTCGATGCGGTACGCCCAGGGGCACGAGACGCTGACCGCGGTCATGCGCAAGTTCGCCGCCGACGCCGCCGAGGCGGGCATCGAGATCGTGCTGACCGAGGTCGAGGCGAGCGTCCTGGTCCTGGAGGACACCACCTGCACCCCGGGCCCCGACAGCCCCTGCCTGTGGGAGTTCAGCGACTGGAACGGCGGCTGGGGTTACGGACCCGGCTTCTACCCGACCGGCGAGGCGCTCTACTCGACCGGCTCCTCGGTGAACTTCGGCAGCTACAGCGACCCGAAGGCGGACGAGCTGATCGCCCGCACCGTGGTCAGCGACGACCTGGAGGACCTGTACGCCTACCAGGACTACATCGCGCAGCAGGTCCCGGTCGTCTGGATGCCCAACTTCCCCTTCCGCCTGCTGGAAGTGGCCAACAACCTGAAGGGCGTGGCTCCGATCAACCCCTTCGGACTGATCAACCCCGAGGACTGGCACTACGTCGGCGAGGTGCTCTGATGTATCAGCGGCTGATCGGCCTCCTCGACAGCAATCAGGCCCGCTACCGGCTGATCGACCACGTGGCCGAGGGCCGGACCGACCTGGCGAGCGTCCTGCGCGGCCACCCGCTGGAGCAGGCCGCCAAGTGCATCGTCGTCCGCGTGAGCATCACCAAGCGGGTCGGCAAGTACGTGCTCGCGGTGGTTCCCGGTGACCGGCAGGTCGACCTGGAGGCGGTCGGCGCCCTGTTCGGCGGCGGGCGGACGGCATTCGCCACGCCCGAGATCGCCGAGCGCCTGGCCGGCAGCGTCTGCGGCACGGTGATGCCGCTCAGCTTCCACCCCGATCTGCACCTCGTCGTCGACGAGGGCCTGATCCTCACCGAAGAGATCTATTTCAACGCGGCCCGCCTGGACCGCTCCGTGGCCCTGTCCACCCCCGACTACCTGGCCGTCGCCCAGCCGCAGCTCGCGGCGATCGCGACGGCCGGCGACCGGGTCCTGACCCACTCCGCGAGGTGACGAAGATGACTGATGACACGAGCCCGGCCGATGACGGCGTGGTGATCCTGGTCGGCAGCGGACAGCGCGCCTACCGCGAGTACCTGCTCGCCGGCGCCGCCCGGCGCCGCCCGATCTGGATCCTGGACGCGGTGGATCCCACCTGGCAGGAGCAGTACGTACTGGGCTCCACCACCGTCGAACTGCTCGACCGCGAACGCCTGGTGCCCGACACGGAGGGCCTGATCGAGGCCGCCGAGGCGGTGGCCGCCGAGCACCGCGTGGTCGGCGTGTTCAGCTACGACGAGACGCTCGTGGTGACCACCGCCCTGATAGCCGAGCGGCTCGGACTGCCGGGCCTGACCTCCCGCGGCGCCGACAACTGCCGCAACAAGCACAACACCCGGCAACTGCTGACCGCCGCCGGACTGCCCCAGCCGCACTTCGCCTACGTGACCGACGCGGAGACGGCCCTCGCCACGGCCGACTCCTTCGGCTACCCGGTCGTCCTCAAGCCCCGCGGCATGGGCGCGAGCATCGGCGTCATCCGGGTCGACGGCCCGGACGGGATCCGTGCGGCCTTCGAGGTCGCCGACGCCGCCAGCCACGGCGGGAACAGCGACTACGAGGGCGGGGTGCTGGTCGAGGAGTGCGTCATGGGCCCCGAGATCAGCATCGACGGAGTGGTCTTCGACGGCGCCTGGACCCCGCTCTTCCTCGCACACAAGGAAGTGGGCCTCGCGCCCTACTTCGAGGAGACCGGCCACGTGGTCAGCGCCACCGACCCGCTGCTCGCCGACGAGGAGCTGCTGGGCGTCCTCCGGGACGCCCACCGGGAACTGGGCATCGGCTACGGGATCACCCACACCGAGGTGAAGCTCACCACCCGCGGCCCGGTGATCATCGAGGTGAACGCCCGCCTCGGCGGCGACCTCATCCCCTACCTCGGCAGTCTCGCCACCGGCGTGGAGCCCGGGGAGCTGGCCGCCGAAGTGGCCGCCGGCGTCCGCCCCGAGTGGGCCCCGGCCGAGTCCCGCACCGTGGGGATCCGCTTCCTGTACCCGCCGGAGAACGGCACGGTCCGCTCGGTCGACGTACCCGCCCCCTCGGACGTGCCGGGGCTGCTGGAGACGAACGTGATGGTGGCGCCCGGGGTGACGCTGCTGCTGCCGCCCGAGGGCTACCTCAGCCGGTACGCCAACCTGATCTGCGCCGGAGACGACTTCCTGAGCTGCGAGGAGTCCCTCGCCAAGGCGGCCGCACTGACCACGATCGTCCTCGACAGCTGACCCGTCGGCTCAACGAAAACTGAAGGGAGGTGTGTGATGTCGACGAGGGTGACGGTAGTGGGCGGCGGAGTGATCGCCCTGCTCACGGCGGTCGAGTGCGTGCTCGACGGACACAAGGTCACGGTCGTGGACCAAGGCCCCATCCCGCACAGCAGAGCCACCTCTTTCGACCAGCACCGGATCCTGCGGGCCCTGCACCCGTCGGACCCGCGGACCACGGCGGCCGCTCTGCGTGCGCACCGCCGCTGGGTCGAACTGGAGGAACTGTTCCTGACGCGGTTCTACGAGCAGGTCGGCTCCCTCACCGTCCTGCCGCCCGAGGCCGCGGCCGACGCGGCGGCGATGCTCGCCGACGTCGGCGGCCACGCCAGGGAACTGACGGCGGCCGGCCTGGCCGACCGCTATCCGCACCTGCACGTGGGCGGCGGCCTCGGCGCGGTACTGGAGGACGAGGCGGGCGTACTGCTCGCCGAACGGGTCCTCGCCGCCTGCGTCGGCTGGCTGAAGTGGCAGCGGGGCATCGAGCTGATCGAGCACCGGGCCGTGACCGCCGTCGACGGCGAGAGCGGCAGCGTACGGCTGGTGGACGGGCGGGTGCTGCGCAGCGACGCGGTCCTGGTGGCCGTGGGCCCCTGGTCCCGGGACCTGCTGCCGCAGAGCATCTCCGAGCAGCTGACCCTGTACCGGCAGTCCCTCCTCTACTGCCGGGTGCCCCGGCAGCAGTCGCAGGCCTGGGCGGCCACTCCGGCCGTCCCGGCCCTCGGCACCGCGGGCGGAGCCTGGCTGATCCCGCCGGTGGCGGGCACGGCCCTCAAACTGACCTCGGCCACCGCCTGCCGGGTGGTGGACGCGATCAGCGACTACGCCACCGACCCGTACTGGCAGCGCAAGCTGGAGAAGGAGTTCGGGGACATCCTCCCCGGCTTCGGCCCGGCCTGGGTCACGGCGGCCAAGGACGCCTACTACTCGGCCTTCTCGCCGACCGGCGGCCCGCTGCTGGTCGCCCTGGGCGGCGCGGGATTCGCGTACGCGGCCTGCGGTGGCACATCCTTCAAGTTCGCGCCGCTCATCGCGCGGTCGCTGGCCGACCGGCTGATCGGCAGGACTCCGTCGCTGATCGGCCTCGGTGCGCTCGACGGGCCACCGCTGGACGTCCACACCCCGCAGCTCGCGGGACTGTGAGCGGCGGCCGGATGCGCAAGGAGCGGGCAGTGGCAACGGTGGACGACGTACGGCGGCTCGCGATGGCCCTGCCGAGGACCGAGGAGCACCTGATCCGGGACCGGGTGAAGTTCCGGATCGGCAGCATCGTCTACCTGGCCCTCTCCCGGGACGAGAGCGAACTGGGCTTCGCCTTCCCCAAGGAGGAACGGGCGGCGCTCGTCGCCGCCGAACCGGAGAAGTTCTTCCTGCCCCGGGAGTCCGATCTGCGCTTCAACTGGGTCGAGGCCCACCTCGGGGCCCTGGACCACAAGGAGCTGACGGAGCTGGTCACCGAGGCCTGGCGGATGGTGGTGCCCGCGAAGGTCGCCCGCGCCCACCTGGACCCGCCGGCCGCGCCGCCGCTCCCGCCCGCGCCGTCCCTGGCCGAACTGCGGTCCTCGGCAGAGGTGTTCAACGGCTTCGCGGGCGTGGACCGGAGCTGGCAGGCGCTGCGCGAGGAGACCGGATCCGCCCTCGACCTCTCGCTCGCCGCGCACCGCAGCGCCCTGCACCGCTGGCTGAACTCCTGGGGCTGCCGCATCCGTTACCCGCGCGAGGGCGAACCCGACACCTTCGGCGCGGGGCTCGCCACATGGTGGGAGCGGCACACCCTGGCGTACGCACCGCTGGCCCGGCTCACCCCGCGGGAGATCTCCCGGTTCGCCGCCGCCTACGAGGAGCTGGCGGCGCTGCCGATCGGCCGCCGCAGCCTCGGCCCGACCGCCGCGGCCAAGGCGTTGTACGCGCTGCGGCCCGACTCGGTCATGCCGTGGGACGCGGCCATCGCGCAGCGGCTGCACGGGGTCCGGGACGGGGCCGCCTTCGCCCGTCACCTGGAGCTCGGCCGGAGCTGGGCACGTGCGGCGCTGGAGGAGGGCGGCGGTCTGGACGAGGCGGCCCTGTGCGCCGGGATCGGCCGGCCCGGGGTGTCCCTCGCCAAGATCCTCGACGAGTACCTGTACGTCACGATCACCCACGCGGCCTGACCGCCAGGACACCCCCCGGGCCGGGCCTACCCCGGCTGCCGCGCGTGCGCCTGGCCCCGCGCCGCCGCGGGCGCCGGGTCCTCCTCCGTGGGGTCCGGCTGCGTCAGCGCGTACGCCCGGGCCATCGGCGTCAGTCCGTACTGCCCCGGCAGGTCGGAGTGGTCGAGCAGCCCCGCGTCGAGGAGCCGTTCGAGGAGGTCCTCCACCGGCTGGGCGGACCGCTCGACCAGCATGGCGAGCGCGTCCGCGGACTCGTACACCACGTTGTCCACGGAGGGCGGGTTGTCGGAGCCGGCGAACTGGCGCAGCATCAGCCGCGCCCACGGGGTCAGCAGCCGGTAGGCGCTGTCGAGGCGGTTGGTCAGCGCGTCGTCCCCGATCTGCAGCCGGCCCAGGAAGCGGCCGGGTGCCCGCTGCCCGTCGCGCCCGTCGTGGCCGCCCGGCTCGTCCCCGAGCAGCTCGGACACGGAGTCCTGGAGCATCCACTCGGGGCGGGCCGCGATGCGCCGGCCGGCCAGGTTGAGCGCCAGCGGCAGGTCCCCGCAGGCGTCGGCGAGGCGCAGACAGGCGCGCGGCTCGGTACCGACCCGGTCGCCGCCGAGAAGCTGCGCGAGCAGCTCCATCGACTCGTCGCGGTCCAGTGCGGGGAGCCGGATCCGGCCAATTCCGTCGAGGCCCAGTAGCCGCGATCGGCTGGTGATGATGATGCGGCTCTCGGGCGCCGCGATGAGAAGTTCCCGGATCTGCCGCTCGTGCTGGACGCCGTCCAGCACCACGAGCAGCCGCCGCCGGTTGAGGAGCGACCGGTACAGGCCAATTCTCTGACCGGGATCGTTCGGGATCCGGTCGGTGGGGATACCGAGCGCCTCCAGGAAACCGCCCGCGATCCCGGCGGCGTCCTTGCGTCCGTCCGCGGCCGGGTCGAGGTTCGCGTAGAGCTGTCCGTCGGGCAGGTTCACGGCGAGTTCGTGGGCGAGCCGCAGGGCGAAGGCCGTCTTGCCCACGCCCACCTGACCGCTGATCACCAAGGGCGCCGCGGGGCGCTGCCCGCCGTACGAGGGGGCGGTCAGGGCCCGGGCCCGCTGGAGCAGCTCACGCCGTCCCACCAGGGGATGAGACTCCATCGGCAGCTGTGACGGGGGCGGCAGCACGGCGCGTACGTCGGCCGCGCGCAGCTCGTTCTCCTGGTGCTGCTGCACGGCTTTGACCGCCGGACGGGCGGTTCCGTCGTCCCCGTCGGCGCGTGCCGCCTCGTGCCAGCGGCGCTCCCAGGTGGCGCGGTCACCGCCGCATGCCTCGGCGAAGGCGAGGGCCACCTGAAGGGTCGGGAGGCGGTAGCCGGCGGCCGCGTCGGAGAGCACGGACGCGGAGAACATGGCACGGGTTGCCATGTCGCGGTAGCCGGGACTGCCGGCCGCGGTCCGCAGCCTGCGCAACTCCCGGGCGAACGCGGTGACTGGTCCGGCATCGGGGGCCAGCGGTCTCTCCAGTCTTCCCACAGCCTGCTCCTTCGGTACTCGCTCCGTGTGCTGCCTGCTCCGGGCCGCCCATGAACTGTCCGTGTCGCCCTTCCTGATCTGCTACCGGATGCTTACCGCCTGCTAGGGGTAACCCCTATGATCCGGCTGACATGACCTGGCCAGGGGTCTTGTTCATTTGGGGGTGGATGTCCGATGCCGGGGGCGGATGCGGAATCCGGGGAAAGACGAAGCGTGGAACCTGCGGGGGGCAGGCTGCGCTTCAACGTGCTCGGATCGCTTGAGGGATGGTTCGGAGAGGTACGGCTGAGGCTGGGGGGAGCGATTCAGGAACGGGTCCTGTGCGTCCTGCTGCTCGAAGCCGGCCGGGTGGTGCCCGTGGCCCGCCTCGTCGAGGCGACCTGGGAGAAGGACCCGCCGGTGACCGCGGCGCACCAGGTCCGCAAGGCCGTCGCCGACCTGCGGCGGCGCATACCCACCGGCACCGAGGTGATCGCCACCGACGGGCCGGGATACCGCGTGGTGGTGGCGGACGGGCAGGTCGACCTCCTGGAGTTCGACGCCCTCACCAAGACGGCGGGCCAGGCCCTGCGCGAAGGCGGGCGGTCCGAGGCCGCCGAGGCACTGCGGTCCGCCCTCGCACTGTGGCGGGGATCGGTCCTCTCCGGTGCCGGCGGACCGGTGATCGAGGCCGCGGCGATCGCACTGGAGGAGCGCCGGCTGGCCGCCGCCGAGCAGTTCTTCGACCTGAGCCTCGCACTGGGCGAGAGCGGTGAGCTCATATCGGGCCTGCGGGCCCTGATCACCCAGCACCCGCTGCGGGAGACGCTGCGCGGCCAGCTGATGCTCGCCCTGTACCGCTCCGGGCGGCAGGCCGAGGCACTCAGGGAGTACGGAGAGGTCCGCGAGCTGCTCGTGGACGAGCTCGGGATCGACCCGGGCCCCCGGCTGGCCAAGCTGTACGAGGCGATCCTGCGGGACAGCCCCGAGCTGGCCGCGCCCGAACGGCCGGCGCCGGTGATCACGCCGCCCGTACGTACGGTGCCCGGGCCGGCGGCCCCCGTGGAGCCGGTGCCCGAACCGGCCGTTCCCGTGCCCGCGGTCGCCGAGGGTGCGGCCCCCGAGGCCCCGGCCCGCACGGAACCGGACCGGGAAGGAGAGCCGGGAACGCGGGTCGCGCCGGCCGACGCCCCGTGCACCCTGCCGTACGACCTGCCCGACTTCACCGGCCGCGCCAAGGAGCTGGCCGAGCTCTTCGACTACGTGCAGGACGAGGGCCGGGGAGGCGACCGGTACGCCCGGATCGTGGCCATCGACGGCATGGGCGGCATGGGCAAGACCACCCTGGCCGTGCGCGCCGCGCACCGGCTGGCCGGCCGGTATCCCGACGGGCAGCTCCACATCGACCTGCACGGATTCACCCCGGGCCGCCAGCCCGTGACGCCCACCGCCGCGCTCGACGGCCTGCTGCGGACCCTCGGTACTCCGGGCGACCGGATTCCCGAGGACCTGGAGGGGCGCACCGCCCTGTGGCGGTCGAAGCTGGACGGCCGGCGGATGCTGCTCCTGTTCGACAACGCGGTCGACGCGGCGCAGATCAGGCCGCTGCTGCCGGCCTCGCCCGGCTGTCTCGCCCTGATCACCAGCCGCGGGCGGCTGCTGGACCTCGACGGCGTCGAGTGGGTGTCCATCGGGATGATGGAGCCCGAGGACAGCACCAGCCTGATGGCGGAGACCCTCGGTACCACCCGGGTGGCCGCCGAGCCGGCGGCCTCCGCCGAACTGGCCGAGCTGTGCGGGCACCTGCCGCTGGCGCTGCGGATCGCGACCGCCCGGCTGCGCAACAGGCCGCGCTGGACGGTGCGTTATCTGGTCGAGCGGCTGCGCGACGAGAAACGCCGGATGGACGAGCTGAGTTCGGGAGAACGCAGCGTCGCGGCGACCCTGCGTCTGTCGTACCTGGCGATGGACGAGGAGTACCGGACCGCGTTCCGCATCCTCAGCCTGTACCCGTGCGCCGGGACGGACGTCCATTCGGCGGCGGCGCTCCTCGGCACCGCCGTCCGCGACGCCGAGGACGCCCTGGAGTTCCTGCTCGACGTCCACCTGGTCCAGCAGCCCGACATCGGCCTCTACACCTTCCACGACCTGGTGCGCAGTTTCGCGCAGAGCCTGCGGGGCCCGGCGACGGCGGACGACGACGCGGCGGCGGTCGAGCGGCTGCTCGGCTACTACCTGACGACCTCGGACGCCGCCTGCGAGGTGCTGTTCCCCAGCCGTGAACGCCGCCCCACCGGTATCCCGCCGTACCAGGGCGAACGGCCGGCCTTCAGGGACACCGAGCAGGCCCTGAGCTGGTTCGACCGGGAACAGGCCGGGCTGCTGGCGGCCGTGTCCCTGGCCGAGCGGTTCGGCCACGACCGATACGCGGCCTGCCTGAGCCGCAACGTCGGCTTCCACCTGCACACGCACGGACAGCTCGACGAGTTCTGGAGCGTCGGGCACCTCGCGGTGGCGGCGGCCCGCCGGCTCGACGATCCCGCGCTCCTCGGCATCAGCCTGGCCAACCTGGGCGCCGCCTGCTGGAAGCTGGGCCGCTTCGAGGAGGGGCTGGAGGTGGCCACGGAGGCGCGCGACACGGCGATCCGGGCCGGGGACCGGCACACCGAGGCGAACAGCGAATCGACCATCGGGCTGCTGATGTCGATGCTCGGCAGGTACAAGGAGGCCTTGCCGCTGGTGGAGCGGTCCGTCTCCATGGCTCAGGAACTGGGAAATCCGCGTGCGGAGTCGGAGAGCCTGACCATCCTCAGCACGCTGTACGAGCGGTGGGGCCGCTTCCCGGAAGCGGCGGAGGTCGCGCGCCGGGCGATCGAGATCGACCGTGACTTCGGTTACCGCAGCAACGAGATCGTGGCCCTGACCGATCTGGCCTTCGCCCAGGTGGGCCTCGGCGAGTTCGCGGAGGCGGACGCCGGCCTCAGGCGGGCCCGGGAACTGTGCGACGAGACCAGGTCGCCGGGGGACGTCGCCCTGGTGCTGGCCCTGTCCGCCCAGGTCGCGCACGAGCGGGGCGACGTGCTGCAGGCGCGTGCCTTCGCCGAGCGCTCCCTGGTGCTCGGGCGCACGAGCGGGGCCCCGATCCGGCTCGCGAGGGTCGAGAACGTCCTGGGCCAGCTCCACCTGCTGTGGGGGGAGCACGAGGTCGCGCTGGCCCTGCACGGCCACGCCCACAAGATCGCGGCGCCGATGAGCTTCCGGGCGGAGGAGGCGTCCGCGCTGGTGGGCCTCGCCTTGGCGGCCGAGGCGCTCGGTGATGCCGTGGCCGCTGCCGGACACCGGGCGGCCGCCGAGGAGCTGTCCGATTTCATGGGCCTGCCGGCGCACCGCCGCAGGTACTGAGCGCGGAAACGGAACTGCCCCGCACCGGACTCCGGTGCGGGGCAGTTCCGTGATGTGCGCGGCAAGCGGGTCACCTACGGGTGGACGGGGCCGGGGACGGGGCCGGGGAGGGGACCCCGGGGCCCTTGTCCTCCGCGAGGACCTGGTAGCCGGAGGACTGACCGGTGTCGGTCTGGCTGTCGACCGTCACACCGAACCCGAACGCCAGGGCCGCCGCGATGATCCCGATCAGTCCGGCCAGCTTGCTGCGCATGTGTGGAACCCCCTGGTGTGTACCCGGTGCGGCTCCCGTGTGGTGCGGTGGCCGCTCTCGACAAGACACAGACTGGCCGCAGCCCTTACCGGTCCGTTCCCCTCTCGATACCGCTCGTGACCGTGGCGCGGGAACGGCCGTCACCGCGCCGTTCCCGGTCCGGCTCCGTGGCCGCCGCGATACGTGATCCCCGCGCGCTGACCAGCACATCTGTCCGCGTGGTGCCGGATTCGTACCCGGCCAGATCCAGCAGGGCCCGGACCGTCGCGCGGATCCCGGCCTGCTCCGCGTCGCGCAGCGGCGCCGCCGTTCCCTCGGGGGCGATGTCGGCGACCAGGTGCATGCCGTCGACGGTCAGCGTCTCCACCCTGAACTTGGCTCCGGTCAGGAGCTCTTCGACGAGGTAGGGGGCCGAGTGCCGTGCGGTGACGGCCTGTTCGGCCCACCGGGCCAGTGCGGGCCGGTCGTGCACCGGGACGGTCCACCAACACCCGGATTTGTCGGCGGACTTGATGACCACGGGCAGGGGGAACTCCTCCGCCAGCGAACACGCCTCGGTGACGGACCGGGCCTCCTCGGCACGTACCGCGGAGGTCCGGCTCTCATTGAGGATCCGCCGGATCGTCACCGCGTCCGGCAGCCCACGGGCCGGCTTCCCGCGGCTCGCGGACAGCTCCCTCAGCACCTCCTCGGCGGCGGCCGCGGTCCTGCTGCCGAGACCCCGTTCGAGATCGCTCGCGAGATGGAGGACCTGCCCGATCCCGTGTTCGAGGACGGTGTCCGTCAGCAGGGTGCGCAGCGCGGCCGTGTCATCGAAGTCCACCCGAAGGAGCCGCTGCGGGGGCAGCTCCGCGGGTAGCGGCGCGTCCGGTGGGCGGGGTCCGGGATCGGACACCACCCACACGTCCAGGCCCGCCACGATCGCGGCGCTCACGAGCCCGGGTCCGGGCCTGACCAGCATTACCCGCTCCGCGGCCTGTCTGATGATCACAGAAATCTCCTCCATCGTGTCCCACGATGGTGGCGCCGGGCCTTCCCGGTCCCTTCCCGCCGCGTTCCCGGCCGGGCCGTGACCTGGGCCGTGACCTGGGCCGGGTGTCCCCCGGACGGCCCCGTCGCAGGGCCGTGGGGCGCCCGGTGCAGGACAGTGGAAGGAGGTACCGATCCCGGGGGGCAGCATCACGCCGGAGGCGTACAGACATGGGACTCTTCGACTTCCTGAAGTCCGACAAGCAGAAGGCGCACGACGCCGCCGAGAAGGCGAAGGAGCAGGTGCAGCAGCAGGCGGGCGAGGCCAGGAGGCCTCCCTCGGGTTCGGCGGCCGACGCCGCCTCGGCCACCCGGGCCACCGCCGAGCGCATGGCGGCGGCCGCGCCGCCCAGGCCCGCCCACGCGACCCCGACCCCCACGTCCGCCGCGCACAAGGCGGTGCCCGTGGCCCCCAGGCCGACCGTGATGCCGAAGCCCGCGGCCTCCTCCGCCGCCGCGCCGGGCGCCATGCACTCGCCCACCCCGCACTCGGCCGCGCACAAGGCGGTACCGGCGGCCCCGATGCCCAAGCCCGTGCCCACCGCCACGAAGCGCACGTACACCGTCAAGCCCGGCGACTCGCTCGCCGCGATCGCCCGGAACGAGCTCGGCAACGAGGCCCGCTGGCGTGAGCTCTACGCGATGAACAAGGGTGTCGTCGGCTCCAACCCCGACCTCGTCCGCCCGGGCACGGTCCTCACCCTCCCCAGCTGACGCGGCCGACGGCTCGGCGGACGCGGAAGGGGCCCGGATCCTCGTGACGGGATCCGGGCCCCTTCGCGTGCGCCGCTCAGAGCTGCTTGTCGTCGGGGCCCGTCTCGGCCTCGCGCTCCTTCTCCGCCAGCTCCTCGTCGAAGGCGGACGGCGCCGCGTCGCGCGCCGACAGCTCGGTGGCCGCCGGCGGTTCGACGAGCCAGTCCGGATTCGACTGCTGGTCCCACCACCGCCACGCCGCGTAGGCGGCGCACGCCAGTACGCCGACCAGCGCGGCACCGCGCAGGATCTTCTTGTTGCGCGCGTGCCGCTCGTGGCGCCGCACCAGCTTCTGCACTTCCCTGGCCGTCACCTGGCCGCGCAGCGCCGCGAGCGCCGCCGTCGACCGGGACGCGGCCTCCTCGGCCACCGGCGTGGCGGCCGCGATCGCACTCTCGATCTTCGGCTGGGTGTAGTCGGCGGCCTGCCGCGCCGCCAGGCGCGCCTGTGTCGCCGCCCGGTCGACGGAGGGCGGCACATGGGCCCGCGCCGCCTTGAGCCGTGGATGCAGATGGCAGTCGTAGGTCGTACGGGCGTGCTGGGCGGCGCTGGTCGCCGCGTACGACACCTTGGGCGCCAGCCGCTCGTTCGCTTCCTGGGCGTAGTGCACCGCGGCTTCCCTGGCGGATTCCGCGTACGGTGCCACCACTTCCGTCGCGTGCCGCACACTCTCCCTGGCGCTCTCGGCTGCCAGGCGCATGCTCTCCTTGCCGGTCACGGGATCCTCCTCCTCGGTGGCGGACACAGTTCACCTTTCCACCCTTTGTCGGATCATGCCTGCCATATCGCGGACAGGCATGCGTGACAGGGCATACGGGTGGAGGATTTCAGTGCCGCGGAGCGCTCCGTGCGACCATCTGGACCGACAGTGATGACTATGGAAGGCAGATCCGTGGCCGAGAAGCTCTACGCCACCCTGAAGACGACCCACGGCGACATCGAGATCGAGCTGCTGGAGAACTTCGCTCCGAAGACCGTCAGGAACTTCGTCGAGCTGGCCACGGGCGCCCGGGAATGGACCCGCCCCACCGACGGCCAGAAGACCACGGACCCGCTGTACGACGGCACCGTCTTCCACCGTGTCATCAGCGGCTTCATGATCCAGGGCGGCGACCCGCTCGGCAACGGCACCGGCGGCCCCGGCTACCGGTTCGCGGACGAGTTCCACCCCGATCTGGCCTTCACCAAGCCCTTCCTGCTCGCCATGGCCAACGCGGGCCCGGGCACCAACGGCTCGCAGTTCTTCATCACCGTCGCGCCCACCGCCTGGCTGACGCGCAAGCACACCATCTTCGGCGAGGTCACCGACCCGGCCAGCCAGAAGGTCGTGCAGGCCATCGCCGCCAGCGCCACCAACCCGCGGACCGAGCGCCCCCTGGACGACGTGATCATCCAGTCCGTGGTCGTCGAGAAGCGCTGACCGGGAAGCGCTGACGCCGGGAACCTTTCGGCCCCGCCCGTCCGTACTGGATACGTACGGGACCGGCGGGGCGCCCCCTGGCCTCCTGGCCCCCCTGCCTCGCCGCTGACCTAGGGAACCGATGGACACCGACCGTCTGCCGGGCTGCTACCGCCACCCGGACCGCGACACGGGGATCAGCTGCACCCGCTGCGAGCGCCCCATCTGCCCCGAGTGCATGATCAGCGCCTCGGTCGGCTTCCAGTGTCCCGAGTGCGTCCGCGCGGGCTCCGGCACCGGGCACCACCCGACCGCGAACGCCCCGCGCACCGTCGCGGGCGGGGTGGTCGCCGCCGATCCCCACCTGGTCACCAAGATCCTCATCGGGATCAACGTCCTGGTGTTCCTCGCGGCGCTCTTCGACCCGGCGCTCGCGGTCCAGATGGAGCTGATCGGCCGGTACCGGGAGTTCGCATACCTCGTCGGCCCCGTCCGCGGAGTTTCCACAGGCGAGTATCACCGGCTGCTGACCTCGGTCTTCCTGCACGTCGAGTGGTGGCACATCGTCGGCAACATGATCGGGCTGTGGGTCATCGGCGGGCCGCTGGAAGCGGCGCTGGGACGGGTCCGCTATCTCGCGGTCTTCCTGCTCTCCGGCCTGGGCGGCAGCGCGCTGGTCTACCTGCTGAGCGAGCCGAACGTCCCGACCCTCGGCGCCTCCGGCGCCGTCTTCGGCCTGCTCGGCGCCACCGTCGTCCTGGCGAAGCGGCTGCGCTACGAGATGCGGCCGGTGATCGTCATGGTCGTGCTGATGCTGGTGCTGACCTTCGTACCGCTCGGCGGCGCGCTCACGGTGTCCTGGCAGGCCCATGTGGGTGGCCTGGTCACCGGAGCGCTGGTGGGTCTGGGCATGCTCATGCCAGCCGCCGGCCGCAATCGCGCACTGGTCCAGTGGGGCACCTGCGCGGTGGCATTCCTGCTGGCCGCGATGCTGATCCTGGTCCGCACCGCGGAACTCACCTGATCACACCGGCGTCAACTCTCCACAGAGTTATCCACAGATCTTCTGTCTTTTCCTCAGGTGTGGATGACGCTGTGGATAACTCATGGGGAGAGCTTCCATCAGGGGCTGTCGGGTGCTACTTCCACTGCGTGGATACGCCGAATCCGGCAGCGATAAAGCCGAAACCGACTACAATGTTCCAATTGCCCAGAGCCTCGATCGGCAGCTGGGTCTCGGTCACGTAGAAAACGACGATCCACGCGAGTCCGATCAGGAAGAACGCCAGCATGACCGGTGCGACCCAGCTGCGATTCGTGAGCCGGATGCTCTGCGGCTGCCGGGTCGGCGGCGGCGTGTAGTCGTCCTTCTTGCGGATACGTGACTTCGGCACGAGGGGCTCTCCTGTCGATGCGCTGGGGACCTTGCCTGCCCCGGGCGTCCGTTAGCGTAGTGGACCTGTGGCGTTGAAGGAGAAGGGTACGTTGAGCAATTCAGACGACTCCTCCGCGGGTCCCCGTCGCCGGGCCAGGCCGGTCCGGCTGCTGACGGCCGCCGTCTTCGCCCTGGCCGGGCTGCTCTTCGTCACCAGTTTCAACACCTCCAAGGGTACGAACATCCGGACGGATGCCTCACTCCTGAAACTGTCGGACCTCATCAAGGAGCGCAGCCAGGACAACGCGGCGCTGGAGCAGAGCACCGCGGCCGCACGCGGCCGGGTGGACACCCTCGCGGAGCGTGACGACGGCAGTACCAAGGCCGAGGACGCCAAGCTGGCCGCCCTGCGCGCCGCCTCCGGCACCGAGGAGCTGACCGGCAAGGGCCTGACGGTCACCCTGAACGACGCCCCGCCGAACGCCACCGCCCGCATCCCCAACGTGCCCGAGCCGCAGCCCAACGACCTGGTGATCCACCAGCAGGACCTGCAGGCCGTGGTCAACGCTCTCTGGCACGGCGGTGCCCAGGGCATCCAGGTCATGGACCAGCGGCTGATCTCCACCAGCGCGGTGCGCTGCGTGGGCAACACCCTGATCCTCCAGGGCCGGGTCTACTCGCCGCCGTACAAGATCTCGGCGGTCGGCGACCCGGGCGCGATGAAGAAGGCCCTGGCCGCCTCCCCGGCCCTGCAGAACTACCAGCTGTACGTGAACGCGTACGGGCTCGGCTGGAAAGTGGACGAGCACAAGGCGCTGACACTTCCCGGCTACTCCGGCACAGTGGACCTCCACTATGCGAAGCCGGTGGCGCCCACCCCGTGATCGGGTCCGTCCTGACGTCGTACTGCGCCTGGTGGTACGGACGTTCAGCGAGGTGTGCCTGACGGCGGGCACGCTGATCGTGCTCTTCGTCGCGTACGTCCTGCTGTGGACCGGGGTCAAGGCCGACCGGGCCATGGACGGGGAGATGGACCGGATGCGCGACCGCTGGGCGGCCGCCCCGGCAGCCCCGGCCGCCGCGCCGCAGCCGGAACCGCCGAAGGCCCCGCCGGTGTCCCCGCCGCCCACCGCGGAGCCGGAGCGCCACCCCGCCGGCCGGGCCTTCGCGGAGATGTACGTCCCGCGCTTCGGCCCGGACTGGGTCAAGCCCGTACTGGAGGGCACCGACCCCGAACTGCTGAAGAAGGGCCTCGGCCACTACGCCGCCACCGCCCCCCTCGGCGCCGTCGGGAACTTCTCGGTGGCCGGCCACCGGCGCACCTACGGGGACCCCTTCAAGGACTTCCCGCAACTGCGTCCGGGCGACGAGGTGATCCTCAAGGACGCGAGCACCTGGTACACGTACACGCTCCGGTCCGCGCCCCTGCGCACCCTGCCCACCGATGTCGCCGTGGTCGACCCGGTTCCGGAGAAATCACCGTTCCGGGCGCCCGGCCGCTATCTGACGCTGACGACCTGCGATCCGGAATGGGGTCACAGCCACCGGCTGGTCGTGTGGGCGGAGCTGACCGGTACGCGCCCCGCGGCCCAGGGGCGGCCGGAGGGTTTGTCCGGGTGACCCACCCTTTCGGGCCGCTGCCTTTAGTCTGTTCGCGTACCGCCCCCGCGGTGCGTTGAACGAACGTGGACGAAAAGGAATCAGGCGGCATGTACGGCTGGATCTGGCGGCACCTGCCGGGAAACGCGTGGGTACGCGCGCTGATCTCACTCGTACTGGTCCTCGCGGTGGTCTTCGTGCTGTTCCAGTACGTCTTCCCGTGGGCCGAGCCGCTTCTTCCGTTCAACGATGTGACGGTGGACGAGGGATCGGGAGCCACTCCGTGAGCGCGCGCATTCTGGTTGTGGACAACTACGACAGCTTTGTCTTCAACCTGGTCCAGTACCTCTACCAGCTCGGTGCCGAATGCGAGGTGCTGCGCAACGACGAGGTCGAGCTCTCGCACGCGCAGGACGGCTTCGACGGCGTGCTCCTGTCCCCCGGCCCCGGTACGCCGGAGGAGGCGGGCGTCTGCATCGACATGGTCCGCCACTGCGCGCGCACGGCCGTTCCCGTCTTCGGCGTGTGTCTCGGCATGCAGTCGATGGCGGTCGCCTACGGAGGCGTCGTGGGCCGGGCTCCCGAGCTGCTGCACGGCAAGACCTCACCCGTGATCCACGAGGGGCTCGGGGTGTTCGAGGGACTGCCGTCGCCGTTCACCGCGACCCGCTACCACTCCCTCGCCGCCGAGCCCGGGACCCTGCCGGACGCGCTGGAGGTCACGGCGCGGACCGAGGACGGGATCATCATGGGCCTGCGCCACCGGGAGCACGACGTCGAGGGCGTCCAGTTCCACCCCGAGTCGGTGCTGACCGAGTGGGGCCACCGGATGCTCGCCAACTGGCTGGTGCGGTGCGGTGACGCGGGTGCCGTAAAGCGCTCGGTGGGGCTGGCCCCGGTGGTGGGCAAGGCCGTCGCGTGACCACGGTCGCGCCGTCCGCGCCCACGCAGGGCCGGGCCGCGCGACGCAGGGCCGCTCAGGAGGCCGCGAAACAGGCCGCCCGGCGCACCCGCAGGCGGGGCGGCCGACGGCGCAGGCGGCCCGCCTCGGGCGGCCCGGTGGTCATCGCGAGCCGGCTGGGCGGAGAGCTGTTCATCACGCTGGGCCTGGTGATGCTGCTGTTCGTCGCCTACCAGCTCTGGTACACGAACCTGCTGGCGGAGCGGGTGGCGAACGGCGCCGCCGGCTCCCTGCGCCAGACCTGGGAGCAAGATCCGGGCGGCTCCGGTCCCGCCGCACCGCCCGTGACGGCCTTCGAGCCCGGCCAGGGCTTCGCGATCCTCCACATCCCGAAGCTGGACGTGAAGGTCCCGGTGGCGGAGGGCATCAGCAAGCCGAAGGTGCTGGACAAGGGCATGGTCGGGCACTACGGCGAGGGCGCGCTGAAGACGGCGATGCCGGCCGACAAGGTGGGCAACTTCGCGGTGGCCGGACACCGCAACACCCACGGCGAGCCGTTCCGCTACATCAACCGGCTGGCGCCCGGGGATCCCGTAGTGGTCGAGACCCGGGACGCCTACTACACGTACGAGATGACCTCGTCGCTCGCGCAGACACCGCCGACGAACGTGGCGGTGATCAAGCCTGTGCCGGAAGGGTCGGGATTCACATCCGAGGGCCGGTACATCACGCTGACGACCTGCACCCCGGAGTTCACCAGCACCTACCGGATGATCGTATGGGGCAGGATGACCGAGGAACGCCCCCGCAGCCAGGGCCCGCCGCCCGCGCTGACCAGCTAAGGACGAATCAGCAGTGTCTCGTGCCCGCCGCCGCGCCGCGGCCCCGCCCGTCGGCAACCGCAGTGTGCTCGCCGGATTCCTGAGCCTGCTGGGCGAGGTCCTGATCACCGTGGGCCTGGTGCTGGGCCTGTTCGTGGCCTACTCGCTGTGGTGGACGAACGTGCTCGCGGACCGGCAGGCGTCGGCGCGCGGCGACGAGGTCCGCCAGCAGTGGCAGGCCCCTTCCCCGCAGGCCGCCGGACCCGGGGCGCTGGACACCCAGGACGGCGTCGGCTTCCTGCACGTACCGGCGATGAGGAACGGCGAGGTGCTCGTCAAGCCGGGGACCGACCCGGACATCCTCGACGACGGCGTGGCCGGGTACTACACGCAGCCGGTGAAGTCGGCACTGCCGTGGGACGAGAAGGGCAACTTCTCGCTGGCCGCGCACCGGGACGGCCACGGGGCGAAGTTCCACAACATCGACAAGGTGAAGAGCGGCGACGCGATCGTCTTCGAGACCCGCGACACCTGGTACGTCTACAAGGTCTTCGCGGAGCTGCGCCAGACCTCGAAGTACAACACCGACGTGATCAACGCGGTCCCCAAGGACTCCGGGAAGACCGCCCCCGGCCGGTACGTCACGCTCACCACCTGCACGCCGGTCTACACCTCGAAGTACCGGTACATCGTGTGGGGCGAGCTGGTCCGGACGGAGAAGGTGGACGCCAAGCGGACCCCGCCGGCCGAACTGCGCTGAGCGCCGGCCGGGACCGGAGCGGACCTGGCCCCACCAGGCCCCGGAAAGCCCCTGTGGGCGGCGCTGACGCCTCCCGGGTCCCACGAGGCCCACGCGTCCCGGCTGCGGCCGCAGGCGGCCGTACAGCGGCGCGACGCACAAAGGTCCGGCCTCCCTCCCCGATATCGGGGAGGGAGGCCGGACCTTTTCGCTGTGCCGGCGGCCGCGACGGCGGTCGCGTCAGCGGTTGTCGCCCAGGCCGCCGAAGCCGCCGCCGTTGTTGTTGCCGCCCTGCTGCTGGCCGCCGCCGCCGAAGGCGATGACGTTCACGGTCTGGCCCGTGGTCACCGGGGTGCCCGGCTGCGGGTCGGTGGTCACGACGATCGCGTTGCCGTCCGTCGCCCCGGTGACGATGCCGAGCCGGAGGTTGGCGCGCCGCAGCTCCTCCTTGTACTGGTCCACGGTGCGGCCGGCGAAGTTGGGCACCGTGGTCTGCGCCGAGGCCTTGGCGATGGTGATGTTCACCGTCTTGCCCACCTCAAGCTGCTGGCCCGCCGCGAACTGCTGCTCGACGACCGTGCCCGGTACGGCTCCGGGCGACTCGGTCTCCGTCACGCTGCCGAGCCTGAGCTTGGCGTCCGTGAGTGCCTTGACCGCCTCGTCCTTCTTCTTGCCCCTGAGCTCCGGCACATCGGCCTTGGAGATCTCCTTGGCGACGGTCAGCGTGACGACGCTGTTCCGCTCCGCCTCGCCGCCCTTCGGGCTCTGGTCGAGGACGGTCCCGGCGGTGCGCTCGGACTCCTGGGGCTTGCGGTCGACCTGCAGGCCCTTCTCCTTGAGCACCTTCTCCGCGTCCTCGAACTTGAGGTTGACCACGTCGGGGACCGTCACCTTGGGCGCGCCCGTGGAGACCGTCACCGTGACGGTGGTGCCGTTGTCGACCTTGGTGTCGGCCGGGGGGTCCTGCTTGCAGACGTTGCCCTTGGGCTGGTCGTCGCAGGGTGCGTCGGGGCCCTTGACCACGTTGAGGCCGACGTTGGTACCGCTCTTCTGGGCCTTTTCGAAGGTCTGGCCGATGAGCTTGGGCACGGTGGGCCGGTTGTCGGCGCCCTCGCCGAAGAGGGAACGGCCGATGAGGATCGCGCCGACCAGGACGAGGATGCCCGCCGCGACGAGGAGGACGGTGGACGCCTTGCTCTTCTTCTGGCGGCGGTTCGGGCCCTGGTCGTAGCCGCCCTGGTCGCCGTAGCCGTATCCGCCGTCGCCCGGGGACATGGGCGGCATCATCGACGTCTGGCCACCGGGGTCGGTGGTGCGCAGGGCGGCGGTGGGCTGGTCGTAGCCCTGGTGCCCGTAGCCGTGCCCCTGGTCGGGGTAGCCGTAGCCGCCGGCCGCACCCATGGTGGCGGCGGCGGCGACGGGCTGGCCGTCGAGGCAGGCCTCGATGTCGGCACGCATCTCGTCGGCCGACTGGTACCGGTAATCGGGGTCCTTGACCAGCGCCTTGAGGACGATGGCGTCCATCTCGGGCGTGATCTCGGGATCGAAGTTCGACGGCGGCTGCGGCTCTTCCCGTACGTGCTGGTAGGCGACGGCCACGGGGGAGTCACCGACGAACGGGGGCCGGACGCTGAGGAGCTCGTAGAGCAGGCAGCCCGCGGAGTAGAGGTCGGAGCGCGCGTCGACCTGCTCGCCCTTGGCCTGCTCGGGCGAGAGGTACTGGGCGGTGCCGATGACGGCGGCCGTCTGCGTCATGGTCATGCCCGAGTCGCCCATGGCGCGGGCGATGCCGAAGTCCATGACCTTGACCTGGCCGGTGCGGGTCAGCATCACGTTGGCGGGCTTGATGTCGCGGTGCACGATGCCGGCGCGGTGCGAGTACTCCAGGGCCTGGAGGATGCCGATGCACATCTCCAGAGTGCGCTCGGGCAGCAGCTTGCGGCCCGAGTGCAGCAGCTCGCGCAGCGTGGAACCGTCGACGTACTCCATCACGATGTACGGGATGGAGATGTTGTCGACGTAGTCCTCGCCGGTGTCGTAGACCGCGACGATCGCCGGGTGGTTCAGCGACGCGGCCGACTGGGCCTCGCGCCGGAACCGGGCCTGGAAGGACGGGTCACGGGCGAGATCGGCGCGCAGGGTCTTGACGGCGACGGTACGGCCGAGCCGGGTGTCGTGGGCGAGGTAGACCTCGGCCATGCCACCACGGCCGAGCACGTGGCTCAGCTCGTACCGGCCGCCGAGGCGACGCGGCTCTTCCATAACGTTGCAGCCCTCTCCGTCAGTCCCGACCGCACCTGTGTGTGGTCCGGCGGTGTGCTGTTCGCGCAAAGGCTACCGGCCGATCGTCCGTGATCGGTTCGTGGCCACAGGCTGATACTGGACCGGTACCGTACGCGCGGACCGGGCCGGAATTCTGTGATGTGGGTCACTGCACTCCGGTCCGTCGTCCCTCGGTCACTTCTGGCTGTTCAGCACCGCCTGCATGACCGCCTTGGCGACGGGAGCGGCCAGACCGCCACCGCTGATGTCCTCACGGTCCGCCTCGCTGTCCTCGATCACGACGGCGACGGCGACGGGCGAGGACTTGTCCGGGGTCTCGGCGTAGGAGATGAACCAGGCGTACGGGCGCTTCTTGTTGCCCTCGCCGTGCTGCGCCGTACCGGTCTTGCCGCCGACCGTCACGCCGTTCATCTTGGCCTTGGTGCCGGTGCCGTTCTGGACGACGTTGACCATCATCTGCTGCACCTTCTCCGCGTTGGCGGCGGAGAGCGGCCGGCTCATCTCCTGCGGCTCGTGCTTCTCGATGATGTCCAGGCCGGGGGACGCGAGGTTGTCCACCATGTACGGCTTCATCAGCTTGCCGTCGTTGGCGATCGCGGCGGTGACCATGGCCATCTGGAGCGGGGTGGCGGCGGTGTTGAACTGCCCGATGGAGCTCTGGGCGTTGCCGTCCTTGCCCATCTTCTTGTCGTAGATGCTGGCGAACGCGCGGACCGGAATGTCGATCTTGTCGTTGTTGAAGCCGAACTTCTCCGAGGTCTCCACCATCTTGTCGCGGGTGACCTTGTCGCCCATGTTCGCGAAGACCGAGTTGCAGGAGATGCGCAGCGCCTCGTTGAGGCTGGCCTTCTCGCAGCCCTTGGCGTGGTTGATCATCTCGGTCTTGGTGCCGGGCAGGAAGTACGGGTCCGGGGTGTCCGTCGGAGCGTTGATGTCCTGGACGACGCCGTGTTCGAGGGCGGCGGCCGCGGTGACCACCTTGAAGGTGGAGCCCGGCGGGTACGTCTCGCGCAGGGCGCGGTTCACGAGGTTCTTGTCCTCGCTGTCCTTCAGCTCGACCCAGGCCTTCTCGTCGTCCTTGGAGTTGCCCGCGAAGCGCGAGGGGTCGTACGAGGGCGTGGAGACCAGGGCCAGGATGGCGCCGGTGCGCGGGTCGATGGCCGCGACGGCGCCCTTCTTCGTGCCCAGCGACTCGAAGGCGGCCTTCTGGGCATCGGGGTTGAGCGTGGTGACGACGTTGCCGCCCTGCTTCTTCTCCCCGGTGAACATGCCGATGGTGCGGTCGAAGAACAGCCGGTCGTCGTTGCCGGTGAGGATGCCGTCCTCGAGGGATTCCAGCTGGGTGGAGCCGAAGGCCTGCGAGGCGTACCCGGTGACGGGAGCCCAGAGCTCGCCGTTCGTATAGGTCCGCTTGTACTTGTAGTCGCTGCCGTCGGTCACCTTGGAGCCGGTGATCGGCTCGCCCTTGACGATGATGTTGCCGCGCTCGGTCGCGTACTGGGCGATCTGGACCCGGCGGTTCTCCTTGCGGGTGCTGAGCTCCTCGGCCTGCACGTACTGCAGCCAGTTGGTGCGGATCAGCAGGGCGAGGACGAGCAGCCCGCAGAACAGCGAGATGCGGCGCAGGGGCTTGTTCATGACGGACGGACCACCTGGGTCATCTCGGAGTCGGGGGACGGGGCGGGGGCCGGTGCGGGGCGGCGTGCGGTGTCGCTGATCCGGATGAGGATGGCGATGAGGATCCAGTTCGCGAGGACGGAGGAACCGCCGGACGCGAGGAAGGGCATCGTCATGCCGGTGAGGGGGATGAGGCCCATGACGCCGCCGGCGACCACGAAGATCTGGAGGGCGAAGGCGCCGGAGAGGCCGATGGCGAAGAGCTTGCCGAAGGGGTCGCGGGCGGCGAGCGCGGTGCGCACGCCCCGCTCGATGATGAGCCCGTAGATCAGGAGGAAGGCCATCACTCCGGCGAGGCCGAGCTCTTCGCCGACGGTGGAGAAGATGAAGTCGGAGTTGGCGGCGAAGCCGATCAGGTCGGAGTTGCCCTGGCCCCAGCCGGCGCCGAGGACGCCGCCGGAACCGAAGCTCATGATCGACTGGCCGACCTGCTCGCACGCACCCGAGGTGGTGTAGCAGGCGAAGGGGTCGAGCCAGGCGGTGACACGGACCTTGACGTGGCTGGCGAAGGTGCCGACGACCACGGCGCCGCCCACCGACATCAGCAGGCCGATGACGATCCAGCTGGTGCGCTCGGTGGCCACGTACAGCATGATCACGAACATGCCGAAGAAGAGCAGCGAGGTGCCGAGGTCGTTCTCGAAGACGAGGACGAGCAGGCTCATGGCCCAGATCATCAGGATCGGGCCGAGGTCGCGGCCGCGCGGCAGGTAGAGGCCCATGAAGCGGCGGCTGGCCAGCGCGAGCGCGTCGCGCTTCACCATCAGGTAGCCGGCGAAGAAGATCGCGATGACGATCTTGGCGAACTCGCCGGGCTGGATGGAGAAGCCGCCCACGCTGATCCAGATCTTCGCGCCGAAGACGTCGGCGCCGAGGCCCGGGACGACCGGCAGGATCAGCAGGATCAGGGCGCCGGCCATCGAGATGTACGTGAACCTCTGCAGGACGCGGTGGTCCTTGAGGATCAGCAGGACGGCGGCGAACAGGGCGATGGCGAGCGCCGTGTACATCATCTGGCGGGGAGCGGAGGGGGAGAACCCGCCGAAGGCCCGCTTGGCGAGGTTCTGCAGGCGCTCGGACTGGTCCAGGCGCCAGATCAGGACGAGGCCCAGTCCGTTGAGGAGCGTGGCCAGCGGCAGCAGCAGCGGGTCGGCGTACTTGGCGTACCGGCGCACGACGAGGTGCGCGATCCCGGCGAGGGCGCCGAGGCCGAGGCCGTAGAGCACCATGCCGGGGGGCAGGGTGCCGTTGATCGCGAGGCCCACGTTGGCGTAGGCGAACATCGGGATGAGCACGGCGAAGCCGAGCAGCAGGAGCTCGGTGTTCCGCCTGCTCGGCAGCTCGATGGCGCCGATGGTGGTCGTATTGGTGACTACGCTCATGGTGTGGCAGGCCCCCTGCGCCCGCGTATGTCTACTACTTGCCGCACAGCCCGACCAGTTGCTGCTCCTCCGGAGTCAGGCTGGGGGCGGGCGTCTGGCTGTTCTGCGCCTCGGCGTTGCGGCGTTCCTCGTCCTTCTTGCACGCGGAGGTCTGGACGCCGAGGTCGTCGAGCTTCCTCTTGGCGGCGTCGAGGCTGCCTTCGCTGATGGTGGCCTCGACCAGCTTCCGCTTGAAGGGCGGCAGGTACTTCAGTTCGATGTCGGGGCGGTCGGTCTCCACCTTGGAGAGCTCCAGCGGCCCCAGCTTCGGGCTGATGCCGCGGAAGAGCGCGACGTGCTCGCCCTTCACGCCCACGTAGAACTGGGTCTGAGTCCAGCGCCAGCCCGCGTAGAGGCCGCCGCCGATGACGCCGGCGACGATGAGCAGGGTCAGCGTACGGGTGGTCCACTTGCGCCCTTTGCTGCGGCGCCTGCGGGGGTGGTCGTACGTGTCCTCGTAGCCCGGGTCGCCGGTGTAGGCGTCGGCTTCGCCGAAGGTGCCGTAGCCGCCCGCGCCCTGGCCCTGGTCGGAGTACCCGTAGCCGGGGGCGTCGCCGCTGCCCGGGGGGCCGAAGGCGCCGGCGGGGGGCTGGCCGTGGCGGCCGAGGCCCGAGGCCCGGCCGGCCGGGGTCTGCATGGCGTTGCCGCCGTCGAAGAGCTGGTGCTGGTTCTCGGCGACCGCGCCGACGACCACCGGGGTGTCGCTGACCTGGGCGGCGAGGGTGTCGCCGCTGTCGGTGTCGAGGACGTCGGCGACGATGCAGGTGATGTTGTCGGGTCCGCCGCCGCGCAGCGCGAGCTGGATCAGCGACTGCACGGTCTCGCGGGGACCGTGGTAGTCGGCGAGGGTCTCTTCCAGGGTCTGGTGGGAGACGACGCCGGAGAGCCCGTCGGAGCAGATCAGGTAGCGGTCACCGGCCCGGACCTCACGGATGGAGAGGTCGGGCTCGACGATGTCGCCGCTGCCGAGCGCGCGCATCAGGAGGGAGCGCTGCGGGTGGGTGGTGGCCTCTTCCTCCGTGATGCGCCCCTCGTCGACGAGGCGCTGCACCCAGGTGTGGTCCTGGGTGATCTGGGTGAGGACGCCGTCGCGGAGGAGATAGGCGCGGGAGTCGCCGACGTGGACGAGGCCGAGGCGCTGGCCGGTCCACAGCAGGGCGGTCAGCGTGGTGCCCATGCCTTCGAGCTGCGGATCCTCCTCGACCATCACGCGCAGCTGGTCGTTCGCGCGCTGCACGGCCGTGGCCAGGGAGGTGAGGATGTCGGAGCCCGGGACGTCGTCGTCGAGCTGCACGAGCGTGGAGATCACCTCGGAGCTCGCGACCTCGCCGGCGGCCTGGCCTCCCATGCCGTCGGCGATCGCGAGGAGCCGGGGACCGGCGTAGCCGGAGTCCTCGTTCCCCTCGCGGATCATGCCCTTGTGTGATCCGGCGGCGAACCGCAAGGACAGACTCATGCGCACCTGCCCTGTCGACGAAGCTGCCTCCGGGTACAACCGGTCTCGAGCCACACTGCCCACCCTCCGGTCGGGAGCGCGCTCGGGTCCGTGTCCTCGGTGGGACGGATCGCCGCCGCGCGCTCGCTCCGCTCGCTCATTCTCGTACTACTTCCGCAGCTCGATGACGGTCTTGCCGATGCGGATCGGTGCGCCCGGCGGAATGGGCGTCGGGGTGGTCAGCCGGGTCCGGTCGAGATACGTGCCGTTGGTGGACCCGAGATCCTCGACGATCCACTGGCCGTCACGGTCGGGATAGATCCTGGCATGGCGGCTGGACGCGTAGTCGTCGTCCAGCACGATCGTTGAGTCGTGCGCGCGGCCCAGCGTGATCGTCTGGCCGGCGAGGGCCACCGTGGTTCCCGTGAGGATGCCCTCGGAGACGACGAGTTTGGTGGGTGCGCCGCGCCGCTGGCGCTGCTGCGGAGGCGCGGCCTGGCGGCCCGCCTGCTGCGGGGCGCCGCCGGCGCCTCCGCCACCACGACGGGACGATCCGCGCTGGGTCACGCGCGTCCCGAAGAGATCGCTGCGGATGACCTGGACGGCCACGATGACGAACAGCCACAGAACGGCCAGGAAACCCAACCGCATGACCGTCAGGGTCAGCTCTGACATTGCCCCCGCTTCACCCTTCGGCTTGCCGGTAAATGATGGTGGTACTGCCCACGACGATCCGCGAGCCGTCGCGGAGCGTAGCGCGGGTGGTGTGCTGCCCGTCCACCACGATGCCGTTGGTGGACCCGAGATCCTGGATCGTCGAGGGCGTTCCGGTCCGGATCTCACAGTGCCGGCGGGATACGCCGGGATCGTCGATCCGCACGTCGGCTTCCGTGCTTCGGCCGAGTACGAGCGTGGGACGCGAGATCTGGTGGCGGGTGCCGTTGATCTCGATCCAGTGGCGCCGGGCGCCGCCCGGGCCGGCCGCGGGGGCCGTCCCGACGGGTCCGCCCGGAGTGGGCCGCCGAGCGCCGGGTCCGCCCGGGGGCGGGGCGCTCGGCATGGGCGGGGCCGCGACCGGCGGATATCCGTAGCCGCCCTGCGGCTGGTTCTCCGGCGGGTAGCCGTAGCCGCCCTGGGGTGACGGCGGCCCTGCCTGCGGCTGGGAGGTGCTGGAGGCGAGGGTGCGGCTGCGGACCCGGTAGAGCCCGGTGTCGAGGTCGTCGGCCTTCTCCAGGTGGACCTTGATGGGGCCCATGAAGCTGTAGCGCTGCTGCTTGGCGTAGTCGCGGACCAGGCCCGCGAGCTCGTCGCCGAGCTGCCCGGAGTAGGGGCTCAGGCGGTCGTAGTCACCGGCGCTGAGCTCGACGATGAAGTCGTTGGGGACGACGGTCCGCTCGCGGTTCCAGATGGTGGCGTTGTTGTCGCACTCCCGCTGGAGGGCTCCGGCGATCTCCACCGGCTGGACCTCGGACTTGAACACCTTGGCGAAGGTGCCGTTCACCAGACCTTCGAGTCGCTGCTCGAACCGCTTCAGAACTCCCATGGGGCACCTCCTCCGTCGCTGTCGCCCTGTACTGCTTACTGATCGTATCCACGCGTGGCGGATTCGGGTGGTTCCCCATCGTTCCTGTGAGGACGAGTGTTGGTCCTCACAGGGGATCGTAGGGGGGCTCCCAGGACAGTGTCCCGCACCGGGAGCGGAGTGCGGGAGGGGCCGTCCGCGGCGGGGCGCGGGGGTGCCGGGAAAGCGATGTGAATCCACCCCGTTCTCCGTGCTAATGTTTCGACGTCGCCAGGGGAAAGGCCCGAAAGGGAAGATCCACTGGGACGCTGCTCGGGCGAGTGGCGGAACGGCAGACGCGCTGGCTTCAGGTGCCAGTGTCCTTCGGGACGTGGGGGTTCAAATCCCCCCTCGCCCACATCGACGAGACGGTCGTCACTGCGAAAGCGGTGGCGGCCGTTTCGTGTTTCCCCGCCCCGGCGTATGTGTGACGTACGTCCCTCCTTGGGGCCCCTGAGCTGCGGTCCTGTCCGAAGGCAGGGTTAGGGTTGAGCCAACTGTCCGAATTTCGAGACGAGTTGTGGCTGACGGATGTGCACGAGTGTGCTTCCCGGTCGGTACGAGGAGTCGTGAGTGGGTTTCGACGAGGAGTGGGGGCGGCTGCGGGCCGCCGCGACGGGGCGCGTGGACGCAGGGGTGCCGGTGGAGCCGGCCGCTCCGGCGCGTGAGCCGGAACCTGCCGGTGCGGTGGATGCGGCGGCGGCCCGCGAGGCGGTACTGGAGCGGCTGGCGGATTTCCGCAGCCGGGCGGTGCTCGTGCCGTTGGACGAGCGCGGCGGCCTGTGGACGGCGGAGCTGGGCGGACTGGACTGGATCTGCGCGTTCTCGGGGCTCGAGACGCTGGCCCGGTTCGCCGACGCACGCGGTGAGGCCGAGCGGGAGTGGCCGTACCGGCGGATCGTCGGGGCACGGCTGCTGGACGAGGTGATCCCGGCGCTGGACTTCCCGTGCGGGGTGGCGCTGGACGCGGCGGGGCCGGACGGGATCGTCTTCCCGCCGGTGCGAGGGCTGGTGCCGGACGGCGCGGCGCTCGACGGGGACGGACGGGAGGAGAAGGTGTGAGCGGGGACGGGGCGGACGTCGATGTCTCGAAGCAGGCGCTGGGACAGATAGCGAAGGGCATCACGGACACGCTGGGCGAGCTGAAGGAGCTCGGGATGGTCGGTTCGGCCAGCATGGGCCGGGGCTTCACGGATCTGGCGCTGTCGGGGATGGAGAGCGGGAACGAGGGCCTGACGGCCTCGATGAAGACGTTCTGCGAGCGCTGGGAGTGGGGCGTACGGGCGCTCGTGCAGCAGGGGAACCAGTTCGCGTTCGACGTCGGTCTGTCGGCGGGTGTGATGCACGAGCAGGACCAGTACATCCAGGGCAGCTTCAAGGTGCTGACGAACTCCGCGATGGGCAATCCGTACGCGTCGGAGAAGGACGTCATCGACAAGGACTGGGGCGAGGTCCTCTCCGACAACCCGTACACGCAGATCCGGGACGCGGACTACAGCGACGAGTCCTTCGAACGGGCGCGCGAGAACAGCAAGGAGGCCTGGAAGGGCGCGGTGCGGGACGTCAACAGCTCGGACATGCTCCTCGGCAACCAGATCATCAACGCGACGGGGATGCGGGACGAGGTGGACGCGGCGGTCGACGACTGGGTCGGCCCGGCGCCGCAGCCGCAGGTGCAGCCCTCGGGCGGTGAGCGCTGATGGCGGACTGGGGCGGTCTCCTGGACAAGGGTCTGGAGAAGCTGGACGACGGCTGGGAGGGTGCGAAGAAGGTCGTCGGTCAGGGTGTCGACAAGGCCACCGACGGGATCGGCGCGGGCCTGGAATACGTCGGGGCGGACGACTGGGCCGACAAGGTCGAGGACTGGGGCGACGACGTCGCCTCGAACCTGGGTGCCTCGGTCGGCGAGCAGCAGCTCGGCCAGACCGAGCAGGCGAACGAGCTGGTGCACGGCAAGCCTGCGAAGATCCGGGAGTCGGCGAAGCACCTGACGGACTTCAAGGGGGCGTTCGACCGGGTCGGCCAGGGCATGCGGGCGCTGGACTCCGGCCACTGGAAGGGGCAGGCGGCCGACGCGTTCCGGCAGAAGTTCGCGATGCACCCCACGGACTGGCTGCACGCCGCCGACGCCTGCGAGGCGGCGGCGGGCGCGCTGAACCGGTACGCGGAGACGGTGGAATGGGCGCAGACGCAGGCGCAGCAGGCCATCGACCTGTACAAGGCGGCCGTCAAGGCCGCCAAGGACGCCCACGAGGCGTACGTCGCGAAGGCCGAGACCTACACCGCAGCGGCGAAGGCCGGCCGGGATCCCGGACCGGAGCCGCAGAAACCGGTCGACGTCGGCAAGGCCGACGGCACGCGGGCCCACGAGATCCTGAAGGAGGCCCGCAGGCAGCGCGACGAGGCCGCAGGGGCCGTGGCCAAGGCGATGGAGGCGGCGCTGGAGCACGCCCCGAAGGAGCCCTCGGCGACGGACCGGGCCCTGGCCGGGCTCACGGACTACTACGGCGGCCAGGCGGTGGAGCTCAACCACTTCGTCGGCGGCGTGGTCAAGGGCACGGCGGGGCTGCTCAACTTCGCGCGCGGCCTGAACCCGATGGACCCGTACAACCTCACCCACCCCGCCGAATACCAGCAGAACCTCAACATGACGCTGGCCGGCCTGGTGTCGACGGCCGCCCACCCGGAGCGGATCCCGGGCGCCCTGATCGACAGCTTCAAGAACGACCCGTCGGAGGGCCTGGGCCGGCTCGTGCCGGAGCTCATCGGCACCAAGGGCTTCGGCGGTGCCCGGGCGGGGGTGCGGGTCGCGGAGGCTGCGGCGGCGAAGCCGTCGGCCTGGTCGCATCTGGCGAAGCCGACCAAGGGCGTGACCGAGCGGCCCTCGATCCACGCCGACTCGGTCGGGAAGAAGGACGCCCAGAAGTTCATCGACGACCAGTACCCGTGGCTCAAGGACATGAACAACACGAACATGCCGGGCTACCAGTACAACTGCACCAACAACGTGGTGACGCTGGACCGCCGGCTGGACGGTGTGGAGGTCTCGGCCGCGCCGAAGACCGGGCCGGGCGACATCCCGTACAAGGAACTCGGTGTCGAACCGAGCGCGAAGAAGGTCGTCAGCAGCTACGACGACATCGTCAAGGACCTCGAACAGCGGGGGCCGGATTCGCGCAGTGTCGTCGCGATCTCCCGCCACGGGACGGCCGGCCACGTCTTCAACGCGGTGAACACCCCCCACGGAGTCGTCTTCCTGGACGGCCAGACGGGGAAGCTGGCCACACTTGAGACACACAACATCAGCGAGATCGCGCATGTCCCCTACCGCTAGCGTCGTCAGGAATCAGAAATGATCACGTTGAACGAGGCCGTCGAAGCGGCCCGGGTCCGCCTCGATCAGGCGTTCGCCTCGGAGCCGTGGACGATCGTGCTGCAGCCGGAGCTCACCCAGGAGCACGAGCTGGCCTGGATCGTCCGGTACGACACCCAGGAGAGCATCGACGCCGGGGATCCCCTGGTGGGTCCGTTCAACAAACTGGTGATCGTGGCCAAGGACGGCTCGCGTGTGGACTTCCCGCCGACGCACCTGCCCCTCGACGAGTACCTCGCCTACGTGCGCCACGGCGGCTGGGAGCGGGCCGGTACGGCGAAGACCTCGAAGGCCGAGCCGTGGCAGACCGCGCTGGAGTGGCTGCTGTCCACGTACAACGGGCTCGTCGAGCTGGTGAGCATCGAGCCCGTCACGGAGGACGCCGGGACCTGGCTGTTCGCCTGCCGGACCACCGAGCAGCCGGGCTATCCGCGCACGCCGATGCTGGCGGCGTCGCTCGTGGTGCCCAAGGACTACGGGGAGCCGTTCCACCCCGCCTCGTACGATCCGTGGGGCGACGCCTCGGCGTACACGCGCGATCCGGTCGAGCGCGACCCGCAGGCGCAGGCGAGGCGGCTGAACGCCCGCGGCTGCGTGGTCACGACGGCCGCCGCGATCGCGGGCGGCCCCTCGTCGCCGCTGCCGTGGCAGCCCGCGCACGAGGCGCCCGGCTGGTGGGAGCTGCTGTTGCGCCGCTACTTCCCTGCCGCGCGCGAGCTGCGGTGCGCGAGCTGGGACGAGGTGATCACGCGGGCCGAGGAGACCGGACCGGACACCCAGGGCGTGGTGTGGGTGCGGCGCGTCATCGGCGGCACCGAGGTCAGCGGGCACCTGCTCTACGCGCACAACAACAACGGTCAGGTGGTGTTCCTGGACGGGATGACCGGCGGGCTGGCACGGCTGGACCAGGTCGGTGTGCTGCAGCTGGTCTTCGCCCGGGTCGAGCCCGGGGCCGGGGTGCCGTCGGCCGCACCCGATCTGAGGACCGCCCGGCACAAGGCCGAGCGGTGGCTGAGGGACACGTTCGCGGATCCCGTCGAGCTGGTCGAGCCGGCCGCCGAGGACGAGACCGCCCGGGGGTGGCTGTTCGCCTGCCAGACCACCGCCGCGCTGCGCACCGGTGACTGGCGCCACGCGATGCTCGACGCCGCGGTGGTCGTGCCGAAGGGGCCGCAGGAGCCGTTCCTGCTGCCCAACGCCGACCCCTGGGGGTTCCTGGCCGCCTGGGACCGGAACGAGCCCGCGGGGCCGGTGCCCGCGCCGGACAAGGCCGACTGGTTCAGCTCCACCATGGCGGAGCTGGGCCCGGTGCTGTCCGTCTCGGAGCATCCGACCGTGGCCGCGGCGGTCGGGGGCCTCAGGGCCCTGCCGGCCGGGGGCCGGGCCCTGGTGTGGGTGAGGCGGCTGGACGCGCGGGGGCGGGAGAGCACCGGAGTGCTCCTCGCGGGACTGCACAGCGAGTCGGGGATGGTGGGGCTGATCGACTCCTCCGCCGAAGAGCTGCGGGACCTGGACGGTTTCCGCGAGTCCGGTGTCCGGGTGGTCCGGTACCGGTGAGGGAAGGCCGCGGTGGGGCCGCGGTCGACTTTCGTCGTGCGGGGCGAGACGAAAGAGGGCGGCCGGGCCGGGGTGCGGGTGTCTAGGGTCGGGCGCGTGGATGCGAAGGCGAAGACGCGGGCCGGCTGGGACTGGCTGAGGGGCCCGGAGCCGTGGACCCGGCGGATGCTGGCGGGGGACCTGGCGCTCGGCGGTGTGCTGGCCATCCTCGGCCTGGGCGTCGAGGAGCTCAGCCACGCCTCCGCTCCGCGCATGCTCGGGGGAGCCGCAGCGGTGATGGTGCTCACGCTGCTGCGCCGCAGGCTGCCGGGGACCACGCTCGTGCTCGGGGCGGCGGTGATCACCGCTCTGCCCGGGGCGTTCTTCATCCTGCCCCTGATGGGCTGGTCGGCCGGGCGGCGGATCGTGGGGGTGGGCCGGGCGCTGGCCGCCTTCACGCTGGCCTTCGTCGCGGCGGTCGGCTTCAGCGTGCTGGACCAGTGGTCGCAGATGAGACCGCTGCTCGTGATCGTGTTCTCCACGCTGATGTTCCTCGCGATGACGGTGATGCCGGGTCTGGCCAGCCGGTACTGGTCGCAGCGCCGGACCCTGCTGCGCGCGCTCCAGGAGCGCAACGGGCAGCTGCTGCGCGAGCGGGCCATGGTCGCCGGGCAGGCGAGGCTGCGCGAGCGCCAGCGCATCGCCCAGGACATGCACGACAGCCTGGGTCACCAGCTGGCGCTGATCTCCGTGCACACCGGCGCGCTGGAGGTGGATCCGAAACTCACCGACCGTCAGCGCGAGGCGGTGGGCGTGCTGCGGCAGGCCTCGGTGGCCGCGATGCACGAGCTGCGCGAGGTCGTCGGCATCCTGCGCGACGGGGTGGAGGCGCCCGCGCCCGTGGAGGAGGCCCAGCCCGCGGCGCGCGGTGTGGCCGGTATCGCGGGGGTCGTGGAGGCGGCACGGGGCTCGGGGACCGACGTCCGGATGACCACGTCGGGGCAGCCGAGGCCGCTGGTCGCGGCCTGCGACCACGCCGCGTACCGGATCGTGCAGGAGGCCCTGACGAACGCGTACAAGCACGCGCCGGGGGCGCCGATCGCGGTGGAGCTGCGGTTCGAGGACGACTCGCTGGTCGTGGAGATCGCCAACGGTCCGTCGGCCGGTCCGGCGGACGACGAGGTGGTGTCGGGCGGGCAGGGCCTGACGGGGCTGCGCGAGCGGGCCCGGCTCGTCGGAGGGATGGTGCACGCGGGCCCCGTCGAGGGCGGCGGGTTCCGGGTGGCCGGGGTCCTGCCGTACGGGGCGGAGCCGGCCGGGGTGGAGGACGTGGCCGACGACTTCGGGCAGCGGGCCCAGGCGCAGGCCCGCACGCGCGGCCGCGTACGGGGGCGGGGCCGCGGCGGGGAGCAGCCGATGGACTGGGAGGCGGTGGACCGGGAGCTGGCCGTGCGCATGCCCAGCCGGTCCGGCGGCCTCGCGGTGGGCTGCGGGATCGCCTTCGCGGCGGTGGTGCTGCTGGTGGTCGTGTTCGGCGCCGCAGTGGTGCTGATGATCGACTCGGCGAGTGACGCGATGATCGACCAGGACGAGTTCGACGCCGTGCACGTGGGCGAGACGGAACAGGCCGTCCGCGACCGGTTGCCGAGCGGGGAGAACTTCCTGACCGCCGGGGCCGCCCGCAAGGGGCCGCCCAAGCCGGCGGGCTCGGAGTGTCTGGCCCTGCTGGCCGAAGACCAGCCGAGCGGCCTGGGAACAGACCGGATCTTCCGGTTCTGCTTCAAGGACGGCAAGCTCGTGGACAAGCAGGAGTACGAGGTCAAGCAGTAGGAGCGCGGTGTGACAGCCGAAGTGATCAGAGTGGTGATCGCCGACGACGAGCCACTGATCCGGGCCGGGATCAGGATGATCCTGACCTCGGCGCCGGACATCGAGGTCGTCGCGGAGGCGGCCAACGGCAGGGAGGCGGTGGACCTGGCCCGCTCGCACGCGCCCGACGTGATGCTGCTGGACATCCAGATGCCGGTGATGGACGGGCTGACGGCGCTGGGGGAGCTGCGGCGCGCCGCGCCGGAGGTGCGGGCGCTGATCCTGACCACCTTCGGCGAGAAGGAGAACGTGCTGCGGGCCCTGGGCGAGGGCGGCGCGGGATTCCTGCTGAAGGATTCGGCGCCGGGCGAGCTGATCGGGGCGGTCCGGGCGGCCGCGGCCGGGGACGCGTACCTCTCGCCGGGGGCGACCCGGCACGTGGTGGACCAGCTGGCGTCCGGGAAGGCCGCCGTGCGCGGTGAGGTGGCCCGGCGTCAGGTGGCGGAGCTCAGCGAGCGGGAGCGCGGTGTGCTGGCGCTGCTGGGCGAGGGGCTGTCCAACGCGGACGCGGGCCGGCGGCTGCACATGAGCGAGGCGACCGTGAAGACGTACGTGAGCCGGATCCTGGCGAAGCTGGACTGCGAGAACCGCGTACAGGCGGCACTGCTGGCCAGGGACGCCGGGCTGTAGATACGGTCAGCCCGTTCGAGAAGCGATCAATGAAGTGAACGGGTGGGGGCGGCGTCGATGGCGGCGATTGCGGGTCAGCGGATTCCGGACGTGGCGGGCTTCGCGCCGAGGGTGGCGGCCGGTTCGCCGAAGGAGGAGGGCAAGGCGCTGCGCGCCCGCCTGCCACGGTCGGCGCACGCCGCCTTCGTGGCGCCGGCCGGGCGGCCGGACGCCGTGCGCGCGGTGGAGGAGTCCAACGCCGGGCGGGTCGCCGAGCTGACTCCGATACGGGTCGGCCGGATGGCCGCGAACCCCTTCGCGTTCCTGCGCGGGGCGGCCGGGCTGATGGCCCACGACCTGTCCGGCGGTCCGGTGACCGGGGTCGGCGCGCAGATCTGCGGCGACGCGCACGCGGCGAACTTCGGTCTGTACGGGGACGCGCGCGGGCGGCTCGTCATCGACCTCAACGACTTCGACGAGACCGTGTTCGGCCCGTGGGAATGGGACGTGAAGCGGCTGGCGGCCTCGCTGGTGCTGGCGGGCCGGGTGGCCGGCGCGGACGAGGACACCTGCCGGGCGGCCGCACTCGACGCGGTCGGCGCCTACCGGCGCACCATGCGGCTGCTGTCCAGGCTGCCCGCGCTCGACGCGTGGAACGCCATCGCCGACGAGGAACTGGTCTCGCACGCCGACGCCCGCGATCTGCTGGGCACGCTGGAGCGGGTCTCGGAGAAGGCCCGCAACAACACCTCCGCGCGGTTCGCGGCCAAGTCGACGGAGATAGGGCCGGACGGCGGCCGCCGCTTCGTCGACGCGCTGCCCGTGCTGCGCCGGGTCGGGGACGCGGAGGCGGCGGCGGTGGCGGCCTCGCTCGGCCCCTACCTGCACACGCTCCAGGGCGACCGGCTGCCGCTGCTGGCCCGGTACGCGATCCAGGACGTGGCCTTCCGCGTGGTGGGCACCGGGAGCGTCGGCACCCGCTCGTACGTGGTCCTGCTGCTGGACCACCGGGGCGAGCCGCTGGTGCTCCAGGTCAAGGAGGCGCGGCCCTCGGTGCTGCTGCCGCACCTGCCCGGGCTCGGCTTCGTCTCGGCGCCGGAGGAGCACGAGGGCCACCGGGTGGTGGCCGGGCAGAAGCGGATGCAGGTGGTCTCCGACATCATGCTGGGCTGGACCACGGTGGAGGGCCGCCCCTTCCAGGTGCGGCAGTTCCGCAACCGCAAGGGCAGCGTCGATCCGGCGGCGCTGGCCGTCGACCAGATAGACGACTACGGGCGGATGACCGGCGCCCTGCTGGCCCGGGCGCACGCGCACAGCGTCGACCCGCGGCTGCTGGCCGGGTACTGCGGGAAGAACGACGAGCTGGACGAGGCGATGGCGACCTTCGCCGTGGCCTACGCCGACCGCACCGAGGCCGATCACGCCGACCTGGTGGCAGCCGTACGGGCCGGACGGATCGCGGCGGAGACCGGGGTCTGACGGTGTCGGCGGGCCCTGTCGCCGCGGGCGGTGTTTCACGTGAAACACCGCCCGCGCGGACGGGCCGTAGGCTGGCCGGGTGAGCGAGCAGACCGAGCAGCCTGAGCAGACAGTCCCCGGTGATTCCGGTGACTCCTCCGTCACCGGTGGGGAGCGCCCGGAGGCGCGCCTGGAGCGGGCCGTGCGGGCCGCCGAGCAGGCGCTGATCGAGTTCGAGATCGCGGTGGAGACCTTCCGGGTGGAGGTGGAGAACTTCTCCCGCCTGCACCACCAGAAGCTCGGCCCGATGTACACGAGGCTCGACGAACTGGACGCCCTGATCGCCGAGGCGAAGGCGTCCCGCAGCGGCGATCCCGAGGACCTGCGACGGGCGGCGGAAGCGCGCTCGCTGGTCATGCCGATGCCCGGGGTGGACGAGCTGTTCCACGACTGGCTGGGCTCGGACGGGATCTCCGACGACGCCTCCGCGATGCTGACCGACCGGCCCGTGCGGCCGCCGGAGCGGGTGCGGCCCTCGGAGGAGGTGCGCCGCCTCTACCGCGAGCTGGTCCGTCAGGCCCACCCCGACCTCGCCCAGGAGGAATCCGAGCGGGAGCGGCGCGACGCGTTCATCGCGCGGGTCAACGCGGCCTACGGGCGCGGCGACGAGGGACTGCTGCGGGAGCTGGCCGAGGAGTGGGCGGCCGGACCGGCACCCGAGGCGGCGGTACCGGGCGAGAGCGGGGAGCTGTACGCCCGGCTGGAGTGGCTGGCACGCCGCAAGGAGCTGCTGTCGCTCGTGGCCAAGGAGCTGGAGGACAGCGCGATCGGGTCGATGCTGAGGATGGCGCCCGAAGACCCCGACCGGCTGCTGGAGGAGATCGCGGAGCAGCTGCTCGCGCAGGTCTCCGAGCGTGAGGCGGAGCTGGCGGCGGAGCTCGCCGCCGAGTGAGCCGGGTCCGCCCGTACCGGGCGGTCGGATAGGTTGGCAGCAGATCCGTGAAGAGAGAAGGCGACAGCTATGAACTTCGGACCGCTCCCCTCGGTGGACGCCACCGCGGTGCCCTCCGAAGGCTTTGTCCTTGACGTCCGTGAGGACGACGAATGGGCGGCCGGCCACGTCGAGGGTGCTCTGCACATCCCGATGAGCGACTTCGTGTCGCGCTTCGGCGAGCTGACCGAGGCCGTCGATGACGGCCGCCGGGTGTACGTGATGTGCCGGGTCGGCGGGCGTTCCGCGCAGGTCACCCAGTACCTGGTGCGCCAGGAGATCGACGCGGTGAACGTCGACGGCGGGATGCAGGCCTGGGACGGTGCCGGGCGCCCGATGGTGACGGACAACGGGAACCCGGCCTTCGTGCTCTAGGCCCTGTCCGCGGAGCCGGCTCAGGCGAGGGGGTGGGCGGCCAGCAGGTCGCCCAGGGCCTCCTCGTGCGCGGCGGCCGGGCCGAGCTGGAGCTCCAGCTGCTTGGCCCATGCGTGGTAGCGGTGCAGCGGGTAGTCGGTGTCCGCGCCGAAGCCACCGTGCAGGTGCTGGGCGGTCTGTACGACCCGGCGCACGCCCTCCGAGGCCCAGATCTTGGCGACCGCGACATCACCGGAGCTCGGCAGCGGACCACCGGCGCCGCCGGTCGCGGCGTCGAGCCGCCAGGCGGCCTGCCACAGGGTGACCTCCATGGCGCGCAGGTCGATGTACCGGTCGGCGGCCTGGACGGCGACGGCCTGGAAGGTGGCCACCGGAAAGCCGAACTGTTCGCGCTTGCCGGTGTACCCGCTGGTCATGGTGAGTACGTTCTCGCCGAGTCCGAGCGCCAGCGCGCAGGTTCCGGTGGCCAGGAGCTGGCGCAGCCGTTCCCAGGCTCCCGGGGTTTCGATGAGGTGCGTCCCGTCCACCCGCACGCCGTCCAGGGCGAGTTCGGCGAGCCGCTCCCCACTCGTGGAGACCTGCTCGGCCAGGGCCAGCCCTTCGGCGGCCCGCGGGACGAGCGCGAGGACGGCCTCGCCCTCGCCGGTGTGCGCGGGTACGGCGATCCAGTCCGCGCTGTGCGCCCAGGGGACCGCGGTCTGCGTGCCCTCCAGGACCCACGCCTCGCCCTCGCGGCGGGCGAGGACGGCGAGTTCGGCCGGGTCGTGGCCGGAGCGCCCGTGGGCGGCGGCGGTGAGCACGAGGGTGCCGCGCCCCGCGCCGGGCAGCAGGGCGGTGGCCAGTTCGGGGCTGCCGTGGGCCTGCACGGCCATGGCGGTGGCGCAGTGCTCCAGCAGCGGGACCCGCGCCAGCACCCTGGCGGCCTCGCGCAGCACCAGGCACAGGGCGACGGAGTCCAGGCCCGCTCCCCCGTGCTCCTCGGCGAGGACCAGGCTCAGCAGGTCCGATGCGGCGAGCTTGGCCCACAGCGGGCGGTCGAAGTCGTCGGCGACGGCCCCCGGGGTCAGCGCGGGGCTGGGCACGCCGTCGGGCGCGACATCCGCGAAGACGGCCCGGGCCGCCTCGACGGCGGCCTGCTGCTCCTCGGTGAAGGTGAAGTCCACTGCCTGTCCTCCCGCACGTTCGGGTCTGACGGTGTCGCCTCTGACGGCTGTCGCGTCTGACGGTGCGTCAAGATAGAACAGGTTCTTGAAAATGGACAGGCCCCTGTCGTGGGACAGGGGCCGGACCCGAGGGACGTCGTTCCGCTCAGCGGTCGAAGTCGATCTCCACTTCCTCCGTGACCGGGTGCGACTGGCAGGCCAGGACGAATCCGGCCTCCGTCTCCTCGGCCTCCAGTGCGAAGTTGCGCTCCATCCGGACCTCGCCCGAGACCACGAACGCCCGGCAGGTGCCGCAGACGCCGCCCTTGCAGGCGTACGGGGCGTCCGCGCGGTTGCGGAGCACCGCGTCCAGCAGGGACTCGCCGTCCTGGACCGGCCAGGTGCCCGAACGGCCGTCGAGCCGTGCGGTGACCCGTCCCTGCGCGGAGGCCGGGGAACCCGCGGGGCGGGCCGCCGGCGCGGTGTCCTCGACGTGGAAGATCTCCTCGTGCACCCGGGTCCGTGCCACGCCGAGCGCGCCCAGGGCCCGCTCCGCGCCCTGCACCAGGCCGTAGGGGCCGCACAGGAACCAGCCCGTCACCTCGGTCACCGGCAGCAGCGCGGGCAGCAGGGCCGCCAGCCGCTCCTCGTCCAGCCGCCCGGAGGGCAGCCCGGACTCCTGCTCCTCCCGGGAGAGGACCGTCACCAGCTGGAACCGCGCCGGATACCGGTCCTTGAGGTCGGCGACCTCCTCCAGGAACATCGTCGAGGCCGCCGTACGGTCGCTGCGCACGAGGCAGAAACGGGTGTCGGGCCGGGCGGCCAGCAGGCTCGCCGCGATCGACAGCACGGGCGTGATGCCGCTGCCGCCGACGATCGCCGCGTAGTGCCCCGCGGCCGGGGCGGCGGCGGGCTCCAGCACGAAGCGCCCGGCCGGGACCATGACCTCCAGCACGTCCCCGGCGGCGATCTCCTTGTGGGCGAAGGTGGAGAACTCGCCGCCCTCCACCAGTCGCACGCCGACCCGCAGCCGCTCCGGGCCCGGGCCGTCCGCGGACGGTGCCGGGGAGCAGATCGAGTAGGTGCGGCGGACCTCGGTGCCGCCCTCGGGGGCGGCACGGCGCAGCGTCAGGTGCTGGCCCGGGGCGTGCCGGTAGTCCTCGCGCAGCTCCTCGGGAACCCGCAGGGTCAGTGCCACCGAGTCGTCGGTGAGCCGGTCGACAGCCGCCACCGTCAGCGGGTGGAACGCGCCGTGGCGGGGGGCGGCCATCTAGAGCTCCTTGAAGTGGTCGAACGGTTCGCGGCAGGCGGTGCAGCGGCGCAGCGCCTTGCATGCGGTGGAGGAGAAGCGGCTGAGCAGCTCGGTGTCGGTCGATCCGCAGTTCGGGCACCGGACCGACAGGGTCAGCGGGACCGGTCCGCCGGCCGCGTGCGGCCGGGGCGGGGCGATGCCGAACTCGGCGAGCTTGCGCCGGCCCTCGGCGCTGATGTCGTCGGTCGACCAGGCGGGGGCCAGCACGGTGGTCACGCGCACCTCGGGGATGCCGTGGCCGTTCAGGGCCCGCTCGATGTCGGCGGACATGGCCTCGATGGCCGGGCAGCCGGTGTAGGTCGGGGTGAGGGTGACCTCGGCGTGGCCGTCCTTGTGCATCCGCACCCCGCGCACCACGCCGAGCTCACCGAGGGTGAGCACGGGCAGCTCCGGGTCCGGGACGGAGCCGGCCAGCGCGGCCAGTTCCGCCTCCAGGCGGGTCGTTCCGGCGTCGGTGGTCACCATGAGGCCCCCGGGTGGCTGCGGTGCAGGTGCTGCATCTCGGCGAGCATCCGGCCGAAGGACTCGGTGTGCAGGCCCTGCCGTCCGGCTCCGGCCGCCCAGGCGCCGGTGCGCGGACCCTGGGGCAGGTCGAGGCCGGCCTGCTCCAGTACGCCGGTCAGCGCGGTCAGCCAGCGCTCCTCCAGGGCGGTCAGGTCCAGGCCGTCGAGGCCGTCCACCGGCTGGAACATCTCGCCGGTGAACTTCCACAGCGCGTCGAGGGCGGCCCGCATACGGCTGCGGCTCTCCTCGGTGCCGTCCCCGAGCCGCAGGGTCCACTGCTCGGCGTGGTCGCGGTGGTACGCGGTCTCCTTGACGGCCTTGGCCGCCAGCGGCGCGAACGGGCCGTCCCCGAGGGCGAGCTCCCCGTAGACCTCGTGCTGGTAGAAGGAGAAGTAGAGCTGGCGGGCGATCGTGTGGGCGAAGTCGCCGTTCGGCTGCTCGACCAGCTGGAGGTTGCGGAAGGACCGCTCCTCGCGCAGGTACGCCAGCTCGTCCTCGTCGCCGGCCATGGACAGCAGGATCCGGGCCTGGCCGAGCAGGTCGAGGGCGATGTTGGCGAGGGCGACCTCCTCCTCCAGGACGGGGGCGTGTCCGGCCCATTCGCCGAGGCGGTGGGAGAGGATCAGCGCGTCGTCGCCGAGCGCGAGTGCCGCCGCGGCGGTGGCGCCGGTGAGGCGCGTGGTGTCGGTGCTGGTCACAGGTGGCTCACCCCCTCCGGGATGTCGTAGAAGGTGGGGTGGCGGTACGGCTTGTCGGCGGACGGTGCGAAGAAGGGGTCCCGCTCGTCCGGGGAGGAGGCGGTGATCTCGGTGGAGGGCACCACCCAGATCGAGATGCCCTCGCCACGCCGGGTGTAGAGATCGCGGGCGTTGCGCAGGGCCATCTCCGCGTCGGGGGCGTGCAGGCTGCCCGCGTGCGTGTGCGAGAGGCCGCGGCGCGAACGCACGAAGACCTCCCACAGGGGCCAGTTCTGCGTCATACCCGTGCCTCCTCGTTCTGTCCGGCGTGCTTCGCCGCTTGCTGTGCCACCTGCTGTGCCGTCTGCTTGCGCGCATACGCGGCGGCCGCGTCGCGCACCCAGGCGCCGTCCTCGTGGGCCTTGCGCCGCTGGCCGATCCGCTCCTCGTTGCAGGGGCCGTTGCCCTTGAGCACGTTCCAGAACTCGGCCCAGTCGATGGCGCCGAAGTCGTGGTGTCCGCGCTCCTCGTTCCACTTCAGGTCCGGGTCGGGCAGGGTCAGACCGAGGGACTCGGCCTGCGGGACGGCGATGTCCACGAACCGCTGGCGCAGCTCGTCGTTCGAGTGCCGCTTGATGCGCCAGGCCATCGACTGGGCCGAGTGCGCCGACTCGTCGTCCGGCGGGCCGAACATCATCAGCGACGGCCACCACCACCGGTCCACCGCGTCCTGGGCCATCGCGTGCTGGGCCTCGGTGCCGCGGGAGAGGGCGAGGAGCAGCTCGTACCCCTGGCGCTGGTGGAAGGACTCCTCCTTGCAGATCCGGACCATGGCGCGTGCGTAGGGCCCGTAGGAGCAGCGGCAGATCGGCACCTGGTTGGTGATCGCCGCGCCGTCCACGAGCCAGCCGATGGCGCCGACGTCCGCCCAGGTCAGGGTGGGGTAGTTGAAGATCGAGGAGTACTTCTGCTTGCCCGAGTGGAGCTTGTCGAGCAGTTCGTCGCGGCTGGTGCCGAGGGTCTCGGCCGCGCTGTAGAGGTACAGCCCGTGGCCGGCCTCGTCCTGGACCTTGGCCATCAGGATCGCCTTGCGGCGCAGCGAGGGCGCGCGGGTGATCCAGTTGGCCTCGGGCTGCATGCCGATGATCTCGGAATGGGCGTGCTGGGCCATCTGGCGCACCAGGGAGGCGCGGTACTCGTCCGGCATCCAGTCGCGCGGTTCCACGCGCTCGTCGGCCGCCACGGCCGCGTCGAATGCCGCCGCGAGCTGTGCGCCCAGGTCAGCAGTCATGCCTGTCCCGTCCGTCCCGTCTGTCCCGAGGGCCGTGTCCGGCCCCGTCTCCGGGGTCACTGCCACCATTCCGGCCCCCTGCCAGAGTCCGCCGTCCGCCCGACCGACCGATCGTTCGGTTCATTCGCTTCAATGGTGGGTCGGCGGCCCGTAGGGTGTCAACCTCTGAGGTCAACCCTGTGGATGCCGGACGATCGGGTGGGGATGGATTCGAACGAGCACGAGCCGTCCGAAGGGGCCGCTCCGCCGCCCCCGCGGACGCCCGGAATCGCCGGTCTGTCCGCCCCGTACCGGGTCGTGACCGCCCTGGCCCTGGGGGTGATCGCGGTGGCCGCCTGTACGCACCTCGCACTGGTCTTCCTGCACGTGGCCCCGAGCAACACCCTCAGCAAGCAGCACGCGAAGACGATCGACGGCTGGGTCTACCCCGAGTTCGAACAGAACTGGAAGCTGTTCGCCCCCAACCCGCTGCAGCAGAACATCGCGGTGGAGGTGCGCGCGGAGGTCAGGATGGGCCACGGCGAGGTGGTCACCACGCCCTGGCACGACCTGAGCGCCGAGGACGGCGAGGCCATCCGGCACAGCCTGATGCCGAGCCACACCCGGCAGAACGAGCTCCGCCGTGCCTGGGACTTCTTCACCGGCTCCCACGACGAGGACAACAAGCCGAACGGCGAGCGCGGGCAGCTGTCCGAGGAGTACCTCCGGCGGATCGCGCTGAACAGGCTCCCCCCGCATTCGCGGGACGGGATCCTCCTGCGGATCCAGCTGCGCTCGGCGACCACGGCGGTGCCGGCGCCGAAGTGGAGCACCGAGACCACCGACACCCAGACCTACTACCGGGAGCTGCCGTGGTGGACGGTGTGAGGCGCGCCCGCGAGGCGGCGGGCCGGACGGCCGCCCGGATCACAGGGCGGGCGCTGGGCCCGTACCAGAGCGCCGTGGTCCGCATCGGCTTCGCCGCGTCCTGGCTCTTCTTCCTGCTGCGCGAGTTCCCGAACCGCGCCGAGCTGTACGGGCCGGACGGGCCGTGGAGCTGGCACCTCGCGGAGCGGCTGATCGATTCCAACCACGCCTTCACGGTGCTGATGTGGTCGGACTCCTCGTTGTGGTTCGAGTTCGTCTACCTGGTGTCCGTGCTGGCGAGCGTGGGGCTGCTGCTGGGCTGGCGGACGCGGGCGACGTCGGTGCTCTTCATGGTCGGTGTGCTGTCGCTGCAGAACCGCAGCGTGTTCATGGGCGACGGCGGGGACAACGTCATCCACCTGATGGCGATCTATCTGGTGCTGACCCGGTGCGCGCAGGTCTGGTCGCTGGACGCGCGCAGGGCCCGTACGCGCGGCTCGGCGACGGCCGGGGCGGCCGGGCCGGTGCTGTGGGGTGTGCTGGGCGCGGTGTTCGCCTTCGGCGCGGTGACCGGCCGGTTCGGCTACGGCTGGCTGGCGGCGCTCGCGGCGGTGTGGGTGGTCTGCGGGCTGTGGTGGCTGGTCGACCGCTACGAGCCGCAGGGCGAGGGGCGGGCGGTCCTGGACGTCCTGGCCAACCTGCTGCACAACGCCGGCATGCTGGTGATCACGGCGGAGGTCTGCCTGATCTACGCGACGGCGGGCTGGTACAAGATCCAGGGGTCCCGGTGGCAGGACGGGACGGCCCTGTACTACCCGCTGGGGCTGGACTACTTCACCCCGTGGCCGGCGCTGTCGGCGCTGGTGGCGGGCAGCGGGACGCTGGTGATGCTGCTGTCGTACGGGACGGTGGCGGTGCAGGTGGCGTTTCCGTTCACGCTGTTCAACCGGCGGATCAAGAACGTGCTGCTCGCGCTGATGATGCTGGAGCACGCGGGGATCGCGGTGCTGCTGGGGCTGCCGTTCTTCTCGCTGGCGATGATCGCCGCGGATGCGGTGTTCCTGCCGACCGGGTTCCTGGTGTGGGTGGGGGTACGGTGCGCTGCGCGGGGCTCGCGGGCGCGGGCTGCGGAACCTGTTCTGGATCCCGCCGCGCCGGTGCCGGTTCAGGTGCCCGCGCCGCGCTGACGGCGCCCTGCGGCGCCGCTTCCCGGGGCTCCGCCCCGGACCCCGCGCCTCAATCGCCGGCGAGGCTGGATCATCCGGTCCGGGCGGCGTGCGGTGGACCGTAGGGTCGGGGTATGGACGACACGGTGCGGGAATGGCGGGAGGCCGAGCAGGCGGGGGATCTCGTGCTGCTCGACGGGTTTCACGCGCTGAAGCACGCCCTGCGGTTCGGGGCCGATGTGCGGATGGCCATCGCCGAGGACCCCGGCGCCGTATGGGCGCTGGCCCGTGAGCTGGCTCCGGATGTCGAGGCCGCCGTGGTGCGGCTGGTGCGGCGGGCCGGGCTCAAGGAGGTGCTGCCGCGCGTGCATCCCACCGGGGTCGCGGCCCTCGCGGTACGGCCCGACCGGGCCGCCGGCATCGCGGGGCTGGGGCGGATGCCCCGGCCGGCGCCGGTCGTCGTCCTCGACAACCCCCGCAATCTGGGCAACGTCGGAGCCGTCGTCCGGCTCGCCGCCGGCTTCGGCGCCACCGGCGTCGTGACCCGCGGCGACCTCGACCCCTGGCACCCGAACGTGGTCCGGGCCGGGGCCGGGCTGCACTACGCCACCACCGTCGAGCGCCTCGCACTGGAGGAGCTGCCGCCCGGGCCGCTCTACGCGCTCGACCCCGAGGGCGCGGACATCCGCGCCCTCACCCTCCCGGACGACGCCCTGCTCGCCTTCGGCTCGGAGCGCCACGGGATCTCACCGGAGCTGCGCGCCCGGGCGGACCACCTCGTCTCCCTGCCGATGCGCCCCCAGGTCTCCAGCTACAACCTCGCCACCAGCGTGGCCATGACCCTCTTCCACTGGGGCGGCCCCCCGGCGGCCCACGAACAGGGCGGCGAGGACTCCTAGGAGGCCCCCGGCCGCGATCGCCGCGGCCGCGCCGAGCGTCGCCCCGTCCGGGTGGACCAGCGCCTGGCCGCGCAGCGCCTGCCAGGTCACCAGCGCGAACACCGCCGCGTAGACCCCGGCCGCGACCAGGGTCAGCCGCAGCCGTACCCGCTCCCGGCGCAGCAGGGCGAAGCGCCCGGCGAGGGCGGCCAGCAGGAGCACGAACAGGGGGAGCAGCTGCAGGGCGTGCATGCCGAAGAAGTGCGGGATGCGCAGGTCACCGCCGGTGGTCGACCAGCCGGTCAGCGGCATGGCGGGTCCGCCGTCCGGCACCCCCACGCTGTGGGCGCCCGCCACCGGTGCGTCGTCGACCGCGAGCTGGGCCTCGGTGGGGGTGGTCATCAGGAAGCCGAGTCCCGCGCCCGCGAGGGCGAGGACGGCGGCGATCCGGATCGCCCAGGTGGTGGCCCGGTCGGCGACGCGGGACCGGAAGAGCAGGACGGCGATGACGAGCGTGGCCGTCCACAGCACGACGACGGTGATGGCCATGGCGCTGTAGATCTGTGCGTCGAGGGGGGTTTGCCGGTTGAAGTGGCTCTGCCGGCCGCGGACCACCTGACCCGTCATGAGCAGCATTTCCACCATGCTCGCCGCGACGACGACGGTACCGGCCCACCAGGCGGGCCTGCGCAGGCGAGGGCGGGCGGCGACGGCCAGGGAGAGCATCCAGGCCAGGCTGAGCGCGTAGCCGACGAACGAGACGGCGAACTTGAAGGGCTTGGCCCAGATCGGGGCGCCGACCAGCACGCGGCCGTCGACGGCGAGACCCACGGCCGAGCCGACGGCCCACACCGCCATCACGCCGGCGAACACGGTCAGTGGACGGTGCCAGGTACGTAACGCAGACATGGAGCCCCCAGGAGAATGGATAGTGACGCTCGCCGCTATCTGATAGCCCCACTATCTATGATGGGCGGGGACGGGGCAAGAAGAAACGAGTGAAAACGCCATGCGCATCGGAGAGTTGAGCCGCCGAACCGGGGTCCCGGTACCGACGATCAAGTACTACGTCCGGGAGGGCCTGCTTCCGCCGGGCGAGCTGAGCAGCCCGAACCAGGCCAGCTACGACGACGGGCACGAGCGGCGGCTGCGGCTGATCCGTGCCCTGCTGGAAGTCGGCGGACTGTCGGTGGCGGCCATCGGGGACGTCCTCGTGGCCATCGACGACAAGGAGCGGCCGGTGCACAAGCTGCTCGGCGCTGCGGCCCAGCGGCTGGTGCCCGAGTACGGCGACGGCGGGGGCCACGACGACGCCGAGGCGGTGCTGGCCCGGGAACGGGTGACGCGGCTGATCGAGGTGCGCGGCTGGCGCATCCAGCCCGGGAACAAGGCGGCCGACGCGCTTGCGGCGGCCCTCGCCTCACTCGTGCGGGTGGGCCACGGCTCCTTCGCCGAACTGCTCGACGACTACGCCGACGCGGCCGAGCGGGTGGCCCGTGCGGATCTGGAGTACACGGCCCGCCGGGCGGACCGCGAGGGCCTGGTCGAGGCGGTGGTCGTGGGCACGGTGGTGGGCGACGCGGTGTTCGCGGCCCTGCGCAGGATGGCCCAGGTGGACGCCTCCTCCCGCCTCTTCGCCGAGGAGCGGCAGGAGTAGGAGGAGGGCGCGGTCCACCCGGGCCGGGGGTCTGCGGTGACGCGGTTACGCCTGGCGGCGGACCTCCACCACCCGGAAGCGGTTCGCGACGAAGGCGCCGTCGCACAGGGCAGCGTTGGCCGCCGGGTTGCCGCCGGAGCCGTGGAAGTCCGAGAACGCGGCGGTCTGGTTGACGAACACCCCGCCGGTCAGGTTCAGGGAGAGCTGCGCGGACTCCTCCAGGCAGACCTCCTCGACGGCCCGCTCGGTGTCGGGGGACGTGGTGTACGCGCCCACCGTCATGGCGCCCTTCTCCCGCACCGTGCGGCGCAGCAGGTCGAGGGCGTCGGCGGTGGTGTCCACGGCCACCGCGAAGGAGACCGGGCCGAAGCACTCGGAGAGGTACGGCGCCTCCGGGTCCGCCTTGGCGGCGTCCAGCTTGACCATGACGGGGGTGCGGACCACCGCGCCCGGGAACTCGGGGTTCACGACCTCCCGGGAGGTCAGCGCGACCTCGCCCAGGGCGGCCGCGGCCTCCAGCCGGGTCTTGACGTCCGGGTTGACCAGCGCGCCGAGCAGCGCGTTGGCCCGGGCGTCGTCGCCCAGCAGACCGCCGACCGAGGCCGCGAGGTCGGCGACGACCTCGTCGTAGGTCTTGTGGCCGGCGTCCGTCGCGATGCCGTCGCGCGGGATCAGCAGGTTCTGCGGGGTGGTGCACATCTGGCCGCTGTACAGGGACAGCGAGAACGCCAGGTTGGACAGCATGCCCTTGTAGTTGTCGGTGGAGTCCAGGACGACGGTGTTGACGCCGGCCTTCTCCGTGTAGACCTGCGCCTGGCGGGCGTTGGTCTCCAGCCAGTCCCCGAACTCCGTGGACCCGGTGTAGTCGATCAGCTTGATCTCGGGGCGGACCGCGAGGGTCTTGGCGATGCCCTCGCCCGGGCGCTCGACCGCGAGGGCCACCAGGTTCGGGTCGAAGCCGGCCTCGGCCAGCACCTCCCGCGCGACCTTGACGGTCAGCGCGAGCGGCAGCACGGCCCGCGGGTGCGGCTTGACCAGCACCGCGTTGCCGGTGGCGAGGGAGGCGAACAGGCCGGGGTAGCCGTTCCAGGTCGGGAAGGTGTTGCAGCCGATCATGAGGGCGATGCCGCGCGGGACGGCGGTGAAGGTCTTGCCGAGCTGCAGCGGGTCCTTCTTGCCCTGCGGCTTCGACCAGTCGGCCTGGCCCGGGACCCGGGTCTGCTCCTCGTACGCGTAGGCCACGGCCTCCAGGCCGCGGTCCTGCGCGTGCGGGCCGCCGGCCTGGAACGCCATCATGAAGGCCTGGCCGCTGGTGTGCATGACCGCGTGCGCGAACTCATGGGTCCGGGCGGAGATGCGGGCCAGGATCTCGATACAGACCAGGGCGCGCGCCTCGGGTCCCGCGTCGCGCCAGGCACCCATGCCGGCCTTCATGGCGGGCAGGAGCACGTCCGGGTCCACGTGGGGGTACTCGACACCCAGCTCCGGGCCGTAGGGGGACACCTCGGCGCCCGTCCAGCCGTCGGTGCCGGGCTGGCCCAGGTCCAGCCGGGTGCCGCGGACGGCCTCGAAGGCGGCGAGCCCGTCGGCGGGTGCGGTCTCGCCGTACGCCTTGGGATGTTCGGGATGCGGGGACCAGTAGGCGCGGCTGCGGATCGCCGACAGGGCCTGGTCCAGGGTGGGCCGGTGCTTGGCGGACAGCTGGGGGACGGTGAGCTCGGCGGCCATCAGGGACCAACTCCTCGTTGAGCCGGGCGAAGAAGAGCAGACTGGAGTTAGAGTAACCGAACGATCGGTCGGGACAAGAGGGCCCGGCCGACCTGTGGACAAGTGTGTGCGGGAGGATCAGGGCATGACAGCAATCGAGCGGTCCCGCACTGTGGCGGTCGTCGGCGCCGGCACCATGGGACAGGGCATCGCCCAGGTCGCCCTTCTCGCAGGTCACCGCGTGCTGATCTACGACATCAACGCCGCGCTCGCCGCCGACGGCGTCGGTTTCGTCCAGGACCGGATCGACCGGATGGCCGCCAAGGGCCGGCTGGACCGCGCCGAGGCCGAGGAGGCGATCGGCCGGATCGCATCAGCCGGCGACCTCGCGGACCTCGCCGGGGCCGCCCTCGTCATCGAGGCGGTGGTCGAGAACGTCACCGTGAAGCAGACGCTCTTCGCCGCCCTCGAAGAGGTGGTCGCGCCGGACGCGCTGCTGGCCACCAACACCTCCTCCCTCTCGGTCACCGAGCTCGCCGCCGGGCTCACGCACCCCGGCCGCTTCCTCGGCCTGCACTTCTTCAACCCGGCTCCGCTGCTCCCGCTCGTCGAGGTGGTCAGCGGTTTCGCCACCGACCCGGCCGCCGCCGAGCGCGCGTACCGCACCGTCCTCGGCTGGGGGAAGACGCCGGTCCGCTGCGCCGACACCCCCGGTTTCATCGTCAACCGGATCGCCCGCCCCTTCTACGCCGAGGCCTTCGCGGTGTACGAGGAGCAGGGCGCCGACCCGGCCACCATCGACGCCGTGCTCCGCGAGAGCGGCGGCTTCAAGATGGGCCCCTTCCAGCTGACCGACCTGATCGGCCAGGACGTCAACGAGGCCGTGACCCGCTCGGTGTGGGAGTCCTTCTTCCGCAGCCCGAAGTTCACCCCCTCCCTCGCCCAGCGCCGCCTCGTCCAGTCGGGCCGCCTCGGCCGCAAGAACGGGCACGGCTGGTACCCGTACGGTCCGGACGCCGAGCCCGCGCTCCCGCACACCGCCGCGCCCGAGCAGGCCCCGGCGAAGGTCACCGTCGTCGGTGACCTCGGCCCGGCCGCCGGCCTGGTGGAGCTGCTCGAAGAGGCCGGGATCGCGGTCGCGGCCACCGAGCAGGGCGGCCCGTACATCCAGCTCCCCGGCGAGGGCCAGCTGGTCCTCGCGGACGGCAAGACCTCGGTGGAGTTCGCGGACGTCGTCTACTTCGACCTCGCCCTCGACTACCGCGGCGCCACCCGGATCGCGCTCTCCGCGAGCGAGGACACCAGCGAGCGGACCCTCGCCGAGGCGATCGGCCTCTTCCAGAAGCTGGGCAAGCAGGTCTCCGTGATCGGCGACGTCCCCGGCATGATCGTCGCGCGGACGGTCGCGATGCTGATCGACCTGACGGCCGACGCGGTCGCCCGGGGGGCCGCCTCCGCCGAGGACATCGACACGGCGATGCGGCTGGGCGTCAACTACCCGCTGGGGCCGGCCGAATGGCACGACAGGCTCGGCCGCGACTGGGCCTACGACCTGCTGCACAACCTCGACGAACGCGTCCCCGGCGGCCGCTACGCACCCTCCCTCGCCCTGTTCAAACTGGGCTACGAGGCCGGCGACGAGGCCGGCGACGACCAGGGCGACCAGGACGACACGGGGGAGAACGAATGACGACGGCCAAGCGGGACACGTACACCCCCGAGACACTGCTGTCGGTCGCCGTCCAGGTCTTCAACGAGCGCGGCTACGACGGCACCTCGATGGAGCACCTCTCCAAGGCCGCGGGCATCTCGAAATCCTCGATCTACCACCACGTCGCGGGCAAGGAGGAACTGCTGCGGCGGGCCGTGAGCCGTGCCCTCGACGGGCTCTTCGGGATCCTGGAAGAGTCGGGCGCGGTGCGCGGCCGGGCGGTCGAGCGCGTCGAGTACGTCACGCGCCGCACGGTCGAGGTACTGGTCGGAGAGCTGCCCTACGTGACGCTGCTGCTGCGCGTACGCGGCAACACCCGCACCGAGCGCTGGGCGCTGGAACGCCGCCGCGAGTTCGACCACCAGGTCGCTGACCTGCTCAAGGCCGCCGCTGCGGAGGGCGACCTGCGGGCCGACGTGGACATACGCCTCGCCACCCGGCTCCTCTTCGGCATGGTCAACTCCCTGGTCGAGTGGTACCGCCCGCACCCGGGCGACGGCCACGCCCAGCTCGCCGACGCGGTGGTCCACCTCGCCTTCGACGGCCTGCGCACCGCCCGCTGACCCCTCCGGGCACCCGACCGCCCCCGGAACGGCCGTACGGGCCGCACCGGGGGCGCTGTCGTACCCGGTCGCACCCGGACGGCCGAGGACCCGCCTAAGGGGTGTCCTCGGCGATCGTCGGGGCGCCGCCGCCCGGGCCGGGGCCGGTGTCCAGCAGATCCGTTTCCTCGAAGACCAGCAGGGTGCGCGTCGAGAGGACCTCCGGGATGGCCTGGAGCCGGGTCAGGACCAGCTCGCGCAGGGTCCGGTTGTCCGGGGTGTGCACCAGCAGCAGGACGTCGAAATCGCCGCTGACCAGCGCGATGTGCGCCGCGCCGGGGAGCTCGCGCAGCTGCTCGCGGACCGTGCGCCAAGAGTTCTGGACGATCTTCAGGGTGATGTAGGCGGAGGCGCCCTGGCCTGCGCGTTCGTGGTTGACGCGGGCCGTGAACCCGCGGATCACCCCGTCGTCGATGAGCCGGTTGATCCGGGCGTAGGCGTTCGCCCGCGAGACGTGCACCTGCTCCGCCACCGAACGTATCGACGCGCGGCCGTCCGCCTGGAGCAGCCGCATGATCGACCGGTCGATCGGATCCAGGGGACGGGGTGCGACGGGCGGGCCTGAAGTGGCTCCCGGGGCGCCGCCCGGCGCAGCCGGTGCGGAACCCGTTCCGGCCATTTGTTCATCCGGCATTGCCCGATGCCTCCCTCTCCTGGACGTCCTGCATCCATCCCAGGGCCCCGGCGCCCGTTTGTCCACAGCCTGGAGCCGCCTGTAGCCAAATTGCGCAGACAACCGAACAATCGGTAGGTGAGGGGCCTCACATCCGGGGCACCCCCTGCCCGCTTCCCACGAGGAGGTGTACGCCGCCATGACGGTCCAAGAGCTGCCCGGTGCCGGTGCGTCCCACCGTTCCACCCAGCCGCCCGCCTGGAGCCCCCGCACGGACGCCGCGCCGCTGCTTCCGGACCCCGAGCCCTACCGGGTGCTGGGCACCGAGGCGGCGGACGGGCTCGACCCGGAGCTGATGCGCCGCTGCTACGCCGAGCTGGTGCGCGGCCGGCGCTACAACGCCCAGGCCACGGCGCTCACCAAGCAGGGCCGGCTCGCCGTGTACCCCTCCACCGTCGGCCAGGAGGCCTGCGAGATCGCGGCCGCACTGGTCCTGGAGGACCAGGACTGGCTGTTCCCGAGCTACCGGGACACCCTGGCGGCCGTGGCGCGCGGACTGGACCCCGTACAGGCCCTGACCCTGCTGCGCGGCGACTGGCACACCGGATACGACCCGCGTGAGCACCGCATAGCCCCGCTCTCGACCCCGCTCGCCACCCAGCTGCCGCACGCGGTGGGCCTGGCCCACGCGGCCCGGCTGCGCGGCGACGACGTCATCGCCCTCGCCATGGTCGGCGACGGCGGTACCAGCGAGGGCGACTTCCACGAGGCACTGAACTTCGCCGCCGTCTGGCAGGCCCCGGTGGTCTTCCTCGTGCAGAACAACGGCTTCGCGATATCCGTCCCCCTCGCCAAGCAGACCGCGGCCCCGACCCTCGCCCACAAGGCCGTGGGGTACGGGATGCCCGGCCGGCTGGTCGACGGCAACGACATCGCCGCCATGCACGAGGTGCTGACCGAGGCGGTCCGGCGGGCCCGGGCGGGTGGTGGTCCGACCCTGATCGAGGCCGTCACGTACCGCATGGAGGCCCACACGAACGCCGACGACGCGACCCGCTACCGCGGTGACGCCGAGGTCGAGGCCTGGAAGGCGCACGACCCGGTCGAGCTGCTGGAGCGTGAGCTGACCGCCCGCGGGATCATCGACGAGGCGGCGATCCAGGCGGTGCGCGACGACGCCGAGGCGATGGCCGCGGCGCTCCGCGAGGGGATGAACGCGGACCCGGTGGTGGACCCGATGGACCTGTTCGCGCACGTGTACGCGGAGCAGACGGACCGGCTGCGGGAGCAGGCGGCCATGCTGCGCGCAGAGCTGGAAGCCGAGGACCAGGCGTGACGACGGTGGCGGCGAAGTCCGCGAAGTCGGGGGCCAAGCCCGCGACGATGGCGCAGGCCCTGACCCGGGCGATGCGCGACGCGATGGCCGAGGACCCGACGGTCCACGTGATGGGCGAGGACGTCGGGACGCTGGGCGGGGTCTTCCGCATCACGGACGGGCTCGCGAAGGAGTTCGGCGAGGAACGCTGCACGGACACCCCGCTCGCGGAGGCGGGAATCCTGGGCGCGGCGGTCGGCATGGCCATGTACGGGCTGCGGCCCGTCGTGGAGATGCAGTTCGACGCCTTCGCCTACCCGGCGTTCGAACAGCTGATCTCGCACGTGGCGAAGATGCGCAACCGCACCCGCGGCGCGATGCCGCTCCCGATCACCATCCGGGTGCCGTACGGCGGCGGGATCGGCGGCGTGGAGCACCACTGCGACTCCTCCGAGGCGTACTACGTGGCCACGCCCGGCCTGCACGTGGTGACCCCGGCTACGGTCGAGGACGCGTACGGGCTGCTGCGCGCGTCGATCGCGAGCGACGACCCGGTGGTCTTCCTGGAGCCGAAGCGGCTCTACTGGTCGAAGGCCGACTGGCGGCCCGAGGCGCCGGCGGCCGTGCCGGGCATCGGGAAGGCGCTGGTCCGGCGGACCGGCACGAGCGCCACCCTGATCACCTACGGCCCCTCGCTGCCGGTGTGCCTGGAGGCGGCCGAGGCGGCGCGCGAGGAGGGCTGGGACCTTGAGGTCGTCGACCTGCGCTCGCTGGTCCCCTTCGACGAGGACACGGTCGTGGAGTCCGTACGCCGCACCGGGCGCGCGGTGGTGGTCCACGAGGCCGGCGGCTTCGGCGGACCGGGCGCGGAGATCGCCGCCCGGGTCACCGAGCGGTGCTTCCACCACCTGGAGGCGCCGGTGCTGCGGGTGACGGGCTTCGACATCCCCTACCCGCCGCCGATGCTGGAGAAGCACCACCTGCCGGGTGTGGACCGGATCCTGGACACCGTGGCCCGCCTGCAGTGGGAGAACTGATGCCGCAGGTAATGGAATTCAAGCTTCCCGATCTCGGGGAGGGTCTGACCGAGGCCGAGATCGTCCGCTGGCTGGTCGCGGTGGGCGATGTCGTCGCCATCGACCAGCCTGTGGTCGAGGTCGAGACGGCCAAGGCGATGGTGGAGGTTCCGTGCCCCTACGGCGGTGTGGTCACCGCCCGTTTCGGGGAGGAGGGCACGGAACTGCCCGTCGGAGCACCCCTGATCACCGTGGCGGTGGGGGCGGCGTCGCTCCCGGAGGCCCCGGCCGCTCAGGCGGCCGAGGCCGAGGGTTCCGGCAACGTGCCCCGGCCCCTGATCGGCTACGGCGAGGACCACTCGCGTCCGGCGCGTCGGCGACGGGTGCGACCCGTCACCGCCGCGGTCTCGGCGCCCGTCGCGGCTCCGGCTCCGGCTCCGGCGGTCCCGGTGGCTCCTGCCGGGCCGGTTCCCGTGATCTCGCCGCTGGTGCGCAAGCTGGCCAAGGACGGCGGGGTCGACCTGCGCGCGCTGCGGGGGTCGGGGCCCGAGGGGCTGATCCTGCGGGCCGACGTCGAGGCGGCGCTGGCCGGGCTGCGGGCGCCCGAGCCGGCCCCGGCCGCTGCGGTGGCGCCGCCGGCGGCGGTGTCGGCACAGGGCGAGCGGATCCCGCTCAAGGGGGTGCGCGGGGCGGTCGCCGAGAAGCTGTCGCGCAGCCGCCGGGAGATCCCGGAAGCCACCTGCTGGGTTGACGCGGACGCCACCGAGCTGATGGCCGCCCGGGCCGCGATGAACGCCGTGGGCGGTCCCAAGATCTCGGTGCTCGCGCTGCTGGCCCGGATCTGCACGGCCGCCCTGGCCCGGTACCCGGAGCTCAACTCCACCGTGGACCTCGCGGCCAAGGAGATCGTGCGGCTCCCGTCGGTGCACCTGGGCTTCGCCGCGCAGACCGAGCGGGGCCTGGTGGTCCCGGTGGTCCGGGACGCGCAGCACCGCAACCCGGAGTCCCTGTCGGCGGAGTTCGCCCGGCTGACCGAGCTGGCCCGGGCCGGGAAGCTGGCCCCGGCCGATCTGACCGGCGGCACCTTCACCCTGAACAACTACGGGGTGTTCGGGGTCGACGGCTCCACGCCGATCATCAACCACCCCGAGGCGGCGATGCTGGGCGTGGGCCGGATCATCGACAAGCCGTGGGTCCACGAGGGTCAGCTGGCGGTCCGCAAGGTCGTCCAGCTGTCACTGACCTTCGACCACCGGGTCTGCGACGGCGGCACGGCGGGCGGCTTCCTCCGCTACGTCGCGGACTGCGTCGAATCCCCGGCGGTCCTGCTGCGCAGCCTTTAGCTCAGCGCGGGCTGGCGTTCTGGGGCTCCGCCCCCGAACCCGGTCCTCAAACTCCCCCGGCTACCGCTGGGAGGTACCCCCCTGGCGGGGCTGTATTTCAGCCCGTCCGGCGTTTGAGGGCCGGGGGTTCGGGGGCGGCGGCCGCAGCGGCGCCGCGCCCGGCTCTCACACCGTGAGCAGCAGCTTGCCCACGTGGCTGCCGGACTCCAGCACGCGGTGGGCCTCGGCCGCCTCGGCCATGGGGAACGTCGCGTGGACCACCGGGCGGATCCGTCCCGCGGCCAGCAGCGGCCACACGTGCTCGCGTACGGCGGCGACGATGGCCGCCTTCTCCTCCAGCGGGCGGGCGCGCAGCGAGGTGGCGGTGATGGCCGCCCGCTTGGCCAGCAGCGCGCCGAGGTTCAGCTCGGCCTTCACCCCGCCCTGGAGCCCGATCACCGCGAGCCGCCCGTTCACGGCCAGGGCGTCCACGTTCCGCGCGAGGTACTTCGCGCCCATGATGTCCAGGATCACGTCCGCCCCGGCCCCGCCCGTCGCCTCGCGCAGCGCGGCCACGAAGTCCTGCTCGCGGTAGTCGATCAGGATGTCCGCGCCCAGCTCCTTGCAGCGCGCCAGCTTCTCCGGGCCGCCCGCCGTCACGGCGACCGTCGCGCCCACCGCCTTCGCCAGCTGGATCGCCATGGTCCCGATCCCGCTGGACCCGCCGTGCACCAGCAGGGTCTCGCCGGGGCGCAGCCCCGCCACCATGAACACGTTGGACCACACGGTCGCGACGACCTCGGGCAGCGCGGCCGCCGTCACCAGGTCCACTCCCGCAGGAACCGGCAGCAGCTGCCCCGCCGGCACGGCCACCCGCTCCGCGTATCCGCCGCCCGCCAGCAGGGCGCACACCTCGTCGCCCACGGACCACCCGGACACCCCCGGCCCCATCGCGGCGATCCGTCCGGAGCACTCCAGCCCCGGATGGCGCGAGGCGCCGGGCGGCGGATCGTAGAACCCCTGTCGCTGGAGTACGTCGGCGCGGTTCACGGCGCTCGCCGCGACCTCGACGAGGACCTCGCCCTCGCCCGGCACCGGATCGGGTACGTCGGCCCAGACCAGAGCCTCGGGGCCGCCGGGCTGCTCGATGGTGATCGCATGCATGGCCCGGAGGCTACGCCACGGCGCGGCTACTCGGCAGGACCCAGCCGCACCGGCGGCGAAGTCGGCGGCGCCGCCCGCACGATGGTGATGAGACGGTCCGTCAGCTGGATCGGGCTCGCGTGCGGATCGTCGTACGGGAGCAGCCGGTGTCCGCGCAGCACGCTCACCACCAGGTCCTCGGTGTCCCGTACCGACTTGCCGACCTCGGCCTTGCGGGCGGGGCGCTCGATGAGGTCGAGGCCACTGCCCTGCTGGATCAGGTCCTCCATCACGGTGCCCGCGCTCGGGCTGAGCACCGAGAGGCCCAGCAGCCGCCCGGCCGCGCTCGCGCTCGTGATGACCGCGTCCGCGCCGGACTGGCGCAGCAGCGGGGCGTTCTCCTCCTCGCGCACCGCCGCGACGATCTTCGCGCCGCGGTTGAGCTGCCGGGCGGTCAGGGTGACCAGGACCGCCGTGTCGTCCCGCTGGGTGGCGATGACGATCTGACGGGCCTTCTGCAGCTCGGCGCGGAGCAGGACGTCGGAGCGGGTGGCGTCGCCGATCACGCCCGTGAACCCCTCCGCGTTGGCCATGTCGATCACCTTGGCGCTGGGGTCGACGATGACGACCTGTTCCTTGGAGAGGCCGGTGGCCAGCAGCGTCTGAAGGGCCGAGCGGCCCTTCGTACCGAAGCCGACGACGACCGTGTGCTCACGCAAGTTCTTCCTCCAGCGCTTGAGCCGCCACTCTTCCCTCGTCCGTTCCGTCAGGACTTCCAGGGTGGTACCGACCAGGATGATCAGGAACAGCACGCGCAGCGGCGTGATCACCATGATGTTGATCAGCCGTGCGCTGTCGCTGTACGGCACGATGTCGCCGTAACCGGTCGTGGACAGCGTCACCGTCGCGTAGTAGAAGCAGTCGAGGAGATCGACCTGCTCGTTGGCGTTGTCGTGGTAGCCGTCGCGGTCCAGCCACACGACGAAGACCGTCAGGAAGAGCACGAACAGGGCCATCAGCAGACGCTTGCCGACCTGGCTCAGCGGCGCCTCGACGATGCGTTTGGGCAGCTTGATGCGCCGGGATACGAGCTTCTCGTCGGCGCCGCGGGCCATGGAGTCATGGCCGTGCAGTTTCACGTGAAACATCCTCCAGAAGCCCAGGGCAGATCGAGAATCTCCAGTTCCTGCCCGGACCGCGCACCCTTGGGCGGTACGACGGCCAGCGCGTCGGCGGCGGCCACACCGCGCAGCATCGCAGGTCCGTGGTAGCGCAGCGGCACCGCGTGCTCGTCGCTCAGCAGGACCGGGACCAGCCGGGTGTCGTACGGGTGGCCCGGCACGTCGCCCTGCACCGGCGCCGTGTAGCGGGGGCGCCTGCGGCGGCCGGCGAGGGCGCGCAGCAGGGGTTCGGCGAGGGTCAGCAGCCCGGAGACGGCGGCCAGCGGGTTGCCGGGCAGTCCGACCACATGGCGCACCGCGTCCCCGTCGGGGGTCCCGGACCCGATGCGGGCCAGCAGCATGGGGTGGCCGGGGCGCACCGCCACCCCGTCGACCAGCAGTTCGGCGCCGGCCTCGCGCAGCACCGGGTGGACGTGGTCGACGGGTCCGGAGGCGGTGCCGCCCGTGGTGACGAGGACATCGGCGGTGCTCGTGGTGACGGCCTCCAGCAGGGCCGCGGCCCCCGCCGGGTCGTCGCCGAGCCGCCGCGTGCCGATGACCTCGGCGCCGAGGCGCTCCATCCAGGGCCCGAGCATGGGGCTGAGGGCGTCGCGGACCAGCCCCTCGTGCGGGAGGCCTTCGGCGAGGAGCTCGTCGCCGAGCACCAGGATCTCCACGCGGGGGCGGGGCCGGGTGGTCAGCTCGTCGTACCCGGCGGCCGCGGCGAGCCCCAGCACGGCCGGGGTGACCAGGGAGCCGGCGGGCAGCAGCAGGTCGCCGGAGCGGCACTCCTGGCCCCGCGGGCGGATGTCCTGGCCGGTGAGGACGGGCCGGTCGGCGAAGAGCTGGGTGCCGGACTCGCGGCAGTGCTCGCTGCGGATGACGGCGGTGGCGTCGGTGGGGATCCGGGCGCCGGTGGCGATCCGTACGGCCTCGCCGTCGGTGAGGGGCTCCGGCCGCTCGGAGCCCGCCAGGACGCCGCCGGCGCGCACGCTCCAGGGGCCGGGGCCCGCGACGGCCCAGCCGTCCATGGCGGAGGTGTCGAAGGACGGCAGGTCGGTCAGCGCGTCCAGGGGGGTGGCCAGGACCTCGCCGAGGGCGTCCGCGAGGGGCACGCGGTGGGTGCGGGGCCGCACCCTGCTCCCGGCGTGGGCGGCGGTGTCCCGGGCCCGCTGCCAGCCGGAGGCGCGGTGGCCGCCCGCGCCGCCGCCCGCGCTGCCCGTGCCGCCGCCCTCCGGGGCGCGGCTGACCAGCGCCAGGGCCTCGTCGAGGGCCTGCTCGGCGGAGTTCGTGGGGGTCATCCGGAGCCGTTCTGTTCGGCGGTGTCGGCCGCTGCCTCGTCGGCCCACCGCAGCGCCAGGTCGGCCGCCTTGCGGGAGGCCTCGGCGACGGCCTGGGCGGGGTCGGCGCCGGTGGCGGCGGCGTGGGCGGCCGCGTAGCCGACCAGGAAGGTGGTCAGCGGGGCGGCGGGCCGGGCGACGCCGTGGGCGGCGTCCCGGGCGAGGTCGAGCAGGGTCTTGGTGTCGACGGGGAGGTCGATGCCCAGTTCGCTCTTGACGGCGGTGATCCATTGGTCCAGCACGCTTCCATGCTCCCTGATCCTGGCGCGGGCGGCGGCGAGATCGTCCCAGGTGTCGCAGTCGAAGGAGGCGAGTGGCCGTGACGTGACGCGGGCGAGGTCCAGTTCGGCGGTGAGGGCACGGAGCGGGAGCCCGGTGAGGGTGCCGTGCTCGGCGGCGAGCAGGGCGATCTCGCGGCGCAGCGGCTCGGCCCGGTAGGCGGCGACCAGCGGCTGGTCCCGGCCGTCGGGGTCGCGCAGCATCGCCCCGTCCGCGCCGGGGGCGTCCAGCAGGGCCCGTACGGTCTCCCGGTCGAGGAACGGCAGGTCGGCGGAGAGTACGAGGACCTGCTCGGCGGTGGTCCGGCGCAGCCCGGCGTCCAGCGCGGCCACGGGGCCGCCGCCGGGCGGGTCCTCGCGGGTCCAGTGGACCGGGCGCGCGGTGGGGCGGCGACCGCCGACCACGACGGTGGTCCGGGCGTCCGGGCAGGCGTCGAGGACGCGGTCGAGGAGTGCGCGGCCGCCGACGCTCAGCGCGGGCTTGTCGGCCCCGCCGAGTCGCCGAGCGGCGCCGCCGGCCAGCACGATCGCGTCGTAGCTCATGCCCTTGAGTATGCGGCGGCCATGTCCCTGGCCGGGAGCCGCACTTCTCGGGGGCTTCTGCCGCCGGGTGCCAAGTGCGGCGCCGTTGCCGGGGGCGCTGCCCCCGGACCCCCGCGCCTCAAACGCCGGCAGGGCTGAAGAAGGCTGAAGACGGCTGAAGCGGGTCCGGGCCGCGCCTGTGGGCGTGGGCCGGACCCGCTTTCCGCTGTCCGACGGGGGCTAGAGGTAGGGGCCCGAGCGGATCGCGCCGTGGCCGCCGTCCTCGTCGTCGTGCGGCCCGCCCGGCGGGAGGGCGCGGCGCATCTGCTCCAACTGGGCCCGCGCCGCCATCTGCTGCGCGAACAGGGCCGTCTGGATGCCGTGGAAGAGGCCCTCCAGCCAGCCCACCAACTGGGCCTGGGCGATCCGGAGTTCGGCCTCGGAGGGAATGGCCTCCTCGGTGAACGGGAGCGACAGGCGCTCCAGTTCCTCCACGAGCTCCGGAGCCAGGCCGTCCTCCAGCTCCTTGACCGAGGCGGCATGGATGTCCTTGAGCCGGACCCGGCTCGCCTCGTCGAGAGGCGCGGCACGTACCTCTTCCAGGAGTTGCTTGATCATGCTGCCGATCCGCATGACCTTGGCGGGCTGTTCGACCATTTCCGTCACCGGGACCTCGCGCGACTCGTCATCGGCGTCGCCGACCGCCGTCCCGTCCTGTCCCACGATCAGGACGTGCGGGGGGCTGTCCTGCGACCGTTCACTCCTCGGCATCTCCATGCCGTCATTCTCTCGCACACCTCCGTACTCACACGGTGTGCCCCCGTACAGTCGTGATCCACCCTGTACAGGGGCACCAAGCGTGGCACCGGCCCCGGGCCCCAGCCCTACCCTGCGGCCCGGCGGGCCAGCGCGCCGCTGGAGCGGGTGACCAGGGCCGCCAGCAGGGCCGCGCCCAGCGGAACCACGACGACCAGCCCGCCGAGGGTCTCCCACGGCACGGAGATCGGCACGAACGGCACCGCTTCCGTCATCGTCGAGAAGCCCTGCTCGATCGACTCCCGGTAGAGCGCCTCCGCTTCCCGCTGCTCCGTCAGGCGCAGGCCGACGGCGGGCAGGATCCCGGCCGCCGAGCCCAGGACGACGCCCATCAGGGCGACCACCCCGCACTGGAAGCCGCTCAGCGTCCGCCGCACCCGCGGCGCCGCGCCCACGGCGGCCAGCGTCTTCAGGTCGGCCTCGGCATCGGCCTGGGCCAGCCCGGTGGCGATGCCGGCCGCGCCGATGGTGACGAGCCCCGCGAAGACGGCGAGGGCCAGCATGACGAGGCTGTTGTCGCCCTCATAGCCCGCCTCGATGCGCAGGGAGGCCTCCACGCCCATCCGGTCGATCTCCCCGTCCATCCGCTGGCGCTGCTCGCTGGCCGGCGTCCCGTCGAGGCTGAAGTACGAGCCCACGGGCGCGGTGACCAGCCCGGCGGCCTTGGCCGCCGAGGGCGGCAGGATCAGCTCGACGCCCCAGCTCTCGGCCGAGTCGGGTGCCTGGTGGACGGCGAGGAGCTTGTCCTCGCCGGGCGTATCGTCGTAGCGCCCGCGCATGATGTCGTCCTCGCCCTGCTCGGTGATGATCCGCAGGGTGATCTGGCCGTGCCTGACCTGGCGCTTGTCGAAGGAGACGGCCTGGCCGGCCTTGAGCGCGGCCACGGAGCCCGGGTCGGTGACCGCGAGCACGCTCAGTACCTTCTCGTCGCCGACGACGACGGAGTGCTGCGTGCCGTGCCGGGGTTCCTGGCAGCGCCAGTCCTGGCGCAGTTCCTTGCGCTGCTCCTCGGGGAAGGCCGCGCTGCCCTTGGCGTCCTCGTAGAGCGGGCAGCGCTGCTCCTTGGGCGTGATGACCTCGGCGCGGCCGCAGCCGGGGTCCGAGGAGAACGACTCGCAGCCCGGCTTGCCGACGACCACCCGGTCGATGTCCGCCCGCTGTGCCAGCGGCAGTTCCCGGGAGAGGGTCTCGCGCAGCGCGGGCACCTCCTTGTAGGCGCCGTTCTCGCCGGTCTCCAGCAGCCCGGTGCCGTGCGGCAGCACGGCCCGGTACTCCTGGCGCATCTGGACGTCGTAGCTCTGCTGGTACGTTGCCACGGCGACGGTTCCGGCGACGGCGGCCAGTACGGCGGCCACGGCGGGGGCCGTACGCCCGCGGTTGCGCACGGCGTCGCGCAGCGCGAGCCGCGGCGACAGCGGCAGCCACCGCCCGAGCCGGCCGAACAGGCCGACCAGGACCGGGGTGAGGGCGACGATGCCGAGTTCGGCGAGGGCGCTGCCGCCCGCGACGACGGTGCTGCCCAGCTTCGAGGTGGTGCCGTAGAGGGCGATCGCGGCGCCGGCGGCGACGGCGATCAGGCCGAGGACGGGCAGCACCCGGTTGGCGCGGCGGATGCCGCGGCGGCCGGTCAGCGAGGCCAGCACGGTCTGCCGGGAGGCGGTGACGGCCGGGACGATCGCGGCCAGCAGGCCGGTGATCACGGCGAGGAGGGCGATGCCGGCCAGTTCCAGCGGGCGGAAGTCGAAGCCGCCGAAGCGGTTGCCGAGCGTCTCCTCCAGCACCGGCCGCAGCACGACGGTGAGCAGCACGCCGACGACGGTGCCGATGACGGCGGCGACGGCGCCGATGACCAGGCCGCCGGAGAGCACGATGGAGCGGATGTGGCGCCGGTCGCCGCCGTTGGCGCCGACCAGGCCCAGCTGGCGGCGCGAGCGGCGGGCGCCGACCGCGAAGGCCGGTCCGGCGAGCAGGCAGATCTCCAGCATGGCCAGGCCCACAACGGTGGCCAGGATCGCCATCTCGACGGCCTTGTTGGCGTTGCTCTCGAACATCGCCTTCGGCTCGTCCCGGTAGAGCGGGACCTCGGAGTCGGCGGGCGGGTCGAGGATGACGGCGCGGGAGACGACGACCAGGCCCTTGGCGTTGGCCGCCTTGACCGCGTCCCAGGTGACACCCGAGCCGCCGACCTTGACCAGGTAGTTGTCGTCGGCGGTCACGGTGCGCCCGCCGGACGCCGTCAGCGCCTTGTTCAGCGGGGCGATCAGCGTCCCGGGCGGGGCGATGATCTCGGGGCGGCCGAGTTCGTCCGGCAGCTCGTAGGCGCCGACGATCTTGTTCGGGGAGGTGGCGCCGCGCGGGGTGACCGAGGAGCCGACGAAGAGGCCGGAGTCCTTCAGGAAGGCCCGGGTGGCGATGACCTCGCCCGGGGCCTCGGGCAGCCGGCCGCGGTCGAGCGTGATCAGGCCCTTCACCAGGGGGCTGTGCGTGTCGAGTTCGCGCAGCTGGGTGTCGAGCAGCCCGTGCGTGGTGCGGACCTTGGCGTAGCCGCTGCTGTCCTTGAGGACCTGCGACCCGGCCGGGAGCAGGGACTCCACCGGTTCCGGCTTCTCCCGCGAGGCCTTCGAGGGGTCGTAGTCCTTGTAGCCGCCGACGGGCACGGATCTCGTGCCGTCGGGGGTCTGGTTGAGGGGCCCGGACACGTGCGAGTGGCTCACCCGGGCGTCGGCGGCGCCGATCATCCGGGTGACGGCCTGCTCGGGGGAGAGTTCGGCGCTGCGCAGCGTGAGGTCGGCGGCGCTCACCCCGACGATCGGCAGGGCGAGCATCGCGAGGACGAGGGAGCTGCGGCCCTTGGCGCGCCAGGCGTCGCGGCGGGCTATGCGCAGGGCCGCGACCCAGGAGTGGTACCAGCCTTGGAGCGGAGACGTCACTGGCCGGCCGCCTGCCCGGAGAGGAGGGAGTCGGCGTGGCTGCGCAGGGTCTCGTCGACCACGCTGCCGTCGCGCAGGAAGACCACGCGGTCGGCCCAGGCGGCGAAGCGCGGCTCGTGCGTGACGAGGATTCCGGCGGCGCCCGCGTCGCAGCGGGCGCGCAGCAGGGCGAGGACGGACTCGCCGGTCTCGGAGTCGAGGGCGCCGGTCGGCTCGTCGGCCAGGACCAGGCGGCGGTCGCCGACGAGGGCGCGGGCGATGGCCACGCGCTGCTGCTGCCCGCCGGACATCTCGTCGGGGAAGCGGTCGGCGAGCTGGCCGAGGCCCATCTCCTCCAGTGCGGCGAGCGCGGAGGCGCGGGCCTTGCGGGCGGAGGTCCCGTCGAGTTCCCGGGGCAGCGCCACGTTCTCGGCGGCGGTGAGGGCCGGTATCAGGTTGTAGTCCTGGAACACGTAACCGATGCTGCGGCGGCGCAGGGCGGCCAGCTGCTTGCGGCTCGCCGCGGTGATGTCGGTGCCCTCGACGATCACCCGGCCGCTGCTCGGGGTGTCGAGGCCGCCCGCGAGGGTGAGCAGCGTGGACTTGCCGGAGCCGGAAGGGCCCATGACGGCGACGAGTTCGCCGGGGAAGACGGAGAGGTCGATCCCGCGCAGGGCGTGCACCTCGGTGGCGCCGCTGCCGTGCGTGCGGACGAGTCGGTCCAACTGCAGCACGGGCTGCTGGGACTGGGGCTGGTCAGGCATGGAGTGTCCCCCCTGGAACGGTGGTTCAGCCACGGCGCGTACGAGCGGTACGGGGCGTCGTGGTCGTGGTCGGGGCCGGAGTTCCGGCTGCGGCGGCCTGGGGTCGTTCGGGTTCCGCGGCTCTCCGGTCGGCCGGCAGGGAGAGCCGGACGAGCCGGGCTTCGCAGTGGTCGAGCCAGCGGGCCTCGGCCTCGGTCTGGAAGATCAGCTGTTCCAGGACGAGCAGCCAGGCCACGTCGTCGCGTTCGCGGGACTGGCCGCTCTCGACCGCGGCGAGCGCCCTGGCCTTGAGCCGGGTGTAGTCCTGCATCGCCTTGATCGTGGCGTGCCGCTGGGACTGGATGACGGCGCGGATGTCCACGCCGGGGGCGCCCACGGCCATGGCGAGCTTGATGGACAGCTCGTCGCGGGGCGGGTTGGCCCGGTCGACGGGCCGCTCGTACCACTGGAGCAGTTCGGTGCGCCCGGCGTCGGTGATGGCGTAGAGGGTGTGGCCGGCGGCGTCCTCGCCGCCGGGGGCGACGAGGCCGTCCCGTTCGAGACGGGCGAGGGTCGTGTACACCTGCCCGACGTTGAGGGGCCAGGTGGAGCCGGTGCGGGATTCGAACTCGGTGCGCAGCTGGGAGCCGTACCGAGGACCCCGTTCCAGCAGGGCGAGTAGCCCGTGACGGATCGACATACTCGGTATATATACCGAGTATGTTCACGTGCGGCAACCGTCGTGAGGTGTACGCCGCAAGGGGGACGCCGCCCGGAACGGGAGGTCCGGGCCGCTCACATCCCCCGGCGCAGACGCATCCCCAGGTAGCCGAGACCAAGGCCCATCAGGGCGAATCCGGTGCCGAGCGGCAGTATGTGCGCGGCGAGGTCGGCGGCCCGGTCGTTGGTCCCGGTGCCGAGGGCGGTGACCACCGCCGACGGCGGGCTCGGGGCGGCGACGGCGGCCGTCGGCGGGCGCGTGGCGGTGGCGGTGGCGGCGGGTTCGGCGGGTTCGGCGGGCTCGGTGCGCGGGCGGGCCGGCAGCGGGCGGGAGGCCACCGTCAGCTCCGGGTTGGCGGGCTCGCCCACCGGCCGCCCGGGGCGCTCGCGCCCGACCCCGGCGACGCTTCCGGCCAGCTCCTCATAGGGGTCGTCGGGCGAGGCGGGTGCGGCGACCTGCCGGGCCGGGGTGAGGAAAGGGCCGGCGGACGCGGAAGCGGTGGGTGCGAGCGCGGCGGCGGCCAGGGCCGCGCAGGCCAGCCAGTGCGGCGGGCGGAAGCCTTGGATCACGGGGAGCCCCTCCCGTCCCGAGCCACGAGCTGCTCGCTGCGCGTCAGAGATATGCGCCCAGATTTACATGGTGGGGCAAAACCGGCATCTCGGACGCCTCATCGGAGTGTCCGGGATGCCGGTGTGTCGGACTGCGCTGCGTACCGCGCCGCCGGGGCTCCGCCGGGCGCCGCCGCGCGGCGGCGCCCGGCGGAGCCTGTCGCGCTATTCGGGGTTGCCGGTCGACACGGTCAGCGTGTACTCCGTGCCTTCCTTGTCGATCTTCTCGCCGGCGGCCGGGGACTGGAACAGCACCGTGTCCTTGCCGTACACGGCCTCGTCCTTCGGCACGATGTTGTACCTGCCGCCCGAGGCCTGGATGCACTCCTTCACGGAGAGCAGGTTCTTGTACTTGAGGTCCGGCGCCGAGTACTTGCCGGCCTCGCTGTAGTGCTTCACCGGCTCCGTGCACTTCTTCTTGTCGATCGTGCGCGTGAGGTCGGGCCCCTTGAACCCGGCCTTCGCGGAGGCCGACGCGGACGCGGAGCTCCCCGGGTCCGCCGTGGTCTCCCCCTTGTCCTTGTCGTCCCCGTTCATCGAGATCGCCGCGATCAGACCGCCGACGGCCAGCAGGGCCACCGCGATCGCGCCGATGACCACCGGCCTGTTCCGCTTGCCGTCACCGGACGCCGCGGACGAGCCCGCCGCGGACGGCGCGCCCGTCGGGGAGATCGTGTACGGCGGCGGGGTCTGGGGGGCGTACTGCTGCTGCTGCGGGGGCGTGTGCGGGTAGGCGTAGCCGCCCTGCGCGTGCTGCTGCGGGGCCGGCGTCGGCGCGTACGGGGCCGGCGTCGGGGTGTGCGGCGCCTGGTACGGCTGCTGCACCGACTGCGGGGGCGCCTGGTACCCGGACTCCACCGGCGGGAACACGGCCGAGGCCACGCCCGCGCCGCTGCTCAGGGGACCCTGGCCCTGGACGATGACCGGCGCTCCGGTCTGCCCGGCGCCCAGTACCCGCGCGACCTCGTCGCCCATGGCCGCGGCCGTGGGGAAACGCTCGTTCGGGTTCTTCTTCAGGGCCCGTGCCACCAGCGCGTCCATCGCGGGGGTCAGCGACCGGTTGACGGAGGACGGGGCGACCGGCTCCTCCTGCACGTGGGCGTACGCGATGGCCAGCGGCGAGTCCGCGTCGAACGGGATCCGCCCGGTCAGCAGCTGGAACAGCATGATGCCGACCGAGTAGAGGTCGGAACGGGCGTCGACCCCGCGCCCCAGCGCCTGCTCGGGCGAGAGGTACTGGGGGGTGCCGACGACCATGCCGGTCTGCGTCATCGAGGTGACCCCCGACTGCATGGCGCGGGCGATGCCGAAGTCCATCACCTTGACCACGCCGCGCTTGTTCACCATGACGTTGCCGGGCTTGATGTCGCGGTGGACGAGCCCCATCTCGTGGCTGGTCTCCAGGGCGGCCAGCACATCGGCCGTCACCTTCAGCGCCTTGTCCGCCGGCATGGCCCCGTGCAGGCGGATGTCCTCCTCCAGCACCGAGCCCAGCGGCCGGCCCTCCACGTACTCCATGACGATGTACGGCATCACCGTGCCGTCGCCCGCGGCGCCGCCGCCGCCGAACGTGACTTCGCCTTCGCCGGTGTCGAACACCGAGACGATGTTCGTGTGCGACAGTTTCGCTACAGCCTGGGCCTCGCGGCGGAATCGTTCGCGGAAGGACTGCTCGCGGCCGAGGTCGCTGTGCAGCGTCTTGATGGCGACCTGCCGGTCGAGGGCCGAGTCGTACGCCAGGTACACGGACGCCATGCCGCCCGCACCCAGCAAGTCCCTTAGCTGGTAACGGCCACCGGCCAGAGAGCCGCCCGCGTACTGGCCCTGAGTGCCGTCCTGGCTCATGACTGTTGCTTCCCCTCGGGATGTGTCCCCACGCCGCTGGCCGGGCGCATATGGCGCCCAGTCTGCCCGAGGGCAAGCACACGTCAAGCCAGGTGCCCGTTCCGTGACCACACGGGCACAGGCCGCCTTGTCCGAACGGTGACCGGTTCCGAGGCTGTAGCGTTCACCGGAGCACCGACGAAGAGGACGACCGCTGAGCGGCGGCCGAGAGATACGACGGCGAGGACTGATGGCACCCGAACCCGATGGAAACGGCGCCGGGATGACCGATGGTCCTGAGCACTGGGGCGCCGGCGGCCTGGTGGGAGACGGCCGTTACCGGATGACGCACCGGCTGGGCCGCGGCGGCATGGCCGAGGTGTTCGCGGCCGAGGACGTCCGGCTGGGCCGCACCGTCGCCGTGAAGCTGCTGCGCGCGGACCTGGCCGAGGACCCGGTGTCCAAGGCCCGCTTCACGCGCGAGGCGCAGTCCGTCGCCGGACTCAACCACCACGCCGTCGTCGCCGTGTACGACTCGGGCGAGGACCGGGTCGGCCCGAACACCGTCCCGTACATCGTCATGGAGCTCGTCGAGGGCCGCACCATCCGCGACCTCCTGCTCAGCGCCGAGGCCCCGGGCCCCGAGCAGGCGCTCATCATCACCTCGGGCGTCCTCGAAGCCCTGGCGTACTCGCACCAGCACGGCATCGTGCACCGGGACATCAAGCCCGCGAACGTCATCATCACCGAGACCGGCGCGGTCAAGGTGATGGACTTCGGCATCGCCCGCGCCCTGCACGGCGCCCAGTCGACGATGACCCAGACCGGCATGGTCATGGGCACCCCGCAGTACCTGTCGCCCGAGCAGGCCCTCGGCAAGGCCGTCGACCACCGCTCCGACCTGTACGCGACCGGCTGTCTGCTCTACGAACTGCTCGCGCTGCGTCCCCCGTTCACCGGCGAGACCCCGCTGTCGGTGGTCTACCAGCACGTCCAGGACGCGCCGGTGCCGCCCTCGCAGCTGCCGGAGGGGCGTCACCTCCCGCAGGAGCTCGACGGCCTGGTCATGCGCTCCCTCGCCAAGGATCCGGACGACCGGTTCCAGAGCGCCGAGGAGATGCGCGGGCTGGTGCAGTACGCGCTCCAGATGCTGCACGACCAGGGGCCGAACACCGGCACCTGGGGCACCGGCCCGGTCACCATGTCCCTGCCGCACGGGCGGGGCGGTGCCGCCGCCACCACGGCCATGCCCGTGAGCGGGACCGGCGGCCAGCAGTACGGGGCGCACGCCTCGACCTCGCAGTTCCAGCAGCCGATGGTGCCGTCGCTGAACCCGGACGACGGCTCGGCCTTCCCCGGTGGCCACGGCCCGGTCGGCAACGGCGGCTACGACGGCTACGACGACCGCGGTGGCGGCGGCAGCCGCTGGAAGGCGTGGCTGTTCGCGGTCCTCGCGATCGTCGCGGTGATGGGCGGGGTGGCCTACGCCGTCAACAGCGTGGGCCAGGGCGGCAAGAAGAAGCCCGAGACCACCCAGACCACGCCGGGCGACCAGCCGAGCAAGTCGGCGTCCCCGAACCTCACTCCGCCGCCGCAGACCCAGGACAACACCCCGCCGACCAGCGACAATTCGCCCCAGGCGACCCGCAGCCGGACGCAGAGCTTCAGCCCGACGCCGACGGCCACCGCGACGCACACCCCGACGGGAACGGCCTCGCCGAGCAGCTCGGCGGCGACGAAGTCCCCGACGACCCCGCCGACGAAGCCCTCGACGACCCCGTCGACCAAGCCCACGGAGACGACCGGCGGCGCCGGTGGTCCCGGCGGTGGCGGTGGCGGAGGCGGCACCAACTCGGAAGAGTGAGACGGATACGGGAACGGGGCCAGTGGGACCCAATCCCCCAGGGCCATTTCCCTCTCCCCGTGAGAGCGGGGTCGAGCGCGTAACTGTTATTTCAGTTGGGGTTCTAGG
>NZ_JBVIAH010000019.1:102196-157618 GCF_055574035.1 Streptomyces sp. NPDC030021
CAACGGGGGGCGTTGGTGGTCTTGGGGGTGGGGGGGGGGGGGGCGAAACCAGCGGGGGAGGGGGAGACGGAGAGGGGAGGGGCCCCGGAGAACCCACTCCCGCCGGCCCCGTTCCCGTATCCGCGTGAGCGCGGGTCAGAGCGCGTACTGGTACTGCCGGTCCGGATTCCGGGCCAGTGAGTGCACGGTGACGAACTGGGGTTCTATCCGCATGTAGACGGGGTCGAAGACCTGGCCGTCGATGAAATGCGGAACCGGGCCGAAGAGCTCCAGTTCGGCGTTGGTGGGTTCGGTGACCTGCGCCGTTCCGGTGAACTGCACCGACCAGAGCTCGGGGTCCGGCGCATGGGAATTGTCGGCCCCGTAGGCCACCACACTGCCGTTGCAGGCCTGGTGGTAGCCGAAACCGGAATGCATTCTCAAGATCACCCTGCCGTCCACCACGATGTGGCGGGCGAGCGCGAGAAAAGGCAGCGCGCGCATGCTGGTGGCCACGCGGCCGTACGGCACCCGGCGCAGCAGTTCGACGGCGTGGAGTTCCTCGGGGGACATGGCGTCCACTCTCGGCCACCGACACCCCGCCGGGGAAGAGCAGCCCGCCCCGAGGACCGGGGACGTTGGTCCCGAAGGGAACGCCGGACCCCGTGGAACCCGTACCGCCACCGGGGCGTCACCCCGCGTGACGGGTGTGAGCGGCGGGGGTCAGCGCCGCTCGGCCTGCAGGCGGGCCACGTACGCGGCGGCCTGCGAGCGGCGCTCCATGCCCAGCTTGGAGAGCAGACTGGAGACGTAGTTCTTGATGGTCTTCTCGGCCAGGTGAAGCCGCTCGCCGATGACGCGGTTGGTCAGGCCCTCGCCGATCAGGTCGAGGATCTTCCGCTCCTGCTCGGTGAGGTGGGCCAGGCGGTCGTCGCCCCTGCCGCTCCTGCCGCCGTCGCGCAGCCGCTCCAGCACGCGGGCGGTGGCGACCGGGTCCAGCAGCGACCTGCCGGCGGCGACATCGCGTACGGCGCTCAGCAGCTCATTGCCGCGGATCGCCTTGAGCACGTAGCCGGAGGCGCCGGCCATGATCGCGTCGAAGAGCGCCTCGTCGTCGGCGAAGGAGGTCAGCATCAGGCATTTGACGTCCTCGTCCTGCGAGCGCACCTCGCGGCAGACCTCCACACCGCTGCCGTCCGGGAGCCGGACGTCGAGGACGGCCACGTCGGGCCGGGTGGCGGGGATACGGACCAAGGCATCGGCGGCGGTACCGGCCTCGCCGACGATCTCGATGTCGTCTTCGACCGACAGGAGCTCGTGGACGCCCCGGCGTACCACTTCGTGGTCGTCCAGGAGGAATACCTTGATTTTTCCGTCTTCGCGCACGAAGTCAGTTTCACACACTCACCCCTTCCCTGCCGGAGTTACCCGGGATAACGTGCCGTTGTTCCCGGCCCCTGCAAGGCTGTGACCAGTGGTTGTTCCCGTTACTGCGTTTTTACTAGGAAATCCAAGCAAAAACGCAGGTCAAACGGGGTTTCGCAGTTATGCGGCGCACTGGGTAACGTGCATTGCGCAGGGCACTCGCCGGGACACCTGTCACGCCTGAATCCCCGTACGCGAAGCGCACCCACCCCGTGTGCTCGTTACGGATACAGGTGAGCCGCACTGGACCCCGGAGAACCCGGGTGCCGGACCGACGGAGGAGCACACGTGACCGTGGAGAGCACTGCCGCGCGCAAGCCGCGACGCAGCAGCGGCACCAAGCGGGCGGCAGGCGCGGCGAACGCCGCCGCCAAGCCCGCCGCTGCCACCGCGCAGACGCAGGACGCCGTACCTCAGCTCGTACAGCTGCTGACGCCCGAAGGGGACCGCGTCGACAACGCGGAGAACGCCGAGTTCGCCCCCTTCGTCGCCGACATCACCACCGAGGACCTGCGCGGGCTGTACCGCGACATGGTCATGACCCGTCGGTTCGACGGCGAGGCGACCGCCCTGCAGCGCCAGGGAGAGCTGGGCCTGTGGGCCTCGTGCCTCGGCCAGGAGGCCGCGCAGATCGGCTCCGGCCGGGCCCTGAACGACGAGGACTACGTCTTCCCGACCTACCGCGAGCACGGCGTGGCCTGGTGCCGCGGGGTCGACCCGACGAACCTGCTCGGGATGTTCCGCGGTGTGAACCACGGCGGCTGGGACCCGAACACCAACAACTTCCACCTCTACACGATCGTGATCGGCTCGCAGACGCTCCACGCGACCGGTTACGCGATGGGTGTGGCCAAGGACGGCGCGGACTCCGCGGTCATCGCCTACTTCGGCGACGGCGCGTCCAGCCAGGGCGACGTCGCGGAGGCGTTCACCTTCTCCGCCGTCTACAACTCCCCCGTGGTGTTCTTCTGCCAGAACAACCAGTGGGCGATCTCCGAGCCGACCGAGCGCCAGATGCGCGTGCCGCTCTACCAGCGCGCGCAGGGCTTCGGCTTCCCGGGCGTGCGCGTCGACGGCAACGACGTGCTGGCCTGCCTGGCCGTGACCCGCTGGGCCCTGGACCGGGCCCGCCGCGGCGAGGGCCCGACCCTGGTCGAGGCGTTCACGTACCGCATGGGCGCGCACACCACCTCCGACGACCCGACGAAGTACCGGCGGGACGAGGAGACGGCGGCCTGGGAGGCCAAGGACCCGATCCTGCGCCTGAAGGCCCACCTGCTGGCCACCGGGGGCGCCGACGAGGCGTTCTTCACGGAGCTGGAGGCCGAGAGCGAGGCCATGGGCAAGCGCGTGCGCGAGGCCGTGCGCGCCATGCCCGACCCGGACACCATGGCGATCTTCGAGAACGTCTACGCGGACGGGCACGCGCTCGTCGACGAGGAGCGCGCCCAGTTCGCCGCCTACCTCGCGTCCTTCGAGGAGGGTCACTGATGGCTGTCGAGAAGATGTCGATCGCTAAGGCGCTCAACGAGTCGCTGCGCAAGGCCCTGGAGCAGGACCCCAAGGTCCTGATCATGGGTGAGGACGTCGGCAAGCTGGGCGGTGTCTTCCGGATCACCGAAGGCCTGCAGAAGGACTTCGGCGAGGAGCGGGTCATCGACACCCCGCTCGCCGAGTCGGGCATCGTCGGCACCGCCATCGGCCTGGCCCTGCGCGGGTACCGGCCGGTCGTGGAGATCCAGTTCGACGGTTTCGTCTTCCCCGCGTACGACCAGATCGTCACGCAGCTCGCGAAGATGCACGCGCGCGCCCTGGGCAAGGTCAAGATGCCCGTCGTCGTGCGCATCCCGTACGCGGGCGGCATCGGCGCGGTCGAGCACCACAGCGAGTCCCCCGAGGCGCTCTTCGCGCACGTGCCGGGCCTCAAGGTGGTCTCCCCCTCGAACGCGAGCGACGCCTACTGGATGCTCCAGCAGGCGATCCTCAGCGACGACCCGGTGATCTTCTTCGAGCCGAAGCGCCGCTACTGGGACAAGGGTGAGGTCGACTTCGACGCCATCCCCGGTGAGCTGCACAAGGCGCGCGTGAGCCGCGAGGGCTCGGACGTCACCCTGGCCGCCTACGGCCCGATGGTGAAGGTCTGCCTGGAGGCCGCGGCCGCGGCCGCCGAGGAGGGCAAGTCGGTGGAGGTCCTCGACCTGCGCTCGATGTCCCCGGTCGACTTCGACGGGATCCAGGCCTCGGTCGAGAAGACCCGCCGGCTCGTGGTCGTCCACGAGGCGCCGGTGTTCCTCGGCGTGGGCGCGGAGGTCGCCGCTCGCATCACGGAGCGGTGCTTCTACCACCTGGAGGCGCCGGTCCTGCGCGTGGGCGGTTTCCACGCCCCGTACCCGCCGGCCCGCCTGGAGGACGAGTACCTGCCCGGCCTGGACAGGGTGCTCGACGCCGTCGACCGCTCGCTGGCGTACTAGGAGACCCGCGTCATGACCATCCGCGAATTCAAGATGCCCGATGTGGGCGAGGGCCTCACCGAGGCCGAGATCCTCAAGTGGTACGTCCAGCCCGGTGACACGGTCACCGACGGTCAGGTCGTCTGCGAGGTCGAGACGGCCAAGGCCGCCGTGGAACTGCCGATCCCGTTCGACGGCGTCGTGCACGCGCTCCTCTTCGAGGAGGGCACCACGGTCGACGTCGGCCAGGTCATCATCTCGGTGCAGACCGGCGAGGCCGAGGCTCCGGCCCCCGTCCAGGAGGTGGCCGCTCCGGCCGCCGCCGAGGCCGCGGCCGAGCCCGCCCCCGAGGCGCGCCAGCCCGTCCTCGTCGGCTACGGGGTCTCCACCGCCTCCACCAAGCGCCGTCCCCGCAAGGCCGCCCCGGCGCCCGCCGTGGCCGCGCAGAACGGCACGGCGGCCCCGGTGGCCGCTCCCGCGGCTCCGGCCGCACCGGCGCCGCTGCCCGCCGTCCCGGCGCAGCCGATCGGCGAGCGGCCGCTGGCCAAGCCGCCGGTGCGCAAGCTCGCCAAGGACCTCGGCATCGACCTGGCCTCGGTGGTCCCCACCGGCGACGGCGGGGTCGTGACCCGGGAGGACGTGCACGCTGCGGCCGCCGCGGCGATCACCCCGCAGGCCGCCGCGCCCGCGGCGGCTCCGGCCGCAGCCCCGGCCGCTGTGGCCGCGCCCGTCGCGGTGGCCGCGGCCCCCGCGGCCGACGCCTCGGCGCGGGAGACCCGTATCCCGGTCAAGGGCGTCCGCAAGGTCACCGCGCAGGCCATGGTCGGCTCGGCCTTCACCGCGCCGCACGTCACCGAGTTCATCACCTTCGACGTGACGCGCACGATGAAGCTGGTCCAGGAGCTCAAGGCCGACCCGGACCTCGCGGGGCTGCGGATCAACCCGCTGCTGCTCATCGCCAAGGCCGTGCTGGTGGCCATCCGCCGCAACCCGGACGTCAACGCGTCCTGGGACGAGGCGGCCCAGGAGATCGTGCTCAAGCACTACGTCAACCTGGGCATCGCGGCGGCCACCCCGCGCGGGCTGATCGTCCCGAACATCAAGGACGCGCACGCCAAGACCCTCGGCGAGCTGTCGGAGTCCCTGTCCTCGCTGGTCGCCACGGCCCGTGACGGCAAGACCTCCCCGGCGGACATGCAGAACGGCACGATCACCATCACCAACGTCGGCGTCTTCGGCGTCGACACCGGTACGCCGATCCTGAACCCCGGCGAGTCCGCGATCCTCGCGGTCGGCGCGATCAAGCTCCAGCCGTGGGTCCACAAGGGCAAGGTGAAGCCGCGCCAGGTCACCACCCTGGCGCTGTCGTTCGACCACCGTCTCATCGACGGCGAGCTCGGCTCCCGCTTCCTGGCCGACATCGCGGCGGTCCTGGAACACCCCCGCCGCCTGATCACCTGGTCGTAGCGGCACGTACGACGTCCCACCCGATGGCCGGTCTCCCCCGCGGAGGCCGGCCATCGGCATGGGTGGAACCACCCGGACCCCCGAGCGCCTCTCCGTGACGTAGGCGAAGGCGAAGGAGCGGCGAGATGGCGGACCGAGAGGCTGCGGTAGCGGTGGCATCGGAGACGACGCTCGTACGCGAGGTCTTCGGTCCGCTCGGCGCGCTCGTCGAGTGCGGCGCGGCGCTGGGATCGGTGTCGGTGGGCGCGTTCGTCGCGCGTCACCGCGGCGAGCTGGACCGGGTGCTGGACGTGGTGCGGCGGCTGGGTGACTTCCACGCCGCATCGATGGAGATCATGGACGGGCTCGGCTACCTGCGGGAGCACGACGTCCCGCCGGTCACCCTGCTGATGTGGTCGGGATGCATCGAGGAGTACACCCCGGACCTCGGCGCGCCGGAAACGGTGCGCCGCATGGCCCGGATGGGCGCCGACCTCCAGCTGGCGCACCTCCTCCAGGCGCTGGTGGGGGTGGCGGCCCTGCGCGGCGGCGACGACGTGGAGTCCCGGGCCCGGGAGATCGCGGAGGTGATCGGCGCGGCGTGCACGTGGGGCGGGGCCGGCCGTGGGCGGTCGCTCCACGAGGTGTTCCTGATGTGGCGGGTCGCGTTCCTTCCCGGGCTCCTGATGCCCTCGTCGGGCTCGGCGGAGCTCTTCAAGCGGCGCCTGCGGGAGTACGCGCACGCGCTGGAAGGGATCGTGGGACAGGGGGAGTGACCGGGCCGCGGGGCGAAACCCCTGGTCGGAGCGGCGACCCCATGTGATCATCCCTCAATGATCTTTCGTGCTGCCACCGCGGACCCCGTGGACCTCGACCGCGCCGTCGCCCACCCCGCCGACGGCCCCGTGCCCGCCCTGACCGCCGAGCGGATCCGTGAGGAGCTCGCGGAGAACCAGATCAGGCCCGAATGGATCTGGCTCGCCGAGGACGAGGACGGGCGGATCCTCGCCCGCGCCCTGTGGTGGGGGCGCGCCGACAGCGAGCGGCCCGTCGCGCTCGACTGCCTTCAGGTGCGCAGGGACGTGGCCGACCCGGCCGAGGTCGCCGCCGGGCTGCTGGAGGCCGGGCACGCCGCCTTCGGCAAGCGGCCGGGCTACAACATCTCCCTGCCCCGCGACTGGCGGGCCGACCCGGAGCTGGCCGCGGCGGTCGCCTGGCGCCAGGAGGCCGCGTACAAGTCGGGCCTGACGCGCGAGATCGAGCGGCTGCGCTACGAGTGGACCCCCGTCGCAGGGACGGCCGAGCCCACCGGCCGGCTCGTCTTCCGCGACGGCACCGACGAGGAGTTCCTGGACGCCTTCACCCGGCTGTCCGCCGGCAGCCTCGACCTGCACACGCAGACCGAGCTCCAGTCGATGGACGCGGAACAGCTGGCCCGCGAGGACGTCGAGTTCTACCTCGACTGCCCCGGCGAGCGCTCCTGGTGGCGCCTCGCCCACCTCCCGGACGGCACGCTCGCCGGCATGGCCATCCCGTCGGCGACCCCGTACCACCGCAACGTCGGCTACCTGGGTGTCGTACCGGAACAGCGTGGCCAGGGCCTGATCGACGAGATCCTGGGCGAGATCACCCGCTTCCACGCCGCCGAAGGTGCCGAGCGCATCACCGCGACCACCGACACCGTCAACACCCCGATGGCCGCCGCCTTCGACCGCGCGGGCTACGAGGTCACCGAGATCCGGCTGGTGTTGGAGGAACCGGCCGGGGTCTGAGGGACGTTTCTCCCTTCGGGCCACCGCTCGCACGGGAGGGGGCGCGGGCGGAAGACGAGGTGAAACCGGAGAGGTACCTGCGGGGCCATCTGCAATCGCCGGCCAACTACGTCGACAGCGAGACGGGGGCGCGGATCGGCAAGGACGTGGCGAAGTGGCGGACCCCGAAGGACGCCCTCCGCCGGATCCCCGGAGGGGATCCGGAGCGGATTCCGGGCCTACGCGCACGCCCCGGAAGGGCAGGGGGACGGCCCCGGACGGTAATCTCCCGCCCGGGGAAGGGGGCGCGGGTGTCCATCGCCGAATTGCAGGTGTACTCCGTCGAGGAGGCCGACGTCACGGGCGGGGTGTGCGTGGTCCGGTGCGTCGGCGGCGTGGCACGGGCCGGACAGGTCTACGCCGTCGGGGAATCCAGGATCGGCCTGCGCCGCATCGAGCGCCACGGGCGGGCCGTCGGCTCTTTCGACGCCGGGCACGTCGCGAGGGTCCACCTCGCGGGCGCCATGGTCGCGCTGCTCACCCGGGGACAGGTGCTCACCTCGGTGCCGCCCGACGGCCACTCGCTGGAGGAACTGGAGGCCTGGCTGGCCACCGGCCCGCCGCTGCGGGACGAACCGCACCCGCGGACCCTGCGCGTCCTGGCCGGGGTGCGGATGCGGGACGAGCGGCTGCCGGACGGGATCCGGCTGCGCTGGGGCCGGATCGCGCTGGCCGCCACCCACCGCTGCGTGCGGGCCGAGGGCGGGCCCGGCCTGCTCCGGGCGCCCGAACTGGCCTCCGTACAGGTCTACCTGATCCAGCAGTTCGGCCAGGACGAGGGCGGTGACCCGGCCGCCCTGTGCCGGGAGCTGCTGGCGCTGATGGACCTGACCCCGGAGCAGGCCGCGGCGCAGGGCCGGGTCTGGCGGGACCTCCCGTACCACCGGATCCGGCACCTGCGCCGGATCAAGAGCCTGATCCCGTGGCTGGTGCTCGTGCGGCCCCACCTCGTGGACGCCGACCCTTCGGCGCAGGCGGTCGACGCCTGGGCGGCGGTCCGGCCCGGCCTGCCCTAGGTCTTCTCGGCCGGACCGCACACCGTCGGCCCTACCGGGCCGCGTTGCCGAGGACCTTGGTCGGGGTGATGCGGACGACCACCCGGACGTCCTCGGCCGGGGCCTCTGCGTACTCTTTGCCGGCGCCCGGGCCCATGTACTCCTCGGCGATACGGACGGCCACCGCCCGGCCGATGTCCTCGGTGACGGTGGCCGTGCCGCGGATCTCGGCGTAGAGGAAGGGGTTGGCCAGGTCGAAGACGGTGAGGCCGACCCGCCCGTCCCGGACGATGTTGCGCTCCTTGCGGCGGCCCTGCTCGGTGGAGACCAGCAGGTCGCCGCCGTCGCGGGTCACCCAGATCACCGAACTCTGCGGGCTTCCGTCGGGGTTGATGGTCGACAGGACGGCGGGGTGCGGCGCGTCGAGCAGCCCTCGCACGGTCTCGTTCAGCTCAACAGTCATGGCTGCGAGGCTAGTCGGGGAGCCCGGTGGCCCGCCGCCGGTTTCCGGCCGGGGCCGCCGACTACCCGAGGTCGGACGAGGTCGTAGGAGGTCTGACCCCGTCCGGACTGCCCTAGTTCCAGGGGATGTTGAGCCAGGGGCTCGCCGAGTCGGTCGTCAGCGCGAGGTGCGCGGCGAGGGCGGTCGTGTACCAGGTGCCGAACTCCTCCTCGTCGAAGTGCAGGCACCGGCCGAGGACGTACCCGGCGGAGAACTCGGCCCACGAGCGGTACGTGTCGCGCGCGGCCTCCCCGGCGCGCAGTACGGCCTGCTCGGCCTCGGCGACGGTCCCGTAGCGGCAGCCGACGCCCCAGCGGGCCATCTGCGAGGCCCGGCCGATGTCCCAGCCCTCCACGGAGCGGACCCAGCCGTCCTCGGGGAGCAGTCCGTCGGCCCGGAAGCGCTGCTCGTAGCGGGTGATCCGGCCGATGAGGCGTTTGACGCCGGCTATCTCCCCCTCGACCTCGGCGACCGGCCGCGGCTGGGCGACGGTGACCCCGTCGGGGGTGAGCTGCGGCTCGGCGGCGCGTTCGGCGCTGCGGCGCAGGCTCGCCTCGGCGGCGTGCCGCCAGTGCTCGATGTCCACCGGCCCGGCGAAGTCGGAGGCGAGGGCGCGGCGGACGCGGAGCGCGTACTCCCAGACGGGGCTGACCATCCCGCAGTCCAGCAGCGTCTCCAGGGTGGACAGCCAGTCGGGCCGGTCGGTGATGCTCCAGCTCTTCGCGACGCGGCGGCGCTCGTACTGGTAGCCGCTGCCGTGGTAGGCGAGGGAGTTCCAGAACTCGCCGTTCGTCACGGCGAGATGGCCGCCGACGGCGAGGCCGTGGGCGACGGGCCCGTGCAGCGGGCCGCCGGTGAACAGGGCGTGGACCTTGCCCTCGGGCAGGCCGTAGTGGGGGGCGGCCTCCGCGTGGGCGCGCCAGCGGGCCAGGTCGGCGGGGGCGGTGGTGAGGTAGGCCTCGGCGGGGGAGCCCGGGTTCACGGCGAGGAAGGCGGGGTCGTCGGCGTTCCAGACCTTGGCGAACCAGCGCAGGCTCCGCGACTCGTAGACCGTCTCGGGGGTGGGGGCGGGCAGCATGCCGGCGGTGTGGACGACGAGCATCCGGTCCGGGGTGGCGTGGAAGAACACCGAGTCGGGATGCGCGTCGGACCGCGCGCGGGACTGCGCCACGTACAGCGGCGTACGGGCCAGTACGTCGAAGTACGCGGCCCAGTCGCCGGCGGTCTTGGCCTCGTACAGCTCTCTCTCGATGGCGCTCGGCGCGCTCCACGTCCCCATACGGCCCGAGCCTATACGGGACCCCGACGGGGCCCGAGGGAGCGTTCTCGGCCCTCGACGACGGGGGTCAGGCCGTCCAGGAGGGCTCCCAGCCCGAGGTCGAAGAGCGCGTCGAGCCGCAGGTCGTAGCCGTCCTCGAAGGATCCGACCACCTTGGCGAAGGTCGGGAAGCGGCCGGAGTCCATCAGTTCCTGGAGGACGGGGGCGCGGCTGTCCATCCACTGGTCCTCAGACTGGCCCGTGGCGGCTTCGGCGTCGGCCTCCAGTTCCAGGTGGACCGCCAGGCCGTGCACATGGCTGTAGAGCAGGACGTGGATGTCGAAGAGGGTGGTCGGGTCGAGTCCGTGGCCGTCGAGGGCGCCCAGCATCCACTCGCCGTGGACCAGCAGGTTGGGCACCAGCAACGGGCGGGTGAGAGTGCCGATCCGGGCCAGCCACGGGTGCTTGCGGTACAGCCGCCACAGGGTCCGGGCGCCCACCTCGACGCGCGCCCGCCAGTCCTCGGGGGCATCGGCGCAGGCGTCGGCGGGGTGGGCCTCGCCGAACGCGGCGTCGGCCATGAGCAGGACCAGGTCCTCCTTGCTCGGCACGTACCGGTAGGTCGACATCGCCGCGACGCCGAGCCGGGCCGCGACACCGCGCATGGAGAGCGCCGCAAGCCCTTCGGCGTCGGCGATCTCGACGGCGGCGCGGACGATCCGTCCGACGGTCAGTTCCGGCTCGGTGTCCGGTGCGGGCGAGGGGCGCCTGCGGGCCGCCGGTGCGGTGGGGGCGGCGGGTGCGCTCCCGGCGACGACCGTGCCGATCCGGGGGCGGGCTTCGACGAGGCCCTCCAGGCGCAGGGTGGTCAGCGCCTTGGTGGCGGTGGCGAGCGCGACGCCCCAGTGCGCGGCGATCTGCCGGGTGGAGGGGACGCGGTCCCCGGGGGCGAGTTCCCCGTCCGCGATGCTCCGCCGGATCGCGGCGACGATGCGCAGGTAGGGCGGATCACCGGCTGCGCCTGCCGCGCCTGTGGTCTGCGTCACGTTCTCCCGCCTTTCTGTCCTGTACTAGTGCAGAGGGTAGCAGCGGAGATCTCTTCCAGAACTGGTCTGAGCTAGTACAGGCCCGTCGTTGTGCCAGTTGAGAGGTCTGTATGTACGTCGTACATTCAGAACGCGTACAGCGTACAAATCACCGAAGGAGCTTCTCATGCGGACCGTGCTCATCTCCGGCGGGGGCATCGCGGGACCCGTCCTCGCCCACCTCCTGCACCGCCACGGCTTCGAGCCCACCGTCGTCGAACGCGCCCCGGGCGTGCGCGGCGGCGGGCAGGCCGTGGACATCCGCGGCGTCGCGCTCGACGTGGTGGAGCGCATGGGACTGCTGGAGCGGGCGAGCCGCGTACGCACCCGGATGCGCGGCATGTCGATCCTCGGCCCCGACGGCAGCGAGGTCGGCCGCTCCACCGAGGCGACCTTCAGCAGCGGCCGGCTCGACGGCGAGGACATCGAGGTGCTGCGCGAGGACCTGGTGCGGATGGTCCACGAGCACACCCGCGCAGACGTCGAGTACCTCTTCGGCGACACCGTCACCGGGCTGGAGGAGGACGGGAGCGCGGTGCGGGTGGAGTTCGCGCACGCGGCGCCGCGCACCTTCGACCTCGTCGTCGGGGCGGACGGACTGCACTCCACCGTGCGGCGCCTGGCCTTCGGCCCCGAGGAGGGCTACGCCCACCACCTGGGCAGCTACCTCTCGGTGTTCGGCACGGACAACTTCCTCGGCCTGGAGGACTGGCAGATGTGGCTGCGGGACGGGGACATGGGCTTCGGCATCATGCCCGTCCGCGACAACACCGAACTGCGCATCGCCTTCGGCTTCGAGTCCGCCCCCCTCGCCCCGGAACTGCGCACCGCCGAGGCCCTGCGGCGGACCGTCGTCGACAGGCTGGAGTCCGTGCGGTGGGAAGGGGCCCGCCTGGCCGAGGCCGCCCGCAAGGCGCCCGACTTCTACTGCGACGCCATGGCGCAGATCCGCATGGACCAGTGGTCGCGGGGCCGGGTCGCCCTGCTCGGGGATGCCGGCTACTGCCCCTCCCCCCTCTCGGGGCAGGGCACCAGCCTGGCCCTGGTGGGCGCCCATGTGCTGGCCGATTCCCTCGCCCGGGCCTGCGGCGACCACCTCGCCGCGTACGCCCGCTACGAGGAGCGGATGCGGCCCTTCGTCGACCTCAACCAGGCGCTGGCGACGGAGAATCCGGGCGGCCCCGCCTCCGAGGAATCGGTGGCGCGCGCCAAGAACGCGATCTCACTGGACGGCTGACGATCGCGTCACGCTCGGCGGACGCGGCGGTGATCAGCCGGTGGCCGGAGAAGTCGTCCGGCGCCCCGACCGCGACCGGCTCCGCGGGCTCCGGACCGGGCGAAGGGCGCGGAACCGGCCACCGCCGGAGCGGCACGCCCCCTCGTGCCACCGCGCGACCGTGCGAACCCCCTTGACGCCCCCGGGCGCCGGGGAGACGCTCCCGGGTCTTGGATCCGAACGGTTGCAGCTGGGGGGCCGCCATGCCGGAGGAATCTGTCCAGTCGGTGGGGGAGCTGCGTGCGCAGCTCGTCGCGCAGGGGGCGCGCTGGTCGGTCCTGGAGCACCTCGCCGACGAGGAGCCCGTACCGCGGCCCTCGCTCGGTCTGGAGCCCGGGGCGAATCTGACCACCGCCGAGGACGCAGGGGTGATCGATCTCCCGGGGATCATCGGCCACGCGAGCGGCAATCCGCATCTGACCCGGCGCCGCGCCGCCCACGGGCTGCTGCCCGGGGTCCAGGGGCCGGCGGCCCCGGCCCGGCCTGCCGCCGTGGACTGGCGCAGCCGCTGGGGACGGCCGTGGATCACCAAGGTGAAGGACCAGAACCCGTGCGGTTCCTGCTGGGCCTTCGGCGCCGCCGGCCTGGTGGAGTCCATGGCCCGGATCGAGCACGACGTATGGGCGGAGCGCTCCGAAGGCGACGTCCACGACGGCCTGCGCTTCACCTGCGGCCAGGGCAGCAATCCGGAGACCGCCCTCGACTGGATCAAGGCGAACGGCGGGCTCGCCGACCCGGACTGCTGGCCGTACAGCACCCCGCCCGCCGGTCTGCCGGCCGCCCGCCGCGATGCCTGGCGCGCCGAGTACACGCCCAGCTGGGACCGGTCCGGCCGGACCGTCCGGATCACCGACTACGTCCGGCTCGGCGACGTGGAGCAGCAGAAGGTCTGGCTGGACACGGTCGGCCCGCTGACCGCCTGCTTCGACGTCTACGACGACTTCTTCGGCCTCGGCTCCGGCGTGTACCACCGTACGAGCGACCATCTCGCGGGCGGCCACTGCGTGCTGATCGTCGGCTACGACGACGCGGCCGGCTGCTGGCTGTTCAAGAACTCCTGGGGGACGGGCTACCACGTCGGCGGCTACGGCCGGATCGCCTACGGCGAGGTCAACATCGATTACTGGGCCAAGTGCGGCCTGCGCGGCACCAACATCGACCCGTGGACCAAGCGCCGCCTGCACACCGGCAACGTCTACGAGAGCGGCAACGGCCGCGCCCACCGCAACTTCGAGCTGCTCGCCACCGCCCCCGGCGGCCGCCTCCAGCACTGGTGGCGCGAGGGCGACTCCCCGTTCGCCTGGGCCCGCGCGGGCACCTTCGCCACCGACGCCTCCGGCCAGCCCGCCTTCACCGGCACCACCTACAACCGCAACATGGAGTCCCTGCACGTGACCACCGGCGGCCGGCTGCGCCACTGGTACTACGAGCAGTCCGGCGGGGCCTGGCGCGACGGCGGCCTCTTCGGCCCGGGCGACGCGGCCGTCGGTTCGACCCCGGCATTCATCCAGAGCGACTACGGCAAGCCGGGCAACTTCGAGGTGGTCGTCCGGACCGCCGACGGCCGTCTGGGCCACTGGTGGCGGATCAACGGCGCCCCCTGGACCTGGAACGACGGCGGCCGGTTCGCCTCCGGCATCGCCCACTACGGGCCCGCCCTCGTCCAGACCCGCGCCCGCCACCTCGACCTCGTCGCCACCCTCGCCGACGGCCGCATGCAGCTGTGGTGGCGCGACGATCCGAACGGCTTCACCTGGCGGGCCGGGGAGATCTTCGGCAGCGGTACGGCGGCCGTCTCCGCGCCCTGCCTGATCGAGGGGCAGTCCGGGGCCGCGGACGAGGACACCGCCGGGAACTACGAGCTGTGCGTGGCCGTCGCCGGAGGGCAGGTCGAGCACTGGTGGCGCGGCAACGCGGGCGGCTCCCCCTGGCGGCGCAGCGCGGTCTTCGGGCACGACGTCGCCTCCGTCACCGGGATGCTCCAGGGCAGTTTCGGGTTCAACCTGGAAGTCATCGTCCTGCGCACCGACCGCCGCCTTCAGCACTACTGGCGCGACGGCGCGGGCTGGCACGAGGGGTCGGTGATCGGCCCCGTCTGAGAGGACCGGGCGGGCGTGGAGGTACGGAGCATCGTGCTCGGCCCGGACGAGTCGTACGAGCTGCGGCTCACCGGGCGCGGCGCGCGCGGGTACGTGTGGACCTGGCAGGTCACCGGGGACGCGGACGTGGTGACGGTCGCGGCGGCCGCCGGGGTTCCGGCCGCCGCGGCGGCCCCGCCGCCGGGGGCCCCGGTGGAGCGGACCTACGTGGTCCGGGCCCGGCCCCCGGGCGGGGGCCGGGCCCGGATCCGCTTCGCGCAGGTCCGGCCGCCCTACCCGGACGAGGCCCCCTACGACGAGTTCGTCCTGGACGTGGAGGTGGCGGCGGTCACCGGCGGGACCTGAGGACCGTGCGCTGTACGGCCTCCAGGGGGCCGTGGTCGAAGCGGCGCAGCCACAGCCACGATCCGGCGGCCAGGGTCAGGCTCACGCCGGCCCACAGGCCCATCACCCACCAGGGGCCGCTGCCGCCGAGCCGTTCGGCGAGGCCCAGCCCGATGCCGTAGCAGAGCAGCATGCAGAGCAGGTTCTGGGCGACGTAGCAGGACAGGGCGGTGCGGCCGACGGAGCCGAGGGCGCGGCTCACCGGGGCCGGGATCCACCGCCGGTCGAGGGCGAGGCCGATCAGGCCGATGTAGCCGAGGGCGAGCAGCGGCGCGGCGCCGTAGCGGCCCAGGAGGTAGAAGTCGGAGCCGCCGAGGGTGGTCGCGGCGTTCAGCGGCAGCCCGAGGCCCAGGCCCCAGACGGCCATCCGGGTCCGGATGCGGCGGCCTTCGGCGGTGGCGGTGAAGGCGCCCGCGCGGTGCAGCCGCACTCCGAGGAGGAAGAGGAACACGAGCAGCCCGAAGGAGAAGACCGGCTCGATGCGCAGCGCGAGGAAGTGTTCCAGGCGGAAGGCGATCTGGGCCCGGTAGCCGCCGTGGGCGTACAGCTCGACGGCGGCCGGGTCCGGGCTCTTCGGGGCGCCGGCGGGGCGGCTCAGCGCGTCGAGGGTCACCAGGGACATCAGCGCCAGGTGCAGTGCTCCGGCCGTCCACATGGCCCCCTTGCGCACCTTCTCGGAGCGGGCCAGCAGCCAGGCGACGAGGAGGGCGGTGACGGCGTACCCCATGAGCACGTCCCAGGCGAAGACGAGCACGAAGTGGACCGTGCCCTCGACGAAGAGGAAGGCGGCGCGGCGCGGGTAGCGGCCGGGCCAGGGGGCGCCGCGGCGGGCGGCGGAGTCGAACTGGATGGCCAGGCCCACTCCGAACAGGACCGTCAGCAGGGCCAGGAACTTGCCGTCGGCGAGGAAGCGGAAGACGCTCTCGGCGAGGTGGGCGGCGGAGGGGTCGGCGATCGGGTCGGGCGGCTTCAGACCGCCCTGGAGCACTCCCCACTCCGAGCCGGGCGAGGTGAAGATCCAGACGTTGGTCATGAGCGTGCCGAGGATCGCGGCGCCGCGCAGGACGTCCAGGAGGGGGAGCCGGGCGGTCTTGTGTGGCGCCGGGGCGAGCAGGGTGTCGGCCATGACTTCAGCGTCCCGGCGCGCGGGGCCCCGTACGTCCTGCGGGCGGACGAAGACGCGGTACATCCTTCGGTGCAGCGTGAGGCCCGCGGACCACACCCAGGGCCCCGCCCGGGGTATGCGCCCGAGGTACCCGCCCGGGGTCCCGCCGGGGGCCGGGTCCACATCCTGGACCCGGCAGAGCTTGCACCCCTGTTGTATCTATCCTGTGCGCATGTCCGCCCCCACCACTGCCGTGACCGCGGCCGACCGCGTCTACCAGCACGTCAAGCAGGGGGTGCTCGACCGCCGCTACGAAGGCGGCACCCTGCTGACCGAGGGCGAACTGGCCGCGGCCGTCGGGGTGTCCCGTACGCCCGTGCGCGAGGCGCTGCTGCGGCTGGAGACCGAGGGGCTGCTGAAGCTGTACCCGAAGAAGGGCGCGCTGGTCCTGCAGGTCTCCGCGCAGGAGATCACCGACGTCCTCGAAACCCGGCTGCTGGTCGAGGAGTTCACCGTACGCAGAGCAGTGCCGGCCCCGCCGGGCCTGCTGGACCGGCTCGCCGCCCTGCTCGACGAACAGCGCCGGCACGCCGACGCGGGCGACCTCGCCGCGATGATGGCCGCCGACCGCGGCTTCCACGCCGAGATCGTGCGCAGCGCCGGGAACCAGATCCTGTGCCGCCTCTACGACCAGCTCCGCGACCGGCAGCTGCGGATGGGCGTGGCCCTGCTGCACGCCCACCCGGAGCGGCTGGACCGGACGCTCGCCGAGCACGCGGAGATCCTGGACGCGCTGCGCGCCGGGGACGCGGACACGGCGGCCGCGGCGGTCCGCGGTCACATCGGCCGGGTCGAGGCCCTGGTGCGGGGGCCGGGCCGGTGAACTCCTCCCCTGCCATGGACGGCATACCCGCCGATCCGCCGGGTGGCCGGAAGGCCGTCGTCGTGTGGGGCATCGGCGTCGCCGTCTACTTCGTGGCGGTGATCTTCCGCACCAGCCTGGGGGTGGCCGGCCTGGACGCCGCCGACCGCTTCCACGTCAACGCCTCGGCGCTGGCCACCTTCTCCCTCCTCCAGCTGCTGGTCTACGCGGGCATGCAGATACCGGTGGGCCTGATGGTCGACCGGCTCGGCACCAAGAAGGTGCTGACCCTGGGCGCGGTGCTCTTCACCGTCGGCCAGCTCGGCTTCGCGCTGTCGCCCTCGTACGGGATGGCGCTCGCCGCGCGGGCGCTGCTCGGCTGCGGCGACGCGATGACCTTCATATCGGTGCTGCGGCTCGGCACCCGGTGGTTCCCGGCCCGGCGCGGGCCGCTGATGGCGCAGCTGGCCGGGCTGGTCGGCATGGCGGGCAACCTCGTCTCCACCCTCGTCCTCGCCCCGGTCCTGCACGAGATCGGCTGGACCGCCGCCTTCGCGGGCAGCGCGGTGGCCGGGCTGGTGGTCCTGGTGCCGCTGACGCTGTTCCTGCGGGACCACCCGGAGGGGTACGGATCCGCGCCGCGCGCCGCTTCGGGGGGCTTCGTACGCCGCCAGATCCGGGAGTCCTGGGCCGAACCCGGCACCCGGCTCGGCCTGTGGGTGCACTTCACCACGCAGTTCCCCGCGATGGTCTTCCTGCTGCTGTGGGGCATGCCGTTCCTGGTCGAGGCACAGGGGCTGTCGCGGACCACCGCGGGCGGGCTGCTGACGCTGGTCGTCGCCTCGAACATGGCGCTCGGGCTGGTCTACGGCCAGATCGTCGGCCGCCGCCAGTCCGCGCGGATCCCGCTCGCCCTGGGCACGGTCGGCCTCACCGCCCTGCTGTGGGCGGCGGTCCTCGTGCACCCGGGCGACCGGGCCCCGATGTGGCTGCTGGTCACCCTGTGCCTGGTGCTCGGCAGCTGCGGACCGGCGTCGATGATCGGCTTCGACTTCGCCCGCCCGGCCAACCCGGCGGAGCGCCAGGGCACCGCCTCCGGCATCACGAACATGGGCGGCTTCATCGCGTCCATGACTACCCTGCTGACGGTCGGCATCCTGCTGGACGCCACCGGCGACAACTACCGCGTCGCCTTCTCCACGGTCTTCGTCCTCGAAGCGCTGGGCGTGATCAGCATCCTGCGCCTGCGCCCCCTCGCCCTGGCCCGCGAGGCCGCCCGGGGCCGCGTCACCGTCCCCGCGCAGGAACCGCAACCGGAACCGCAACCGGAACCGGAGCCGGAACCGGAGCCCCGTGCGCGTCCCCTCCCGGAAACAGCAGGGCGCGAGGCACCGTAGGTCCGCCGCCCCCCGGGAGAACGGTGTCGGGAGCCTCGCCGTACGCCTCGACGCCTACGGGGTCACGGCGAACTGCGTGAGGATGGCGTCCGCCAGCTCCACGTCGCCCTCCACCTTCACCCGGTCCGCGACCGTGTGCGCCCGTACCCGGCCGGCCGCGAGGCGGACGTAGGTCTCCCAGTCCAGCGTCAGGGTCACCGCCGGGCCCAGCGACGGCGACTTGTCCACCGTGCCGCGGCCGTCCGCGTCCACCCGTACCGTCCGCATGAACTCCAGCCGACCGTGCACGTCGATCACCACGGCCGAGTTCGCTGGCGCGCCCGCCCGCTTGGCCACCACCTTCGGCAGCCCGGCCAGCAGGAGGTCCCGCGCCACGTACGCGCCCGGCGAGTCCCAGTTCCCCGGTACCCCCAGCGCCGCCCGCAGGTCCTGCTCGTGGATCCACACGTCGAACGCCCGCAGCCGCAGCGCCTGCTCCAGCGTCACCTGGTCACCGAGCGGCCCGCGGACCATCGTGGCCGGATCCCGCTTCTCGTTGCGCAGCTGCCGGGAGCGCCGGATCACCGTGTACTCCAGCTCCGAGGTCATCTCCGGCGCGGTGTGGTGACGCCGCACGTCGACCTGCACCTCCATGTACCGGCTGAACTCGTCCACCACGTGCCGCAGGTCCCGCGCCACGGTGTGGATCGGCCGCGGGTCCCCCAGCTGCTCGCACTCGATGCCGATGATGTGTGACACGACATCACGGACCGACCAGCCGGGACACGGCGTCGCCCGGTTCCACTCGCCCTCCGTCAGCGGGAGGACCAACTCGGATATCGCCTCGATGGAGTGTGTCCAGGCGTCGGCATAGGGCTGGAGGGCGGGATGCGGCTGGACGGTCAACGGGACCCCTCGCGGTGCTGTTCAATGGCGCGTTTCGGAAGCGGTGGACTCAGTTTCCAAAACTACGCTGCCGGTGAGCACCCCGGCAGTGCTTTCGTGTGACGATCGTAGGCCCGAGTTGACGGCTTGAACGCCAGGACGGTGGTAGTGTGCGCGCCTCGCTGATCCAAATCGCAGTGAACGAGGGCGAGTCGGTGTCTTCCCGACGTGCCCGCGTGGCCGAACTCGTACGGGAGCAGGCGGGCTCCGATCTCGTCGTCCTGCCGGAGCTGTGGCCGGTCGGCGCGTTCGCCTACGAGCAGTTCGAGACCGAGGCCGAACCGCTCGACGGCCCGACCTACGAGGCCATGTCCAAGGCGGCCCGCGACGCCGGCGTCTGGCTGCACGCGGGTTCGGTCGTGGAGCGCGCGGGCGACGGCTCCCTCTACAACACCGCCCTCGTCCTCTCCCCGGCGGGCGAGCTCGCCGCCACCTACCGGAAGATCCACCGCTTCGGCTTCGACCAGGGCGAGGCGGTGCTGATGTCGGCCGGGGACTCCCTGACCACGGTGACCCTGCCGGAACAGACCCTCGGCATCGCCACCTGCTACGACCTGCGCTTCCCGGAACTGTTCCGCGGCCTGGTCGACGCCGGGGCCACCACGATGGTCGTCGCCGCGGGCTGGCCCGCCCGCCGCCGCTCGCACTGGACCCTGCTCAACCGGGCGCGCGCCGTGGAGGACCAGTCCTACGTCCTGGCCTGCGGGACGGCCGGCACCCACGCGGGCGTGGAGCAGGCCGGGCACAGCCTGGTGGTGGACCCCTGGGGCGAGGTCCTGGCGGAGGCGGGCCCCGGCGAGGAGGTCCTCACCGTGGAGCTGGACCCGGCCAAGGTCGCCGACACCCGCTCCCAGTTCCCGGCCCTGAAGGACCGCCGGCTGGGCCGCTGACGCCCTCCCGGAAACCCCGGTTGGCGCCGGGGTTTCCGGGCAGACGGACGGGACGGGCGGCGCCGGCCGCCGGGTCGACGAGGAGGAGGCGGGTACGCCGTGACGGATGACACAGAGGCCGCGCTGGAGGCCGCCCTGGAGCCGCACGAGCCCGCCACCGCGGAGATCGCAGCCCGTCGGCGCGTACGGGACCGGGCCACCGGCATGACCCACCACGAGGCGCAGGCCGCCCTGGAGGCGGGGCTGGCGGCCGCCGGCGACCTGCGCCGTGCCGACGCGGCCGTCCGCGCCGAGGCCGCCGAGTGGCAGCGCATCGCCGACCTGCTGTTCGACCACGGAGGCCCGTACGCGCCGGAGACCGATGCCTACGTCCAGGGGCAGCTCACGGCCCGGGAACACCATCGGGACTGACCCCGCCCTCCCGCTCCTTCTCGGCCATCCGGATCACACACACCGCGACCGCGATCAGCAGCGCCGCGTCCGCGTCCTCCCGGACCACGTCCACCGCGTACGTCTCGCGGAGCCGGTACCACTGCCGCGAGACCAGCGCGAGCAGCTCCCCGTCGTACTCGACCTTGAACTCGCGGTCCAGGATCCGCCCGCTGACGTCGAGCTCCGTGCCCTCGGCCAGGGTCACCCGGAAGTGATTGCGCAGCAGCGAGAGCCGCTTGCGGCGGATCACCGCGAGCCGCCGCTCGTCCCGCTCCAGCGTCATCGCGTCCCGCAGGGTGAACAGCTTCTCCCGCAGGGTGACCAGGATCAGCCCGTCCGGATCCTTCAGCTCCAGCGTGTCCCGGAAGCGCAGCGCCTTCCCGTCGACGAGGAAGGCGTGCCGGCCGTCCTCGTCCTCGATCCAGTAGTCGTCCCCGATGGCCAGCATTTTGTCCCGAACGAGGTATTTCATGCGCTGATCAGTGCCCGCGATAGGTTGCCCTCATGCCCCTGCTCTACGTGACCGACCTGGCGTACCCCGCACGCGGCCGCCGCTACTGCGACGAGGACATATTCCTCACGTCCCGGCTGCGCGCCGAATTCGGCCTGGCCCTGTGCCATCCCGCGGACGCGGAGGCCATGCTGCCGCTCGGCTTCGACGCGGTGATCGTCCGCAACAGCGGCCCGGTCCTGCACTACCAGGAGGCCTACGACTCCTTCCGCGCGGCCGCCCTCGCCGCCGGAGCCCGCGTCTACAACCCGCTCACCGGCCGCGGCGACATGGCGGGCAAGCAGTACCTCCTCGACCTGACGGCCGCCGGCTACCCGGTCATCCCGACGATCGACGACCCCGCCCGGCTGGCGGAACTGCCGCAGGTGCCGCAGTACGCGGTCAAGCCGAAGCAGGGCGCCGACTCCATCGGCCTCACCTTCACCGCGACACCGGACGGCCCGGCCGGGGCCGTGCTGATCCAGCCGCGCATCGACTTCACGTACGAGGTGTCCTTCTACTTCGTCGACGACGCCTTCCAGTACGCGCTGTACGCCCCCGATCCGGACCGCCGCTGGGAGCTGGAGCTCTACTCCCCGACCGAGGCGGACCTGGCCTTCGCCCGGTCCTTCGTCGACTGGAACACCCTCGACCACGGCATCCAGCGCGTCGACGCCTGCCGGGCGCCGTCCGGCGAACTGCTCCTCGTCGAGCTGGAGGACCTGAACCCGTACCTCTCCCTGGACCTCGTCCCGGCACCGGTGCAGGACGCCTTCGTCGCCGCTCTCACAAGATCCCTCCACACCTTCCTCAACACCACCGCCTGATGTCAGACCCGGCTGCCAGGCTTTCCCCATGGACAAGCAGACGTTCTGGAAGCTGATCGAGACGGCCCGCGCCGACGCGGATCCGCAGGAAGTGGCCTCGCGCGCGGCGCAACTCCTCGCGGACCGGGAGGCGGCGCAGATAGCCGCCTCCCAGCAGGTGCTGTGGGACCTGCTGGCGGAGTCCTACCGTGCGCCGCTCTGGGCCGCGGCCTACGTGATCAACGGGGGCTGCTCGGACGACGGCTTCGACTACTTCCGCGGCTGGCTCCTCACCCAGGGCCGGGAGGCCTTCGAGACGGCCCTGGCCGACCCCGACACCCTGGCCGCGCACCCCGCGGTCCGCGAGGCAGCGGAGCAGGGCCTGGAACTGTGGGACGAGTCCGCCCTCTCGATCGCCTGGACCGCCTACGAGACCGCCACCGGCCGCGAACTGCCCGCGGACTCCTTCACGATCAGCTACCCGGCCCTGGACCCGTCCTGGGACTTCGACTTCGACGACACCGACGAGATATCGGCCCGACTGCCCCGGCTGAGCGCCCTCTTCGACTACTCGTAGCGGAACAGGAGGGACTCGCGCTCCTGCTGCCGGATCTCCTCGATCGTCAGACCGGGGAGATCCAGGTGGGAGAGGGTGATCTCGGCGGAGCTCGGGACGGCGTCCTCGGCGAGCCACTGCTCGGGCTTCCACGCGTTGCTGCGCAGGAACGCCTTCGGACAGTGCTGGTAGGCCTCCTCGACCTCCACCACGATCGCGCTCCGCGGCGGCTTGCCGACGGCCGTCAGCTGCTCCAGCAACCGCGGGTCGGCGGAGACGCAGGCCCGCCCGTTCACCCGCAGGGTGGTGGTCCGCCCGGGGATGACGAAGATCAGCCCGGCCCGGCCCGTCTCCACGATGTTGTGGGCGGTGTCGAGCCGCTTGTTGCCGGTGGCGTCGGGCAGCGCGAGGGTGAACTCGTCCAGCACGGCCACGAATCCGGGCGGCCCGCCCCGGGGCGTCACATCGCAGGTCCCGTCGGCCCCGGCACTGGCGACGAACACCAGCGACGACCGCCCGATGACGGCCCGCGCGGCCTCGTGGATCCGGTCCACGGCCTTGCGCCGGGCCATCTCGCCCGGATGTTCGTAGAGCTCCCGCAACCCGTCGGTGCTCCGTACGGCGGTGGCGCTCACGGCATCGAATATCCGCCCGCTCGGCGGCGTGCTGACTGTCACGTCCCGCACGCTACCGGGCGCTGGCTAAAGCCCGCTGGTGTCGAGCTCGATCCCGAACGGCTCGGGCAACCGCACCGGCGTCCCGAAGGGGTGCGGACCGTCCACCTTGGTGTACCCGAGCCGCCCGGGCAGTGCGAACAGCGTGACGGTCGCCTCCACCCGGTCGACCAACAGGTACAGCGGAGCCCCGTACTCGGCGTACCGCTTGCGCTTGACGACACGGTCGGTCTCGGCGTTGGACTCGGACGTGATCTCGACGACGAGCAGCACCTGGTCCGGCAGGAGAGCGCTGCCCCCCTTCGCCAGTGCCTTGGGAACGACGGCAAGGTCGGGCACGTACCAATTCGGCGAGCCCGGGAGGTCCAGGTTGCCCGAGCCGGTGACGCAGTCCAGCTCCTTGACCCGCGGTCGGATCTGATCACGGATCTCTTCGGCCGCGTTCTCGTGGTCCCAGCTCGGTGTCACGTTGCCGATGACCCCTTCGACGATCTCGGTGCGGTCCCCGCTGTGGTGCTGGATGGCGTACTTCAGCGCGCGCTCGGGATCGACGCCTTCGCTGTAGTCGTGCGCGGTGGTCATTCCGGACGCCTCCCTTGCTTCCTGGGACCAGGCTCCCACGGGGTCCCGCCGCCCGTCGTCACCCCTGCGGGTGCACTTCGCGCAGCGGACGTCAGCCGCCGACCTGGTCTTCCACGCGGTGGCGGATGTACTCGTCCGGATGGGACCGGGCGATCGCCACCGCCTCGTCCACCAGGTCGTGCAGCTCCGCCGGGTACGAGGACTTCCGCAGCGGCAGCAGAGGGAGGACGCAGCGCCGGACGTCCACGTGCTCGTTGTGCACGAACTCGCGCAGCGCGGCCTCGTACCACTCGTACACCACGTCCGTGCCGTCGTCGGCCGGAGCCGGATGCTCTGCCCGTACGAGGGGCATCCGCAGGTCCAGGGCCGACCAGTACCAGGCCCGCGCGGCCCCCGCCCGCTCGGGATCCGTGCCGCTGAGCAGGTAGGCGAGCAGCCCGGCCTGGACGCGCCGGTGGCCGAAGGCGTTCAGGGCCGGCTCGACGAACTGACGGTTGAAGCTCGGGTTGGGGTCGTGGACCGCCGCCCTGAGCAGTGCGCCGAAGGCCTCGCCGGAAAGGACCACGCCGTCACGCCAGACCTCGCGCAACGCCGCCCTGGCACGGTGCTCCCAGGTGAGTCCGCCGGCGGACTCCGGCTCGGCGGCTATTTCGAGCCCGAGGACCCGTACGACCTCCGCCAGCGCCCCGGCGAACACCTCCCGCCGGTCCTCCGTACGCCCCGGCAGCGCCATGAACCCCGCTGTCCTGCCGTCCTCGGCCATCCGTCGCTCCCCCGTCGCGGGCCGTGCCCTGCCGTATGCGCGTGATCCGATGTTCATACCCGGATGGCAAGCTTGAAGCATGAACGATGCCGCCCCGGCGCCCACCCCCGCGCCCGCGCCCCGCCGTGCCCGTGTCCGTGCCCCCGAGCTGATCGGCAAGGGCGGCTGGCTCAACACCGGCGGGAAAGACCTGAGCCTCGCCGACCTGCGGGGACGCATTGCGATCCTCGATTTCTGGACCTTCTGCTGCATCAACTGCCTGCACGTCCTCGACGAGCTGCGCGAGCTGGAGGAGAAGCACCGCGACACCGTCGTGATCATCGGCGTGCACTCCCCGAAGTTCGTGCACGAGGCCGAGCACGCCGCCGTCGTCGATGCCGTCGAGCGGTACCAGGTGCACCACCCCGTGCTGGACGATCCCGAGCTCGCCACCTGGAAGCAGTACGCCGTACGCGCCTGGCCCACGCTCGTCGTGATCGACCCCGAGGGGTACATCGTCGCCCAGCACGCCGGTGAGGGGCACGCGCACGCCATCGCCCGCCTGGTCGAGGAGCTGGAGGCCGAGCACGAGGCCAAGGGCACCCTGCGGCGCGGCGACGGGCCGTACGTGGCGCCCGAGCCGGTGGCCGGCGCCCTGCGGTTCCCCGGGAAGGCGCTGCTGCTGCCGTCCGGGAACCTGCTGGTCTCCGACTCCACCCGGCACCAGCTCGTCGAGCTGGCCGCCGACGGCGAGAGCGTCGTGCGCCGCATCGGCAGCGGCGAGCGCGGCTTCGCCGGGGACAGCTTCAGCGAGCCGCAGGGGCTGGCGCTGCTGCCCGACGGCAGGGTCGTCGTCGCCGACACCGTCAACCACGCGCTGCGCACCTACGACCCGGCCACCGGGCACGTGGAGACCATCGCCGGGACGGGCCGACAGTGGTGGCAGGGGTCGCCGACCTCCGGGCCGGCGCTGGAGGTGGACCTGTCCTCGCCGTGGGACGTGGCCTGGTGGCAGGGCCGGGTCTGGATCGCCATGGCCGGTGTGCACCAGCTGTGGACCTGGGACCCGGAGGCCGGGACGGTCGAGGTCGCGGCCGGCACGACCAACGAGGGGCTGCTCGACGGACCGGCCGCCGAGGCCTGGTTCGCCCAGCCCTCGGGGCTCGCGGCCGCCGGGGACCGGCTGTGGATCGCCGACTCCGAGACCAGCGCCCTGCGCTACGTGGAAGCCGGAGACGACGGGTACGTCATCAAGTCGGCCGTCGGCACCGGGCTGTTCGACTTCGGGCACCGGGACGGCGACGCCGCCCAGGCCCTGCTCCAGCACCCGCTCGGTGTGACCGCCCTGCCCGACGGCTCGGTCGCGGTGTGCGACACGTACAACCACGCGCTGCGCCGCTACGACCCGGCCACCGGCCAGGTCTCGACCCTGGCGACCGACCTGCGCGAGCCCAGCGACGCCGTGCTGGTGGGCGAGGACATCGTGGTCGTCGAGTCGGCCCGGCACCGGCTGACCCGCCTGCGCCTCCCGGAGGAGGCGGTCCGGGTGGACGCGGTCGCCCACCGTACGCAGCGGGCCGCCACGGAGGTGGCGCCCGGCACGCTCCGCCTCGACATCGTCTTCCAGGCGCCGAGCGGGCAGAAGCTCGACACCCGCTACGGGCCCTCCACCCGGCTGCTCGTCTCCTCGACCCCGCCCGAGCTGCTGGCGGACGGCGAGGGCGCCGGGACGGACCTGTTCCGGGAGCTCGCGCTGAACCCGGACGTCACCGAGGGCGTCCTGCACGTCTCGGCGATGGCGGCGTCCTGCGACGACGACCCCGCCAACGAGTACCCGGCCTGCCACGTCCACCAGCAGGACTGGGGCGTGCCGGTCCGCGTCACCGCCGACGGCGCCTCCCGGCTGCCCCTCGTCCTCGCGGGGATGGACGCCGAGGGGTAGCCGGCCGCGGCCTTCCTGGGGGCTCAGCCCTCCAGGAAGGCCACCAGGGCGTTCGCCAGCAGGAACGGGTCGTCCGCGCCGCACAGTTCGCGGGCGCTGTGCATCGAGAGGATCGCGACGCCGATGTCCACGGTCTGAATGCCGTGGCGGGCGGCGGTGATCGGGCCGATCGTGGTGCCGCACGGCATCGAGTTGTTGGAGACGAAGGTCTGCCACGGCACGCCGGCCCGCTCGCACGCGGCGGCGAACACGGCGCGCCCGCTGCCGTCGGTGGCGTACCGCTGGTTGACGTTGACCTTCAGGATCGGTCCGCCGTTGGCGCGCGGGTGGTGCGTCGGGTCGTGCCGCTCACCGTAGTTGGGGTGCACGGCGTGCCCGGTGTCCGAGGACAGGCAGATGGTGCCCGCGAAGGCCCGCGCGCGGTCCTCGTACGAGCCCCCGCGCGCGAAGACTGAACGTTCCAGCACGTTGCCCAGGAGCGGGCCGTCCGCGCCCGTGTCGGACTGCGAGCCGTTCTCCTCGTGGTCGAAGGCGGCCAGCACCGGGATGTGGTCGAGCTTGCCGGTGGCGGAGACCGCGGCCAGCGCCGCGACGCCCGCGTGCACCGACAGCAGGTTGTCCATGCGCGGACCGGCCACCAGCTCGCGGTCGCGGCCCAGGTACGAGGGCGGCTCGATGGAGTGGACCATCAGGTCCCAGCCGGCCACCGACCCCTGGTCCAGGCCCTCTTCCTCCTCCAGGAAGGAGATCAGGTCGCCCTCCTGGACGTCGCCCAGCCCCCAGATCGGCTGCATGTGCCGCTGCTTGTCGAGCTTGAGGCCGTCGCTGTTCACCGACCGGTCCAGGTGCACGGCGAGTTGGGGAACGCGCAGCAGTGCGCGGTCCACGTTCACCAGGCGCTCGGTGCCGTCGCGCAGGGTCAGCCGCCCGGCCAGCCCCAGGTCGCGGTCCAGCCAGGTGTTGAGCAGGGTGCCGCCGTAGATCTCGACGGCGATCTGCCGCCAGCCCTGCGAGCCCGTGTCCGGCAGCGGTTTGACCCGCAGGTTCGGGGAGTCGGTGTGCGCGCCGACGATCCGGAACGGGGTGTGTGCGGCCGCGCCTTCGGGGACGAACCAGGCGATGAGCGCACCGCCGCGGAGCACGAACTTGCCCCCGGTGCCCGCATCCCAGGCGTCCGTTTCCGACAACTGCCTGAAGCCTGCCTTCTCCAGCCGCTCCGCCGCGTTGGCCACGGCGTGGTACGGCGACGGACTGGCCGTCAGGAAGGTCATCAGATCGTCGGTGTGGCCGCGGTCGAAGCGGGCGGGAGAGCTCATCGTATTTCCCTTGTGTGGAAGCCCCCGGCTTCAGCCGGGTGAGGAAACGCAGTTCCGGCTCGGAGCCTCGCTGTGGCGAAGTGCCGCAGCGTGAGGCTGTGACCTGTGCTTGTGTTCGGATCGTGACCGACCGTAGCCTCCACGGTGTGGGGTTTCCTTCCGTGAAGCGATCGTTCAAGTACCGTTTCTATCCGACGGACGCGCAGGCCGTGGAACTGTCGCGGACGTTCGGGTGTGTGCGGAAGGTCTACAACCTGGCTCTCGCCGCCCGTGCCGAAGCCCGGAAGGCGGGCGGCGGGCGGATGGGCTACGGGCAGACATCGGCCATGCTCACCGCGTGGAAGAAGACCGAGGAGCCGGCCTTTCTGGCGAAGGTGTCCTCGGTACCGCTGCAGCAGGCGTTGCGCCACCTGCAGTCGGCGTTCGTGGCGTTCTGGGAGAAGCGGTCCCAGTACCCGCGATTCAAGTCGAAGCGGAAGTCGCGTGCCTCCGCCGAGTACACCCGCAGCGGGTTCCGCTACGCGGAGGGCCGGGTGCGGCTGGCGAAGATGGACGAACCTTTGGACATCGTGTGGTCCCGCCCATTGCCGGAAGGGGTGGCGCCGTCCACGGTCACGGTCTCGTGCGACAGTGCCGGCCGCTGGTACGTCTCTCTGCTGTGCGAGGACACCCCGGCTCCGATGCCGGCCACCACGAACGCGGTCGCCGACCGGCGCCGGGACTTCTTGCAGCGGCTGACGACTCGTCTCGTGCGTGAAAACCAAACGCTCGTGATCGAGGATCTGACGGTCGCCAACATGCTGCGGAACCACAAGCCGGCACGTTCCATCAGCGACGCGGCCTGGCGTGAGCTGTGGTCGATGCCGGAGTACAAGACAGCCTGGTACGGCCGCGAGCTGATCGCTGTCGACCGGTGGTTCCCCAGTTCCAAGCTGTGCTCGGCTTGCGGGGCGATCGCCGACGCGATGCCCCTGAGCGTCCGCGAGTGGACCTGTGAGAGCTGCGGGACCGCTCACGACCGGGACGGGAACGCCGCGGTCAATCTTCTGGCCGCCGGGCTGGCGGCTGCTGCCTGTGGAGCGGATGTGAGACCTCATCGGGAGTCCTCCTCTCGGTCGGGGCGGTCCGTGGCGAAACAGGAATCCCCACGCGTGAGTGTGGGAATCCCCTCCTGCTAGGGAGGGGAGGAAGCCAAGTGGTTCACCTTAACGAGGGTCGGGTTCGTGTCCGTCATGGCCGGACCGTGCGACAGCCGGGAGATCTGGTTCCGCGCCCGTTGCCTCTGCGGTCCCGTCGGTTTCAGCCCGGCGGACGTTCGAATCGGCGCTGCAGTTGCCTGCGCTCGCCCCGGCGGATGCGCGGGAGCATCTCCGGGGTCTGCGGGGAGCGCTGCGCGCGTCTTTTGCGTCCGGCGCAGAAGATACAGGCCTCGCCGGGAGGAGCGTCGGGGTCGATCGGCGCGCCGGGATGTTCGGCGCATCCCGAGGCGTTGCGCGGCCGGGAAAGTTCGCGGGCGACGATGAAGGCGCGGTGGAGGTCGTCGGCGATGCGGACGAAGTCCTCGGCGGGCGAGGACAGGCCCAGGTGGAACCGCTGGTCCTCGACGGTGCGCACGTACGTGCGCAGCCGCTGGAGCGTGTACGGGGGGTCCGGTACGGGATAGCCCAGGCGCCGCTGCTCTCCGGCGGGGGCGGCGGGCGGGCCGCCGTGCCGGCGCGCTCCGAGGCGCCGCCGGTCGTTGCAGATGAGGCAGCGGCCCCAGCCTTCGGGTGCCTCGGGGTCGAGGGCGCCGTTGGGGTGCTCGGGGCAGCCGGTGTAGCTCTTGGCGGGAGCCAGTCCGGTGGCCGTCTGGAAGGCCACGTACAGCGCGTCGGCGATGGTGTCGTACTCGGCGGGGTGGGCGCCGTCGTACAGCTCGCGCAGGTGGTCGCCGAGGCTGCCCAGGCTCGCCTGCAGCTCCTTGAGGGCGTACGGACGCCCGGTGGGGACGGAGTACCCCCTGCTGCCGTGCTGATCCTGTGGACTCATGTGTACGAGCGTCCCATGAACGACTGACATCGGGGAAAGCCGCAGGACAGGGGCCTGGGGCCGGGTACGCGGCAGCGGCCGGGCCCCTGTGCGGGGGGCCCGGCCGCTGGTGCGTGCGCGCGGTGGTGGCGCGACCGGTCTAGAAGGCGGCCTCGTCGAGCTCCATGAGGGAGTTGTCGACGACCTCGGCCAGCTGGCGCTGGACCGAGACGTTCGGCAGGACCTGCGACGCGAAGAACTTCGCGGCGGCGATCTTGCCGGTGTAGAAGGGGACGTCCTTCGGGGCGGCGGTCGCCAGCTTCTCGGCGGCCACGGCGGCGCCCTTGAGCAGCAGGTAACCGACGACCACGTCACCCGAGGCCATCAGCAGGCGGGTGGTGTTCTGGCCGACCTTGTAGATGTTCTTGACGTCCTCGCCGGTGGCGGTGAGGTCGACGATCATCTGGCCGACGATGGCCTCCAGGTCGACGGCGGCCTTGGCGAGCGCGTCGCGGGCGCCGGCCAGCTCCTCGCCGCCGACGGCCTCGGCCAGGAACTTCTTCATCGTCTCGCTGAGGATGTTCAGCGAGGCGCCCTGGTCGCGGACGATCTTCCGGAAGAAGAAGTCCTGGCCCTGGATGGCCGTGGTGCCCTCGTAGAGGGTGTCGATCTTGGCGTCGCGGATGTACTGCTCGATCGGGTACTCCTGCAGGTAGCCGGAGCCACCGAAGGTCTGCAGGGACTGGGCGAGCTGCTCGTAGGACTTCTCCGAGCCGTAGCCCTTCACGATCGGCAGGAGCAGGTCGTTGAGGCCGATCTCGGCGGAGGCGTCCTCGCCGGCGGCCTGCTTGAGCTGGATCTCGTCCTGCACGGAGGCCGTGTAGAGGACCAGGGCGCGCATGCCCTCGGCGTAGGCCTTCTGCGTCATGAGCGAGCGGCGTACGTCGGGGTGGTGCGTGATGGTGACCTTGGGCGCGGTCTTGTCCATGAAGTTCGCGAGGTCCGGGCCCTGCACGCGCTCCTTGGCGTACTCCAGCGCGTTCAGGTAGCCGGTGGAGAGGGTGGCGATGGCCTTCGTGCCGACCATCATCCGGGCGAACTCGATGATCATGAACATCTGGCGGATGCCGTCGTGCTTGTCACCGATCAGCCAGCCCTTGGCGGGGTGCTGGTCGCCGAAGGTCATCTCGCACGTGTTGGAGGCCTTGAGGCCCATCTTGTGCTCGACGTTGGTGGCGTAGACGCCGTTGCGCTCGCCCAGCTCGCCGGTCTCCCAGTCGAAGTGGAACTTCGGGACGAGGAAGAGGGACAGGCCCTTGGTGCCGGGGCCGTGGCCCTCGGGGCGCGCGAGGACGTAGTGGAGGATGTTCTCCTCCATGTCGTGCTCACCGGACGTGATGAAGCGCTTCACGCCCTCGATGTGCCAGGAGCCGTCGGCCTGCTGGATCGCCTTGGTGCGGCCGGCGCCGACGTCCGAGCCGGCGTCCGGCTCGGTGAGGACCATGGTGGAGCCCCAGCGCTTCTCGACGGCTATCTCGGCGACCTTCTTCTGCGCCTCGTTGCCCTCTTCGAAGAGGATGCCGGCGAACGCCGGGCCGGAGGAGTACATCCAGATGGCCGGGTTCGAGCCGAGCAGCAGCTCCGCGTAGGCCCAGATCAGGGAGCGGGGCGAGGTGGTGCCGCCGATCTCCTCGGGCAGGCCCAGGCGCCAGTACTCCGACTCCATGAAGGCTTCGTAGCTCTTCTTGAAGGAGGCGGGGACGGGCGCGGTGTTGGTGGCCGGGTCGAAGACCGGCGGGTTGCGGTCGGCGTCCTCGAAGGAGGCGGCCAGCTCGTTCTCGGCGAGGCGGGCGATCTCGGACAGGACGCTCTTGGCGGTCTCGGTGTCCATCTCCTCGAACGGACCGGTGCCGTACTGCTTGTCGCGGCCGAGCACCTCGAAGAGGTTGAACTCGATGTCGCGGAGATTCGACTTGTAGTGCCCCATGGCGACGGCTCCGTTAAGGCTCGGGGAGACAGGGTTCCTCGTACATACCAATCGGTAACGTAATGATGCTACCCGCCGGTAATAAGACGCAACCCCTGACGACTGTGACCAGCGTCAAGCCTGGCGGGAAATACGTGTCCGACGGCGAGTGGCCGGTCGGTAGGCTTCGCCCCATGTACGGCTACGACCAGAACGTGAGCGCGGGGCACGCGGGGCAGCAGCAGTACGCCGCCCCGCAGCAGATGGCCGGCGGTTACGCCGAGCAGCCGCTCTACCCCGAGCCCTCGCCACCGTCGCTCGCCGACGCCGTGCGGGCCTTCACCACGGGGTCCCTCTCCGCCGAGGACTTCCAGCAGATCTTCGCCACCTCGAAGGTCTACTGCCCGCGCGGCGACACCCCCGGATTCCTGGCGCTGCACAACACGCAGCACCCGGTCATCCCCATGTTCACCACGCTCAAGGAGCTGCGCCGGTACGCCGGCAAGGAGTCCAAGTACTTCGTGATCACCGGCGCCGAGGTGATCGACCTGCTGCCGACCGGGTACGGCTTCGTCCTCGACATGGAGGGCGACCACCGGATGGTCTTCGACGCGAAGGCCGTCGAGCAGATGGTCGACTTCGCGATGCGCCGGATGTACGGCTAGACGCCGTAGCTGCGCAGACGGCCAGACGGCCGGCCCTGGCCGCGGACGTACCGGCTGACGCCTGAGGGGGGCGGATCGTGCTGCGCGTGCATTTCACGGCGGAGGACCTGCTCAACGTCACCTTCGCGAGAGAGCCGCTGCCGCTGGTGGAGCTGGGCATGGCGATGGTCGCCTGGCAGCGCACCGACGAACAGGCGGTTTTCGGCCGCTGGCGCAACCGTGTCGGCCAGGAGCTGCCCGGCCGCGCCCGCCCGCTCCTCGACCTCCTGCGCCCCGACGGCGACAACCCCCAGTTCGTCGAGCCGTACGCGCGCACCCTGGAGGAGGGGCTGGCCGTCGTACGGGAGGCCGGCCCGCTCCTGACCCCCGGCGAGCTGGACCGCGTCGCCGCCCGGGCCTCCGGCTCCGTGTCCTGGCTGCGCGCCCTGTGGGCCCAGGACCGCGAGGCGTGGGACCAGCTCGGCGGCGCGCTGCGGTCCGCGTACGAGGTGGTCGTCGCCCCCCACTGGCCGCGGATCCGGCAGTCCTTCCAGGCGGACGTGGCCTGGCGCAGCCGGCTGCTGGCCGCCCACGGCATCAAGGCGTGCCTGGCCGGCACGCATCCACTGGCCGCCTGGGCGGGCACGGTGCTGGAGGTGGACGGGCCGCCGCACTACGAGGTCCGCCTCGGCGGGCGCGGCCTGCTGCTGATGCCCTCGCCGTTCTGGACGGGCAGGCCGCTGCTCGCCGAGGGCCCGGACGGCCCGGACGGCAGGTGCGTGCTGCTCTACCCGGCGCTGACGCCCCTGCCCCTGGTCGGCCCGGGCCCGGCACAGGGGGCGCTGGACGCCCTGCTGGGCCGGACCCGGGCGGCCGTGCTCCAGTCGCTGATCGAGCAGCGCACGACCAGCGAGCTGGCCCGGGACCTCGACATCAGCCTCCCCTCGGCCTCCGAACACACCCGGACCCTGCGCGCGGCCGGCCTGATCACCACGGAGCGCGACGGCAAGGCGGTCCTGCACTCGGTGACGGGCCTGGGCGTGGACCTGCTCCACAGCGGCGGCTGAGGCCCATGGGGAGGCCAGGGCCGCCCGGGCCGCCCGGGCCGCCCGGGCTCCCCGGGCTCCCCGGGCTCCCCGGGCTCAGGGTGCCCGGGTGAGCAGGACCGGCATCGTGGTGACCTCGACCGTCCGGTCGGAGGGGAGGGCCGAGACGGTCCCGTCGAGGCGGCGCACCGCGCCGATTTTCCGGGGCGCCGGGATGCGGGCGGTGCCCGTCTCGTGCCAGACGATCACCTGCTCGGCGCCGTCCCGGTCGAAGCGGCACTGCCAGACGCCGACCGGCAGCCCGGCCGCCACCCCGTTCCCGCACGAGTGGATCCGCGTCCCGTGCACCCAGCGGCGCAGCTCCTCGACGTCCAGGGCGGCCCGGGTCGGCGGCTGCCCCTCCGGCTGCATCACGATCGGGACCTTGGTGCCGCCCCAGTTGTAGTAGTACATGCGCGGGTAGCGGGCGTAGAGGCCGACGAGGAAGAAGCGGACGGCGTGGGCCGATGCGGTGGCCTCGTCCAGCGGCTTCTGCAGGGCGATCTCGTACGAGGCGCCGGTGCTCCACAGCCGGGGGTGCGCGCCGCCCCGGTGGAAGGCGCGGTCGATCTCCTGGATCATGCCGTGCAACTGCTCGGGCGGGTCCGAGGCGCTGCGCTGGTACAGCTTGACGCCGGCGACGTCGCAGGAGTCGTAGGCGCGGAGCTCGGCGAACCGTTCCAGCGCGCGCAGGGCGTCCGGCTCCCAGAGCCGGCCCATGGACGGGCAGACGACGGTCGCGCCGGGGTCCACGGCGTCGAGCACGGCCTTCGCGGTGCGGGTCATCTCGGCCAGGGTCTCCAGGCTTCCGCTGAAGTAGCGCGTGTCGTTGCCCATGACCCACAGCTCGTACGCGTCGATGCGGCCCCGGTAGCGGTCGGCCACGGCGGTGACGAACGCCTTCCAGTCGGCCGGGTCGTCGGGCGGGCTCGTGCGGGAGCCGTCGTCGTACGCGGCGCGGGGGCCGTGCGGGCTCGCCCAGTCGGGGGTGCCGCCCATGGTGAAGACCACGGGCAGGCCGGCCTGGTTCGCGGCCGTGACGAGCCGGTCGAGGACGGACCAGTCGTAGACGCCGCGCCGCGGCTGGATGTTCGCCCACCTCGTACGGGTGTCCCAGAGCCGGACGGTGTCCACCTGGAAGGTGGGCATGGCGCCGGTGTTGGAGTTGAGGGTCATGCCGAAGAGGCCGTCGGACACCGGGGTCGGGGCCTGGGCCCAGGACGGCACCGCGGCCCCGGACCCGGCCCCGGACCCGGAGGCCGGCCCCGCGCCGTCGGCGGCGGCGCGGGGCCGGCTCGGGGCCCACGCGGTCGCGGCGGGCGCGGAGCCGCTCAGCGAGGCCACGCACAGCAGGACGAAGGCCACGGAGACGAGGGCCAGCCGGGCGCCGCCGCGGGGCCGTGACACCGTACGCGCGGTCTCGGCCGGGTCCGGGCCCGCCTCGTGGGGCCCTACCGCTGCCCGTGGCCTCTCTTCCCCCGCTGTCCCGGCCTCCAAGGCCTCCAAGGCCTCCTCGGCCTCTTCCGTCCCCGCCTCCGCCGCGGACGGCGGTAACGGGTCCTCCGCGTCCGTGCCGGGTGCGGAGGCCGCCGCCCAGCAGCGGTAGAGGGCGGCCAGCTCGCGCGGGGTCGCACCGCATATCCGGGCGATTCTCTCTGCCGTGCCGAACTCCACGGGAATGACGATTCCCCGGCAATAGCGGTGAACGGAAGAGCGGCTCATATGGGCTTTTCGGGCCAATGTTTCGTAGCTGTGGCCGCGGCGGTCCTTCAGGTCGGTCAACAGATCCGCGAATTGCTGTCTGTGCTGTGCCGGGCGATCGCCGTCCGATGGCTCGCCCTCCGTGGAAACGCTCACGAAAGATCCCCCCTCCGCGCGGGACGTCCGTCCCAGAGCGCAGAATCTCCGCAGGTCAGAGGGGATGTTCCATCCCCGCGTCCCAGATTAGTCCAATCCGTTGCCGCACCGCAGGGCACTCTCGCAGGCTGTGTCGCAGCGGGGGTCGGGAACCGCCGCGGACAAAAGGCCACAACGGAGGAATGAGAGACATGTCTCTGCTCGGTATGCGTCGCCCGGCGAAATCTCTGACGGTCACGGCCGCCGCCGTCGCCGCCCTTTTCATGGCGGGAATTACGCCCGCGGCAGCGGCCGCTGATGGCGCCACGGGTCAGTCCTGCTCATGGAATTGCGGGAGGCTGACGAATTCGACCGCCATCGGTCTCAGCGCCACGCTCGAATGGGGGGACGGGTCCTCCGACGAACCGCGCTGGCGCTGGGAGCGCTGGGTGCCGTCCGGCACCTCCCTGGGCGGCAACGCCAGCCGGATCGACGTCGACGGCGTGTACATCCCGGGCGGATGTGTGGCGACCGGAGTGGTGTTCGGCGTGCTCTACAACCACCCCGTGGTGTGGGGCGCCGGCTGGCACAAGATCTCGGGCAACGAGAACGCGGCGCTCACCGGCATCGTCTGTTAGCCGTCGCCGCGCCCGGTCCTTTCGGTCAGGAACGAAACCATCGCGGCGCACCCGCGCCGCGCCGGAACATCAGTGCCGCGGGGGAGACCACGGGGGCCCCGCACCTTCGGAGAAGGAGACAGCAATGAGGGATACGACGGTCCGCACGAAGCTCGCCGCTCTGGCGGCGGCCGGGGTCATGGCGTTGGGTACGGGGGTCCTGGCGGCGTCGCCCGCGCACGCCGCGGGCACGTGGCACGGCTGCCCGTCCGGCGCCGTCTGCATCTACCCGCGGGACGCCGGCTGGAACAACGACAAGCCGTCCAACGTGTACTGGGAGGGCGTCTACAAGCTCTACAACCAGGAGGGGACGCACTTCATCGTCAACAACCAGACCGACGGCTGGGTCGACCGTCTCTGCTACGACTCCTACGGGAGCAACTGCGACTCGTACGTCCAGCCGCCCGGCACCACCTGGCAGGAGAACCTCTCCCCGATGAACTCGATCAAGCTCAGCAGGTACTAGTCGGACCCGAAGGCCCCGGGGGAATTTCCTCCGGGGCCTTCTCCGTTGTGCGCGGTGTGGCAGAAAGTTCGAGTTTCAACTAAACTCGAAGCAGAAGGAGGTCCTGACCATGCCCGCAGTGACTGTTGAGAACCCGTTGACCCTTCCGCGCGTGGCCGAGCCGCAGGCCGCCGTCCCGCGCAAGGTGCTGGCCGTCGTCTCCGCTCCCGGTGGGTTCGAGGGTGAGGGATTCCCGGTGCGCCGCGCGTTCGCCGGGATCAACTACCAGTACCTCGACCCGTTCATCATGATGGACCAGATGGGTGAGGTGGAGTACGCGCCCGGTGAGCCCAAGGGCACGCCCTGGCACCCGCACCGCGGCTTCGAGACCGTCACGTACCTGATCGACGGAACCTTCGTCCACCAGGACAGCAACGGCGGCGGCGGCGTCATCAACGGCGGCGACACCCAGTGGATGACCGCCGGTTCGGGCCTCCTGCACATCGAGGCCCCGCCGGAGTCCCTCGTCGTGTCCGGCGGGCTGTTCCACGGCCTCCAGCTGTGGGTGAACCTCCCGGCCTCCGACAAGATGATGCCCCCGCGCTACCAGGACATCGGCGGCGGCCAGGTCCAGCTGCTGACCACCCCGGACGGCGGCTCCCTGCTCCGCGTCATCGCCGGTGAGCTCGACGGCCACCAGGGCCCGGGCATCACCCACACCCCGATCACGATGATCCACGCGACCGTGTCGCCGGGCGCGCAGATCACCCTGCCGTGGCGCGAGGACTTCAACGCGCTGGCGTACGTCATGGCCGGGCGCGGGTCCGTCGGCGAGGACCGCCGGCCCGTACAGACGGGGCAGACGGCCGTCTTCGGCGAGGGCGGCTCGCTCACGGTGCGGGCGGACGCGTCCCAGGACTCCAACGCCCCGGACCTGGAGATCGTGCTCCTCGGCGGACGTCCGATCCGCGAGCCGATGGCGCACTACGGGCCGTTCGTGATGAACAGCAAGCACGAGCTGCAGCAGGCCTTCGACGACTTCCAGGCGGGCCGGCTGGGCCGCATCCCCACCACCGCGCGCACCGGCCTCGGCCACCGCGGCACGGGTGAGGCCGACCAGGACTGACCCGGAGGTCCGCTGGGCCGTCTCTTCCGGATGTTGCCTATCCGCGCCGCCCGGCACCGCACCTCGCCGCGTCGTCGGGGCGCCCGAGTACGTCCAGTACACGGGCGCCCCTCCGCCTTGCGATGCTCCCCCAAGCCCTGCGGGCCTGGGGAGACCCCATGGCACCGGACGCCGCGGGCCTGACCGACGCTACTTTGACGACAGGACCTAGGACCCGGGCGCCGCACCGTCGGCGTACCGGGCCCGCAGTTCCGAGATCACCCCGAAGACGGCGGCGGTCAGCGGCACGGCCAGCAGCATCCCCAGGATCCCGGCGACGCTCGCGCCCGCGGTGATGGCCAGCATCACCACGGCCGGGTGCATCTGCACGGTGCGGCTCTGCACCACGGGCTGCAGTACGTAACCCTCGATCATCTGGACCAGCAGCACCAGGCCCAGCGCCCACAGGCCGATGATCCAGCCCCGGTCGGCGAAGGCCACGAGCACGGCCACGGCGCCCGACAGGATGGCCCCGAGGTAGGGGATGTAGGCCGTCACGAAGACCAGGGCGGCCAGCCCCAGCGCACCCGGCACATCGAGGATCAGCAGACCCGCGCCGATCAGCACGGCGTCTACCAGGGCCACGAACGTGGTCCCGCGCATGAACCCCTCGACGGCCTCGTAGGCGCGCCGCCCCATCGCCTCCATCAGATCGCCCGAGCGGCTCGGGACGAGGGAGCGCAGGGTTCCCACGGCCCGGTCGGAGTCGCGCAGGAAGAAGAAGATCAGCACCAGCGCCAGCAGCACCATCGCGAGCATCGAGCCCACCACGCTGAGCCCCGCGACCACCCCCGAGGCGGCCGTGCCGCCGAACTTCGCGAGCAGGTCCCTGGAGTTCGCGGCGATGTCCTCCAGCGAGGTGCCCACCGCCCCGAAGTGCTCGGCGACCGTCTCGCCGGCCCGCCGCAGCGCGTCGACGATCTGGCCGCCGGTCCCGATGAGCGCGAGGACGACGATGTACGTGGCCCCGCCGACGACGGTGACCACGGCGAGGCAGGTCAGGGCCGCGGCCAGCGAGCGGTTCACCTTCATGCGGACCAGGCGCCGGTGCATCGGCCCGAGCAGGGCCGTACCGAGCACGGCCAGCAGTACGGGCGTCACGGCGGCCTCGAAGACGGTGCACAGCCATACGCCGACGGCGAGGACCGCGGTGACGAGCAGGACGACGCCGCACCAGGCGGCGAGTCGCCGTACGGGCACGGGCAGGAGGGGATCGGACACCGCTGCATCCCATCACACCCCGCCGCGCCCTGCCGCCGGGTCAGAACTCCGGGTCTGCGTCCGTCTTCGACTGCTCGTGCAGCTCGAACCAGATCGACTTGCCCTCGCCCCGCGGGTCCACGCCCCACGCGTCGGCCAGCATCTCCATCAGCAGCACCCCGCGGCCGCTGGAGGACATCTCCCCCGGCTGCCGCTTGTGCGGGAGTTCGTCGCTGCCGTCCGCGACCTCGACGCGCAGCCGGCGCGCGCCCAGCTCGCCGACCGCCTCCGCGACCAGCAGGGCGTCGCCGTCGGTGTGCGTCAGTACGTTCGTCACCATCTCGGAGACCATCAGCACCGCCGAGTCCACCTGGTCGGGGTCGGCCCAGTCGTGCAGCAGCTCGCGGATCTGCTGGCGCACGCCGGCGATCCGTTCGGGCTCCACCTGGGCCACGGTCAGCACGGTGCGGCGCACGGGCCGGGCCGGGTACGGCAGCGCGGTGCCCGAGCCGCGGTCCGCGCTCTCGCGGCACAACAGCACGACGGCTATGTCGTCCTCGCGGCGGTCGGCGAGCGGGCCGGTGGTGTGGTGCGAGGACGGCCCGTGCACGGCCTGGACCAGCAGGTCGGCCAGCCTTTCGAGGTGCGGGGGCGCGACGGGTCCGGCCGTGGCGGTGCCCGCTCCCGGGACCTGCTCGTCGTAGGCGTTCTCGTGCGCGTCGGACTCCAGGACGGCCCGCAGCCGCGCCCAGCCGGTGTCGAGGTCGTGCCCGCCGGTCTCGATGAGCCCGTCGGTGCAGAGCATCATCGTCTCGCCGGGCTCCAGGGTGAACCGGGTGGTGGGGTAGTCGGTGTCGGGGACGATCCCGAGGGGCAGTCCGCCCGCGGTGGGGCGCATCAGGACGGTGCCGTCGGCCATCCGGATCGCGGGATCGGGGTGGCCGGCGCGGGCCACCTCCAGCATGCCGGTCTTCGGATCGCACTCCACGTACAGGCAGGTCGCGAATCGCGGGCTCTGGAAGTCGGAATCCTGACCGCCGTCGTCCCCGTACGGGTCGGACTCCGGCGAGGAGCACAGCCCGGCCAGGAAGCGGGAGGCGCGCGAGAGCACCGCGTCCGGCCGGTGGCCCTCGGACGCGTACGCCCGTACGGCGATCCGCAGCTGGCCCATCAGGCCGGCCGCCCGGACGTCGTGGCCCTGCACGTCGCCGATGACCAGCGCGAACCTGCCCGACGGCAGCGGAATCATGTCGTACCAGTCGCCGCCGACCTGGAGCCCGCCGCCCGTCGGGACGTAGCGGGCCGCGATCCGCATGCCGGGGATCTCCGGGCCGAGCTGCGGCATCATCGACCGCTGCAGGCCGGTGGTGAGTTCCCGCTCGGATTCGGCCACCACGGCGCGCTGGAGCGCCTGGGCCAGCATCCGGGCCACGGTCGTCAGGACGGACCGCTCGTCGGGGGAGAAGGACGCCGGGTGCTTGAAGGCGGCCATCCAGGCGCCCATGGTCCGCCCGGCCACGATCAGCGGCAGGAAGGCCCAGGAGACCCGGTCGAAGCGCTGGGCGAGCGGCCAGGCGGCCGGGAAGCGCCGTTTGTAGTCCTCGGGGGTGGGCAGGTAGATCGCCCGGCCGGTGCGGACGACCTCCGCGGCCGGGTAGTTCGTCTCCAGGGGCATGTCGGAGAACGGGCCCTCGTCCCCCGGATCGTGCCCGTGGTGCCCGATGATCGACAGCCGGTCCCCGGCCACGCCGAAGACGGCCAGCCCGTCCGGGCTGAAACCGGGCATGGACAGCGAGGCGGCGACCCGCAGCACCTCGGCCGTCGACCGCGCCTCCGCCAGCGCGCGCCCCGCGTCCAGCAGGAAGGCCTCGCGGGAGCGCCGCCAGTCGCCCGTGATGGGGGTGTGGGCGGCCGTGGTGCCGGGCTGCGGCTCGGCGATCTCCTGGATGGTGCCGATCAGCTCGTAGTCCGTGGTCCCTTCGGGCGTCCGGTTCTCCATCGGTTTGGAGCGGCTGCGCACGGTGCGCAGCACCCGGCCGTCGACGTCCATGATCCGGAGCCGGGCCTCGGCGAGGGTGCCCTCGGCGACGGCCAGGTTCACGATCCCGTTGATCTCGTTCCAGTCCACCGGGTGGAAGCGGGACCGTACGGCGACCTCCGGCAGCACCACCGGTTCGGCGGGCAGCCCGAGGAGTCGGGCGGCCTCACCGTCGAGGGTGACCGTCCCGGAGGCGTTGTCCCATCGCCACAGGCCGGTCGCGATGGCGGCCAGAACGTCCTCGGTGCGCACCCGGCCATCTTTACAGGTGATATCCGTTACGTGCCTGTTCACCCGGACCACCGGACGCATTTGCGCAGGCTGGAGGGAGTGCCCGACCCGTCACCTTCCCGGACGGTAACCTTGGGACGGTTGAATCCACCCTGGTATCGCGTAGAACTGGATGACTGATGCATCGGTACAGGTCCCACACCTGCGGCGAGCTCCGCGCTTCTGACGTCGCCGCCGACGTCCGGCTGAGCGGCTGGCTGCACAACCGTCGAGACCTGGGCGGCATCCTCTTCATCGATCTGCGCGACCACTACGGCATCACGCAGCTGGTCGCCCGGCCCGGCACCGCGGCGAACGAGGCGCTGAGCAGCGTCACCAAGGAGACGGTCGTCCGCATCGACGGCAAGGTCGTCTCCCGCGGCGCCGACAACGTCAACCCGGAGCTGCCGACCGGCGAGATCGAGATCGAGGTCTCCGCGGTCGAGGTGCTCGGCGCGGCCGCCCCGCTGCCGTTCACGATCAACACCGACGACGGTGTGAACGAGGAGCGGCGCCTGGAGTACCGCTTCCTCGACCTGCGCCGCGAGCGCATGCACCGCAACATCATGCTGCGCTCGGCCGTCATCGCGTCGATCCGCTCGAAGATGGTGGCCCTCGGCTTCAACGAGATGGCGACGCCGATCCTCACCGCGACCTCCCCCGAGGGCGCCCGTGACTTCGTCGTGCCGTCCCGCCTGAACCCGGGCAAGTTCTACGCCCTGCCGCAGGCGCCGCAGCAGTTCAAGCAGCTGCTGATGATCTCCGGCTTCGACCGCTACTTCCAGATCGCGCCCTGCTTCCGCGACGAGGACGCCCGCGCCGACCGTTCGCCGGGCGAGTTCTACCAGCTCGACGTGGAGATGTCCTTCGTCGAGCAGGAGGACGTCTTCCAGCCGATCGAGCGCCTGATGACCGAGCTCTTCACCGAGTTCGGCCAGGGCCGCGAGGTCACCTCGCCGTTCCCGCGGATCCCGTTCCGCGAGTCGATGCTGAAGTACGGCAACGACAAGCCCGACCTGCGCGCCAAGCTGGAGCTCGTCGACATCACCGACGTGTTCGAGGGCTCGGAGTTCAAGGCGTTCGCCGGCAAGCACGTGCGTGCCCTGGCCGTCCCGGACACCGCCGCGCAGCCGCGCAAGTTCTTCGACGGCCTCGGCGAGTACGCGATCTCGCTGGGCGCCAAGGGCCTGGCCTGGGTGCGCGTGGGCGAGGACGGTGCCCTGACCGGCCCGATCGCCAAGTTCCTCACCGAGGAGAACGTCAAGGTCCTCACCGAGCGCCTGGGCCTGGTCCCCGGCCACGCCGTGTTCTTCGGCGCGGGTGACTTCGACGAGGTCTCCAAGATCATGTCTGGCGTTCGCGTCGAGGCGGCCAAGCGGGCCGGCCACTTCGAGGAGAACGTCTTCCGGTTCTGCTGGATCGTCGACTTCCCGATGTACGAGAAGGACGAGGAGACCGGCAAGATCGACTTCTCCCACAACCCCTTCTCCATGCCGCAGGGCGGGATGAAGGACCTGGAGGAGAAGGACCCTCTGGACATCCTGGCCTGGCAGTACGACATCGTCTGCAACGGCATCGAGCTGTCCTCCGGCGCCATCCGCAACCACGAGCCCGAGGTCATGCTGAAGGCCTTCGAGATCGCCGGTTACGAGGCCGAGACCGTCGAGCGCGAGTTCGCGGGCATGCTCCGCGCGTTCCGCCTGGGCGCCCCGCCGCACGGTGGCATCGCCCCGGGCGTGGACCGCATCGTGATGCTGCTGGCCGACGAGCCGAACATCCGCGAGACCATCGCCTTCCCGCTGAACGGCAACGCGCAGGACCTGATGATGGGCGCGCCGACGGTGCTGGAGGAGGCCCGTCTGCGCGAGCTGAACATCGCGCTGCGCAAGCCGGTCGAGACGAAGGCGGCGGAGCGGCCGGTCTCCGACGCGGTCACCCCGGACAGCGGTTCCCCGCGGGGCTGACCCGGATACGCCGAAGGCGGCGCCCCCCTCCTTGCCGGAGGGGGGCGCCGCCTTCGTGTTTCCGCCCGTCGTACTAGAACTGCTCCAGGATGCCCTTGACGAGGGCGGCGGAGGTCAGCTCGGTGGGGGCGGGGCCGGCGTGGAAGAAGCCGGCGTTCTCGGCGTCCAGCTTGCGCAGGAAGTCGAAGGCCTTGGCGTCGTGGTCGCCGAAGGCCACGAACTGCCAGTGGATGCCCGGAGCCGCGGTGGCGGCGTCGGCCAGTGCCTGGCGGGCGGGCTGGCGGTTGTCGGGGGCGCCGTCGGTCTGGAAGACGACCAGGGCCGGGCCCTCGCCGCCGTCCTTCTGGTAGCGCTCCAGGACGGCCTCGACGGCCACGTGGTAGCTGGTGCGGCCCATCCGGCCGAGGTCGGCGTGGCGGGCCTCGACCCAGGCGGCGTCGTAGCCGTCGAGGGTCAGGTCGGCGGTGCCGTCCACGTCCGTGGAGAAGAACACGGTGTGCACGGTCGCCGTGTCGTCGAGGTGCGCGGCGAGGGCCAGGGCGTGGTCGGCGAGGTACTGGGCGCTGCCGTCCTTGTAGAACCCGCGCATCGACCCGGACCGGTCCAGCACGAGGTAGACCTTGGCCCGCGCCCCGGCCTTCCCCTTGCCCCGCAGCAACTGCCCGGCGGCCTTGTACGCCCCGGCGACCTCAGGAGCCCGGCGCTTGACGACGGCCAACGCCTGCGCGGGAGCCTCCGCCCCGGCCGCGACCGCCTCGTCCTGCGCCTCGGCTTCGGCGGCTGCCGGCTCCGCCTCCGGTGCGGTCTCGGGCTCCGCCTCGGCGGGGGTGTCCGCCTCCGGCGTGGTGGTCTCGGCGGTTGCCGGGGCCTCGGCCCGCGGCGCTTCGGCCTGGGCCTGTTCCGCAGCGGCGGTGACCGGCTCGGCCTCGGGCTCGTCCTGCGCCTGCGGCGCGGCGGCTTCGGCGGCAGCCGGCTCCGCCTCCGGCGCGGTCTCGGGCTCCGCCTCCGGCGTGGTCGTCTCGGCTGCTGCCGGAGCCTCGGCTTCGGCCTGCGCCGCTTCGGCCTCGGCCTGCTCCGCAACAGCGGCGACCGGCTCGGCCTCGGGCTCGTCCTGCGCCTCGGCTTCGGCGGCTGCCGGCTCCACCTCCGGCGCGGTCTCGGGCTCCGCCTCGGCGGGGGTGTCCGCCTCCGGCGTGGTGGTCTCGGCGGTTGCCGGGGCCTCGGCCTCGGGCTCCTCCTGCGCCTGCTGCGCATCCGCCTCGGGCTGTTCCGCAGCGGCGGTGACCGGCTCGGCCTCGGGCTCCGCCTGCGGCGCGGCGGGTTCGGCGGCTGCCGGCTCCACCTCCGGCGCTTCCGTTTCGGGCTGCTCCGCGGGAGCTTCCGGCGCGGCTGCGGGCTCCGCCTCGGCGGCGACCGGGGCGGCCTCGTCCTGCGCCTGCGGCGCTTCGGCCTGGGCCGGCTCCGCCTCGGGCTCGGCGGCTTCGGCGGCGGCCTCCTGCGCCTGCGCCTGCGGCGCCTCGGCCTCGGCTTCGGCCTGCGGCGCTTCGGCCTCGGGCTGCTCCGCAGCGGGGGCGGCAGCCGGCGCGGGCCGTTCCTGCGCCGGAGGTGCGGGGGTTTCTCCGCCGGGCTTCGCCGCAGGCGCACGGCGGGCTTCCGGGACCGTCGGTTCCGCCGCCGGGGCGGGGGCCGTGAGGACGGTGCCCGGTTCACGGTCGCGCGGCGCGGACTGCGGCGGAACCGTGGGGTTGTCGAAGGACGCCGCCACCAGTTCGGCGGCGACGTCCAGAGGGGCCCGTTCCGCCTGGTTGGGGACAGCGGCCGAAGGGGTGTCCGTAGTCTCCGGAACGGATTCCGCGGACCGTCCGAATACCTTGCGCAACAAGCTCCGAATACCCATGGGCCAGGCCTTTCGCATGTGTGCGTGCGTCATTTGTCCGTGCTGCGCGGATGATCCCTGCCCAGAGTGGACACGTAAGGTTATCGGCCGCCCGGCTGGATCTTCGGCAGGGGCGCCTTTCGTGGCGCCCGGCTCCCACACACCCGCACACGCTCCGTGAACTGCCGCTCCGACGTGCCGGGTTCACCGAGCGTTCATCCCTGCGCCGCCGCTTCGGCGCAACCCGGGCCTACCGTCGCGGCTGGATCGTACCGACGCGTTGTCGGCGCCCACGCAGCTACTCGGAGGACACTCGTGCGCAAGCTTCTGCCGTTCATCGGCAACCCGCATGGGAGCGGCCGGTCCGCTCTCACCTGTCGTTACCGCTGTGGCGACGCCTGCTTCCACGAGGTGCCGAACACAAGCGACAACGAGTACGTCGGCGATGTCATAGCCCGCGCCTACTCCCGTCGCGCGATGCTGCGCTCCGCCGCCGTCGTGACGGTCGCCACCGCGGCCGGTTCCGCCGTGGCGCTCAGCGGCTCCGGGCAGACCGCCAACGCCACCACCCCCTCCGCCGATGCCGCCGCGGCCGGCGCGGGCAAGGGCGGCGAGGCCGCCCGCGGTCTGCGTTTCAAGGCTGTCGCGCCGAACACCGACGACAAGGTCACCATCCCCGAGGGCCACGAGCAGAACGTGGTGATCCGCTGGGGCGATCCGATCGTCAAGGGTGCCCCGGGCTTCAACCCCGACAAGCAGACGGCCGCCGCGCAGGCCGGCCAGTTCGGCTACAACAACGACTTCCTGAGCCTCCTCCCGCTCGGCGGCGACTACGAGCGCCAGCAGCTGCTCGTGGCCAACCACGAGTACACGGACGAGAACCTCATGTTCAAGGCGTACGACCCGGCCAACCCGACCCGTGAGCAGGTCGAGATCGCCTGGGCCGCGCACGGCCTGTCCGTGGTCGCCGTCCAGGAGGACCACCGCAGCGGCAAGCTGACCGCGATCAGCCGCCACCAGCTCAACCGCCGGCTGACCGCCACCAGCGAGTTCAGGCTGACGGGCCCGGCCGCGGGCAGCAGCCTGCTGAAGACCTCCGTGGACGCCACCGGCACCAAGGTGCTCGGCACGCTCAACAACTGCGCCGGTGGCACCACCCCGTGGGGCACCACCCTCCACGGCGAGGAGAACTTCAACCAGTACTTCGGCAACGCCGGCCAGGTCACCGAGCCCACCCAGGCCGCCCGCCTGAAGCGCTACGGCGTGACCGCCGGTGCCACCGAGCGAAAGTGGGAGCGGTTCGACAAGCGCTTCGACGTGGCGCAGGAGCCCAACGAGCCGCACCGCTTCGGCTGGGTCGTCGAGCTGGACCCGTACGACCCGAACTCGGTCCCGCGCAAGCGCACCGCGCTCGGCCGCTTCAAGCACGAGGCCGCGCAGCCCCGCCTGACCGAGGACGGCCGTCCGGTCGTCTACATGGGCGACGACGAGCGCTTCGACTACTTCTACAAGTTCGTCTCGTCGAAGCAGATGAAGAAGGGCAATTCGCGCGCCGCGAAGGAGCACAACCTCACGCTGCTCGACGAGGGCACCCTCTACGTCGCCAAGCTCACCGGTGACTCCCCGGCCGCCGAGCTCGACGGCACCGGGAAGCTCCCCTCCGACGGCGAGTTCGACGGCTCCGGCGTGTGGATCAAGCTGGCCACCGGCAATGTCTCGCACGTCGAGGGCATGACCGCCGAGGAGGTGTACATCTTCACGCGCCAGGCCGCCGACAAGGTGGGCGCCACGAAGATGGACCGCCCCGAGGACGTCGAGCCCTCCCCGCGCACCGGTCGCGTCTACATCGCGCTGACCAACAACACCGACCGCGGCAAGCCGGGCAAGGAAGGCGCCACCGAGGCCAACCCGCGCAACCTGAACAAGCACGGCCAGATCCTGGAGCTCGCCGAGAACTTCGACGACCCGGCGGGCGACGGTTTCGCCTGGCGGCTCTTCCTGGTCGCCGGTGACCCGAACGACCCGGCGACCTACTTCGCGGGCTTCCCCAAGGACAAGGTCAGCCCGATCTCCTGCCCGGACAACGTGGCCTTCGACCCGCACGGCAACCTGTGGATCTCGACGGACGGCAACCAGCTCGGCTCCCACGACGGCCTGTTCGGTGTCGCGACGGCGGGTGAGCGCCGTGGTGAGCTGAAGCAGTTCCTGACCGTTCCGCGCGGCGCCGAGACCTGCGGCCCGCTCATCCAGGACAAGCGCGTCCTGGTCTCCGTCCAGCACCCGGGCGAGATCGACGGCGCGTCCGTCGAGAAGCCGCAGTCGGTGTGGCCCGACGGTCCCGGCAAGATCGTCCGCCCGGCGGTCGTGTCCGTCTGGCGCAAGGACGGCCGCAACATCGGCGTCTGACCGGACCAGTTGACCCGAGGGGCGTGTTTCACGTGAAACACGCCCCTCGGGCATTCAAGCCGCTGAACCCGCACAAGCCGGTCAATTCCCCTGCGGCACCCTGCCGACGGGGAGTCGGAGCGTCGTCACCGCGCCCCCGTCGGGCGCGTTGGCGAAGCCCACCGCGATCTCCAGCACGGCCGCCTGCCCCATCACGATCGTGAGTCCCAGGCCGTGACCGCGCCCGCGGCCCGGGTCCCCGGTACGGAACCGCTGCGGGCCCTGCTCGATCAGCTCGGGCGGGTAGCCCGGCCCGTGGTCGCGGACCACCACCACCGGTCCGTCCACGGTCACCTCGACCGGCGGCCTGCCGTGTTTGCCGGCGTTGACCAGCAGGTTGGCCAGGATCCGGTCCAGCCGCCGCCGGTCGGTGACCACCGCCATGTCCTGGACCACCCGTACCGAAGCGGCCGGCCCGGCCTCCGGCGCGGACCCGCCCCCGCCGGCGACCGCGGCGACCGCCCGCTCCACCGCCCGGCCGAGCTCCACCCGGGCGAGGTCGGCCCGTTCGACGCCCGAGTCCAGCCGGGAGATCTCCAGCAGGTCCTCGGTCAGCAGGTGCAGGGCCTTCAGCCGGTTGTTGATCATTTCCTTGGGGCGGCCCTCGGGCAGCAGCGCCGCCGCGGCCAGCGAACCGGTGAGCGGGGTGCGCAGCTCGTGCGCGACATCCGCCGTGAAGCGCTTCTCCGCCTCCAGCCGGCCCTGGAGCGAGCTCGCCATCGAGTCCAGCGCGTGCGCCACGTCCTGGACCTCGTCGCGGGAGCGGCCCGGCCCCGGATCGTCCCCCTCGGCCTGGAGGTTCACCCGGGCGTCCAGGTCCCCGGCGCTGATCCGCCGGGCCACGGCGGCCGTGGCCGCGAGCCGCCGGCTGATCCGGTCGGCGAGGAACAGGCCGGCCAGCGCCACCAGCCCGGCTGCGAGGATCGCGGAGGCGAGGATCGCGGTGTCGATGTCCCGCAGCCGTTCGCGGGTGGTCCCGAAGGGCAGCCAGACCGCGAGTACCTTGCCGTCGGCGGGTCCGGCCGCCCACATGACGGGCTTTCCCCCCTGTTCGCCGACGATGCTGCCGGTCTGACCGCTCGCGACGAGCTCGCGCAGTCGCCGGGGCAGGCCGGGCGGATCGAACACGGTGTTCACGTCGCCGTGCGCGGTGCCGTACTCGTAGTGGCCCAGCGCGTGTTCCAGCTCGGCGGCGGCTGCCTTGCGGACCTCCCCGACCATCTGCCGGGCGACCACGTTGTGCACCAGGATGCCCAGCGCGGCGGCGACCATGCAGCACACCATGGTGGTGGTCAGCGCGATCTTCCAGCGCAGGCTGCTCAGCGCGCGCATCGCGCCCCGTCCCCGCCGGACGGGTTCTGTGTGAGCCCCGGGCAGTCGTCGAGGGTGAGCTGGGACAGGTTCATGATCCCGGCCTTCGGGTCCCACACGTAGTCGGAGACGGCGACGTGCTGGGGGTTCGTCGTGGGCTCGCGGACCGCCAGGTGCTCGGCCGCCACCTCCACGCCCTCCAGCACCGCGCGCCGGGACAGGATCCGGGCGATGTTGCCGTCGTCCTGGACGGTGTAGACGCGCAGCTCGCTGAGCCGGCCGTCGACGTCCAGGGCGGTGATGAGCTCCTCCCGGCCGTTGCCCGTCAGGTCGTGCAGGACCGCGGGGCGCACCGGGCAGTCGGGGCCGCCGTCCACAGCCTGTGTGCAGAGCGCGAGCCGCTGGACGGCGCGCGGGTCGACGAGCCGGCCGGTACCGCCGTCCTGCTCGGCGGCGGAGGTGATGTCGGCGCGTACGACGGACAGGGCGTCCACCCCGCGCATGTTCAGGTCGGCCACCTTGGGCAGTCCGGGGACCACGGCGGCCGCGCCCGGTTTCTGGTCCTGGGCGGGCGGGTCGGGGCGGATGTCCTTCCACAGGCTCTTCGGGGCGTGCACCGTGCCGAGGTCGCCGTCGCTCTGCAGTCCCTCCACATCGGCGCACCCCGCCAGGAGTACGGCGAGGACCATCACGGCAGGGGCGACGCGGCGCATGCTCCGATGCTGCCCCGTCCGCCCCCGCCCGGCCCGGGAGGCGGCCCATTCGGGGGACGCAGTCCCGGGCGGGGCCGCGGCGGGGTCAGGACTCCGGCCGGGCGATGGCCAGGGCCGCCGCGATCTCCTGGTGGACCGGGGCCAGCACGCTGGTCGCCTCGCCCGGCGGCCCCGCGTCGACCCGTACCGGGATGCTGCTGCTGCGGACCCGCACGGCCAACTCGCGAAGCTGCCGCGCGATCGACTCGACCTCGTCGGCGGGGGGCGGGGCCGCACCGTGGTTGACCCGGACGCGCGCGGCGGTGGTCGCGTCCACGATCCGTTCGACGGCGACCACCAGCGGCCACCAGGCGGCGGCCCGCGCCCCGGTCGGCGGCGGCTCGGTCAGCGCCCGCTGGAACTCGCTGCGTACGCCCGACAGGTCCCGGTAGATGCGCCGCCGGGCCTGGAGCCGGGTGGTCCGCGCCGCCGCGAGCGCGGCCTCACCGGCGACCGGTGCGAAGGCCCGTTCCACGTAGCGGGCGGCGTCGTCCACGGTGTCGGCGAGCCGGTCCCCGATCCGGGTGTGCCAGCTCTCGGGCCACAGCAGGTATCCCGCGACGAGGGTGATCGCGCAGCCGATCAGGCTGTCCACCAGCCGGGGGCGGATCAGGTCGAAGCCCTGGTGGTTGAGCAGGTCCGAGAGGAGCAGGATCACCGGGGTGATCGCGGCGGTCTGGAAGGCGTACCCCTTGACGGAGAAGGCGGGGATCAGCCCGGCCAGCACCACCATCACCGGGACGTCCCACCAGCCGCGCGGCACCTCGGAGAGCACGGCGGCCGCGATGACCAGTCCGCCGGCGGTGCCGAGGGCGCGCAGTACGGCCCGGGAGAACACCGAACCGAAGTCGGGCTTGAGGACGAAGGTGACGGTCAGCGCGACCCAGTAGGACCGCTCGAACTCGATCACCGATACGAGGGACTGCGCGATCCCGATGCACAGCGCGAGCCGCAGCCCGTACCGCCAGGAGGCCCGGGACAGCATCATGTCGCGTACCGCCCGCCGGGCGCGCACCCGCAGGGCGGCGGGCCGGCCGAGCCGGTCGTCCACGTTGTCCAGGTCCGGCCGGGCGATGTACACGATCTTCGCGGCATGGCGCAGGGCCGCGTCGACGGCCCGTTCGGCCGGGGTGTGCGCGGCGGGCAGCTCCAGTACGGGCGTTCCGTTGCGGCCCTCCTCGACGGCGTCGGCCAGGTCCCGTACGGCCGCCGGGATCTCGGGGGGCAGCGGCCGGCCGCGCAGGTGTGCGGCGGGCGCGGCCTCCACCAGCGGGATCACCACGTTGAGCTGGGCCAGCAGCCGCACCAGCGAGGGGCTGCGCCCGTGCACCCGGGCCCGGCGGCCGAGCACGAGGTCGTAGGCGTGGTTGATGGCCTGGGTGACCTGCTGCCGGCGTTCGTCGTAGAGGGCGCCGGGTCCGCCGGCGGCCTCCAGGGCGTCGGCCAGGGCCCGGTAGGTGTCGGCCACGGCGGTGCGTTCGGGCTGCCGGCGGCGCAGCGGCCAGCCCAGCAGGCTCAGCGCGAGGACGAACAGCCCGCCCGCGGTCAGCAGCAGCGGGGCCGTCCACCAGGGCTCGGGCAGCGGCAGTCCGGCGCCGATCACGGCGTTGAGCAGGAGCAGCAGTCCCGAGACGGAGGCCACCGTGCCGATGGAGGAGATCATTCCGGAGACGAGGGCGATGAGGGTGAGCGCTGCGACGGCCAGCCAGCCGTGCCCGTAGACCAAGGTGCCCAGCGCCACGCCGACGGCGCCGAAGAGCTGGGGGACGGCGATGTTCAGGACACGCATCCGGTAGGCGTCGGCGGTGTCGCCGATGACTCCGGCGAGGGCGCCCATGGAGGCGAGCGCGCCGTATTCGGGCTCGTCGAGGGCGAAGCCGACGGCGAGCGGGACGGACATCGCGACCGAGGCCCGGGCCACGGCGGCCCACGGGATCGGTGCGGCACTGGGTTTCAGCCCGTTGAGCAGCCAGGAAGGCGGAGCCAGCGGATGGTGCCGGGCTCGCCGCGACGCTATGTGTTCGGTGCGTTCGGTGCTCATTCCCGCTTCCGTGCCCGCCGCTCGCGAATCGGTTCTTCTGTGATCTTCTGCGTGGTTCTGCGTGTGTTGGTACCTTCCGAGCTTATGGGGTGCGGCGTAGTCGGCCCATCACCCATGCGGCAAGTGCGGCGGCGAGCCCGATCACCAGCACCACCCAGGCGGTGGTGCGCAGGTACGCGGTGAGGGCGTCGTACACCGCCCCGGCGGCGGGCCGGTCGATGTCGGCGGGCAGATCGTCCAGGGTGAGCCGGCGGCAGACGTCCACCGCGAGCCACAGCAGCCCGGCCCCGACCGCCAGCCCCACTCCGGTGGCGATCACGGCGCGCCGCCGGTGGACGGCGACGGCGATGGCCGCCGCGGCCAGGAGCAGGGTCAGTACGGGGAGCCAGACGCCGGCCACCTGGAGCATGTGGAAGCCCTTCCGGAGAGCGCCGAGGTTGTCGTACTCCATGACCTTCACGGTCAGGTGGGTCACCGGGATGCGGTCGGCGAAGGGCACGTCGTCGGCGACGAGGTCGCCCCTGACCTGGGCGATGACGGGTGCGAGGTCGATGGTGAGGGCGTCGCCGTGGCCGGTGGTGAGTGCGTCGAGGAACGCGGCGTGGGCGGCGCGGTTGGCCGCGTCCCAGGCGGTCCGGTAGGCGGAGGTGCCGGCGAAGGAGTGCAGGGCCTCGCCAAGCAGGGTGTCCACGCCGATCTGGAAGGGGCCCGCGTCGAACTGGCCAGCGAGGGCGCGGGTGACCTGGGTGACGACGACCTCCTGCACCTTCGCGTTCTCGGCGAGGGGGGACATGGCTGCGGTGTACCGGTCGGCGTTGCCCAGCTCGCGGTCGGCCCAGTACGCGACGGCGCTCGCGGGCACCAGAAGGGCCACGAGCACGATGAGTACCGTCGACAGGATGGTGCGCACGTCACCAGGGAAAGCGGACGCGGGGCCGGGCGCGAGCGGTGTTGCTGCGGGTGGGTGGTGGGGCGTCGCGCGGCGTGGCACCCTTGCGCCGATAATCCTGGATATTTAATATCCAGGATATGAAGATGAGCGAGGGCGTCGAGTGGGCGCTGCACAGCTGCGTCAACCTGGCCTGGGCCGGTCCGGACCGGGCCGTGTCGGCGGCGCGTCTGGCCGCGTGGCACGACCTGCCCGCGGCCTATCTCAACAAGCAGCTCCAGGCGCTGGCCCGGGCGGGCATCGTCACGTCCACCCCCGGCCCCCGGGGCGGCTTCCGGCTGGCTCGCCCGCTCGACGCCATCTCGCTCATGGACGTGGTCGCCGCCGTCGAGGGCCCCGAGGGGGCCTTCCGGTGCGCGGAGATCCGGCAGCAGGGGCCCGGCGCCGGCGAACCGGCGGACTCCGCCCCCGAGAGGGACGCAGCCGACTGCGCCATCGCGCACGCCATGACCCGGGCCGAACTGGCCTGGCGCAGGGCGCTGGCGGCCCAGAACCTCGACGAGATCCGGCAGCAGGCCGAACGGCAGGCCCCCCAGGCCCCCGAGCGGCTCCGCGCCTGGCTCGCCGCGCGGTAGCCGCACCACGGAGCACCGCACCACGGAGCACCGCACCACGGAGCACCGCACCACGGAGCACCGCACCGCACGTACGGACACGGAAACGGAACAAGGGAGCTCGGCATGACGCGCAGCATCATCAACCCGGCAGGACTCCACACCCCGACCGGCTACGGCTACAGCCACATCGTCTCCGCACCCGGCGAGCAGGTGTTCATAGCTGGCCAGTACGGCTCCGACGAGCACGGCCACGTCGTCTCCGAGGACTTCGCCGACCAGGTCGAGCAGGCCTTCGCCAACCTCCGTACCGCCCTTGCGGCCGTCGGCCTCGGCCCTTCCGACGTGGTCCGCATCGGCACCTACATCGTCGGCCACGACCAGCGGAAGCTGGAGATCCTGCTGGGGCAGCTGCACGCCACCTGGGGGACCGAACTGCCCGCCCAGACCCTGATCGGCGTCGCCGCCCTGGCCCTGCCCGACATGCTCTTCGAGATCGACGCGGTGGCCGTGCGCACGCCCTGACCACTGATCCACTTGCCGCCCGGGGACGGCGGGTGTGCCCTGGATGATGGGAGAGAGGAGCCCGTCATGGCACATGCGGCACCCACCGCCTTCAGGCGGCAGAAGCGGCAGGCGGCGAGCAAGACCCATCTGCACAAGAGCGCGTTCGTGGGGCCTCTGCTCCTCGGGCTCGTCTACGGAGTCTGGGCCGCTTTCATCGAGCGCCAGGCGGGTCCGGTGACCACGGCCAACGTCTTCTACGGGATCCTGTGCGGCGTGATCTTCGCAGGGATCATGTTCGGCCTGGCCAGGGTCGGTCCCCGGATGATGCGCGAGGTCCACGCCGCCGCCTACGGAGCCTTCGGCGGCATCGCGGTGGGCTATCTGCACAGCCTCACCGACCAGTCGATCTTCAAGTCCGTGGTGGTGGGCCTCGCCGTCGCCGCGGGCGTCGGTGCGGCGGCGTTCTACCGCTACTACACGCACGAGGACTGAGCCGGTCGCACGGCCGGGACGGGCAGGAGCGCCGGTACCCCCGGCGCTTCTGGCGCGTCGCGCGGTCCCTACGCGGCCGAATCCGCAGGGGCGGTCCGCTGCGGTTCGCTCTCGGCCTCGACGGCCGTAGCCGTAGCCGTAGCCGTGGCTGCGGCTACGGCTGTGGCCGTGGCCGTGGTCTTCGGTGACGTGGCCGGCTCGGTCTGCCGGACCGGCGGGGAGAACCGGGTGACCTCGGCGCGGAGCATGGCGTTCAGTGCGGCGTACGGGTCGATGGGCATGGCGGAACCTCACGGTGCTCAGGGGAGTGTGGGGGCTGCTTCGGACCTCGGTCCGCTCAGCAGCGCAGCACCACACTCCGCACCGTCCGCCGGGACAGGGCCGGTTCGGCCGCGTCCGCGGCGGGCCCGCACGCCGGAGCGGCCGGGTGTTCCACGTGAAACACCGCGAGCGGTGCCCGCCGTACGCCGGGCAGTCCGCGCGTGACCGTCCGTACGGCCGCCCGCGCCTCGGGATCAGGGGCCGGAGCCGGATCGGACTGGCCCTCGCCGGGCTCGGGGGACTCGGCGGGGACGCCCGGTACGGCGGGCGCGGTGGAGGCGGGGCGGAACTCGGCGGCTTCCGCACCGGCCGGACCGGCGCCGAAGACGCACAGCAGCACGACACAGGCCATGGTCAGAGCCCTGGCCAGTGCCGAACGCGTGTGGTGCCTCCCGCTCATGCGAGGGGTGTGCCCCGCCACGCCGAACGACTCCCGGGCGGACCCCGAGAACCCCCCGACCGGGGGACGAAGACACCCCCTCGGCTGACGGACCGCCGCCCGACCGTCGCTCTCAGCGGGTGCGGCGCTGCCCGGTCAGCCGGGCCAGCACGGCGGTCTCACCGCCGACTAGCCGCAGTTGGGCCCGGCCGGGCGCGCCCTCGTGGCCGGAGGCCCTGCCGGGTGAGATCCGTACGACGGTGAACACGGCCGTACGGCTGTCCGCGCGGGGGATCTCGATGGTCCGGCCCCGCCGCAACTCGCCTAGGCGAAGGCCTTCCACCGTCACCACCGCGGTCCCGGCCGCACCCGGAGCCGGACCCCCGGTGTCCCAGGCGAACGTCTCGCTGTCGCCGGTCAGCGGTACGTCCACGCCCAGGCTCGGAATGCGCAACCGCAGCGGCCGCGCGGCCCGCAGGGGTCCGGTGACCGCCCGCAGCGGCCCGGGGGCGGTCCTCGGCGACCGGGCCCCCGTGCCGGGGGTGTGCTCGCCCGACTGCTCCAGCTCCCGCACCAGACGGCGGTGACCGGACAGCCCCAGCGCCCGCGAGGGCAGCGCGTCGTCGGTGGTCACGGCCGCGGGCCGGGCACCCTCGGTCCGTTGCAACACCACGATGCCGGTGGACAGCAGAACCACCGTCAGCGCAGCGACGGCCCACTTGGCGCGGGGCATGGGATTCCCTCCTGTCCGGCTCGGACGGCCGGGTCATGTGAGCAGTGGACATCTCCTCTGCCCGTCGGTACCCCGTGCAACACGGTGGACTGACATGGCGTCACGGGCGTGTCGTCGCCCGATCGGGGAGTCTTCGCAGTTCGCGAAGGGTCCACCCGCCGACCGCCCGGGGCGGTACCGATGCGCCCGAACGGGTGAGAGGTGTCCTGCTAAGGGGTGTCTTGGGGGGGGGGGGGGGGGGGGGGGGGGGGGGGGGTGCGGGGGGGGGGGGGGAAAAAAAAAAAAAAAAAAAACAAGAAGAAAGAAGGGGGAGGGGGGCAGGGGAAGTAGCGGGGAA
>NZ_JBVIAH010000019.1:157628-200605 GCF_055574035.1 Streptomyces sp. NPDC030021
GGTGCGCCACCCCCACCCCCAACCGGTTGGAGTTGCCTCTCGGGAGGCTCTCTTCGCCGATCAGGCCGGGCTCGCGGCCTGATCGGCAAGACACCCCCTAGCCCCACATGACGAAGGCGGCCGCGCCCGCCCCCATCAGCGCGCCGGCCAGGTGCATGGCCGGGTGGCCGTAGTCGCCGTACCAGAGGTGGCGGGCCAGGCCGCCCAGCGCGGCCAGCGCGGCGATGATCCCGATCTGCCCGAAGAGCGTGACGGCGCAGCAGGGGGCCAGGAGCAGCAGGAACGAGTTCAGCCAGAACGGGGCCGCGCCCGTCCAGCCCCGCCATTGCCTGATCGCCGTCGCCATGTACTGCCGGCCCCCTCGTACTCAACTCGTCGGCTGCACAGCCTCCTTGGGTGCGGAGGCGGGCACAAGGGCTCGGTCGGCTAGAAAACCGAAAGCCAGGCCGAAAGTCGTCCACAGTGCCGTCTGGATGGCCAGGGACGCGAGGCGGAACTCCCAGATCAGCGCGGCGGGGAAGCCCGCCGGGACCTCGTCGATGCCGGGCAGCAGGGCGTACGAGAGGCCGATGACCAGGACGAAGGCCGCGCCGGCGACGATCGACGCGTTCCAGTTGCCGAGCTTCGGCGCGAGCCGTCGCCCGAGGATCAGCGCGCCGGCCGCCAGCAGCACGCTCAGGGCGATCATCAGGAGGTAGAGGGCGGTCCGCCGGGCGGCGGTCTCGGGATCGCCCACGGCGGGGGGATTGGCGGGGTACTTGAAGAACGGCACCAGCGTCACGGTGACGTACAGACCCCCGGTGACCAGTGCGGCCGTGGCCCGCGGGCCGAAGCGGCCGATGCGGCCCAGGGCGAAGCAGTAGACGAGCGCGGCGATGCCGCCGAGCGCCACCGCGTAGAGCAGGACGCCGGTGCCGAGCCCGGCCGTGGCCTGGAGGGCCCGGCTGACCGGCGCGTCCTCGCCGTGGTCGTGACCGGCCGCGGCGGCTTCTTCGATGGCGATCGCCGCGTCCACCTTGGACTCACCGAGGAGGTAGGCGACGAGGAAGGCGGCCACGCCGGCCAGCAGGCCGGCGAGCATGCCGCGGACGAGCAGGGTGCGGGGGGAGACCCCACCCGGAGAAGTGGAAGTCATCGTTCTGTTCCCTTGCTGAGACGTCGGTCGGTGGCAGGGGAATCAGTGGCAGGGGAACCCGAGCAGGTGGCGGCCGTCGTGCAGCCACTCGTGGATGGTCTCCCCTTCGAAGACCGAGGTGGCGCCCTGCTCGGCGCCGACGAAGTACAGCAGGACGAGCATGAGGATGCCGACGAACACGGCCCAGGGGGCCAGCGCGGAGAGCGAGATGGGGGCGATCACGGGTGAGTTCGTCGTGGGCACGGCGGAGTGGGCCATGGCAGAACCTCCAGAGGGAACACGCGTCCCGGTCAGTGGTGCTCGCTACGACGGTGGCGGGTCTGACTTTCCTCCCCCTCCGGGAGGTTTCACAGTGGCGCGACCGTGCCGGATTCTCACCGGTGCTTCCGTCGTTCCGTCGTAAGTCAATTGAACCATTTGCGACCGTACCGCGCTTACGCTCCCCTTATGAAGACCCCGTTGGTACGAGTTCGACTGGTCAGTTTCCCTCTGGACGCAGCCGCCCGTCAGGGCCGCTTCGGTCACGCCCGGCCGTGCCCGGGCCACGAGGGGCTGCGCGGTCTGGCCACGGGTGAGTGGGCCGGGCGCGCCCTGGACGAGGTGGCGGGCCGGGACCCGGCGGCCGTGCAGGCCTGGCTGTCGGATCCCGCGTACGCGCCACCGGGCGGGGAGTCCGTGGACGCGCTGATCGCCCGCGTCGGGGCGGAGCTGGCGGGCCTGGCCGAGGGTACGCACCGGGTGGTGGTCGAGCAGGCGGTCGTCCGGGCGGCCGTGGTGCACGCCCTGGAGCTGCCCGCGGCGGCCTTCTGGCGGCTCGACGTACGGCCGGAGTCGGTGACCACCCTCACCGGGCGGGCGGGGCGCTGGAACCTCCTGGTGGGACAGCCGCAGGACGAGCCGTAGCCCGCAGCGGGTGAAACGGTTCGGCCCGGACCGCGCGACGCGGTCCGGGCCGAACCGTCACTCACCTGCGCGTCACGCGACGATCCAGTCGGACGTCGCGATCACCGGCTGCACGCCGTCGCGGTGGATGGTGCCCTCGATCAGGCCGTACATCCGGTCCGCCGCGAAGTAGACCTCGTTGTCGTTCTTGAGGCCGAAGGGCTCCAGGTCGACGAGGAAGTGGTGCTTGTTGGGGAGGTTGAGGCGCACCTCGTTGACCTTGGCGCAGTTGTCGAGCACCCGCTCGGCCATCTGGTTCAGGGTCTGCTGCAGCGAGTACGAGTACGTCTCCGCGAAGGCTTCCAGCAGGTGCTTGCGGACCTTCTTGTACGCCTGGTCCCAGTCGTACCCGGCGTCGTCGGCGGCCAGCGCCGAGTGCGCCCAGCGCGCGGTGACCTTGGTCGCCAGGATGCGGTCGTACGCCTCCTGCAGGGTCGTGTACTTGTCCTTGATGTAGCCGTGGAACTCGGAGTTCGTCGAGTTCATCACCGTCAGGTCCTTCAGACCCGAGATGACCTGCAGGCCGGTCGTCTCGCTGTAGGTGATCTGCGCGGTGCGCACCTCCTGGCCCTTGCGGACGAAGGAGTGCTGCTCCTTGCGCGTGGGGACCGGGATGCGGTCCCACACGTACTCCTCGATGCGGATCTGGGCCTCGCGGATCGGCCGCTGCGAGGAGACGAAGTGCTTGGCGAGCAGGATGCCGAAGGCCTCGGGGGAGTCGATGCCGTGCTCCTTGCCGAAGGCGTACACCGTGTTCTTGGTGGTGTCGGTCGGCAGGCAGTTGGCGTTGTCGCCGGTGAGGTGGACATCGCGGAATTCACCGCGGAGCGCGACCGAGACGTTGAGGTCGCGGATCTCGTGCCAGGAACCGTCGCCGCCCTTGCGGGTGACCTTCACGATGCGGTTCTCGGCCTTGCCGTACTGGTTCTGGGCCAGGACGTGCTTGCTCATGCTGTCTTCCTTCGGGTACTCGGGAACACGGAGTCCGGTCGTCTGGATCCCGTACGCCCGGCGTCCAGCGCCCGCCCGGATCAAGGACGTCCCGCTCCCCGCCGTTCGGCCCCTCACCGAGGGACCGCCCCGGGCCTGACGTGCATCCCGGTTCGTAGGTGCTTGGCCTGTTGTGTGTCTTACGGCCTGCACGGATTGCAGCATGTGTACGGGGGGTTGATCCCCGTACGAATCCTCCGAACACCAGCACCCACGCCTTGGGCGACCCCACAGATCCGCAGGTCAGACGGTGTGCGCATCCGCCACTGAGAGGGCCTCGTCGAGGATCTCCAGCCCCTTGGCCACGTCCTGCGGTGAGATGTTGCACGGCGGCGCGATGTGGATGCGGTTGCCGGCGACGAGCGGCCAGAGCCCGCCCTTCTTGCACGCGGCCCCGAACTCGGCCATCGGGGCGTTCTCCGCCCCCGCCGCGTTGTACGGGACCAGCGGCTCGCGGGTCTCCTTGCTCCGGACGAGCTCCAGGGCCCAGAAGGTGCCGAGTCCGCGGACCTCCCCGACCGAGGGGTGCCGCTCGGCGAGCGCGCGCAGGCCGGGACCGAGGAGCTCGGCGCCGGTGCGCGCGGACTGCTCGACGACGTACTCCTCCTCCATGACGTTGATCGTCGCGACGGCGGCCGCGCAGGCCAGCACGTGCCCGGAGTACGTCAGCCCGCCCGGGTAGGGCCGGCGGGCGAAGGTCTCGGCGATGGCGGCCGAGATGGCGACCCCGCCGAGCGGGAGGTATCCGCTGGTCACGCCCTTGGCGAAGCAGATCAGGTCGGGGGTCACATCCCAGTGCTCGGAGGCGAACCACTTACCGGTGCGCCCGAAGCCGACCATGATCTCGTCCAGGACGAAGACGATGCCGAAGCGGTCGCACAGCGCGCGTACGCCGGCCAGGTAGCCGTCCGGGTGCACGAGCACGCCCGGGGCGCCGCCGACGGTCTCCAGGATGATCGCGGCGATGGACTGCGGTCCCTCGAAGACGATGGTGTCCTCCAGGTGGCGCAGGGCCCGCTCGCACTCCTCGGCCCCGGTGGCCGCGTAGAAGGGCGAGCGGTAGGCGAACGGCCCCCAGAAGTGCACGACACCGGCGGTCGCGGAGTCGTTGCCGAAGCGGCGGGCGTCGCCCGTCAGGTTGATCGCGGTGGAGGTGGCGCCGTGGTACGAGCGGTACGCGGACAGCACCTTGGGCCGGCCGGTGTGCAGCCGGGCCATGCGGACGGCGTTCTCCACGGCCTCGGCACCGGCATTGGTGAAGAAGATCTTGTCGAGGTCGCCGGGGGTGCGCTCGGCGATCAGCCGGGCCGCCTCGGAGCGCACGTCGACGGCGAAGCCGGGCGCGACGGTGCACAGCTTGGCCGCCTGCTCCTGGATGGCCGCGGTGACCTTCGGGTGCTGGTAGCCGATGTTCGTGTAGACGAGGGCGCTGGAGAAGTCGAGGAAGCGGTTGCCCTGGTAGTCCCAGAAGTGCGAGCCCTCCGCGCCGGCCACGGCGAGCGGATCGATGAGCTCCTGCGCCGACCAGGAGTGGAAGACATGCTTCCGGTCGGCGTCTTTCACGGCGGCGAGGGCGTCGGCTTCTGCGTTCATGAAACGAGCGTAGTTGTCCAGGATGTGGACCGGGCGGGGACCGGTCCGTCGGCCCCCGCCCGCCGGGTCAGGCCAGGGCCTCGCCGTACAGGCGGAACAGCCGGGGCCCCGGGGCCGGAGCGGCGGCCCCCAGCCGGGCCCAGGCGTCGGACGCCGCCGCCCGGGCCGTCGCGCCCGGCCACGGCTGCGGCAGCAGCTCCGGCGGGAGCAGCGGATCGGGGAGCATCGCGGCGGAGAAGGCGGCGGCCAGGGTCACCGCGTGCGCCAGCCCGTCGGCCCGGCCGGGCCCGGCGGGCTGCTCCGCGAGCGCGCGGAGCTCCCCGTACCGCGCCGCGATCTCCGGCAGCGGCCACAGCCGCTCCGCCAGGGCCCGCGGGGCGTCGGTGCCGCCCACCGCCAGGTCCCGGGTGCTCAGGCAGGTCAGCGCCTCCGCCAGGTCCAGCTCCGCCGCGTGCGCCCGCACGTACGGGCCGATCGCGTTCGGCGTGACGTACAGACCGCCCTGGACCGGCGCCGCCCCCAGCCCGGTCAGCGCGTCCCGCAGCGAGTCCCGGGCGGCCCGCGCGGATTCCGGAACGGCGAAGGCGAAGGCGTGCCAGAGCCCGTCCCACGGCTCCAGCCCCCGGTCCTGCCGGTAGGCGTGCCGGACGAACTCCACCTCCGGTACGAGCGGCAGCCCGGCCCCCGGCTCCGCCCCCGCCAGGCGCAGCACGGCCCGCCGGCCGCGTCCCTCCACGGTGAACCGGCCCTCGGTCACCAGCCGCTTCACGCACAGCCGCACCTGCTGGTCGGTCATCCCGAGCAGGGCGGCGACCTCGTACAGCTCCTCGCCCGCGACCGTCCCGTCCTCCCGGACCAGTGCGTGCACCACCATCCGCGTGGGGATCGCGCTCATCGCGCCGCCACCTCCTTGTGCATCGTCGTCACGCCCCCGAATCCCAGCACGTCCCGCAGCCAGGGCGTGCGCTGCACCCGTACCGCCCGGAACCCGTGCTTCTCGTAGAGCTCCCGCGCCCGCGGGTTCTCCGCGACCACGTCCAGCCGGATCCGCCGGCACCGCTGCTCCACGGCGATCGCCTCGATCTCCCGCAGCAGCAGCCCGCCGATGCCCCGGCTTCGCTCGGCGGGGTCCACGGCGATGCCGTCCATGACCAGCTCGCCGCGGGCCGGGGTGCGTTCCAGCAGGGCCAGCAGGAGCACCCGGTACAGGCCCCGGACCTGCCCGTACTCGGCCCTGACCGCGGCCGCGTCGCCGCCGACCAGGCCGCGCCCGGCCAGCTGGTAGCCCGCCACGCCGACCACCCGGCCGCGCTCGCCGTCCTCGCCGCCGGACAGTGCGGTCACCGCCCGGTCCGGGTGCAGGTGCCCGGCGATGAACCGCCGCCCGGCCTCCGCGGGGCCGAGCGCGCGGCCCAGCTTTCCCCCGAAGGCATCCCAGTACAGCTCGGCGACGCGTGCGGCGGCCCCTTCGGGCAGCCCGCGCCGTACCTCCACGCTCTCCGTCGTCATACGCACAAGCGTAATACGTTCATCGACGCTACGATCGTTCTAGATGTGAGCGAATGTATGAGCGAGTGATCGAGCGAAGGAATCCGGAGCCGCAGATGACCGAGACCCGCACGCCCCGCACACCCGGTCCGCCCCGCACACCCGGTCCACCCCGTCCGCCCCGCGCACCCGGCAGGGCCCGCAGAGTCCGCCGGGCACTTCTGACCGCCTTCCTCCTGGCCCTCACCGCCGCCCTGTTCCTCACCGGAGTCGTCGTATGGCAGCACGACTACGGCCTCCACGAGGAGCGCGTCACCGTGCCCGCCGCCGGTCACGAACTCCCCGGCGTGCTCGCCACCCCCACCGGCAAGGGCCCCGGCCCCTTCCCGCTCGTCGTGTTCGTGCACGGCGACGGCGAGGTCGACGCCACCCACGACGGCTTCTACCGCCCCTACTGGGAGGCCTTCGCCCGGGCCGGATACGCCTCGCTCTCCCTCGACAAGCCCGCCGGCTGGCTCGGCCAGACCATGGACGACCGGGCCCGCGAGACCGTCGACGCCCTCACCTGGGCAGCCCGTACCCGGCCCGAGGTCGACCCCGCCCGCATCGGCCTGTGGGGCGCCAGCCAGGCCGGCTGGGTCATGCCCAAGGTGGTGGCGCGGGCCCCCGCCCCCGGGGTGCGCTTCGTCATCGCGGTCGGCACCGCGGTCAACTGGGAGCGCCAGGGGGAGTACAACACCCGGGCCGAGCTGCGCGCGGCCGGAGCCGGCGCCGAGCGCACGGCGGCCGCCCTGCGCACCCGGGAGGCCACCCTGGCGCTGCTGCGGCGCGGGGCGACGTACGAGGAGTACCGCGCGAGTCCGGGCGCCGACCGGGAACTCACGCCGGAGCGCTGGACGTTCATCAGCCGCAACCACACCGCGGACGTGACGGCGGACCTGCGGGCGATGCCGCCCGTCCCGGTGCTGCTGATCTCCGGCGCCGACGACCTGAACGTGGACGGCGCCGAGACCGAGGCGCTCCATCGGAGCGTGCTGGCGTCCGGCACCCTCACGGTCCGCCGCTATCCGGGAGCGACCCACGCCCTGCTGCGCACCGAGGTCGAGCGTTCCTCCTGGCGGCTGACCCTGACGGCCGTGTTCGCCCCGCGCTCGCTCTTCCCGCCCGGCCTGCTCGCCGACCAGCAGCACTTCCTGGAGGGGCTCAGCCGGCCGGCGTGACCCGCGCGAGCAGTTCGGCGCCGTCCGCCTGGTGTCCGCCGAGCCGCCAGTACCACCCGGCCGCCGCCACCGGCCGTACGGCCGCCCGCGCGTCGCCGGCCCCCGGCAACGAGATCCGCAGGGCGTCATTGTGCGGCGGCGTTCGGCGGTACTGCCATGGCATTGTCCGGCACGGGTTCGTCGAGGACGGCCCCCGCGGGTGAATTGCGGGCGGCCGTCCTCCGTGGTGCCGGGACGGTGGGTTATTTGTCGGAGTAGCTGAAGTCCCCGACGGTCCAGGCACTGACGTCCTTGACTGCGATCCGGTACATTCCGCCGGTCTCGGGGATGCCCAGGGTGCCCTGGAGGATGCGTGCCACGTGGAAATGAAGGTGTGAGGGTGCCCCGGCCTGCTGTCTGTCGCCGCGTCCGGGAGAGCTGAAGATCTCGGCGAACGGGGCCAGCTGGTCGGAGTCCCGCAGGACCTCGGCCACCCGCTGACGCCAGACGCTCTCGGGGGCGAGGCGGCCTGTGATGACGGCGCCGTGGACCACGACGGTCAGGGACATCTGATTGGTCTGCTCCGACTCGACCATGGCGGCGAGATCGAGGAGCAGGTCGTCAGGGATCGACATGGGCACGGACTCTAGCAAGCGTGCTCGCGTACCGGCCGGGCTTCCGGGGAGTGGCCTGTTCGGCGTGCTCCCGGACATGCGGACGGCCGAGGCCCGCACCCCAGGGTGCGGGCCTCGGCCGCGTCTGCGCGCCGACGCGGGCGCCGGCGTGGACCCAGGAGGTCAGGCGTCAGGCGGGAACGATGTTCTCGGCCTGCGGGCCCTTCTGGCCCTGCGTGACGTCGAAGGTAACCTTCTGGCCTTCCTGAAGCTCACGGAAGCCGGAAGAGGCGATGTTCGAGTAGTGGGCGAAGACGTCGGCGCCGCCACCCTCCTGCTCGATGAAGCCGAAGCCCTTTTCCGCGTTGAACCACTTCACGGTGCCAGATGCCATATGAATTCTCCTTTGGGGCAGTGCCCGGATCCGCACTGTGCGGGCCCGGTGTCGCCGTGATGATTGCCCCGACCGGAACGAGTAAATTTCACTGCATGCACCGGAAATAAAAAGTGCACCCACCGAAAATCCGGTGAGAGCACTTGTAAGTTTTTTGGGAACCACAACTGCAACGAACGTCACCGTAGCACAGCAGGTGTGGGCGGCCATGGAAATTCCGGCGTGCCCCACTCTTAATTCCGCGCCCGCGTAGCAGATATCCGAGCCGAAAAATCGTATGAACGGCGGAATGTTTTTCGTGGAGCCGGTCCCGCACCGGCGCCGGGACGCCGCGGTGCCGACCGGCCGGAGCGGCCCGGACGGCGATGGCCAGGACACCACCCCTGGCGGGGCGCGCTCGATTACCGTCGCTCGGGTACCCGTCGGCCGGCGGGTACCGGGGCCCGTCGCCCCGAATCCGTAGAGCAGGGAGTGACCCCGTGCCCCACGCAGTCGTCGACTACTCGGACTCGCTGACCGGTGCCTTCGACCGGCGGGCGTTCGCGCTCGAACTGCACGCGCTGGTGGTCGAGATCCTCGACACCGCGATCGGCAACTGCAAGACGCGCTTCCACCGGCTGGAGGAGTCCGTCGTCGGGGAAGGCACCGACGGCCGGGCGGTGGTCGTGCACGTCGAGCTGGCCATCGCCCGGGGCCGCACGGCACAGACCAAGTCGCGCCTGACCCGTGCGGTGCTGGAGCTGGTCGAGCGCCACACGGCGAAGGCCGCGGGCCTGGAGGTCCACGCCTCCGTGGACGTACGGGACCTGGGCGAGGCCTACACCAAGAGCGTGGCGACCCCCTGACGCGCCCCGACGTGCCCTGATGCCGCCTGCGTGTCCGTGCGCCTACGCGCCGATGCGCAGCAGTGCGAGCGTGATGTTGTCGGGGCCGCCGGCGTCGATGGCGGCCCGCCACAGCTCGAACGCGGCCCGGCCGTCGTCGTGCACCCGCAGCAGCCCCTCGATCTCCTCGGGCGGCACCGGGTCGGTCAGCCCGTCGCTGCACACCAGGTAGCGATCGCCCTCGGTCACCGGGAAGGCCTCGATGTGGGGGGTGATCTCGTTGTACCCGCGGGTGCCGCCGAGGACCTGGGTGACCGCCGAGGTGGTGCGGTGCCCGGGGGCCGGCGGCGGGCTGTCGTCCACGCTGACCTGGCGCAGCCCGTCCTGCGCCGCGTGGAACACCTTGCTGTCGCCGACGTTGAACATCAGCAGCGAATCCGCCAGGACGAGGGCGCCCGCGACCGTGGTCCCCATGGTGGCCAGCTCCGGCCGTCCCTCGGTCGCCGAGTACACGGCGCGGTTGCAGAGGCTCAGCGCGTCACCGACGGCTTCCGGGCCGTTCAGCGTGGGCCCGAGCGAGGAGAGCTGGCGGACCACCAGCTCGCTGGCGACCTCGCCGGCCGGCTGGCCGCCGAGGCCGTCGGCGACCGCGACGACGAGCGGTCTGCCGAAGGGGAAGACCAGGGTCTGCGGATTCTGGGTCACGGTCCCGCACAGGGTCCACGGTCCGATGACGAGGCTGTCCTCGTTGTGCTCGCGCACCAGCCCGACATGACTCAGGGCGGTCACAGCTATGTACGGCACCTCGGCGTCCCGCCTCTCGGCAACGGCTGGGGCGACGGCAGCGCAACGGCACACGCGTCCGTCCTCACCATTGTCGCGCCGCTCCGGCATGCGGGCTCCGGCGCGCCGGAGCACCCTGGTCGTGGAGCCGCCTGTTCCCCGACCGGCGGCCCTGCGAGGAAGGACTGCCGCAGATGTTCGCGAGGCTGAGCACCTACCAGGGTTCACCGGTCCCCGCGGAGGGAGACGTGAGCGGGAATTCGGAGGCGATTGTCAGGCAGGTCCAGGACGTTCCCGGATTCCGGGGCGTCTACTACCTCGTCGACCGGGCCACGGGCGTGGCCAAGTCGCTGACCTTGTGGGACGACGAACGGACCATGATGGACAGCGAGGAGCAGGCCGCCCGGATCCGCGAGCAGACCGCGCAGCGGGAGGGCCAGCGGATCGTCTCGGTCGAACGCTTCGAGGTGGGCTTCAGCCACCTGCAGCCGTAGTACGACGCAGCGTGGAACGACGTGAGGTACGAGGAGCGACAGCCATGGGCAAGCTCTCGATCGACCAGTTGCGAGAACGGGTACGCGGGGCGGTCGTCACCCCGGACGACGAGTCCTACGACGAGGCGCGCAAGGTCCACAACGCCATGATCGACCGGAGGCCGGCGGCCGTCGTGCACTGCGCCAACGCGGGGGACGTCATGGCCGCGGTCGACTTCGCCCGCGAGAACGGGCTCGACCTGGCGGTGCGGGGCGGCGGACACAGCGTGCCCGGCTTCGGCACCTGCGACGGCGGCGTGGTCGCCGATCTGTCCGGGATGCGCGGCGTCCGCGTCGACGCCGCGGGGCGCACGGCCCGCGCGGAGGGCGGGGCGACCTGGGGCGACTTCAACGCGGCCACGTACGCCTTCGGGCTGGCCGCGACCGGCGGGATCATCTCCACCACCGGCGTCGGCGGCCTGACCCTCGGCGGCGGCATCGGCTACCTGGCCCGTGGACTGGGCCTGAGCTGCGACAACCTGGTCTCGGCCGACGTGGTGACCGCGGACGGCCGGCTCGTCGTGGCGAGCGAGGAGGAGAACGCCGACCTCTTCTGGGCGCTGCGCGGAGGTGGCGGCAACTTCGGCGCGGTGACCTCGTTCGAGTTCCGGCTGAGCCCCGTCAAGGACATCTACGGCGGACCGATGCTCTTCGAGCTGGCGGACGCTCCCACCGTGCTGCGCTCCTTCGCCGATTACATCGCCGACGCGCCGGAGGCACTGGGCGGCTTCCCGGCCTTCCAGATAGCCCCGCCGCTCCCGTTCATCCCGGAGGACCGGCACGGTGACACCTTCGCGCTGATCGTGGCGTGCTGGTCCGGGCCGCTCGACGAGGGGGAGCGCGCCCTCCAGGCCTTCCACGACTTCGCGCCGGTGGTCGCCGAGCACGTGGGCCCGATGCCCTACCCGGCGCTCAACAGCGCCTTCGACGCGCTCGTACCGCCCGGCCTCCAGCACTACTGGAAGGCCAATTTCGTGACCGAGCTCAGTGACGACGTGATCGACGCGCACCTGCGGCACGCGCCGGGCCTGCCCGCCGTGAACTCGACGGTCCACATCTACCCGATCAACGGCGCCTGCCACCGCGTCGCACCGGACGCGACGGCCTTCGCCTACCGGGACGCGTCGTTCGCCACGGTGATCGCCGGCATGTGGCCCGACCCCGCCATCAACGAGTCCGCGACCGCCTGGGTGCGCGACTACTACGAGGCGACCGCCCCGCACTCGGAGGAGGGCGGCTACATCAACTTCATGGCCGACGACGACCAGGACCGGATCCGGACCAACTACAAGGGCAACTACGACCGGCTGGTCGCGGTCAAGCGCGCCTACGACCCGGGGAACCTGTTCCACCTGAACCAGAACATCCGCCCCTAGGGGGTGGGCGTCCCCTGGCAGAGCGCAGCGGTGCGGATGCGGAGTGTTCCTTCATCTGCATATTTTTGTCGGGTGTACCGGAAGATCCGGTACACCCGATTTGTCAGATCGAGGAAGGTCTCCATGAAGCGTTTCCCGGTGATCGGTGTGCTCTGCGTCGGCGCGATTCTCGGTCTCTCCGCGTGCTCCGACGACAGCTCGCCCGCGGAGGAGGCCAGCCAGGCCGCCGCGGACCTGTGCACCGACCTGAATGCCCTCAAGGCCGACAACGCCAAGCTGAAGGCCCTGAATCCCGCCAACGCGACCAAGGACCAGGTCAAGGACGCCTACGAGGCCGTCCAGAAGGACTGGGCGGGGGTCAAGGAGAACGCGTCCCAGCTGAAGGACGCCGAGCGCGCCGCGGTCCAGTCGGCCGCCGAGGACCTCAAGAAGAGCTACCAGGACCTGCCCGGCGACACGACCGGCAAGGAAGCGCGCACCCAGTTGCAGCCGCAGATCGAGAGTCTGGACCAGGCCGCCACGGCCGCCGCCACCGGCCTGCGCTGCTGACCGTTCGGCCGACCGCCCCGCACGCGTACGAGGACCCCGCCCGGCTTCCCGGGCGGGGTCCTCTCCGTCTGCTCCGCGCTACTTCGCGGCGGGCGCGGCAGGCTCGGCGGGTGCGGCAGGCGCCGCGGGCACGGCGGGCAGATCGGGGATCGGGGGCCCCACGGGCAGCAGCTCGGTGACCACGAAGGCGACCACGGCCGCGATGATCACGACCGGGATCATCGCGGTGCCGCCGAGCATCAGGACCACCATCACCACGCTGCTCACCGGCAGCCGCAGCGCGCTGGCGGCGGTCGCCGCCATGCCCGCTCCCATCGCGGGCACGATGCCGAGACCGGGCAGCGGTCCGAGCAGGACGCCCGCCACGGCGCCGAGGCAGAGCGCCGGGAAGACGGGGCCGCCGCGCAGGCTGCCGAGGCAGATGGCGTAGCCGGCGCCCTTGAAGAGGAGAATGCCGATCAGCGCACCCACGCCCCAGGCGTGCGGGTCGGCGGCCAGCCTGCCGGTCAGCGCCTGGCCCGACCCGGTGACATCGGCGGGTGAGAGGCCGGTGATGAGCGCGTAGAGGCTGGCGCAGGCCGCGGCGGCCAGCGCGCACTGGACGGTCCGCAGAAGGGGCCGTGCGAGGACGTACGCGGCGATCACCCGGGCGCCGGTCAGCACCGGGTGCAGGGCGAGGGCCAGGGCCGCGGCGATGAGCACCGTCCAGAACACGTCGGGCACGTCCAGGTGGGGCACGGGTACGCCCAGTTCGAGCTTCAGGCTCCCGATCGGCAGTCCCGTCCAGCGCCCGAGGCCCGTGAAGACCAGGTCCCCGACCCCGGCGGACAGCAGGGCCGGCAGCATGACCGCGAACAGCTGCGGTCCGCCCACGCCCGCCACCTCGATCAGCAGCACCGCGGCGATCAGCGGATTCCCGAAGATCGTGGCGATGGCCGCCGCGGCGCCCGCCGCGCCCACGAGCGCGGTGCCCTGCGGGGTCACCGGTACCTGCGCGAGGTTGCGGAAGAGCAGGGCCAGCCCGCCGCCGAGGGCGATCAGCGGGGCCTCCGGACCCAGGACCGCGCCGAGCGGCAGACTCGCCACCGCCGCGATCACGACGCCGGGCAGGACGCCGGCCGAGGCCCCACCGGTGTGCAGGCCGCCCGCGGGGAGGTGACCGCCGTTGCCGCGCATGTGCGGGACGACCAGACCGACCACGACACCGGCGACGAGCAGCAGGGGCAGCGGCCACCACCAGGGCGGGATGTCCCAGCCCAGGGCCTCGGGGAGGTCCGTCCACATCGTGTGTTCCATCTTGTGCAGCGCGGCGAGGAACCAGAACGACGCGAGGGACACCGGGATGCTGATGAGGGCGCAGAAGACCAGCAGCTTGAGGTATCCGGGGCTGCGGAGGGTCTGCCTGAGGACGTCGGCCTCCTGCGGCTGCGTTCCGCCGGGGGGCGGTCCGGATCGAGGACGCGACTGCGGCATGGCTCACTTCCTTTCAGCTTCCTCGATGGTCCACCCGGGGGGCGTACTCCGCCGCTCAGGGCTCGTCCTCCAGGCCGGGGGCCTGCGAACTGCGCCTGTGCATGCCGATTCTGACCGCGCCGACGAGTGCTTTGGCGATCACTCCGATGAGGATCAGGTCGGCGACCATCTGGAAGGTGACCAGCACCCGGCTGCCCTCGGTGGTGGGGACGATGTCCCCGAACCCCACGGTGGCGAACACGGTGATGGTGAAGTAGAGGGCGTCCGTGCGGGTCAGCGGCTCCGAGAATGTCGTGGGGTCCTGCGTGGCGAGCAGGTAGTACGTCGCGGAGAACAGCAGCAGGAACAGCGGCACGCCGGTGGCCAGCGCCTCCAGGGCGCGCATCCGGGGGAACTGCGCGTGGGAGACGGCGGTGATCTGCCAGGTCGTCAGCAGCCCGAAGACCACCAGGCCGAGCACCAGCGTCAGGACGGTGGTGATACCGAACCCGCCCTCCAGGGGCGCCACGTAGTAGAGCCACGTGAGGAGGGCGGCCGAGAGCACCGAGCGCAGGAGGTGACCCAGCAGGACGCGCCGGCGCTGGTCGGCTGCGTTGCGTTCCATGCCTTCAGGAGAGCGGCCCGGAGCCCGTCGCGCGACCGGAGCCGGTCCTCCGCATGCGGACCGCCGGGGTCGCCTGTATGAATGAAGGACCACGCGCATGATCGGAGTCGGGCATGGACGATTACCCGCTGCTCAACGTCTTCTGGACGATGATGTGGTTCTTCCTGTGGGTCATGTGGTTCTTCCTCCTCTTCAAGGTCATCACGGACATCTTCCGTGACCACACCCTGGGCGGCTGGGGGAAGGCGGGCTGGCTCATCTTCGTGCTGGTGGTGCCGTTCCTCGGCATCCTCGTGTACCTGATCGCCCGCGGGCACAGCATGCGCGAGCGGGACCAGAAGCAGGCCGAGGAGCAGCAGGCGGCCTTCCGCGCGTACGTGCAGACGACGGCCGGGGCCGGGTCGGGTTCGGCGGACGAGCTGCACAAGCTCTCCGCCCTCAAGGACAAGGGCGACATCACCCAGGAGGAATTCGACCGGGCGAAGGCCAAGATCCTGGCCTGAGCGGTAGTCCGGTTGCCGATAATCCGCGACGGATCGATTCTCGTTACCCTGGCAGACATGACAGCCATGGCACCCACGCGCACCGAACCGGACCTGTCCTTCCTTCTGGACCACACCAGTCACGTGCTGCGTACGCAGATGAGCGCGCGGCTCGGCGAGATCGGACTCACCCCGCGGATGCACTGCGTGCTCGTCCACGCCCTGGAGGAGGAGCGCACCCAGGCGCAGCTCGCCGAGATCGGCGACATGGACAAGACCACGATGGTGGTGACCGTCGACGCGCTGGAGAAGGCCGGTCTCGCCGAGCGCAGGCCCTCCAGCACCGACCGGCGGGCCCGGGTCATCGCGGTGACCGAGGAGGGGGCGAAGGTCGCGAAGGAGAGCCGGAAGATCGTCGACCAGGTCCACGGGGGCGCGCTCGGCGCTCTGCCCGAGGAGGAGCGCGAGGTGCTGCTCCGGGCGTTGAACCGGCTGGTCACGGGGCATCTGGAGACCCCCGTCGAGGGGCCGCGGCCGGCCCGGCGGGCGCGGCAGAAGGGGTAGCCGGGAGCGGTAGCCGAGTGCCCGCCGAACGATAAATCCGTAAAAGATAGTCTGCAACAAAACTATCTGTTACGGTCTTTCCTGTTGCCTCCAACGAACAGGAGAGACCGCCGTGCCCGCCACCGCTACCGCCCCCTCCACTTCCCCCTCCGCTTCCCTCTCGCGCTCCCGCCGGCTCGCCCTGGGCGTCCTGGCCACCGGAATGCTGATGACGATCCTCGACGGCAGCATCGTCACGGTCGCGATGCCGGCCATCCAGGGTGACCTCGGCTTCACCCCGGTCGGGCTGAGCTGGGTCGTCAACGCCTATCTCATCGCCTTCGGTTCGCTGCTCCTGCTCGCCGGCCGCCTCGGTGACCTGATCGGCCGCAAGCGGATGTTCCTGGCGGGCACCGGGGTGTTCACCGCCGCCTCGCTGCTGGCCGGGCTCGCCACCTCGCCCGGGGTCCTGATCGCCGCCCGGTTCCTGCAGGGCGCAGGCAGTGCGATGGCCTCCGCCGTGAGCCTCGGCATCCTCGTCACGCTCTTCACGGAGCCGCGCGAACGGGCCGGAGCCATCGGGGTGTTCAGCTTCACCGGCGCGGCCGGTGCCTCGATCGGGCAGGTCCTCGGCGGTGTCCTCACCGACGCGCTGACCTGGAACTGGATCTTCTTCATCAACCTGCCCATCGGCATCGCGGTGCTCCTCGTCGCCCTCCCGGCCCTGCCGGGCGACCGGGGCCTGGGCCTGAAGGCGGGCGCGGACACCCTCGGCGCGCTGCTCGTCACCTCGGGTCTGATGCTCGGGATCTACACGGTCGTCAAGATCGAGACGTACGGGGCGGCTTCGGCCCACACCCTCGGGTTCGGTGCCCTCGCGCTCGCCCTGCTCGCCGGCTTCCTCGTCCGCCAGGCCACGGCGCGCAACCCGCTCATGCCGCTGCGCATCTTCCGCTCGCGCAGCGTCCTCGGCGCCAACCTGGTCCAGATGCTGATGGTCGCCGCGCTGTTCTCCTTCCAGATCCTCGTCGCGCTCTACATGCAGAACGTGCTCGGGTACTCCGCGTCCGAGACCGGTCTCGCGATGCTGCCGGCCGCCGCCGTGATCGGGCTGGTCTCGCTCACCGTCTCGGCCCGCCTGAACTCCCGCTTCGGCGAGCGCAAGGTCCTGCTGGCCGGTCTGGTCCTCCTGGTCGGCGTACTCGGCCTGCTGACGCGCGTACCCGGTCAGGCCGACCGGGCGGACTACCTCACCGACCTGCTCCCGGTGATGCTCCTGGCCGCCGGCTTCGGCCTCGCCCTCCCCGCGCTGACCTCGCTGGGCATGTCCGGTGCGAAGGATGCCGACGCGGGTCTGGCCTCCGGGCTCTTCAACACCACCCAGCAGATCGGCATGGCGCTGGGCATCGCGGTCCTCTCCACCCTGGCCGCCTCCCGTACCGAGTCCCTCACCGCGGCGGGTGCTCCCGCCCCCGAGGCGCTGACCGGCGGCTACCACCTGGCCTTCGCGGCCGGCGCCGCCCTGATCCTGGCCGCCCTGGGCGTCGCCTTCACCGTTCTGCGCGGCCCGAAGGGCTCCCCGCGGCCGGTCACGGCCGGGCCGGAGACCCGCCTCGCGGCTCGGTGAGGTTGCGGGTCATGCGCTCCAGGACGGTGACGGCGGTGACGTACTCCTCGCGGGTGATCCCCGTCGCCGCCAGCTCGCGGAAGGCGTCCACGTGACGGGCGACCTCGGCGAGGCGGGCGCGGCCGCCGTCGGTCAGGGCGAGGCGGTCCGGCTGCGGGCGGGTCACCCAGCCGCCGCCCAGCACCGAGGTGAGCGCCGAGGTCAGCGCCGCGGCGTCGGCGTTCGCGGCCAGGGCGGTCAGGACGGCGGTGTCGGTGGCCTGCGGGTCGTCCTCGACGACGCGCAGGACCTGCCAGCCGAGCCGGGTGAGGCCGAAGCCGGCCAGCAGGGCGTCCATGGACGCGGTGAGGGCCTGGTCCGTGCGGTTGAGCCAGTAGCCGATGGGCTTCATGTCCTGCTCCTTCGGGAGGTCGGCAGGCCGGTGGGCCGGTGGGACCGTGGGCCTGCGGGCCTGTGGGTCAGCGGCCGGTGAAGGCGTCCGCGTTCTCGCGGGCCCACTGCCGGTAGGTGCGGGCGGGTACGCCGAGCAGGGACTCGGTGGTCTCACCGATGGCGGCGGGACCGTGGTCGGTGGCCTCCCACAGGTCGAGCAGCGAGGACACCATCGGGGCGGGCATGTGCCGGCCCATCTGCTCCTCCGCCTCGGCGCGGGTGATGTGCTCGACCGGGATCGCGCGGCCGAGGGTCTCCGAGAGGACGGCGAGCTGCTCGCGGAAGGAGAGCGACTCGGAGCCGGTCAGGGTGAGCGCGCGGCCGGTGAGGGAGTCCCCGGTCAGGGCCAGGGCGGCGATGTCGGCGATGTCCTCGGGGTGGATGGGCGCGATCTGGGCGTCCGGGTAGGCGAGCTGGACCGGCAGGGACCGGCCGACGGGCCAGGCCCAGCCCAGCGAGTTGCTGGCGAAGGCGTCGGGGCGCAGGAACGTGCAGGTCAGACCGGAGTCGGCGAGGGCGCGCTCGACCCTCAGGCTGTGGCTCGCGAGCGGGTCGGTCCCGGCGTCCGGGGCGAGCACCGAAGACGAGGACAGCAGGACGACGTGCTCGACCCCGGCGGCCTCGGCGGCCTTGATCAGGTCGTGGATGCCGGCGGGCTGCGGGTAGAGGAAGACCTGGCGGACCCCGCGGAGCGCGGCGGCGAAGGTCTCGGGCCGGTCCAGGACGAGCTCGGCGGTCTCGACGCCGGCCGGGACGTTCAGTTCGGCGGGGCGGGCGCTGGCGGCCCGGACGGGGAGGCCGGCGGAGTGCAGGCGGTCGACGACGGCCCGGCCGACCTTGCCGCGCGCGCCGGTGATGAGGATGGTCACGAGAGCTCCATTCGTTCGTGATGACATATGCATGCTCGCATGCACACGTTTTCACGTCAACACATGTCTGCGTGAGCTCACGTATGTACGATGAGGGGCATGACGAAGCACGAGCCGGCGACCGACGAGGAACTGCTGGACGCCGTGGGCCCGGCGTTCGGGAAACTGCGGCGCTCCTCGCTCCTGGAGGTCGAGAACCCGATCTCGCAGAAGGACCTCAGCCGCACTCTGGTGCTCAACATCGTCCTGGAGGCCGAACAGGGCGACGGCCGCGAGATCACCGTCGGCGCCGTCGCCGAGTACCTGGCCGTCGACCCCTCGGTGGCCAGCCGCATGGTGTCCGACAGCATCTCCGCCGGCTACCTCGTGCGCGCCGCCTCCCAGCAGGACGGCCGCCGTACGATCCTGCACCTCAGCCCCGAGGGCCGGGACATGATGGACCGCTTCCGGCGGCACCAGCGCGCGGCCTTCGAGTACGTGACGGCCGGCTGGAGCGAGCGCGACCGCCTCGACTTCGCCCGCCTCATGCTGAAGTACGTCGACTCCCAGAACGCGCTGCGCCACCGCTGACGACCGGCCGGCCGCCCGCGGGCGGCGACACCACAGCCCCCAGGCGCATCGCCTGGGGGCTGTGTCGTGGGACGGGAGGCCCTACGGGTTACCTGACGGGTTACCTGAAGGAGACCCACTTGGCCGCGCTCGGCACCCCGTTCTCGTCCAGCAGGAAGAGCATGTAGTAGCCGGGCGGGACGTCATTGGCCGAGGGCGGCGCCTGCAGGCGCAGGCTGTTCCCCTGGCGCTTGACGATGCCCAGTTCGACGTGGCGCTGGCTGGTGTTGAGCGAGTGCGTCGCCGTGGTCGGGGCCAGCAGGACGGCCTTCTTGACCTGGTCGGGCGTGGAGGTCCCCACGTTGAAGGCGGTGTTGTACCGCAGCGGCCCGTCGGGGGCGCGGTCGAGGGACGGGCGGCTGCCCTGGTGGAGGTAGGCCGGCTCGAAGATCTCGATGCTGCCGTTCATGTCGTCGTCGATCTTCGGGTCGTTGGCGAGCTGCTGCAGCTCGTCACCGGTGACCATGACCCGGCCGTCCGGGAGGACGACGGCGTTGGAGTGGTAACCGCGCGGCAGCCGCTGCGCCGGTCCCAGCTTCCACTCGCCCAGCGCGTTGCGGGTCTCGATCTGCCGGTACTTCAGATCGGACTTGGGGTTGTACTCGCCGTTGCCGTAGTCCCGGATGCCGTAGGCGCCGTTGACGGTCAGCATGCTCGCGTCCGGGAGCAGCAGCGTGTCGTCCTGCGTCCGGCCGAAGGCGCGGGGCTGCTGCTTCTCCCAGGCACCGCCGCTCGTGAGCCGGTAGGTGTTGGGGTCGTCCCGGTCGCCGCCGAGGACCAGTACGGAGTCCGGGCCGCGCAGTCCGGCGGGCAGCGCCACGGCGGAGCCGTAGCCGCGGTGCACGCCGTCGGGGCGCGCGGGCAGGTCCGTACGGGTCTCCGCGACCGGGTCGAAGGCCCACTGCTTGGTGGCGTGCCGGCCCAGGCCGTACACCTTGCCGTCGCGCAGGGTGAACAGGTGCGGGTAGTCGCTGTCGGTACCGAAGGGCGCGTCCACGCGCAGGGTGTCCGTCGGGACGTCCTTCGGGATCACGGTCTTCTCGAAGGGGACGGGGTGGCTCTTGGCGGGGAAGCGCTCGATGACGGAGGTGGAGGTACCCCAGCCCTGGTCGGTGTGGCCGGACATGATCAGCAGGCGGCCGTCGGGGGCGGTGGCCACCGAGGGGTACCAGCGGCCGACCTCCATGTCCTTGTTCACGGACCAGCTCTCGGTCCACGGGTCGAAGACCAGCGACAGCTTGGCGCCGGCGCCGCCGCCGTAGCCGAGGTTGCCGCCGAAGACGCCGACCATGCCGTTGGGCAGGAAGGCGTGTCCTGCGCAGAAGAAGGGCGCCGGTCGCTTCTCGTTCGTGCCGTCCGGCACGACCAGCTCGGGCGGGGTGACCTTCTTGAAGGCGTCCGCTCCGGTGCCGCGGCGCGGGTCCCACAGGAAGGCGCGGCCGGCGTTGGCCTTGCCGAGGGTGTTGGTCGGTGCGGGCTCCTCGGTCGGGTCGGTCTCCATGCGCTCGAAGGAGAAGAGCAGCACCTTGCCGGTCGGGAGCATGGCGATGTGGGCGGCGAAGTCCGGGGACTGGAAGTACTCGGCGAACTGCCCGAACGCCTTGGGGTGGAAGCCCGCGTTCACGTCCGCCTGCGACCGGGTCAGTGAGTTCAGGCTGTCGATCCGGGCGAGCTGGGAGTACCCGCCCAGCTTGAGGATCTGCTCGCGGACCTCCGTATGCTCCTGGGCGTGTTCGGCGCCGAGGGCCGCTTTCTCCTCGGGGCGGGCCGAACCGTCGTGCGCGGCTGCCGGGACGGCGGTGACCAGGGCGGCGGTGGCCGCGAGGACGGAGATCGCGGCCCTGCGGGCAGCTCGGCGGGCGGCTCGGGGGGTGGATCGACGCTTGCTACGTGACATGTGACTCCTCACCAGGGGTGCTGGAGCGGCGGGTGCCCGTGCCGGGGCACAGGGCGCCTACGACGCCTACGAACACAGACCTATGCCGACGCGTCGGGCACCGCACACCGGGAAGATCGCCCGGGCTTCGGGCCGCCCGGGTGAAGGCACCGCCCTGAGCTGCGCCGACGGCGTCCCGAGGGCCCGCCCCCGGTCCCCCGCCCGGCCGCAACCCGTGGTGATCACGGACACCGGATCGGCCCCCGGCGGACCGGGTCGCCGCCGCCCCTGCTCGGGCGGGGTTCCCCGCGGCCCCGGCCCGGACGATTCCCGCCCGGCAGGAGGCAGGACAGGGGCCCGGAGGAGGGGCCGGACGAGGGGCCGTCGAGGGCCCGGAGGAGGGTCCGGCGAGGGCTCGGACGAGGGGCCCGAATCGGTCAGGATTCGAGAAGCGCCCTTGGTCCAGGCGCAGTTACCGTGACGGGCATGGACATCAGCATTCACATGAGCACCCTGCCGCAGGACGACCCGGACGCCGCCGTGGCCTTCTACCGCGACGTCCTCGGCTTCGAGGTCCGCAGCGATGTGGGCCAGGGCAAGATGCGCTGGATCACGGTCGGCCCCGCCGACCAGCCCGGCACGTCGATCCTCCTCGCGCCGCCGGCCGTCGACCCCGGTGTCACCGAGGCGGAGCGCCGCACCATCGCCGAGATGATGGCGAAGGGCACCTACGGCTGGATCCTCCTCGCCACCAAGAACCTCGACAGCACCTTCGAGAAGATCCAGGCCGGCGACGCCGAGGTCGTCCAGGAGCCGACCGAGCAGCCGTACGGCGTCCGCGACTGCGCCTTCCGCGACCCCGCGGGCAACCTGATCCGCATCCAAGAACTCCGCTGAGCCCGCACACCGACGAAAGGGGGGTCCTCCATGTGTCGTCCCGCGTGGAGACAGGCACTGATCGAGGCTTCGCACCTGAAGGACCTGGCGCGGCTGCGCCGCGTCCGGGACCGGATCGACCGGGAGTACGCGCGTCCGCTCGACGTCGAGGAGCTCGCCCGCGCCGCGGACATGGCGGCCGGGCACCTCGGCCGCCAGTTCCGGCTCGCGTACGGCGCGTCCCCGTACGCCTACCTGACGGCGCGCCGCATCCAGCGCGCGACGGTCCTGCTGCGGGGTGGCGACCTCGGCGTCACCGAGGTCCGCCGGGCCGTCGGCTGCCCGACGCCGGGCATCTTCAGCACCCGCTTCACCGAGCTCGTCGGCATGGCGCCTGACGCGTATCCGCGCGCCGCCCGAGGGCCGGCCGAACCGGCCGAACCGGTCAGGATTCGAGAAGCCTCCGCCCCGGCCCCACAACTAGCGTGATGTTCATGGCCTCCATCGAAACCCTCACCCTTGAGGTGGCCGACACCACGGCCGCCCACCACTTCTACACCGCCTTCGCTCCGGGCGCGCAGGTCCGCCTGCGCGCCTCGCAAGCGCCGGCGACCGGCTTCCGCGGATTCGTGCTCTCGCTCACCGTCCCCCGGCCGGCCGACGTGGACGCCCTGGCCGCCGCCGCCCTCGAAGCCGGTGCCACCGTGCTGAAGCCCGCCTCGAAGTCGTTCTGGGGCTACGGCGCGGTCGTACAGGCGCCGGACGGGACGATCTGGAAGCTCGCGACGTCGGCGAAGCGGGACACGGGCCCGGCCACCGGGCGGATCGACGACATCGTGCTCCTGCTGGGGGCCGCCGACGTGTCCGCGAGCAAGCGGTTCTACGTCGACCGCGGCCTCGCCGTGGCCAAGAGCTTCGGCAGCAAGTACGTCGAGTTCGCCACCCCGTCGAGCCCCTTCAAGGTGGCGCTGTACGGGCGCCGCGCCCTGGCCAAGGACGTCGGTGTCCCGATCGACGGCTCCGGCTCCCACCGGCTCGTGATCGGCGGCGCGGGCGGGCCCTTCACCGACCCCGACGGCTTCGCGTGGGAGGCCGCGGTGGCGGCCCCGGCACCCACGGCCTGATTCCTGACCCTGTCCCTGACCCGCACCACCCGATCGAGCTCCGCGAGAGAGGAACCCGCACATGAAGGGCACGCAGACGTCGACGAGGAACACCGGCGCGGCCGAGGAGAAGGCCGACGGGTTCACGGATGCGGAACGGGACGCGATCAAGGAGCGTGCCCACGAGCTGAGGGCCGCCGGGCGCCGCGGTGCGCGCTCCGCCAAGCCGGATCCGGAGGCCGAGGTCCTGGCGAAGATCGCCGAGATGGAGGACGCGGACCGCGTCCTCGCCGAACGGCTCCACGCCATCATCAGGGCCGCCGCCCCGGACCTCGCCCCGAAGCTCTGGTACGGGATGCCCGCGTACGCCAAGGCCGGCAAGGTGCTCTGCTTCTTCCAGAGCGCGCAGAAGTTCAAGACCCGCTACGCCACCCTCGGTTTCAGCGACCCGGCCAACCTGGACGAGGGCACGATGTGGCCGACCGCGTACGCCCTGACGAAGCTGACCCCGGCCGATGAGACGCTGATCGCCGAGCTCATCAAGAAGGCCGTCGGCTGATCCGCCCGGCCGCCCGGCCGCCCGGCTCCCTGATCCGGCCTGATCGACAGACATCCCCTAGGGGCGGAGCATCTCCGTCATGGGCGACTGCGGCGGGATCAGGCCCGGCAGCAGCCAGGGCTGGAAGAGGCTCAGTACCGCGAGTACGAGGAAGGCGGCCCCGACGACCTGGGAGAAGACGGGGCCCAGCCGCCAGAGCTTCTCCACGAAGATCACCACGGCCACCGCGGCCATCGCCAGGACGTTCATGACGCCCAGCGGGACGAGCACGACCATCAGCCCCCAGCAGCAGCCCACGCAGTACGCCCCGTGGTGCGCCCCGACCCGCAGATCGCGGGCCCGGGGCCGGAAGCCCGAGTAGCGCACGAGCTGGCCCATCGGGCTCCGGCAGTGCCGCAGGCAGAGGTCCTTCCACGGGCCGAACTGGTACAGCCCGGCGACCAGGAAGGCCCCGGCGCCGATCCAGCGCCCGGCCCCCGGGTGCTCGTCCACCAGGGCCCCGGTCCCGGCGAGGAGCCCGTAGGCGATCAGGCCGAAGGCCGTCCAGGCCAGCAGGTACCCGCCGACGAACTGGGCGGTACGAGCCACCCGCACGACTCCCGTGGGCGACCGGCGCCCGATGGCCCGCGCCCAGGTGAGGGCCACCGGGGCCACCGACGGGAACATCATGGCGATCATCATGACCAGCCACAGCAGCAGGAACAGCGGGACGCCCATCCCCATGGTTCCCGGCTCGACCCCCATGCCACGGGCCTGGTCGACCACCAGCACCCAGGCGAGGAGGGCGATCGACGCCATCACGGACCAGGCGAACGCAAGCTGCCGGGCCGACAGCAGATTTGCCGGACGCAGAGGGGGTGACAGGGCCTTCCGGTCGAGGCGCACGCCTCCAGCACATCACGGCGGACCTGCGCGTGCGCGCGGGAACATGTGTACGCGTGCACCCGTGTACACGGAAAACACCTCCTCCGGGTGACCTCTGCGGTGGGACAATCGGGGTGGATACCCGTACGACCCGGGCGTGGGACGGCGAGGGTTCCCGGGGGCTGCGCCGTCCTCCCGAGACCGACGTCCCGGCACGGTCACGAGGAGGCAGGGAGATGTCCGAGACGACGGCGGCCGTTCCCCGGTGGCACGCGGCGGGCGACTGGTTCGACACCTGCAAGTGCAACGTGCCCTGCCCCTGCTCGTTCGCACAGCTGCCCACCCACGGCGACTGCGACGGCATCCTGGCCTGGCACATCCGCGAGGGCCGTTACGGTGACGTACGGCTGGACGGCCTGAACGTGCTGATGCTGGCCTCGTTCGTCGGCAACATCTGGGCCGAGCACACGGACGCGTACGCCGCGGTCTTCGTCGACGAGCGCGCCGACGACCTCCAGCGCGAGGCGCTTCAGATGATCTTCGGTGGGCAGGCGGGCAGTTGGCCCGCCGAGATGGTGAGCATGATGGGCGCCGAAATGCGCGGCATGGAGTTCGCCCCCATCGAGATCGAGGTCGCCGACGACCTCGCGGGCTGGCGGGCCGTGGTACCGGGCCGGGTCGAGGCGAGCGCGGTCGCGCTCACGGGACCCACGACCCCGGAGGGGGCGCGCGTCCAGTCGACCAACCTGCCGGGTGCGGAGACCGGACCGGGCCAGGTCGCGACCTGGGGCCACTCGACGGTGGACCGTGCCGACGCCCACGGCTTCCTTTGGAGCCGCGAAGGGCGGTCCAGCAAGCACATCACCTTCGACTGGACCGGGCCCGACTAGTGCTGTGGCCGGAAAGGTTTGCCGGGTTGCGGCGTCAGGTGCGGTGCATCGCAAGGCGGAGGGCCGCGGCTCGTACTGGACGTACTTGCGCGGTCCGACAACGCAGCGAGGTGCCGTGCCGGGCGTCGCAACCCGGTGAACCTTGCCGGTCACAGCACTAGCCAGGTTGTCTCTTTCGGATACGTCAGCCCTGTGTGCCGGGTTCGCCGCCGGAGGGTGATACGACGCCGGCCGCGTACGCCGCGATCACCAGCCGGCCGCGGACCGGGCCTCAGCCGGTCTCCTCGATGAAACGGCGCAGCTCCGCGCAGAGGGCCCCGGGATTGTCCAGCTGGACGAGTGTGCCCGCCCCGGGGATCTCCACATACCGCCCGTGCGGCAGCAGTTCGGCGAGCCGTCGACCCGTGGCGGGGGGCATCATGCGGTCCTGGGCTCCCCAGGCGACCAGCGCGGGCCGGTCGAATTCCGCGAGCTTCTCCGCGGCCATGAGGTAGGTGTCCTTGCGGGTGCTGCGGCAGAACCTGGCGAGATCGCGGCGGATCGCGCGCCGGCCGAGCAGGGGCCCGTACCAGCGCCGGACCAGCGCGTACGGGATCGGCCGCTGCGCCATCCCGCCCAGCGAGCTCCCCATCCGTACGAGGAAGGGGACGCGGAAGGACTGCAGCAGCAGGAACAGGCCGCCCGGGATCCGGGAGGCCGCGTACAGGGTCCTGCCCTGGATGCCCGGTGGGTAGTTCTCCAGCGCCTCGCACGAGGTGAGCACCAGGCGGCCGATGCGTTCGTCGCGCACGCCCACCAGGAGCTGGGCCGTGCCCGCGTCGTTCTGGACCAGGGTGACGTCGCGCAGGCCGAGGCGCTCCAGGAACTCGGCCAGGAGCGCGGCGACCCCGTGCGCCGAAAGGTCCGCGTCCGGCCGCATGGGCCTGCGATGGCTGCCGATCGGCAGTACGGGCACCACCACCCGGAAATCGGCCCGCAGTTCCCGTACCACCTCGTCCCAGACCGACCCGTCGAACCCGAGCCCGTGGACGAGCACCACGACCTCTCCGTCCCCGCCCGTGTCCGTGAAGTCGATGACGCCTGCGCTCAGTTCGATCTCGGACAAGGTGCTACCTCCGACTAGATAGACCGATCTAGTGAGAGACTATCGAGGGTGAGAACCACGGGCGACACCAGAGCACGCATCGTCACCGCCGCGACCGAGCTGTTCCGGCGCCAGGGCTACGCTGCCAGCGGTATGAAGCAGATCGTCGCGGCGGCCGACGCCCCGTACGGCTCGGCCTACCACTTCTTCCCCGGGGGCAAGACACAGCTCGGCGAGGAGGTGATCCGTACGTCGGGCGCGGCCTACCTGGAACTGATCGCCGGCCTCTTCCCCCCGGCGGAGGCCGCCGCGGACATGGCCACCGTCACCCGCGACGCGTTCACGGCCGCGGCGCAGACCTTGCACGAGCTCGACTTCACCGACCCGTGCCCCATCGCCACCGTCGCGCTGGAGGTGGCCGGCACCCATGAACCGCTGCGCCTGGCCACCGCCGAGGTCTTCGCGAGCTGGACGGACGGCCTCGCCGCCTTCTACCTCGCCGGCGGTATCGCCGAGCCCGCCGCGCACGAGACCGCGAGCTCGGTGATCGCCCTGCTGGAGGGCGCGTTCATGCTCGGCCGTGCCGCGCGGAGCACCGGTCCGGTACTGGCCGCGTCCCGGGCCGCGGCGGCCATCGTCCGCGCGGCGCAGTCCGATGACGCGGCGGCGCCGGCCGGCGCGTAGGGCAGGGCCGGGGCGCGCGGGACCGGGTGCGGCGTCGTCAGTCGCGGGCGGGCGTCCGCAGGGCGGAGAAGATCAGGAGCCCGAACGCGACCACGGCGGCGGCGGTGCGGATGTCGTTGAACATCTCCCAGTCCCGCAGGATCTCCGTGTGATCGGCCGGGGCCGAGGTGTGCGCCCAGTCCTTGATCCGGCCGTTGATCGGGACGTTGCCGAACCGGGTGACCAGGAGGGACGTGAGGGCCAGCAGGCCGGCCCCGCCCGCGAGCAGCCGCGTACGGCCGCGCGTCACGGCGGCGAGGGTCAGCGAGCTGACGATCGACACGCCCATCGCCGCCTGCATGGTGATGCCGTTCATCTTCATCAGTTCGGTGTGGAACGACAGCCGTATGTCGAGCGGTACCGCGTTGAAGGTGGGTACGAGGTTGGCCGCCCCGTAGCCGAACGCGCCGGCGAGGAGTCCGGTGGAGAGGAGGGCCAGGCCCAGCAGAAGGCGTGTGCGCATGTTCGTCGGCTCCTGTGCGTCGCTGCTTGCGGGGGGTGGGTGCGCGGGCGGGCGGGGGGATTTCCGCCGACGACTGCGTGCAGGCGCCGGCGCCTGCACGCCTGTGCACAAGGGTCCGGGCTGCTTCGCGCCAAGTCCAAGAGAAAGTCCTTCTCGCGACGAGAAGGATCGGTTATCAGGGGCGCCCCCCCCGGAACCGCTTCAGGGGTTCGGCCACGGGACCGGTTCCGCTTCGGCAAGTGCCCGACGACGACCTGGTCTTCTACAACCATCCGGCGCAGGACGGCGTGGTCCTCAGCGGCCGGACCATCGTCGCGGACCGGTCGGCGGTACCTGCCACGGTGGACCGGATCGCGATCGTGGCGGGCATCGGCCCGGAGCTGCCGACGCCGGCTTTTTCGCGGCCGGCCGACAGCCGGCCGCGCGCTCGGACGCGGACCTCTGCGACCACCTCATGAAGGAATTCCCGGACTGGCTCAAGGCCGCCCGCGCGGCCGGGGTGATCCGGTAGGGCCACTGAGGACCCGCGTCACTTGCCGTCGGAGAAGTTGTGCACGCCCCACCAGCCCGAGGAGTCGTGGTAGAGGCCCACGCCGACCTCGGTGAAGTCCGGGTTGACCTGCGCCTTGTAGTGCCCGGAGCTGTGGCGCCACATCGACTGGAACTTCTCGGCGGCTTCCTGGGCGGTCATCGAGGCATCGCTGTACCAGACGATGTTCTCGCCGGTCCAGGTGCGCGAGCCCGTCTTCAGGTAGGCGCGGTCCGCCGACGAGGAGTGGGCGAACCCGTTGTTCTTCATGTGCTCGGCCCACTTGCGGGCGAAGTCGCCGAGGTCCTGCTTGAGCGCCAGCGGAGGCCGGCCGACGGCGGCTCGTTCGTTGTTGAGCAGTTGCAGGGAGAGCGACTGGGCCGTTGCGACGTCCTGCGTTGAGGTGCGAGGGCCGGGCACCTTGGGGTCCGGCCCCGTCGGACCGCTCCCCGAGGTACCGCGGGTCGGGGGCGCGGCGGGCCTGGCAGCGCGTTCCGTGGCCGGCGCTCCGGAGCGCTGCTCCCCGTCCTTCGCCTGCGGCGCGGGCGCGGGCGCGGATGCCGATGCCGATGCGGGGGCGGACGCGCCGGCGCTCGGGCTCGCCGTCCCCTCAGTCGCCGCCGGGCCGGCGCCGGCGGTCGGAGATGCGGTGGCGGTCGGCAGGCCGTCCACGGCGTCCGGCCGGCCGGCGAGCGCCGAGGGGGAACCGGTCGCGGCGGTACGTTCCGGAGCCCCGCCGGATATGAGGGCGTAGGCACTCCCGACCCCGGCCAGCAGGACCACGGCGGCCGCCGCCATCAGGGGAGTCCGGCGACGGCTCCTGCGGTGGCCGCCGGCCGCTCTGCGCGCAGCGCGCGCCCGGCCGCGCCGGTCCGACCCGGAACCGGCACCGACCACGCCCGCGTCCGCGCCCACGTTCGCGCCCACGCCCGCGTCCGCGCCGTACGTGAACTCATCGTCGTGATACCGCATCGCATCTCCTCGAAGGTGACGGCCCACTTGGCCTGACACTGAAGGAGACCCGTGAGCAGCGCGGCGATAACACCTTTCTCACAGGAAGGTGCGGCCGGGCCCGCGCCGGGTTCTCATCCCCCGTCCCGGCCGAACCACCGCGCCAGTGCGCCGGCGAGCCCGTCCCCGGTATCCGCCGCGTCCCCCGCCCAGGCGACGATTCCGTCGGGGCGTACGAGCAGCCCGGCCGGCTCCGGCCTGCTGGAGCAGGCCGCGGTGGTGACGCGTACGCGCTCGCCGTACCCCTGTGCGTGCGCCCTGAGCCCCGCGTCGTCGGCGAGGTCGAGCAGCAGTGCCCGCCCGTCGTGCAGCAGGTCCGCGAGGTGGGTCCCGTCGGTGAATTCGAGGTCCGGGGCGCTGCGGCCGACCAGCGGATGGCTGCCGGGAAGGTCGTACCGGTGCGAGACGCCGGAGATCTTCTTGGCGAAATACGTGGTGCCCGCGACGGACCCGGCCAGCTCGGTGACGACGTCGCGCAGAGCGCGGGCCTGTGGTTCCGGCCGCATCAACGCGATCTGTGCCCGGGTCCAGTCGAGCACCCATGCCCCGACCGGGTGCCGTTCGGCCGTGTACGAGTCCAGCAGCCCTTCCGGTGCCCGGCCGCGTACGACCGCGGCGAGCTTCCAGCCGAGGTTCATCGCATCCCCGATGCCCAGGTTGAGGCCCTGGCCGCCGAACGGCGAGTGGACGTGCGCGGCGTCGCCCGCCAGCAGCACCCGGCCCGCGCGGTAGTCGGCCGCCTGGCGCGCGTGGTCGGTGAAGCGGGTGGCGGTGCGCACCCCGGTGATCGTGACCTCGGTCCCGGAGACGTGTCGCAGACTCGCCTGCAAGTCCTCTGCGGTGACTGCCGCTTCCCGGTCGGCAGGCGGGCCGTCGAACTCGACCGTGAGGATGCGGCCGGGCATCGGCCCGTGCACGTACATTCCGGTGTCCGTGTGGTTCCAGCCGGGCCGCAGGGCTTGGGATCCGGTCATCTCGACGAGGGCTTGGTGACCGGTGATCTGCGGATCCGTACCGGGGAAGGCGAACCCGGCGAGCTTGCGGACCGTACTGCGGCCGCCGTCGCAGCCCACGAGCCAGTCCGCGCGTATGACCTCCCCCGACCCGTCACCCGACCCGTCCCCCGACCCGTCGGGCACCCGGGCCGCACGGACCTCGATTCCGCCGTCGTCCGCGTCGAACCCCGTCAGCTCGGTGCCGCTGCGCACCTCGACGCCGAGTTCACGGGCGCGCTCGGCGAGCAGCCGCTCGATCTCCTGCTGCGGTACGAGGCTGACGTCCCGAGCGGGACCGGCGTCCGCGAAGTCCGGGTCGGTCGCGTCCAGCAGCTCCCCGCTCAGCATGATCCCGGCGAAGTGCCCGGCGAACCCGGGCGGCGTACGGGGAGGCCGTCCGTTCCCCCGGGTCCCTTGCTGTTCGCGCACGAACGCCTGGAACCGTTCGACGGAGCGCTGCTGGACCTCGGCCAGCGCGGGCAGCATGCCGCGCCGGTAGAAGGCCTCGGCGGTCGATGTGTTGATCGACCCTGCCTTGATGGTCCGGTCCACTTCGGTGCGGCGCTCGACGACCACCACGCTCGCGCCACCGAGCCGGAGCTCGCAGGCCAGCATCAGTCCGACCGGGCCGCCTCCGGCCACCACTACGTCAAAGTCCGAGTTCATGGCGCTCACTTTAGTCACTAAAACTTTGGAGTCGCTATAGTGTTATCCGTGATCGAGGAAACTGAGAGGCGTGGCTCCGCGGAGCGCGTGGGCGACCAAGCGCTGACCTTGCGCGAGCGCAAGAAGCGCGAGACCCGGCAGCGGATCTCCGACGAGGCGACGATGCTGTTCGCGGCGCGCGGCTTCGACCAGGTGACCGTGGCGGAGATCGCCAAGGCCGCCCATGTCTCCACGATGACGGTCTTCAACCACTTCCCCCGCAAGGAAGACCTCTTCCTGGACCGGATCCCCGAAGCCGTCGAGCTCTTCACGGCCGCGGTACGCAACCGCCCGGCCGGCGAGTCTCCGTCGGCCGCTCTGCGCGCTCTGCTGCTCCAACTCCTCGACCAGCGCCACCCGCTGGCGGCGGTGAGTGACGACTTCCCGTACTTCTGGCGCATCGTGCTGGACTCGCCCGCCCTGCGGGCGCGGGCGCGTGAAGGCGTGGAGGAGGTGGAGCAGGCACTGGGGGACGCGATGGCCGAGACCGCCCCCGGGGGCGACGGCCCCGGCCCCCGCCTCGCGGCCGCACTGACCGTCGCCGCGTACCGGGCCGTCTACGTCGCCACAGCCCGACGCCTGCTCGCGGGCGAGCGCGCGGCCGATGTCGCCGACGATCACCGCTCCCGCGTGCACGCTGCGTTCGACGCTCTGGAACGCGCACTTCGCGGTAACAGATGACCGCGATCGAACGCCTGTGGGCAGATCTTGAGCTTCCCATCAAGGACGCACTCCACTACGCCGGAGGGCGCTCTTACGGTCTCGCCCTCGACGCCGCCGCGCCGAGGGGGTTCACGGTGCTCGCCCCCTTCGACCTCGATGAGATGCGGAGAAGCGATCCGTCCTGGGTGTCTTCGGTCGATGGGCTTGCCGCGGTGGACCTGGGGGAGAGAGCGGCGCGGGCCGTACGGAGTGCGCCCCGCGCTTCGGGACGGCCCGCTTGCGCCACTGCCCGCGGCCGTGAACAACACCCGGACCAGCGGCAGTTGCCCGGCGATCCCCATTCCGGCGGGCTCTGCGCACACAGTGATCAACCGTTCGAGTGGATACAAGCGGGATGTCCTGAGTCCGCGACAGCAGGCGTGGCCCTGGCACGGTGGGGACGGCAGGCCGTCGAAGGGCCCGGAGGGTGCCGGACACGGCCGGTGGCCAACCGGCGCGAGTACGGCACCGTTCGCCCGGCGTGCGCGTCCCGCGCACCTCGGCCGATGATGGGAGTACGGGCGAACACACGGAGCTGACCATGACGGGTTGGCATGTCAGGGACTACACCCAGGACGATCTCGAAGCGGTGATCCGAGTCGACGCGGAGAGCGGCACGGCCGGAGAATCACCTCTCTTTCCGCTCTCGGACGCCGTGGCGGCCCTCCAGGCCCTCTACCCGGCGGTGGTGGCCACCGCGGACGAGGAGGTGGTCGGCGCCGCGGTGAGCAGGGTGGAGGGTGACCGGGCGTGGATCCTGCGCATCAGCATGGCGCCTGCCTGGCGGCACCAAGGGCTGGGCAGCGACCTGATCACGGCCCTGGAGCACCGGCTGTTCACCGGTGGCGTCCGAACGGTGCACGCGGTCCTGCCCGACGGTGAGACCGGTGCCACCGCCCTGCACAACTGCGGCTTCGGCGCCCGTCCGGGCCTGGTCTTCTTCGAGAAGCGCGGGCGTGTGACCCCCCAGGCGGTCAGCATGCTCGCGTCGCTGGGAGCGGAGCTGCCGCCCGGGGGACTGTGGCAGAAGGTCGCGGGCATGCAGCGGGAGAAGGAGCTCATCGAGCGGCGTCTGGTCCTGCCGCTGGCCCATCCCGAAATGGCCGCCCAGCACGGCGTGGAGCTGCCGCGGGCCGTGATGCTGTTCGGGCCGCCCGGGACGGGGAAGAGCACGTTCGCGCACGCGATCGCCAGCCGCCTGGGATGGCCGTTCCTCGAACTCTTCCCCGCCCGGCTGGCAGCCGAATACGGGCTGGCCAGCGGGCTGAACCGGCGCTTCGACGAGATCGCCCGGCTCGATCACGTCCTGGTCTTCATCGACGAGGTCGAGGAGATCGCGGGTACCCGGAGCGGCGCCGACGCGACCGCGGTCGGCGTCGTCAACGAGCTGCTCAAGGCGATCGTCCGGTTCCGGGGCCAGGACGGGCGGCTGCTCGTATGCGCCACGAACGACGTGACCACGCTCGACTCCGCGTTCCTGCGGCACGGCCGTTTCGACTACGTGCTGCCGATCGGCCCGCCCGACGACCGCGCGAGGACCGCGCTGTGGGAGAGCTACCTGGCCCGAGCGGGCGCCGAGGCCGACAGCGCGGTGCTGGCGACCGCCAGTGAGGGGTTCACCCCTGCCGACATCGCCCATGTGGCGCGTACCGTCTCCCAGGTCCAGTTCGAGCGCACCTTCGACACCGGATCCCGGGCCCGCCCCACCACCGAGGACTACCTGCGCACGATCGGCGACACCAGGCCCACGGTCAGCGCGGCCATGGCGCAGGAGTTCGCCCGGCAGACCGAGACGTTCGCCCGCATCTAGGCGTCTCCTCCGGATCACGCCGGGCCCGTTGCCGTCCCGCCCGTTGCCGTCCCTTCCTCCTCTGCCTCCATGCGCCGGATTCCCTCGTGGGTGAGGGTGACCATCGCGGGGGTGTTGCCGGGTTCCCAGTCGACGGTGATCAGCCCTTCGCCCGCCAGGTAGGTGCAGGCGGCGGCCAGGTCCTGTTCCGGTACGTGGAGGTCGCGCCGCAGCTGTGCTCCGGTGATGCCGAGGAGGCGGTTGCCTTCGACGGCTTCGTACAGGACCTGGAGCACCTGATCGCGGTAGGTCTTGCGTTCGCGCAGTGTGGCCATGACCGCGTCCTTTCGTGTGGGGGACGGAGCGGGCTCCGGGGCCGGTCGGGGCTTCTCAGATCTCGTCGGAGTGTGCGCCGGTGCCGGCGGGGGTCCTGCTGGCGGCCAGCCACGAGCGGGCGGGCCCGGCGGGCGTCGCCGTGTCCACGGTGAGGTGGAGGCGGGTGTTGCCGTCGAGGGCGGGGTAGCTGCGCTGTTCCGCGCCTGCGAAACAGCGGCGGAGCGCCTCCGCGACCGCTCGGGCGGCTTCCGGAGTGTGCGCGATGATCCGGACCTCGGCGTGCCCGAGTGACGGCAGGGCCTGGGTCTCGATGTACTTCACGTGGGAGTGGTTCCCTTCAGGCTGGGTGAGGAGGCCGGCGGGTCGGGGCGCCGGGGCGCCCCGACCACTGCCCCCGGTCGGAGGAAGGTCCGTTCCTTACCGGTCGGCACCCGGGTGGTGGGCTCGACGACCGGTGTCGTCCGGCAGGCCGGGCGGCCTCGGCAGGGGGTCACTGAAGCGGTAGGCCTCGATCCGCGCGTCGTTCCGGGCGTTCAGCACGTGGATCCAGCGCATTGCGACGCCGATCATGAGGATGATCACCGCGATGAGGACGACGGTCTCCACGGAGCTCACCTCCAGCCGTTCCCGGCCGGCGGCAGGGCGGTTCGGCCCATCGGCTCCCCGAAGGGGGACATGCACGCCCCGCCCTCGTCCTCCCAGGCGGCTTCCCGGCGGCGGGCGTCGCGGATGCCGCGCCCGATGACGCTCTCGTTGGCCATCAGGACGCCCGCGGTGAGGGCGCTGCCCGGGATCGCGGCGGCGGCCATCAGCCGGGCCGCGGCCGCGGGCTCCGTCTCGGGCGGGATCACCAGGAGGTCCCAGCGGCCGACGGTGTAGGAGAGCAGGATCAGCTTGTCGGGGTCCTGTTCGGTGAACCAGCCCACGTGCAGAATGCGCCCGGCCACGGCAACCGTGCGCGGGACGATCGGCCAGCGGGCGGGATTCACCGTGACACGGGTGACGCGCCCCCACGGTTCCTCCAGGGCGGCGGCGAGCGGTGGGAGCTCGGCTTCGAGGTCGCGGGAGTAGGGCCACCAGGCCCCGTCCAGCCGGCCGGCGAGCGTGGTCTTCGGGGTGAGGGACAAACGTGCCGGGAGCTCTGCTGCGAGATCGCGGGGCGCGGTCCGGTCGAGGGTGGTGGTCATGATGCGGACCTGCCCCCGGACTGCCCGTCGGCAGCCCGGTTTTTAGGCGATCGCCGGAAATGACACCCGCGTGAAGCCGGTGTTCGAAGTACTCCCGGTCCTTTGACTGTACGCCTGTTCGGGGGACTCTCACCGGCGTGACCAGGTATTTTCCGGCGGGCGGCGGAGCGCGCGGCAGGAGTACCGTGAATGTACGGCGGGCTGGTGCGCGTCGCGGCCGGGCACGGGCGTCGCTATCGCCGCCCGACCTGCGGCGGCGTATGCCCGCACCTGCAGACGGGCGACCCCCATGGCTGACTCCGACATCCCCCGCCCTTCCCCGCTGCTCCTGCCGGATGAGATCCACCAGGCGGTGAAACCGGGTACCGCCTTGCTGCGGCTGGAGACCAGGCGGTCCCGGGAGGGAATCCTGGACGGTGCGTGGTGGCCGCGCACACGCGACATCGGGACCGAGCTGCCCGCGCTGATCAGCGTGTTGACGGGGCATCTCGGGCCGATCACCCGGGTGGGCGTGGACGCGTCCGCCTGGAACGGCCTCCCGGCCCGTCTGGTCATCGAAGGCCAGGTCGTGCACCTCGATTCCGACCCCGTCGGCGACGACACGATCCTCGTCACGCGCGGCCACAACGACCACTTCGCGCTGTTGGTGGTTCCCCCGGACACGAACGCCGACGCTGCGCGCGAAGCGATGGCCCGCGCCGTCCGCGCCGACAACATCACGCAGGCCACTCAGATCCTCATCGCCACCACACCCGAACCCGACGACGGCGTCGCCGATGCGGCGGGCTGACCCCGAACCCTCAAGCGGGCGAGTGGTGCGCCGGTCAGAGCCCCTCGTCGTGCAGGTCCTCCTCGCGCAGCAGGTCGTCCTCGCGGCGGCGCGAGGTCTCCTTCTGGCCGGCCTTCTGTCCCTTCTCGCGGGACGACTTGCCGGGCTGGGGCCGCGCGGGGTCTCCGGGGCGATGGTGTTCCTGCGCCTCGCGCCCCTTGCCCTGCTCCTCCTGGTGCTTGTTCTGCTTACCGTCCATGACGGCGACTCCTCTTGATGCGTGGGGTACGGATTCCTCTCCGATCACGCTGACACGCACCGCGACGGTCTGCATCATGTCGCCCGCGAAGCGAGGCACACGGATGACGCCCTCCCGGGTGTGGCTCCACCACGGCCCCGGGAGGGCGCTCAGTGCGTGCCGGATGCCACGCCGTCACCAAACCAGTCACTTCCTCCTCCGCCCGCCGGCCTTCTCGCCTTCCTCCTGGCGTCCGCGTTCGGTCCACGTGCCCTGGTGCCGCCAGCACCGGGATGTGCCCTTCATCGTCAGGTCGGAACAGCGTTTTCCGCCCTCGATCGGCCACCCGCACTTCCCGGCGCCCCGCGACAGTGGCGGGGCAAGGAGCGATGACCGCTCACCCTGAAGAACCTGCTTCAACGGACCGGCAGTTGTGCAGCCCATCCCGCTCGGGCCGTCAAAGGGCAGACGGGTGACATGGACCATGTTCCTGCTGTCGCACCAGTCACCGCAGGGGCCACGCTGGCGGCGGGCGCGATCACAGGGGGCTTCACGTTCGGAGCGGCGCGTCGGCAGGCCGTGGCTCAGGAGAACCAGGCGAGAGAGGCTTCGCGGGCGTGGTCCGGCGGCGTACTGGCGGAGGGCCCGGTTCCTCGCGCCAGGTTCCGGATGGTCCCGGGCCTCCATCCCGTCACGCGGCGTCGAGGGCTCCGGTGATCTTGCGGGTGATGTCGGTCAGGGTGGGCGTGGGCTCGCCCTTGCGGGCCTGGGTGGCCGTTTCGACGGCGACCAGGACGGTGCTGCGGAAGTTGTCGGCCTCCGCCGGATCCGCCTTCTTGAGCAGGCCCATCGCTGCGGTCAGGGCCGGCAGCACCTGGTCGGCAATCGCGGCTACGGACTTGCCGTCCAGGTTCTCGACCTTCGACTTCTCGGCGAGGACGTGGCCGACCAGGCCGGTCGCGGAGGACAGGGCGATGGAGCCCTCGGTGGCGACCTTGTGGGGTGAGCCGGTGGCGTCAGCGGCGGCCAGCAGCGAAATGGCGCCGTACGCGGCGGTCCGCAGGGTGAGCTTGTCCTGGGCGGTAAGGGTGAGGGACATGGTGGTGTACTCCTTCGATCGAACGGACGGACGGTGACTGCGGTCCTGTTGGCGCCCGGGGGCATACCGGGGCGCGGGCTCGGTGTCAGTCGTCGATCGCCTGGTAGAGCGTGGTCCAGAAGTCGTGGATGAGCTGCGCCGGATGCGGGACTGACAGCCCGACCTGGGTGAACAGGATTCCGGTGAGCTGGTTGTCCGGGTCGGCGTAGGCCGTGGTGCCGGTTCCGCCGTCCCAGCCGAACTGGCCGATGGGCGCGTAGTCGCCGCGGTAGGTGCGCACCGCCATCCCGAAACCCCAGCCGCCCTGCTGCCCTTGGCCGAACGACACATGGACGTTGTTGGTGGCCAGGGCGTGTCGGGTGGCTTGCTGTTCGGGCGTGAGGCAGTTGGTGGTCATCAGCTCGACGGCGGCCCGGGACAGGATCCGCTCGGTCCCGTGCATCCCGTGATTCAGCAGCATCCGGAAATAGGCGTGGTAGTCGTCGACGGTGGAGACCAGCCCACCGCCGCCGGACTGGAACACCGGAGGCTCGCTGACCCGTCCGCCTGCCGCCTCGTCCCACACGGTGAACTCGCCGGTCTGCGGGTCGGGGGCGTAGCTGGGCGGCAGCCGGTCGATCTTGTCGGCGGGGACGTGGAAACCGGTGTCCTGCATCCCCAGTGGATCGAGGACGCGTTCGCGCAGAAACGTCTCGAACGGCTGGCCCGAGACCCTGGCGACAAGCACGCCGAGTACGTCGTGGCTGATGTGGTACTGCCAGTGCTGTCCGGGCTGGTGCATCAGCGGGAGCGTGCCGAGGCGGCGCATCCACTCGTCCGGCTCGGGCGTCGTGCCATGGCCTGTGAGCTCCAGCTCGAAGACCGCATCCATGATCGGAGTGCCCAGCGACGTCAGATCCATGCCGAGCCCGAACGTGGAGGTCAGCAGGTCCCGTACGGTGATCGGCCGCCGCGCCGGCGCGGTGTCGTCCAGCGGGCCGTCGATCCGCTTCAGCACCTGCCGGTCGGCGAGTTCGGGCAGCCACTGCTCCACCAGGTCGTCCAGGCGCAGCCTGCACTCGTCGAGCAGGACCATCGCCGCTGCCATTGCGACCGGCTTGGATGTCGAGGCCATCCGGAAGATCGTGTCCCGGCGCATCGGCTCGCCACCATCGTGCCGCATCGTCCCGAGCGCTTCGACGTGCGTCTCCTCGCCCCGGCCGACCAGGGCGACGAGTCCGGGAATCTTCCCGGACTCGACGTGCCGTGCCAGCACGTCGCGCATTCGGCGCAGCCCTGCTTCGGAGAAGCCGCGGTTGCTCTGTCCCATGATGAATCTCCTTGCATACGGTGTTTGATCTTCAAGACCCGTCCCTGCGCGGCACTCATGGCAGGGGACTCCCTCGGCAACGCCGCCGCCTGGGCCGTACCGATGTTCCCCAGGGCCGGGTCAGGCCGCGGGGGCTCCGGCCCACGGGTCGAGCGCCGTGCAGGCCGGCCGCCGCTGGTGCTCGTAGGCATGGCGTGCCGGCCCGGGCAGGGGGGCCAGCATCTTCGTGATCGTCGTTTCGCCGGCGCCGTCCGGGAGCCAGGGCAGGAGCCGGGGCGCGTCGGGGCCGATCCGCTGGGCGTGGACCGTGCCGGAGTGGGCTCACCGCTCCGGCGTGACGGCCTCTTGGCCGAGCGGAAGCGCGGCCTCCTCTTCGTGGGCGAGGTGCCCGGTCAGGCCGGTGACGAGGGAGTCCGCGAGGTCGCCGACCAAGTACGGCGTCGTTCCCAGGTCAGCCAGGGCCATGTCGAGCGCTTCGACCGGCGGATCGAGGGCCGCGTGCTCGGCCTCCATCGCCTCCGAGGGGGCGAGGTCGTCGGGCCTCCCGGTGAGGTTGTCGCGCGGGGCCGGCCACAGGGCGTCGTCCTCGGCGCCGGGGTGGACGCGCAGAGCCGTCTTGAGGAGGTCCCAGCCCGCGGCGGTACGCAGGGCCTCGCCCGGTCGCGATCGGCGCGCGAGGTGATGCGGGTGACGTGCTGGAGGTCGCGCCGAAGCGCGTCGTGCATCGCGTACATCGCGATCATGTCGCGCCGGCCGTCCATCGTGTCCGCGTTCCTTTCCCGCGCCCGTGTCCCGCCGGTCACCCCCGGCCTTCCGCAGGATCTCCACGTGCGCGTGCATGCTCGTTGGTCGCCTTGCAGGTGCTGCCTTTGCCCTTGATGCCGGCCGGTAGCACGAAAGCCGGGTTGTTCATACGTGCCCGCATGGTGAAATCTCCTGTGACCAGGCGTCGTTCGACGCGTCGTTCTCCGGTGGCCTCAAGGCTCCCTCGGGCGGCGGACGTGATCAACGCCGGATCTGGAATGGCTCGATAACCGCAGGGTTATGTCGGGGAGCGTGAGCACGCGCGGGCGCGGGGCATCGCGGACGTACGGGACACCGGCTGCACGTGAGTCAGGCTCTCCGTTCTCGCCTTCACCACGGGAGCCGGACTCGGCCTCGCGTGGCTGACTGCGGTGACGGCCAGGCTGGTCACCGAGGTGCGTGTGCGTGCCTCGAACCGCTGGTCAGCCGGTCATCCCTATGGCGCGCAGGACGCTCGTGTGGTCTCTGACCTGCGAAAACTGGTTGCCGAAGGGTACGCCGCGAAGGTCTTCCCGTACCGGTGTCGACTGCTGTTCACCGTTCCGAAGGGCATGCACGCGGCACGGGTCCGCCGATCCTGACGCCCTTCACATCGAGAACGTCGCTGTCGCGCCACTCGCGGATACCGGCTGATGGATCATGTGTCGCTCCCTGCGGTGGGACCGTGCCGACACAACGGCCCCGGCACATTCACACGCCGGGGCCGCCCTTCCGGGCCGCCGCACGTGAGAGTGCATTGACCCAAACATCATGCTACGCCTGGGGCGCATCCCCGGGATAAGGGACTTTCCACGGTGATACGGGCCTGCAGGCCGGCGTGGTCTGGCGCGCCTCGACTGACAGGACCGTGACGACGATGGTGACAAGGGCAAGGCCGAAGCGGGGCCTCCGCCGCCAGGACCGGCTGCGCCCCCGGGCAACCCGCTCCGCCTGTGGGCTGTCCTGGACGAATCGGTTCTGTGGCGCGTCTGGAGAGGTTCACCGGCGACCTCTATCTGGAGAAACGATCCGACGTGCGGCGCTACAGCGACATGTATGGGTGTACGCAGGCACGGAGTTCCGGCCAGACGCCCGCACGCTGTCCCTGCCGAGGGTGTGACCGCGTTCTCGGGGCTGATCACTCGCAAGCCCCACTGAGCCCCTGGACGGCGCGTCCAGGGGCTCAGCCGCCGAACGGCGGACCAGGCGGGTCCCTCTGTGCTTGATCGAGCTTCAACCACTTCCGTCGATGCGTACGTCGCTGTCGGTGACGGGACGGGAGACGGTCACGCCTGCGATGGGCTAGTCCTGTCGGGTTGCTGTACCTCGCCGGGTCCGCTTCATGGCGAGGAAGGCCGAGCCTCCGACGAATGCCAGCGCGGCTGCGGTGGCGGCCGTGATGCCGATGCCGGCCTCGCTGCTAGAGCCGGTCGTGGCGAGGTCCGGCGACGCCTGCTTCGGCTGCTGGCCGGTGGCGGCGCTCACGTGGGCGAAGTTGACGCTCTTGGCCGTGTGGCCGGGAGCGAACTGGCCCAGAGCATCGTCGAGGCCGCCCGGCAGGAGGTCGGCCCACGGGGGCTTGCCGTGGCCGTCGTGGCCGTCGTGGCCGTGGCCGGGCTTGCCGTGGTCGTCGTCGCGACCGTGCTCGCCCTCGTCGTCGTGACCGTGGTCGTCGTCGTCGCCGCCGTGTCCGTGGTCGTGATCGCCCGAGTCGCCCTTTTCACCCTTGTCGCCGCGAGGCCCCTTGGGCCCTGCGGGTCCGGCGGGTCCGGCAGGTCCGGCGGGTCCTGCGGGTCCTGCGGGTCCGGCAGGTCCTGCGGCGCCCGTCGGGCCGGGAGCACCGGGGGCGCCGGTCGGGCCGGGGGCGCCGGGGCTGCCGCTCGGGCCGGGGGCGCCGCTCGGGCCAGGAGCGCCGGTCGGGCCGGGGGCGCCGGGGCTGCCGCTCGGGCCAGGAGCACCGGGGGCGCCAGTGGGGCCGGGGGAGCCGGTGGGGCCAGGAGCGCCGGTCGGGCCGGGGGCGCCGGGGCTGCCGGTCGGGCCAGGAGCACCGGGGGCGCCAGTGGGGCCGGGGGAGCCGGTGGGGCCGGGCTCACCCGTCGGGCCGGGGGCGCCGGTCGGGCCGGGCTCACCCGTCGGTCCGGGAGGCCCGGTCGGTCCGGGAGGTCCGGGCGGGCCGACGGCGCAGGCCGCCCTCGTGATGGTGTTGTTGTCCAGCGTGACGGCGCCATTGCGTGCCAGGGCGCGGCCTTCGATCACGGCGCCGGTGTTCACCGTGATGGATTCCAGGGCCAGGATGTTGCCCTTGAACTGGGAGGTCGTGTCGATGGTGGCGGAGCTGCCCACCTGCCAGAACACGTTGCAGGCGTTTGCTCCGTTGATGAAGGCCACGACACTCGCCGGAGCCGTGATCAGGGTCGAGGGGATCCGGAAGATGAAGACGGAGGCGGGGTCGTTCTGGCCGTCGAGAGTGACCGTCCCGGTGATTCCCACGGTCGTCGGGGCCGTGTAGACGCCGGGCGCCAGTGTGAGTCCGCCGATCTCGGCCGAAGCGAGCACGGTCCCGGGGCCTCGGCCTGCCGCGTCGTTGTAGGCGGTGACGAGGTCGGTCTTCGCCTGGAAAGCAGCGGGGTTGGGGGCAATGCGCTGCACTCCGTTGACGATGCCGGGCGGAAAGTTGGTCACCGATGTGCCCGGAGCGAGCCCCAGGTCGCCGTTGATGACGGTGGGGGTGTTCGTGTTGGTGACCGTCGAACCGGCCAGAACCGCGTAGTTGGTGGCGGTACCCAGCCCCACGGGGGCTTCGGCGGCGTGCGCGAGGCTCGCAGGCAGGGTGACGGACGCCGCCAGCAGCGCTGCGGGGAGCATGGCGAAGGTTACCCGTTTGAGCGTATTGCGTTGAGGTCTTTTATCGGGTGGAACCGACCGGATGACATCCAATGCCATAGCAGGACCTTTCTTGTTGCTTCGGCTCTCAGTCCTCCCGCAGGAGGATCCCGAGCGCCCGCGACGATGGCGGCTCAGGGTCGCGAGCCCCCTGCCGGCGCCCGCGCGAAGGCTCCACCTGAGCGGGGGGCGAGAGCGACTCCCTGCCCGAGGTAGTGATACGCCGTCACGCGGAAGTAGTCACGCATATTTCACAGCAATAGGCCGTAAATCAGAAAAAATGGCCTATGTGAGTGATGTGACCTCAGGAATTAGACGCACGTCTGTGCGAATCTGTCGTGTCTTTCCGGCGGGCGTGGCCTACTCGTCGCGCCCGTACGTCCCTCTCTGGGGCGGTCTTCGGACGCTGCCAACGACCCCAGCTGAGGAGGAGGGTGGCTCGGTCGGTGTGGAAGCTGTCGCGTTCGGCGGTGGAAGCCCGCACCGTCGGCGAGATCCGGCTCTACCGGCGCACCCTGCTGCATGGACCGCCGGCGTACCCGGTGCTGCACCTGGTAGGGCTTGGTCAGGTTGGCTTGACCTGAGGTGATTCCTGACCGAGGACTCTGCCCCTGCCGTATCGCGGCAACCGTCCGTGCAGTGAGCGACGTGCGGTCAGCACGCTCGGCGCGGCCCGCCCCGAGCGCGTCGACTGCAGCGGAATCCAACCGAGCCCCACCAGTGACCTGAGTCTGAGGTTTGGCGTTGGGTCGGCAGGAGTCGTCCTGGTCCGAGGATTCCGCCATTGTCCGTAACCGATCTCCGGCGGGCTGTGCTGGAGTGCGCGTACGGGGTACTCGATCATGGAGGTGTCGCGTCGGCGCCTGGCCGGAAAAACTGTCATCGACTGCATGAACCCGGTCGACTGCACGACCGGATGCACAGCGGAATGCGGCAACGGGTCGCGGCCATTTGTGCGCTGGCGGCTCGCGTGCTTGTGGCCGGAACAGCCCAGGGTTCTGAGAACGTTGACGTGGGCCGGCGCAAGACCGCGACCGTGTACCGCGTACTGCCTTCGTTGACCGGGAGAGAAGTATGACCATCAAGGACATCGGGCCGGAACCTCAAAGCTTCGACCTTGAGAAGGCGACGCTCGAGAACACGGA
>NZ_JBVIAH010000020.1:0-29358 GCF_055574035.1 Streptomyces sp. NPDC030021
GGGGACCGTGCCGGTCCAGCCGGTCAGCCGGTAGCCGGGGTGCTGGGCATCGGCGGCCCGGAGGAGGCCGGCCCGGTCCGTCTCGTCGAGGCGCATGAGGAGGTGGTCCAGGGTCAGTGCCCGGCGGAATCCCCGCCGTTCGCAGAAGGCTTCGCCGGGGCTGTCGGCCGCGGCTGTGGTGATCAGGGCGCGCCGGTTCTCGGTTCGGCAGGCCGCGACGGCCGTGGCCAGCAGGCGGGATCCGGTTCCCCGGCGCCGGTGTGCGGGGCCGACGTGGAGTTCGAGTTCGGCGAGGTGTTTCTGGCCCGGGGAGGTGAACACCCGCAGGCCGGCGACGGCGACCGCGGTGCCGTCCGTCGTGGTGGCCAGCCAGGTCAGCCGGTGGCTGCCCAGAGCGGGCCGGGTGAGCTGGGCGTGGACCTGTCCGGGGTCGGGGGCCGGTACTCCGGGCAGATCGTGGGCCGTTGAGGCCGCGACGACTTGATACCAGGCGGCGGCCTCGGCCGCCGAAACGCGCTGGAGCGGATGGACATGTATGGATTCGGACAAGGTGACGGCTTTCGTGTTCGGGGCGGTCGTACGTGATGAGGCTGCGTCAGGCCGTGGTGCCCGGACCCCAGCGGTCGAGATCGGCGTACGCCGGGATCCACCGGGCGGTGCAGGCGGCGTAGGCGGGTGCGGACAGCCGGGCGAGGAGCCTCTCCGCCGTCGGTTCGTCGGCGCCGTCCAGCAGCCACGGCAGCAGCAGCGGTGCGTCCTGGTCGATGTACCGGGCCTGGACCCGGTTGAAGTGGCCCCACTGCTCGGCCGTCAGCACCCGCTGGAGCAGCGGGAGCGCCGTTCCCTCCTCGTGCTTGAGGTGGCCTGCCAGGCCGCGGGTCAGAGCGTCGGCGAGCTGGCCCAACCACAGCGAGTCGGCACCGGGGTCGGTCAGCGCGCCGTCGATGGCGTGGATCACCGTGGCGATGGCGGCATGTTCGGCCTCCATCACCTCCAGCAGCGCCAGGTCCTTCGGCCGGCCGGCCAGATTCCGCCGCAGCGACGGCCACAGCGCGTCGTCCTCGGCCGTGAGGTGGGCATGGAGGGCCTTCTTGAACAGCGTCCATCCGGCCGTGGTGGCCAGCACCTGCCGCGGGTCATGGTCCGCGGCGGTGGTGAGCCGGTCCAAATGGGCCAGTTCCCGGCGCAGGGCGTCATGCATCGCGTACATCACGGTCAGGTCGATGGCATCGCTCATGAGCGGTTCGAAAGCGTTCCGGTGTGCTCACCGGTCACTGCCCTGACGTGGCTGAAGGCACGACGCGCCGATGACGGGACGAAGGCGCCGGTGGGGCACCTCATCGCGTCCGACCGTACGAACGGGGGTTTGTGCACGCGTGACTGCATGCCTCAAAGATCTTGCAGTTCGGGCGTATGATCAAGGAACACTTGTGCGCGGTTCCATAACCGCCAGGTTATCGACGAAGGGCCGTGGGCCGGTGGAGCTGCGGGACATCGAGATCTTCCTGGTGCTGGCCGAGGAGCTGCATTTCGGCCGGACCGCACAGCGGCTGCACATCTCCCAGGCGCGCGTCAGCCAGGCCATCAAGAAGCAGGAACGGCGCATCGGCGCCGAGCTGTTCGCCCGTACCAGCCGCACGGTGCGCCTGACGGAGGTCGGCCGCCAGTTCCGCGACGATCTGCAACCGGTCTACGCGGGCCTGCACGAATCCCTGGAACGCGCCCAGCTGGCGGCCCGCGGCATCACCGCGCAGCTCCGCGTCAGCCTGATGCCCTTCAACGTCGCCGAGCTGCACCCCTATTGGAGGGCGTTCCGCGCCCGGTATCCGCACTGGGGACTCCAGGTCCGTCAGGCGACCTTCACCGATGTGTTCGGCCAGCTCCGCAACGGTGCGATGGATGTCGTGGTCGGCTGGCTGCCGGTGGAAGAACCGGACTTCACCGTCGGGCCGATCCTGTGCACCGACTCGCGGATCCTCGCCGTGGCCGCCGACCACCGGCTCGCGGGACGGGACTCGGTACCAGTGGAGCTGCTCGCCGACTTCCCGCACGGCACTGCCCACGGCCTGCCGGACTACTGGGAGGACAGCTACCTGCCCTTCCACACCCCCCGAGGCCGGCCGATCCAGCGCATCACCTCCGCGGCCTCGGACAACGCCGATCAACTGATCAACCACGTCGGCATGGGCGAGATCATCCACACCTTCCCCGGCCATGTCACCAGGCACTGGGGCATGTCGAACATCCGATGGCTTCCGCTCCCCGACATGGCCGCCCTGCACTTCGCCCTGGTCTGGCGGACCGAAGCCGAGAACGACCTCATCCGCGCTCTGGCCGACACGGTGCGAGACCTCGGCGTGTTCCGCTTCTGACGAGACGTGCGGCGTGAGCCGGACGGCCCTGCGGACGGAGAGCACCGCGAGGCGGCCGCGGCAACGTCCTATGGGCCCTGATCAGTAACCGGCGCCTCTACGACGTCGTGCCACCCGAGCCAACCAGCCGGCCGTTGTCGCAACGACAGGCGTTGTGACTGCGGGCAGCCCAGAAACGTGCTGGCCGGCATCTGATCCATAGTGGATGCTGCACGTGTGATCGAGCGAGAGACGCAGTTCGTATCGTCGAGGAAGAGCTGGATCGCGAGAACCAGAAGTGGACCGCTCTAGGCGTGGACCCGCTGCGCACCACAGTGCTGCACGCATGCCAGCAGTACGCATCCTGCGCCAGAGACTGCCGATGTTGTCTCTGGCGCAGGCCCTTGAGTACATGAGTGCGCTGCTGCACGCCGAGGCCCCAGCCCACCTTGTGGCGATCGCCGTTGAACAACTCATCGAACCCATGAACCCGGTGCTCGCCGTGCGGACCATCCGTCAGGGAAGGCTCGGCTAGTGGATCTGACCTACGACGGTTGACTTCTCCATTGGGAAGCCGCTCCTGAGCGCCTCCGCAACCATTCAGGCCCAGCGCGGGTCCTCGGTACCAGGCCCCCCGTGCGGGGGCGCCGTACGCGAGGGTGGAGGAGCGTCATGGGGGTCCGCAGGGCAGTGAAAAGCGTCGGCGAGTTCCTGATCGAGGCCGTTGGAGAAACCGTCGGCGAGGCGATCCTCACCCTGCTCGCCTGCGCCCTGCTCGGCTGCCTGGTGCTGATCGCCTACCTGAGCTGGTCCTTCAGCCCACGCTTGACCGTGGTGGGGGCCGGGCTGCTCAGCCTCTTCCTCGCCCACGGCGCCTGGCAGACCTTCCACGGCCCCGCCAAGGGTGGTCGTCGGGGCCTCGCCGCCCTGACCACGGCCGGCTTCATCCTGACCGCGGGGACGACCGTCTTCCTGTTGTTCTACGCCACAGGCTGCGGCTGCCTCTGAGCACGCTCGACTTCACGCACGCCCACACCAGCATGGGTCCATGACGTAGCCGCGTTTCTGCCCCGTTTCCCCGGCACAGCCTTCCCCACCACAGGGTGCGCGTTCCCATCACGGAGAAGCCGAGCGGCACGGAGGGGAAGGGGTGCGCCATCACGACGTGGTCGGTGTCCTGCGGGTCCAGGACCGGCTCGTGGTGTTCGTGGAGGGTGAGCGGAGCCTCTAAGCTGCGGGATTCGGCGGTACTCGCAGACAGACAAGGTGAACATGTTCGAGTCGGTGCAGGAAAATCCCTACCCTGACAGCCACGTCCTCGGCGAGGGCCCCGAGCCGCACCCGCTGCTGCGGCCCGTACTGCCCCTGCTGGGACGCTGGCACGGCCGCGGGCAGGGCGAGTACCCGACCCTCGAGAAGGACTTCCGCTACGAGCAGGAGATCACCTTCAGCCACGACGGCCGCCCCTTCCTGCGCTACGAGGCACGCGCGTGGCTGATCGACGGGTCCGGGGCGCCGGTGCGGCCGGCGGGCCGTGAGGCAGGGTGGTGGCGGGTGACTCCCGACGCCGGGCTGGAGGTCGTGCTCGCCCACCCGACGGGCATCGTGGAGACGTACGTCGGGCAGGTGTCCGGTGCGGAGTTCGAGATCGAGACCAAGGACGTGGCGCTGACCCCGCTCGCCAAGGAGGTCACCGGCACACGACGGCACTACACGGTCGGGAACGGCGAGATGACGGTCGTCCACGACATGGCTGCCGTGGGACAGCCCCTGCAGCACCACCTCACGACGCACCTGCGGCGGCGCCCGTCGTAGGTGGCGTCTGCAGGAGATCACCCGGGTGCCCCGGCACGGGCTGCGGGTGCTGCGGCCCGCGGCGTCGCACACTCGGTGACAGGCCGGAGCCGAAGGCCGTGACCGTAGGGAGTGACCGACCGTGGTGGATGTGGAACGACGCTCCGCCCTGGCGGGCCTGCTGTGCGCGGGGCTCACCGGGTTCGCGGGGCTCACCGGGTTCGCGCCCGCCTCCCCGGCCGCGGCCGCGCCCGCGCCGGGTCGCACCGCCCGGGCCGCCGCCGGTCCCCGCCCGCCTGCGTCGCTGCTGGGCGACGAGATCCGCCGGCTGCCCACCTCCAGCAGGGTCCTGGCCCTCACCTTCAACGCCGCCTGGGACGTCGACGGGATCGACACGGTGCTGGCCGAACTGCGCCGGCGAAAGCTGCCCGCCACCTTCTTCCCGACCGGCGCGTTCGCCGAGGCCCACCCCGCGGCGGTGCGTTCCATCGCCGACGCGGGGCACGGCCTCGGCAACCACTCGTACAGCCACCCCTACTTCGACGACCTCAGCACCACCGAGCGGGCGGACGAGGTACGCGGGGCCGACGCGGCCATCCGGGCGGCGTCCGGGACCGAGCCCCTGCCGTTCTTCCGTTTCCCCTACAGCTCCACCACCCCGGAGTCCATCACCGACGTCAACGACCTGGGCTACGCGGCGATCGAGTTCAGCGCCGACACGAACGGCTACCTCGGCCCGCAGGGCGGCATGAGTGTGGACAAGGCCGTCAAACGGGCCGTCGACGCCTTCGTTCCCGGGGCGATCATCCAGATGCACGTCGGCAGCAACGGCTCCGGCGTCGTCCTCGACGCCGAAGCCCTTCCCCTGATCGTCGACGCCGCCCTGGCCGAGGGCTACGAGGTCATCGACCTGCGCCAGTTCCTCGAAGGCGCGGCGGGGGTCCGCTGACGGCCGGTTCGGCGGGCGGAATACCGGTGCGCGCCGGGGCCGCCGACCACGTACTGTCTCCCCTGTTGATCACGGGGAGAGGGCATACATGCGGGTCGGATCCAGACGCGGCTTCCTGGTCGCGGCGGCGGCCCTCACCGCCTCGGCGTCCGTCGGCGCCTGCCGCAGCAGGAACGGCGGGAGCGACGACCCGCTCGACGTCTCGGCGAGCGCGAATCTGCCCGCCGCCCCGGAATCCCTGGCCGCCGACGGCACCACCATCGTGCTCGGCGACCCCGGCGCTCCTCTCGCCGTCCGGCTGTACGAGGACATGAGCTGCCCGGCCTGTGCCGAGTTCGAGACGGAGGGCACCGCCCCGTACCTGAAGCGCGCGGCCCGCAACGGCGCGCTGCAGCTGCAGTTCACGCTGGGGTCCTTCCTCGGCCCGGGATCGAAGTTCGCGGCGAACGCCCTGCGCGCCGCCCTGGATCAGAGCAGGTTCGCCGACTACCACGACCTGCTGTACCGCGAACAGAGCAGGGTGCGGAAGTCCGGGGGCTTCACGCGGGACCGGTTGCTGGGCATGGCCATCATGATTCCGGGCCTGCGCGGCCCCGAGTTCGACGCGGCGGTGCTGGAGACGAAGCACCGGGACTTCGTCGAAGCCGCCGACGAGGTGCTCCGTACGTCACCCGTCCTGGGAACCCCCGCCATGGCGATCGGCGGAGCCTTCGTCCCGTCGGACAGCCACGAGCTCTACACCGATCGCAGCCGCCTCTACCGGCGCCTCAGGAAGGCGGCCCGGACCGAGGAGTAGGCGAGGCCGCTGCCACGGAAAAGGCCGCTCCGGCTCCCCCAACCCCTATGCGGGCGAAGCTGGTTACCCGGTCGATCGTGGTCGGCCGGGTGTGTCTGGACATGCTGCGCCCGCGCGGCACACGGCGCGAGGATCCGCTGCACGACCAGGACGGGCAGGTCCGCCTTCCCGACCCGATCGTCAGCCGCGCGGACGGGCCCGACCCCGAGCAGGAGATCCTGCTGGCCGACTCGGTCGGCATCGCCCTGATCGTCGTCCTGGACACCCTCGCCCCCGCCGAGCGTCTGGCCTTCGTCCTGCACGACCTGTTCGCCGTGCCCTTCGACGAGATCGCCCCCGTGCTCGGGCGTTCCGCCGCCACGCCCCGGCAGCTCGCGAGCCGGGCCCGGCGCCGTGTCCAGGGCGCGGTGCCCGCTCCGGACCCCGACCGGGCCCGCCTGCGCGGCATCGTCGATGCCTTTCTCGCCGCCTCGCGCGGCGGGGACTTCGACGCGCTCGTCGCGGTCCTCGACCCCGATGTGGTGGCCCGCTCCGACGGCGGCGCGCTGCGCCCCACGCTGCTCCGGCGCGGCGCGGCCGAGGTCGCCTCCCAGGCGATCACCTTCGCGCGGTTCGCCGAGGCGGCCCATGCGGCGCTGGTCAACGGGGTCCCCGGGGCGGTCGCGATGGCGGAGGGCCGGCGCTGTCGGTCATGGCGTTCACCATCCGGGACGGAAGGATCACCGCGCTCGACGTCCTCACCGACCCCGAGCGCCTGGCACGCATCGACCTGAGCGTCGTCCAGGGCGGCTGAGTCGCCGCCAGGCACGCCGTACGGGGCCGGGCCCGACCGGGCCCGGCTCCGTACGGGCTGCGCTCAGGCGGTGGGGGCGCCGAACCAGGTGGGCAACCGGTCGAGCAGATCGTGCTGGTCGGCGCCGACCCACGCCACATGTCCGTCGGGGCGGAGCAGCATCGCGGGCACGTCCAGTTCCTCGCTGTCGTCGACGACATGGTCGATCCGGTCGGCCCAGCCCGTCACCGAGAGTTGGCCGGTCCGGTCCAGCAGCAGTCCGCGCCCGCCGCGCATCAGCTCGTACAGGCGCCCTTGCTTCAGCGTGATGTCCCGCGTCCGCCGGCCGAGCAGTTCGTGGCCCTCGCCGAAGTCGTAGCGGACCCCGACCGCGGAGGTCATCTCGGTCACGTACCGGTTCACCTCCTCGAAGTCCAGCAGCTCCGAGAACAGCTCCCGCAGCGCCACCGCGCCCGGGTCCGCGCCCAACAGCACGCCCTGCGCCCGGGTGTTGGCGATGACGCGGGACGCCACGGGGTGCCGTTCGGCCTCGTAGCTGTCCAGCAGGCCCTCCGGCGCCCAGCCGGCCACCTCGGCGGCCAGCTTCCAGCCGAGGTTGAAGGCGTCCTGCACGCCCAGGCTGAGGCCCTGGCCGCCGGTCGGCGGGTGGACGTGCGCCGCGTCGCCGGCCAGCAGCACCCGGCCGACCCGATAGCGCTCGGCCTGTCGGCTGCCGTCGCCGACGCGGGACAGCCAACGCGGCGAGTGCACGCCGAAGTCGGTGCCCGCGAACTCCCGCAGCTGCCGCTTCAGCTCCTCCAGGGTCGGCTCGGTGGCACGGTCCTCGGCCGCCCCGTCGGCGGGCACGATGATCCGGTACACCCCGTCCCCCATGGGGACGGTCCCGAACCGTACGTGCACCTTGCGGGCCTCGGCCGTGACGGCGGCCACCGTCTCCGGCTCCGCGGTCACCTCCATGTCACCGAGCAGCGTCTCGACCTTGGCGGCCTCGCCGGGGAAGCCGATACCGAGCAGCTTGCGCACCGTACTGCGGCCGCCGTCGCACCCGACGAGATGGCGCGAGCGCAGCCGCGTACCGTCGGCCAGCTCGACGCTCACCCCGTCCTCGTCCTGGCCCAGCCCGACCAGTTCACAGCCGCGCCGGATCTCGGCACCGAGCTCGACGGCCCGGTCGGTGAGCAGCTGTTCGGTGACGGTCTGCGGTGTCGCGAGACCGTACGGGTGCGCGGTGTCCAGACGGTCGGGCCGTAGCTTGAGGAGGCCGCCGAAGTCGCTGGTCGTGAACGGCTCGCTGACCGCGAGGAACCGGTCCAACAGCCCGCGCTGGTCGAGCATCTCGACGGTGCGTACGTGTATCCCGCGGCCCCGGGACTGGCCGGCCGGTTCGACCAGCTTCTCCAGCACGACGGTTCGTACGCCGGCGAGGCGCAGTTCGGCGGCCAGCATCAAACCGGTCGGTCCACCGCCGGCAATGATCACGTCGGTCGTGTCGATCATCGAAATTCCCCTGTCCGCAGGTCCTGGCTTCGGCCGCCCATTCTGCGGTACGGCCGCCCCAGGCCCCCGGGGAGTGACCTGCCTCACACCCTGTCACATTCCGGGATCTCACGGTGTCTTGATGTCGAACCCGTCAAGAAGAAGGAGAAACACCATGACGCAGCACACCGAAGTGGTCGTGATCGGCGGCGGATACGCAGGTGTCATGGCGGCCAACCGTCTGACGCAGCGCGACGGCGTGACGGTGACCCTGATCAACCCGCGTGCGACGTTCGTCGAGCGGATCCGCCTGCACCAGCTGGCGGCCGGGACCGACGACGCGGTCGTCGAGTACCGCGAGGTCCTGGCCGAGGGCGTCCGGCTGGTCGTGGACACCGTGACGCGGATCGATGCCGCGCAGCGCAGCGTGGCGTTGGGGACCGGTGCCGCGCTCGGCTACGACTACCTGGTCTACGCGGTGGGCAGTGGCAGCGCCGGCCCGCGCGTGCCCGGGGCCGCCGAGTTCGCCTACCCGATCACCACCCTGGAGGAGACGCAGCGACTGCGGCCGGTCCTCGACGCCGCAGCCCCCGAGGCGGCGGTGACGGTGGTCGGGGCGGGGCCTACGGGCATCGAGGCCGCCGCCGAGCTCGCGGAACAGGGCCGCCGCGTGACCCTGGTCTGCGGTGGGGTGCTCGGCCCCTACCTGCACGGCCGGGGCCGCCGCTCGGTCGCCGGGCGGCTGGCCAGGCTCGGGGTGACCGTGCTCGACGGCCCCGGGACGAAGGTGACGGCGGTGACCCGTGACGCGGTGGAGCTCGGTGACGGCCGCGAGGTGCCGAGCGAGGTGACCATCTGGACCGCCGGCTTCGGTGTGCCGGACCTCGCCGTGCGCAGCGGGCTGAGCACGGACGCCCTGGGCCGCCTGCTCACGGACGAGACGCTGACGAGCGTGGACGACGTACGCGTCGTCGCGGCGGGCGACTCGGCGGCGCCGTCGGACCTGCCGCTGCGGATGAGCTGCCAGGCCGCGATGCCGCTGGGCGCGCGGGCCGCCGACACGGTGCTCAGCCGGATCGACGGCGAGCAGCCCTCGACCCTCAACCAGGTGTTCGCCGGACAGTGCATCAGCCTGGGCCGAGGTGCCGGCATCTTCCAGTTCGCCCACAAGAACGACGTGGCGCTGTGGTTCCACATCGCCGGTCGGCCCGGGGCGAAGGTCAAGGAGGTTGTCTGCAAGGGCACCGTCAAGCACCTGGCCGTCGAGGCGGGCAAGCCCGGTTCGTACGGCTTGCACCGCGTCTCGGGAGGGGACCAGCGCGGGCGGCGGCTGCGGGCCGAGCTCGGCGAGACGGCGGCCACCGCCGCACGGTCCGTCTGACCACGCCCTGCCCGCTCTTGACCGGCACCGGACAGCCGGGTCGCACCGAACGGCCGACCGCCATCCGCTCTTCACCGTCGCCTACGAGATGCTCGGCTCCGGGGCCGGCGCCGGGGCCGTCTTCGTGGGCGACGGCGGCGGCGCCGAGCAGGCCGCGGCCCGCCCGATCGCGATCCGGCGGCACCCGGGCCGGGTGCCCGACGAGCGCACCCCGGACGAACTCCCGGGCCCCGAACCGCCTTCCGCGGTGCTCCGGCGCCCGCCGCGACCGCCGCACCTCACGGGTCGTGACCGAGGGAATTCAGCAGGTAGTAATTAGGTGAATTTCTGACTGAATTCCCGTCAACAAGCCTCCGGTTCATATCTCGATTTGATAACAACCCATCCGGAAAGGACTGGACCATTGAGACGCGACGCGCGTAACTCGCTTTATTTCATTGCGAGTTGAGTGTTCGTCAAATCAGGTCGACAGGTAACGGAATGATTTCTCGGAGCGCGCCCCCGTTTGTCCGAATTCTCCTCCGCATTCGTCTGGCAGGCTTCCGCGAACCCAGTCTTCCGACAACGATTTGAGGTGCCCATGACAGGACGTCGCAGACGGCCTGCCGCCGCCGACCACCGCCGCAAACCCCGGCGGTTGATACTCGTCACCGCCGCCACGGCAGCGGCAGGGCTGATAGCCGCAGGCATCGCGTACTCCGGAATCGGCGACGGCGCCCAGGCGGCGGCTCCCGTGGTGGAGGCCGCCGCAGAGGCACCGGCCGCCGCACCGGCCCGTGACCAGGAGCCGGATCCGATCGCGGCCGCACCCGCCAACGAAAACGCGCGCGGCATGATCTACGACGGCCTCCAGGCCGCGCCGAAGGGCGACCGGTGCGTGGGTGTCTACCGCACCGACACCGGGCTGTGCACACACGGCCCCGATGCCCCGCCCAAGGGCGTCGACATCACGAAGGACATCGAGCCCGCCGTCAAGGAGACGGCTCCGGCGGCCGATCCGGCCCGCCCCGCGGCCGATGACCCGGCGAGCAAGGAAGGCGGCGGGCGTCCTCAGGACGCGCCCGCGGCCGACGCGTCGACGGCCACCAAGGCCTCCGCACCCGAACCCGCGGCGGGCGCCGCGACCGGCGGCCAGAACGTCGCCGCCGGCCCCGCCGGTCAGACCGTCCAGTGCGACGGCGACGGCAGCACCGGCAACCGCGTGCAGGTCGCCTACGTCCACGCACCGGGCAAGGACCGCTACTCCGAGTACGTCGCCTCGTTCCGCAAGTGGGCGGCCGACGCCGACCTCATCTACTCGGCGAGCGCCCAGGAGACCGGCGGAGTACGTCACATCCGCTATGTGACGGCCGCCGACTGCACCCCCACCGTGCTCAACATCGAGCTCCCGGCCTCGGCTCTCGCCGAGTTCAGCGCGACCAACAACGCGCTCGCCGGCAAGGGTCTCGACCGCCGCGACCGCAAGTACATGATCTTCGCCGACACCCAGATCTACTGCGGCATCGGCACCTTCGCGGGCGACGAGCGGCCCGGCCAGGCCAACCAGAGCAACTTCGGTCCCTCCTACGGGCGTACCGACTCCGGCTGCTGGGGCGGTCACACCGCCGCCCACGAACTCGGACACAACCTGGGCGCGGTCAACAACAGCGCCCCGAACACCAGCCGTGGCGCGCACTGCACCGACGAGTACGACGTCATGTGCTACTCGGACACCCCGTACTACCCGCAGATGCGCAACGTCTGCACCAACCAGGCGTCCGAGAACATCCTGGACTGCAACCACGACGACTACTTCCACACCAGCCCCAAGGCCGGAAGCTACCTGGCCACGCACTGGAACATCGCGGACAACCAGTTCCTGATGAAGAGCAAGGGCGGCGGTGGCGGCACGGACCCGGGTCCGAACCCCTCCCCCACGCCCACCAAGAAGCCCTCGCCGACGCCGACCAAGAAGCCCTCCGGCGGACCGGCCGTGACGGCGGGCCAGATCCAGTCCGACTCGGTCGTCGTGAGCTGGCCCAAGGTCGACGGCGCCTCCTGGTACGCGGTGCAGCTCAACGGCAAGCACCTGACGTGGGTCCAGTCCCAGGTGCTCCGCATCTACAACCTGCAGCCCAACACCGCCTACAACGTCACCGTCTCGGTCCGCGACAGCTCCGGGCGTGACAGCGGACCCGGCAAGGCCGCGTCCTTCCGTACGACGGGAGCGGGCGGCGGCACCACCACCCCGGGCGCCAAGTACGTGCTCGGCAACGGCAGCAGCGGCATGGCCGCGGAGCTGTGGGGCGGCCGCACCGCCGACGGCACCGTCCTCGTGGGCGGCCGCACCAACGGGTACGCCCAGCAGCAGTGGTACTTCGACGACGCGGGCAGCGGCCAGGTGCGCATCCGGTCGGCGGCCTCCGGCAAGTGCCTCCAGCCGGGCGGCACCCCCGCCGCGGGCATGTGGGTCGCACAGCAGCCCTGCGGCAACGGCAACGGCGCGCAGGCCTGGAAGCTGACGTCCCGAGGTGGCGCGGTGACCGTGACGGACGCGAGCGGCGGCTTCGCCCTCACCGTCAGCAACCGCCCCTACTACGGGTACTGGCTGCTCGACCTCCAGCGTGCCGACGGCCGCGCGACGCAGGCCTGGACCCTGCAGAAGTCCGGCTGATCACCGTCATGGCGCAGCACATCCTGACGCCCTGACGGCGTGAACCCACCCGGCGGACGGCCGCACCGCGCGGCCGTCCGCCGGTACCCCTCATCTTGACCGGAGCACCCCGACGATGCGCATACGAATCGTTTTCTCGGCCGCCCTGGCCGCACTCGGCCTCATGTTCCTGCTCCCCACCGCGGCCCACGCCCACGGTGACACCGTGAAGGTGGTGGTGAAGGGGCAACGGGAGGGTCACGTCACCGCCGACGTCACCTGGGAGAACGACGGGGACGCCGTGGACGAGGCCGTCGCCGCGACCGTGAACGCGGTCAGCGTCGACGGCTCCCGCACCATGGGGCCCTGGCGCCTGGTGCGCGATCCCGCCGCGGCGCCGGCGGGCTGGACCACGGCCGAGGCGCTGCCGCCGGGTTCGTGGAAGGTCAGCGTCGACGTGGGCTTCCCGGCCCTGGGGCACGGCGAACTCGAAGTGGGCGTACCCGTGGTGGACCCGGCTCCGGTTGCTCCGACCCCGGTGGCCTCCGCGGCGGCTCCCGCCCCGTCGTCCGCCGCACCGGTGTCCTCGGCGGCCTCCCCCGCCGCGGCACCGGCCGCCTCCACGGCGCAGGCCGCGGAACCGGCCGCCGACACCCAGGGGTACGCCGTCTGGTGGACGACGGCGGGTGTGGCGGTGACCGCCGTGGCGGGCGCGGCCGTGGGTCTCCTGCTCCGCCGCCGCCGACGCGTGCGGCTCGACCGTCTCAGCTAGCCCGGTCCGGGCTGGTTCGCGAAGCCCCGGTCACGGGGGGCCGGAGCGCCAGGGGGTGTCTTGTCGATCGGGCCGGGCCCGAACGGCAGGGCACCCCCTGCGCCGTGTCTACCGGCCCGTGGCCAGCGCGGCGGCGACCGCCTCGGCGAAGCGCTCCAGTCCCTGCGGGTTGATGCTCAGGAACAGGTTCGGCTCGATGAGTTCCAGCTCCATGACCACGGGTTCCCTGGCCCCGCTCAACGCCAGGTCCACCCGGGCGAACAGCAGGTCGCCCGCGGCGGGAACCGCGGCCAGCGCCGCCCGTGCCGTACGGAGCTCCGCCTCCGACGGCCGGTAGGGGGCGGCACCGGGGTGCGGCACCCTGAAGTTGTCGATCAGCCCCGCCTCCGTCAGCAGGGCCTCCTTGCGGATCGCGTGGCTGAAGGTGCCGCCGAAGAAGATCAGCGCCCGCTCCCCCTCCTCCACCAGCGGCAGGTACGGCTGGACGATCGTGGTGCGGCCCTGCTCCAGCAGCATCCGCGCGTGGCGCTCGGCGTCCGCCCGGCGGCCGGGCTCGTAGCGCGCGGTGTCCCGTGCGCCCGAGGAGACGGCCGGCTTGACCACCACCCCGTGCGGCCCGTCGAAGTCCGCCGCGTCGCAGGCTCCGCCCGGTTCGAGGACCCTGGTCGGTACGACCGGGACCCCGCGCTCGGCGAGCTCCAGCAGATAGCGCTTGTCGCTGTTCCAGCGCACCAGCGGCGCCGGATTCCACAGCCGGGTGACCTTGGCCGTCGCGTCCGCCCAGGCCAGGAACTCAGCCAGCCGGTCCGCGTAGTCCCAGGTCGACCGGATGACCGCGAGGTCGTAGCCGTCCCATCCCGGTGCGTCCGCGTCCCAGGCCACCGCCTGCGCGGACAGGCCCGCGGCGCGCAACGCCGCCAGGATCAGCGGGAGATCCGCGTCCTGGTCGGCGCCGCCCTGGCTCGTCACGACCGCGATCCTCGCCGTACCCATACGCGTCTCCCGTCCTCACGCCTCGGACCGCCCGGTGCGGCCGCAACCCCGGACGATCACTCTTCCACAGACGCCCGGGCGGGAACCCGGCCGCCCGGTCATGCGTCGTACCCGAGGTGGAAGACGGTCCGAGGCAGACAGGTGGGGCTCCGGTGGCGGTGGACGTGGCGGGGAGCGGCGCGCGGCGCACCGCCCGGTGGCGCTGGGGCACCGATGCCCGGGGCCGTACGCCCTGGACGCGCGGGCGTGTTCCCGCGGCGCTCGCCGTACTGAGCGCCGCGCTGCTGGTGTTCCACTCCGCGGTCCCCAATGCGGTGGGCCGGCTCGGCAGTGCGCTGGAGGCCCTCCTGCCCTGGCTTGGCCTCGCGGTCCCGGTCCTGCTCGTCCCGGCGCTGGTGCGCCGCTCGTTCACCGCGCTGGTGGCCGTGCTGCTGCCCGCGGCCGCGTGGGCGGGCCTCTTCGGCGGGCTGCTGCTGCCGGCGGACCGTGGCCCGCACGACATCACGGCCCTCCAGCACAATGTGAGTGACGAGAATCCGGATCCCACGGGCACCGCGCGCGCCCTGATCGGGTCCGCGCCGGATCTCATCGCCCTGGAGGAGCTGACGCCCTCCGCGCTGCCGGCCTACGAGGCGGCGCTGGCGGCCTCGTACCCGTACCACGCCGTCGAGGGCACGGTCGGACTCTGGTCGAGGCACCCCCTCACCGACGTACGCCGTGTGGACATCAGGCCCGCGGGCATCGGGGAGGGCTGGAACCGTGGCCTGCGCTGTGGTGTGCGCACGCCCGAGGGTGAGATCGCGGTGTACGTGGCGCACCTGCCCTCGGTCCGTTTCCGGGCGAGCGGTTTCGGCTCAGGCCCGCGGGACGAGAGCGCGCGGCTGCTGGGTGCGGCCGTCGCCGCCGAGAAGCTGGAGCGGGTGATCCTGCTGGGTGACCTCAACAGCACGGTGGACGACCGCGGGCTCGCCCCGCTGACCTCCCGGTTGAGCGCGCCGCGGCGGGGGCTCGCCCTCAGCTGGCCCGCGGCCCTCCCGGTCGCCCGGATCGACCAGATCCTGACCCGCGGGGGGACCGCTGCCGAGGTCCGGACGCTGCCCGCCACCGGCAGCGATCACCTGCCGGTCGCCGCCCGCATCAGGCTGGACGCCTCATAGCCGGATGGCGATCTTGCCGCGCACCTGGCCGTCCCGCAGGTAGCGAATGGCGTCGGGTACCTCGGCCAGCGGGTAGGTCCGGTCGACGGCGGGGGTCACCGAGCCGGCCTCGATGAGCTCGGTGAGGGCTTCGAGGTCGCGGTGGCGCACCAGGGTGCCGTGCGCGCGCAGCCGGTGGCCGACGAAGGGGGACAGCAGCATCGCGGCCAGCTGCCGCTGGTTGCCGCCGATCCAGTTGCCGCCGCCTTCTCCGCCGACGATGACGAGGGTCCCGCGGGGGGTGAGGGCGTTGCGCAGCCGGGCGATGGGCCGGTTGCCCGCGATGTCCAGGATGACGTCGTAGCGGTGGCTGCCGTCGACGGGGTCCTGCTGCGTGTAGTCGAGGACCTCGTCGGCGCCGAGGGAGCGGACCAGGTCGGTCTTGGTGGTGCTGCACACTCCGGTGACGTGGGCGCCGTAGGCCTTGGCCACCTGTACGGCGAAACTGCCCACGCCGCCCGAGGCGCCGAGGACGAGGACACTCTGGCCGGCCTTGACCTTTCCGCTGTCCCGTACGGCGCCCAGGGCGGTGCACGCGGAGACGGGCACGGCCGCGGCCTGTTCGAAGCTGAGGGAGGCCGGCTTGGGTGCGAGGGTGTTCTCCTTGGCGCGGGCGTACTCGGCGAACGACCCGGAGCAGTTGCCGTACACCTCGTCGCCCGGCCGGAAGCGGGTGACCTCGGGGCCGACGGCTTCGACCACCCCCGCGACGTCCATGCCGCGGACGCGCGTCCTGGGTGTCCGCAGGCCCGACACGGCGCGGACCGCGTAGGGCAGGCCCGCCATGAGGTGCCAGACGCCCTGGTCGACGCCGGCCGCGTGCACCCGTACGAGGACCTCGCCCCGGCCCGGCTCCGGCCGGTCCATCTCTTCGATGCGCAGGACCTCGGGCGGTCCGTAGACGTCCTGGACGATGGCCTTCATGCGTCGTCTCCCTCTGTGGAGGTGTACTGGAACACGGTGTCGAGCGGTACAGCGAACGCACGTGCGATCTCGAACGCCTTCTCCAGGGAAGGGGAGTAGCGGCCCTGTTCGATGGCGATGACGGTCTGACGGGTCACGCCGATCCGGCGGGCGAGCTCGGCCTGGGTCATCTCGCCGTTGGCGAAGCGCAGGGCACGGATGCTGTTGGTGACCCTGGTGGGCCTCACCACGGGTGGAAGCCCAGCCGGTACGAGGAGATCTTCGCGGTCGACGCGAGCAGCGCCGACAGGACGAATCCCAGGTAGATCGCGTTGGCGATCCAGAACTGGTCCGCCTGGGCCATCGCGAGGATCATCCCGGTCACGGCGCCGATCGCGACGAACGACTGTCCGATGTGCTCACCGAACTGGTGGATCTCCCGGTCGCGCTGGTCCTTGACCTTGCCCTCCTCGGGGGAGAGCAGCGCCACGGTGATGTGGAGGGCGATCGAGGCGACGATCGCCGCGCCGACCGTCCACAGCAGCGCGGCCGCGTAGGGCTGCTGGGCCAGGGGCCCGCTTCCGGACCCCCCGAGAACGACGGCCAGATACGCCCCGTACGACACCACCGTCACCACGATCATGATCCACGCACGTTTCTCCTCGACTGCCACTGCCACTCCCCATGTAAAGAAAACCCGACATCGGCAGTGTCAAGGAATCAGGACACGGTGTCAATATTTCTTTACCTCTCCGGGCAGCGGGCCGCCCGCCGACGGCCGGAGCCGGTTCCCGGAGTTGCTTCTCGGCGGCCCGGGGCGGGAGATGTCCTCAGCGACCCGGGGCGGGGGGCGCTTCGAGGAGTTCGGGCCCGTTGTTGCGCACGCTGTTGACCGCGGTCGACACGGCGCGGACGTCGAGCCGGCCGCCCGCGGGAGCGGCGAGCAGGGCGCGCAGGGCGTCCGGGTCCTGGTGGGATGGGTCGAGCCAGGCCTCGTAGTCCGCCGGGGCGAGCGCGAGCGGCATCCGGGGGTGGACCCGGCCGGCGGCGTCGGTGGCCTCGGTGGTGATGATCGTGCAGGTCGCCCACCACGCCGCCGGGTCGTCGGCGGCGGCGACGGCCGGGTCGCGCCAGAACTCGTACAGCCCGGCCATCGCCATCACGTCGCCGTCCTCGGGACGGATGAAGTACGGCTGCTTGTAGGCCTTCACGGAACCGGAGGCGGGCACGGGCTCCCACTCGTAGAACCCGTCGGCGGGCAGCAGGCACCGGCGCTTGGCGAAGGCACGCCGGTAGGCCGGCTTCTCGTGCACCGTCTCCACCCGCGCATTGATCATCTTCGCGCCGCCGGCCAGGCTCTTCGACCACGAGGGCACCAGCCCCCACCGCAGGGGGCGCAGTTGCCGTTCCAGTACCCCGCTCTCCCGGTCGGCGCGCTCCAGCACCGCCCACACGGCATCGGTGGGGGCGACGTTCCAGCTCGGCTCCAGCACGTGCCCCGGATCCGGGGGCGTGGCCTGGAAGAGGCCGGACAGGTCCTCGGGACTGCGGGTGGAAGCGTAACGGCCGCACATACCGTCCACCCTGCCAGCTGAACCGGGTCCGCGCAGGCTACGCCGCGAAGTCGCCCGGGCCGGGGCCGTCGTGGCGGTTCACCTGATGGATGCGCAGCGCGAGTTGGAGCTCCAGCGCCCGCTCCGGGCGCTGCCAGTCACGGCCGAGCAGGCTGCCGATGCGGTCCAGGCGCTGCACGACGGTGTTGACGTGCACGTGGAGGGCCTCGGCGGCCCGGGACTGGCTCGCGCCCGTGTCGAAGTAGGCCCGCAGGGTGTGGGTGAGGTCGGTGCCGCGCTTCGCGTCGTACGCGAGCACGGGGCCCAGGGTCTGCCGTACGTAGCCGCCCAGATCCGTCTGGTCGCCGAGCAGTACGCCGAGGAAGCCCAGGTCGTGGAGGGCAGCACCGGTGCCTTCGCGGCCCAGGGCGCGCAGCGCGGTCCGGCAGCGGCGGGCCTCGGCGTAGGCGTCGGCGAACTCCGCGGGACCGGTGACCGGACCGGCGGCTCCGACGGTGACGGGACCGGCGAGGACCTGGCGCAGCTCGTTCGCGAGGCTCGCGGCGGCGGGGCCGGGGCCGGCGGCGGGGCCTGGGGCGGGGCCGGGGCCCGGTCGGGGGGCGGGATCCTCGGCGGGGCAGACCAGGACGACATCCTCGTGGTGCAGTCCGGCGAGTCCCTTGCAGGCCTGGGCGATGCGGGCGGCGGCAGCCAGCAGCCGGGGCCTGGGCACGGCCCCGGTGTGCAGGACGAACACCGCGTGCGGATGGCCCAGGTTCATGCCGAGCCGGCGGGCCCGCGCCGACAGTCCGGCCGGGTCGGCGGCCCGGGTGAGCAGGTCGCCCAGCAGTTCGCCCCGTATCCGGTCCTCGGTCTCGGCGACCGAACGGCGCAGGAGCAGCAGCAGGGCGGTGACCAGGCTGGCGCGCTCGAAGAGGCGGCGGTCGGCGTCGTCGAGGTCGGCGCGGCCGGTCAGGGCGATGCTGCCGAGCAGTTCCTGCCCGGCGAGGACCGCGCACACCCAGGTTCCGTGGGCGAAGACGGCGCGTCCGCCGGCCCGCGAGGCGACGACGGCCTCGGCGGACGGAGGCCGCGGGTCGGTGCCCGCCCGGGCGAGCTCGGCCCCCTCGGCGTCGTGGACGAGGGTGCCGCCCTGCAGGACGGTGCCGATGGCGGTGGCCACGTCGGTGACGTCGCCGCCGCCCAGCACCAGGTCGGTGAGCCGGTCGTGGGCGTCCTCGGCCCGGCGCATGGCCTCGCTGTGCGCCTCGATGGTCCGCGAGGCCGCGTTGAGGTCGACCAGTGCGGTGCGCGTCTCGTCCAGCAGGCGGGCGCCGTCGATGGCGATGGCGGCGTGGTCGGCGAGGGAGGACAGCAGGGCGACCTCGTCGGGCGTGAAGGTACGGGCGGTGCGGTCGGCCGCGTAGAGGACGCCGATCACCCGGGTGCCCAGGCGCAGCGGTACGCCGAGGATGGCCCGTAGGCCCTCCTCGGCGACGGCGCTGTCGATCGTCGTGGTGTGCCTGAAGCGCTGGTCGTCGCGGTAGTCGCCGGTGGAGTACGGGCGGGACGTCTTCGCGACCAGTCCGCCCAGCCCCTCCCCCATCCCGAGGCGCACGCGCTGGAAGGCGGCGGAGACCGAGCCGTCCGTCACCCGCATGTAGGTGTCGCCCGCCTCCTCGTCGTTGAGGGACAGGTACGTCACGTCCGTGCCGAGGAGCAGCTTGGCCCGGTGGACGATCGCCTTCAGCACGGCGTCCGGTTCCCTGAGCCGGGCGAGGTCGCCGGCGGTGTCGAAGAGCGCGGCGAGTTCGGCCTCGCGGCGGCGGTGCTGGCCGAGGGTGCGGCGGATGCGGAGCGCGACGCGGGTCGCGTCCGCGATCACCGCCGCGTCCGCGGCCGCCTGCGAGCCGGCCTCCGCGTCGGGGAGTTCACCGTCCTGGAACGCCTCGGCGGGCGCGCCCTGATCCAGCAGGTCCAGGAGGTTGCGCAGCCGCAGCAGCGCGCCGGTGCCGGTGCCGGTGCCGGTGCTCCCGCTGTCTTGGGTGGTGGGCATCGGGTGCTCTCCGTGATGCTCGACGCGGACGGGGCGGCACCGTTCGAGCCGGTGCCGCCCGCGCTCAGCAGGCCCGTAAGGCCCGCAAGGGTCGGAAGGCCCGGTGGTCAGTTGTCGGCCGGCACCGGGTCGTGCCCGGCCCGGCGGGCGGCCGGGACCGGTGCGGGTACCGGGGTGTGTTCCCGGGCCAGGCTACGCCCGCGGGTCTCCTTGGCCACCAGGACGGTCAGCGTGGTGACCGCAGCCGCCGTGGCGAGATAGACGGAGACGGGCAGGGACGAGTCGTAGTCGCGCAGCAGGGCCACGGCGATGATCGGTGCGAGCGCGCCGCCGATGATGGAGGCCAGCTGGGACCCCATCGAGGCGCCGGAGTAGCGGACCTCGGTGTCGAACATCTCGGAGATGAAGGCCGCCTGCGGTCCGTACATCGCGCCGTGCAGGAGCAGACCGACGGTCACGGCCGCGGCGATCACCGGGAAGGACTTGGAGTCCAGCAGCGCGAAGAACGCGAACGCCCAGCCGATCATGCCCACCGAGCCGAAGAGGGTGACGGCGCGGCGCCCGATGCGGTCGGACAGTGCGCCCCAGGCCGGGATGGCCACGAAGTGGACGGCGGAGCCGATGAGTACGGCGTTCAAGCCGTCGCTCTTGGGCAGCCCGAGGTGGCTGGTGACGTAGACGAGGAGGAAGGCGGTGATGACGTAGTACGAGATGTTCTCGCCGAGGCGGGTGCCGATCGCGGTCAGGACCCCGCGCCAGTTCGTACGGAACACCTCGGCCACGGGTGGCTTGGCCTTGGCCCCGGCGGCGGCCCGCTCGGCGGCCCTGGCCTGCGCCTCCAGGAAGACCGGGGACTCCGAGACGGACATCCGGATCCACAGGCCGATCATCACCAGCACCCCGGAGAGCAGGAACGGGATCCGCCAGCCCCAGGCCAGGAAGGCCGCGTCGGACTGTACGGCGGCCAGGACGGCGAGTACCCCGGTGGCCAGCAGATTGCCTCCGGGCGCGCCGGCCTGCGGCCAGGAGGCCCAGAAACCGCGGCTCTTGTCGTCCCCGTGCTCGGAGACGAGCAGCACCGCCCCGCCCCACTCGCCGCCGAGCGCGAACCCCTGGACCAGGCGCAGGAGGGTGAGGAGGATCGGGGCGCCGACGCCGATGCTCGCGTGGGTGGGGAGCAGGCCCATGGCGAAGGTGGCGCCGCCCATGAGGAGCAGGCTGAGGACGAGGAGCTGCTTGCGGCCGATCTTGTCCCCGTAGTGGCCGAAGACCAGCCCACCCAGCGGGCGGGCCGCGAAGCCGATCGCATAGGTCAGGAAGGCGAGGAGGGTACCGACCAGGGGCTCACTGCCGGGAAAGAACAGCTCGTTGAAGACCAGTGCGGCGGCCGAGCCGTAGAGGAAGAAGTCGTACCACTCGATGGTGGTCCCGATGAGGCTGGCGGCGACGATTCTCCGGATGCCGGACGGGGCCGGTGCGGCCGTTGCGGGGGAGGTCATGGACACCACTTCCGGGGGGTCTGCGGGGACGATCCGTGTCGCCACACCGTAGAAGCCCGCAGGTCGGCCGCGTATGTGGCGGACCATCACATTCAGGCACCACCCTGTGTGTCCACCCGCCACACCGCAGGCACCCCGTGCCCGCCGGAGGGGCCATGGGCACGGCGTGGCGAGGTCGGGGCGCTCGGTGGCCGGGTCATGATCGGCTGCGTGAAGACTTCCGGACGTCTGGCCGCCTTCGCGGTCGCGGGCCTGCTCGCCGCACTCCCCGCGTGCTCGGGGCCCGACGGCCGCGGCGGCGGCGGGGCGGGTGCCCGTACCGGCGCAGACGCGAGGGCGGGTGCTCGTGCAGGCGCGGACACCGCTCGGACGCAGGCACCTGGCACGGCGTTCCGGGGCGGGCACCCCGGTGCCGCAGGCGCCGGTGACCCCTACTTCCCGAAGCTCGGCAACGGCGGCTACGACGTCACCCACTACGCCCTGACCCTGGCCTACGACCCCGGCAGCGGCCGCCTCGACGGCACTGCGGAGATCACCGCGAAGGCCACTGCGGACCTCAGCGCCTTCAATTTCGACCTCCTCGGCATGGAGGTGCTGAGCGCCACCGTCGACGGCCGCAAGGCGCGGGTTCGGCAGGACGGGCAGGAGCTGACCCTGCAGCCGCGCGATCATCTCAGGAAGGGCGCCGCCTTCCGCAGCGTCGTGCAGTACGCGGGCACGCCGGAGTCGATCACCCATGACCACGGGTGGCGCGAAGGCTGGTTGAGGACGGGCAACGGAGCGGTCGCGTTCGGTGAGCCGACGGGCTCGATGTCCTGGTTCCCGGGCAACCATCACCCCTCGGACAAGGCCTCGTACGACATCACCGTCACGGTCCCCAAGGGGGTGCAGGCGATCTCCAACGGGCGGCTTCGCGCCCAGCACACCAGCGGCGACCGCGCCACCTTCCACTGGCACCAGGCCGAGCCCATGGCCAGCCATGTGGCGACCGTGGCCATCGGCAGCTACGACATCAGGACCTCCCGGACCCGATCGGGCATCCCGATCGTGTCGGCGATGGACACGACCGCGGGCGTGGACGAGGACGGAGCGATCCTCGGACGGTTCCCCGAGATCATGGAATGGGCCGAGGGGAGGTTCGGCCCCTACCCCTTCTCCGCCGCCGGGGTGATCGTCGATCAGGCGGCCGATGTGCCCTACGCCCTGGAGACCCAGACCAGGCCGACCATTCCGGCCGGCATCTTCCACACCACCAACGTGGTGCACGAACTGGCCCACCAGTGGTTCGGCAACTCCGTCACCCCGCGAACGTGGCGGGACATGTGGCTCAACGAGGGCTTCGCGACCTACGCGGAGTGGCTGTGGACCGAGGACCACGGTGGGGCCAGCGCCCAGGATCACTTCGACCGCAACCACGCCAAGGCCGCGGACGACGACGAGTGGGACTTCCCGCCTGCCGAGCCGCCGAGCGCTTCGGACATCTCCGGCCAGCCGGTGTACGTGCGCGGCGCGATGGTGATCCACAAGATCCGTCAGACCGTGGGCGACGAGGCCTTCCGTGCCCTGGTGCGGGGCTGGACCCTGCGCCACCGCCACGGCCATGCCTCCACGGACGACTTCACCGCGTACGTGGAGGCCAGGGCCGGCCGGGACCTCGACCCGATCTGGAACTCGTGGCTCTACGGCGACGGCAAGCCCACGTGACGGGGTCGACGTGCTGTCAGGTCCTGATGCGCCGACGGGCCGTCTCGACGAGCTTCATGTACTTGTCCCAGTTCCACGCGGTCCCGGGGTCGTCGTGAGTGGACAGCGGGACCTCGACGTGGCCCAGAATGTGGTCCCGGTCGACCGGCACGTCGTACTTCGCGCAGATCGTGGCCGTGAGCACGGCGGATGCCTCGTACATCTTGCCGGTGTAAACAGGCTGGTCGGTCCAGCCTTCGTGCTCGATGCCGATGCTCCGGTGGTTGTACCAGACGCTCCCGGAGTGCCAGGCCACGTCGCGCTCGCGCACGCACTGGGCGATCTGCGTGCCGGTTGCGCTGATCATGTAGTGCGCGGACACCCTCTCGGCGGGGTCCTTGAACTTGGTGAACATGACCGGCAAGATGTCCGTTGTCAGGTGAATCACGACGTATTCGATGGGATACGCTTCGGGACGGTCGGAGGCCGTGTAGTTGGACTCGGAGGCTTCGACCCAGACGGCGGGGGCGTAGTCCACCGAGGGGTCCGTTCGCAGGCTGCCGGGCGGCCCGGCGGCGCCGACGGCCTTGCGCACGGGTCTCGGCAGCGCAGCCTTCACCTTCCCCTCGGACCCCATCAGGCGGGGCAGCCCGACAGCGGCCAGAGCCGTACCCGCCGCGCCTGCAGCACCCCACAGCAGCCGTCGGCGGCTAAGCGGGCTGTCTTCCATGGCCACTCCTCATGAGGGTCGGGCGGGCAGGCAGAGGACGACGCGCCGCGCATCGTGGCATCACGATGCGTAGGCGGCACATCACGTAATCTGATGCTTCACCAGTGCCCGCACCCCGGCAAGCCGGTCCTCCACCACTCGGCGCACACCCTCACCCCTGACCGGCCGGCTCCCCCCGCCGGCTCCCCCTGCCGGCACGCGCTGCCGGCACGCGCTGCCGGCACGCGCTGCCGGAATGGCCCCTTCGGGCAGGACGCAGCACACGGGGCCGGGCGATGCCGGGTCGATGCGGTGCGCTGCCGGTGTCCGGCCTGCGGCCGAACCTCTGTTGCTCCTCAAGTCCCTTGCCGTGCCCGGAATACGGCCACCACGATGATCCCCATGACTGGATTCCCGGGAATGAACACCAAGCACAGCTTCGTACTGGTCATCCGTGACACGGACACGGTTGCGGCATCCCTGCGCCAGGCGCTGGACGAGGCCTCGCCCGAAGAACGCCCGGGCCTGGAACGCGCAGCCGCACTCGTCGAAGCCGCCGCCACCGCAAGTGAGACGCAGCTGCGCGCCCGCTGGGTGCGCTCCCGGCTGGCCGCCGCCGGATTCACGGGGGACGTCGGCTCGGTCGCCGCGGTGAAGGCGCTGCGCCAGGCGGAGCGGAAGCTGAGCCTGCTGGCAGCGGTGGAACTGCAGAAGGACGCGGTGGCGCACCCTGAGTGACGGCCGGGCCGGTGCGGCGCAGAGATCCACGGCGGCACCGACGGCTTCGTGCCCCGACCGGTCGGCCCCCAGCGCCTCGCTGCCGGGTCAGCGAGGGCAGGCGTGGCGTTCTTCCCGGTGCCCCATCCACACCACCACATCGCACACCCGCAGCACACTCACCGTCTCCGCCACCCCCGCGGCTTCGCGCAGTGCGAGGAACTGGCGGTGCAGGGCACGGTTGTCCGCACGCAGCGCGGCATGCAGCGTGAGCCAGAACGAGGGGCGCGGGCGCCCCAGGGCGCAGCGCACCACCTTGTCGTAGACCGGCAGCAGCTGCGGGCGTTTCCGGGCGAGAAGTTTGCCCGCGATCACCCAGCCGACATCGGGCTGGTCACGAAGGAGGTGCCAGGCCTGGTCCGCCGGTGAGCCGTCGGACAGGACGGTGGCTTCGGCGTCGGCCATGTCGATGCCGCGGGGAACGGCCTGCAGCAGATCGGACAGCCGCGCTCCGAGACGGCCCTCCAGTAGGTCCAGTGCGGCAGGCGCCGGAACGGTCACCGACAGGGTCTGCACCGCGACGAGGTCCTCCGCAGTGATCCGGTCGGCGATATCCGGGCGGTCTCCCCCGCCCGCCAGGTGCTCGAACCGTCCGCCGGTGTACGCAGGTGTGCCGGAGGGCCGGCTGATCCCGAAGTAGCGCTGGAGATCCGCGAGGGCCCGGGGGGCGGTGACAAAGGTATGCAGCCGTTCGGCGAAGGGCTGCATGAGAGCGGCCGAGGAAGGCATCCGTGCTCCGTCCTGGGGGGGCTGGTCCGGCGGCGAAGTGCGGGCCGCAGCAGTGGGTCGACTGCTCGTACAGATGGTGCAGGAGGCGACGGCACCGCGGGCTCGGAAAGGGCCGGATGCGCGGAGCGCTCCCGGGCCGGCCCCGTTCGCCTCCTTGTGGGTCAGCCGTTCGCCATCGCGGTGGGCCCGGGGCCGCCGGATGCGGTGAAGTGCTCGCCGGCCGGGTCGGGGTGCGGGCGGAGCCAGCCGCGGATGGCGGCCTGGACGCCGGCCTGGAAGCGGGTGTCGGCGTCGAGTTCCTCCAGCATGCGGGTGATCCGCCGGCGGACGGTGTGCACGTGCACGCCGAGCCGGCGGGCGATGGTTTCGTCCTTCAGGCCGGAGGCGAGCAGCCCGAGCAGTTCCCGTTGGTCCTCGGTGAGGGGGCCTCCGGGGCTGCCGAGGGGGGTGGCGCGCGCCCACAGGGACTCGAACAGCGGCAGGGCGGCCCGGTGCAGCAGGCGGTCGCCGAACACCAGGGCCGCTCCGTCGCCTCCTTCGTCGTTGCCCGGCAGCGGGGGCAACAGGCAGGTACGCCGGTCCACGAGCACCAGGGCGGTCGGCAGGCTCTGTCCGATGCGGGCCTGGAGGCCGAGTCCGGTGAGGGCGATCAGCTCCTGCGCCCGGTCGGGGAAGTCGGTGCCACGCCGGTCCGTGACGGACCGTACGGTGACGCCGCGCGCCAGCAGCCGGCGGATGCGGTCCGCGCCGGGCGCCTCGGTGCTGCCGAGTGCCCCGGTGCTGCCGGCCTCCGCGGTGCCGCTGGCCTCCGCGGTGCTGACGGCCTCCCCGGTGCTGCCGGGTGGCCCGGCCGTCCGTGTCGCGCGGTCGAGGATCAGGACCTCCGTCTCGGCGGCTTCGAGCATGGTGTCGAGGCGGTCCCCGGCCGCTTCGGTGCCGTTGAGGATCTCGACGCCGGCCGGGAGTCCGGGAGTTCTCGCGGGCTGCGGAGGAAGCCGGTGGGCCAGCCGCTCGGCGTAGGAGCGCAGGGACTTCAGGTCGGCCGACTCCTGGTGCAGGAGGGCCTGGCGGCGCTGGATGAGTCCGTGCAGTACGGCGGCCGGGTCGGCGGCCGTACGGGTCACCGCCCTGGTGTCGTCCTGCGTGCGGGCCGGAGTCCGGTCGTGCGGGTCGGTTTCGATCATGCGGGGGATTTTGACCGCCTTCACACAGCCCCCACAAGTGTGCATGGCCACTTCTGAGGGGGGCTCGGCTCTGGTCGGCAGCCGCCCGCGGCGCTTGCATGGCGACGACTCACAGCTACGCATCAGGCACTCATGGTTGAGGAGACCCCTTGCCCGAATTCAGCGCAGGTTCGTCGGCGCCCACCCCCACCGCACGACGGATATGGCGGAAAGAGCTCCGCTCCGCCGGAGGAATAGCGGTTCTGCTGGCCGCCGCAATGACCTTGCAGGCATCGTCGGCATGGGCCGCGGACCATGGCCCCTCGAACGCCGTTCCCGGCCAGGACACCGCGACCCCGGTGCTCGTCGAGGGCATACGGGAGCCCGTCGACGCCAAGGCCGCCCCGGCCGACGCGGCACGGCAGCACCTCGCCGCGAACAAGAGCCGCTACAAGATCCCGCGGGCGGGCAGCGACCTCGTCCCCCTGGCGGCGACGGCCACCGGGTCCAAGGACGAGACGGTCCGGCTCCAGCAGAAGCACCGCGGTGTCGACGTCCTGGGCGGCCAGTACGTCGTACGCATGCAGAAGCAGGACGGCAAGCGCGTGGTCACCGGCACCTCGGGGCACTACTTCACCGCCCTGAGCACCGATGTCACCCCCCAGGTCAGCGAGGACGTCGCGGTCCGCCGTGCGGTGGCCGCCACGGCCCGCCGGCTGGGAGCGGCCCTCGACAAGAACCGGGCACCGCGTTCCGAGTCCGGTGATCCGGCGGCCACCGGCATGACCGGTGACGTCAAGGGGCTCGTCGTCCTGCCCAAGGGCGGCGGTGTCCTCGCCTACCGCGTCACCGTGCGGGGCACCGCGCCCGGCACCGGGGCGCCGGTCGTGGACGAGGTGTACGTCGACGCCCGCTCGGGCTATCCGGCGCTCCAGTACAGCGCGTTGAAGACGATGGCGGCCCCCGCGGCCCGGACGGCCGGCGAGGCCGCCGAGGCCCCGACGGCGGGCGGCCCGCCGGCCACTCCGCCGAACCTGGTCCCCGAGACCGGGTCCGGGGCTCGGCTGGGCGGCGCCGCGACCTCGCTGGACATCGCCTACGACCCGGCGGCCGGCAGCTACCTCCTCGCGGACGCGGGCCGCATGCGCGCCACCAGCAAGAGCCTGCTGGCCACGTGGGACGCCCGTGGCAAGTCGGTGTCGGAGACCTCGGGCACGTGGCCCTCCGGCATCACCGTGTTCTCCTCCCCGAGCACCTCTTTCGGCGCTGAGGCGACGGATTCGGGAGCCGTGGACGCCCACTGGAACGCGGGCCAGGTCTACGACTTCTACAAGAAGAACTTCGGGCGCGACAGCCTCGACGGGAACGGCGGGGCCGTCAACTCCCTGGTCGGCGTGACGTACTACGGCATGCCCTATGCCAACGCGTTCTGGGACGGCACCAAGATGGTGTACGGCAACGGGGACACGGAGTTCAAGCCGATGTCCGCCGACACGGACGTCGTCGGCCACGAGATGACCCACGGGGTCATCGAGCACACGGCGAACCTGGTCTACGCAGGCCAGTCCGGCGCCCTGAACGAGGCCCTGGCGGACTACTTCGGCAACGCGATCGACGTCACCGCGAGCGGGACGCCGATGAGCGATCCGGCCGCAGGCCTGATCGGCGAGAACCTGTGCCGCACGAAGGCGGCCGCCGACTGCGCCCTGCGCGACCTCAACGACGGGGCCACCACCTCGAAGAGCTTCCTGGGCGTGTCGTTCGCCACCGACAACGGCGGCGTGCACCTGAACTCGACGATCTTCTCCGGCGCGCTGTGGGACATGCGCGAGGACCTGGGCGGCGCCCTGGCCGACCGGATCGTGTACAAGGCCGTGACCGAGTACATGACGCCGATCGACGGGTTCACCGAGGCCCGGGGCGCGGTGCTCGCGGCGGCCAAGGCGCTGGGCGCGACCTCGACCCAGCAGAACGTGGTCAAGCGGTCGTTCAACGCCCACGGCATCGTCCCGGACTGGGAACAGGCCCTCGGCATCGACACCGACACCCTCTTCGGGAAGCTGAACACCACCGATTCCGGAGTGGGTGCGGGCGGCGGCTGGTGGACGGCCTCCAAGTCCAACGACGACGGCTCCGAGCCCTACTCGGTCTACGCCGGCCGGCTGGACGGCAAGGGTGCCCCCAAGGTGATCAGCCCCAACGACGGCCGTTACCACACCGCCCCCGCGACCGACGGCAAGACCGTGGTGTGGACGGCGTACGGCCCGACCTCGGTCGACGTCCTCACCCGTCCCGTGGCGGGCGGCCCGATCAAGACCCTCTACAGCTCGGTGACCGGCGTCGCGGGCCTGCGGGTGGAGAAGAACACGGTCGTCTTCGAGGAGTACGACATCCTCGGCGGCCGGCACGTCGGCTACATGCGGCCCACCGACAAGGCCCCGGTCTTCACCGACGGGCGGAAGTGGAACACCCTGACCGCCCTCCCGTCGATCAGCGACAACAGGATCGCCTACGCGAAGCTGTACCCGCAGAACGGTTCCTACCGGCTGGGCGTGGAAGTCGTCGACCTCGCCACCGGCAAGGCGGTCATGACCGAACAGCTCGACGAGCCGGTGAGCCTCGGCCAGACCGGCATCAACGGCAAGAACGTGTTCTGGCTGGCCGACACCGACGAGAGCGACGGCGGTCTGACGTCGGTGATCAGCTCCGGCCTGGACGGCCGCGGCTCCTTCATCGTCAGCAGCGAGCACAAGCCGGGCGCCTTCATCGCCTCCGACCTGACGGTCTCGCAGGACGCGCTGACGCTGGTCGCGCAGACGCCCGACACGCGGTACCGCAACGAGTCGCTGCCCAAGCTGTGGCAGCTGACCACCGACGGCTCCCGTCGCGAGCGGGTCTCCTGCAACCGCGGTGAGCAGAGCTACCCGGCTGCCGGCGCGGGCCGTCAGGTCGCCTGGCTGGACGCGACCACCGGATCCACCGATCTGGTGGTCCGGGAGCGGCCGGCCGGGACCTGCTGATCCCTGCCGATGAGTGAAGCGGGGGGGGGGGGGGGGGGGGCGGGGCCCCCCGCCTTTTTCCGCCCCCCCCCTGGGGGGGGGGGGAGAAAAACCCCCCAAGTCGGCAACCCCCCACGCCACCGGAGGGGGGGGA
>NZ_JBVIAH010000020.1:29368-63872 GCF_055574035.1 Streptomyces sp. NPDC030021
AAATAGCCCACTTGGTGGGGGGTGGGGGGGGGGGTGGGGGGGGCTTTGTGGGTTCCGGAGGGGGGGGGAGGGGGGGCGTGGGTTTGTTCTTTCCCCCCCGTCCGCGTGCCGCCGCCTCCTGGCGGGGAGGTGACGGCACGGCCCTCAAGGTGTCAGCACTCGCGCAGGCCCGGGGCGGGGTCGACGGAGGTGTGGACGTCCACGGCCGCGACGTTGCCCCACTGGCCGTTGTCCAGCTGGGTCCAGTACCAGACGTTGTTGCCGCCGGCGTGCTGGTCACCGCGGCCCCAGCACTGGAACCAGCTGGGGCTCGTGTTCAGCGGCCCCCGCACCGCGGAGTTGTAGCGGCGGTGCTCGTAGCCCTTGGCGCCGACCCGGTTGCCGCACCACAGTTTGCCGTCGGCGCGCACGCCGCATTCGGCGGCCGCGCTCTTCCCGGTGGGGGGCGTCGCCTGGGCGGGGCCGGTCACGGTGGCCATGCCGCCCGCCAGGGCGACGGTGGCGAAGCCCAGGGCGATCTTCCTGCCTGCGTACATGCTTCCTCCTCGGAAGGGCTCCCTCGGGAGCCGGGTGATGGTGGTGCGTGATCGGTCGTGCGTGATCGGTGGAGCGTGATCGGTGCTGCGTGATCGGTGCTGCGTGATCGGTCGTGCGGGCGGTGCTCAGGGGCAGGTGGGTACGCCGTCCAGCCAGGCGGCGCCCTTGATGTAGATGTTGGTGATCCACGACCCGTACTCGGGCAGGTAGGACCAGGCGTCGTTGGTGTAGCCCTCCGCCGTCACCGGTTGGGCGTGCTTCTGACACTCGATGCGCACGGTGGTCGGGCTGGGGAACCGGTGTACCCGCGGGCTGCCGGTGGACGGTTCCTTGTGGGTCCACACGTCCGTGCCCCAGGTGCTGAACGTGCCGGGTGCCGTGGCCGGCGCGATGCGGACCGCTCCCGCGTAGTCCCCGCCCAGCCGTACGTCGCTGACGGTGATCCGGGTGCCCGATTCCCGGGCCTCGACCATCTTCCCGGCACCCAGGTAGATCGCGATGTGGTGGATGGAGCCCCCTGAACCCCAGGCCAGGAGGTCCCCCGGGAGCAGCGGCGCGGTTCCCGCGGCGGCTGTGAAGCGCTGTTGCACCTGCGGTGAGTGGAACTGGTGGTAGGCGTTGCCGGGGAGCGGGTCACCGCCGGCCGCACGGTGGTAGGCGTACCGGACCAGTCCCAGAGCAGTCGAAGCCCAGCCGCTCCGGGTCGTGTGCGCTGTCCGGGTCGCTCGGGTCGACCTGACCGTACGTCGGCCCCGGCTGTTGGCCGTGGCCGCCGCCCCAGGTGTACCAGACGCCGATCTGTTCGCACGCCGCTCCTACGGCCTTCTCGGCCGCCGCGGAGGCCCCTGGGGCGAGCACGCCGCACGCCTGCGCCGTCTGCGCCGTCTCCGCCGTCTCCGCGGTCTTCGGTGCCGCAGCCGCCGTGGCGCCGTGGGCCCCTCCCCATGTGGCCAGGAGGTTGAGCACCGCCACCGCCGCCACCGCCGTTCTCCGCATCGCCATGTCCGGTCCCCCTGTCCCCGCCACGTGGTGTCCTGCGGGTCGTCGTGTTCGTGGTGGTGTTCGCTTGGTGCTCGTCATACGGAGCACGGACCGGCCGTCCGCCGGGCACTCCGAGACTGTGCCCCGCCACCCATCCCTGTCGAGGAGGCGCGGGTCGCCCACCGCAACGGGCAACGGGAAACCCCTGGGAAACCCCCTCCCACCAGGCTCTTTGAGCATCCGTCAACAGGCCGTCCCGGCGGGACCCGGGGCACCGGCGGGCGTCGAGGTAGGCCAGGCCGCTGTGTGGGCGGCCCTGGTCGGCGTACAGGGAGCAGAGCGGGTGGAGGATCCGGTCCTCGCTGCCTCCAGTGGCATCGGACAAGGCTTGCGGGCGGGTGTCTCCAACGCCTCGGCCTTCCGGCCCCGTTCGCGGGCCGACCGCGCCCACTCCTTCGCGCAGAACCCTCCCCCTGGCCGGCCCGGAACTCCACCTCGTCGGCATGGCCGAGTTCGAGGAGCCGGGAGACCAGATGAGGCGGGATACAGCCGGACTGCGTCCGGGCCCGGTAGTCAAGATCACCATGCGCTGCCACCACGCCTTGAGGCCGGGGCGGACTCCGGGTTACCGATCGCTTGTGGGTGAGGCGGGCCGCCGCGCGAAGTCCGCGAGCCGTTCGGCGAAGGCTTCGACGAGGCCGTGGAGCTCATGCGGGCGTTCGATGACGAAGGGCCGGTCCAGCGAGGCGAGTACGGCGGGCAGCCAGTCGAGCCGGTCCACGCGCAGTTCGACACGGCACCAGCCTTCGGCTCCCGGGCCCGTGCTGTCCGGCGACGGCAATGCGGTCACGATCGCGACGCCGGCGGGAAGCCGGGTGTGGATCTGTTCGGCGGTTGCCTGGACGCGCAGGGTCACTTCGTGCCGGTAGGGAACCGTGGCGAGCGCTGTCAGGACGCGCTCGGCCGGATCGATCCCGACGGGCGGTTCGAACGATCCGGGCAGGGTCCTCACACCGGTGATGCGATCCAGTCTGAAGGTCCGGTGCTCGCCCGCCGAGGGATCCGCCGCCGTTACGTACCACCTGCCCGAGTGGGCGACGAGCCCGTACGGATGCAGGATGCGCTCGCTGCGCCGGCCGTCGCCCGCGGTGTACCGGACCGAGACCGGCCGGTGGTGGTGCACCGCATCGGCCATCGGGAGCAGGACCGCAGGATCCGGGGCTGCAGCCGCCCTTCCTGGCGGATCCGTGAAGGCGAGCGAGCCGAGTACGGCGTCGAGCCTGCGGCGCAGCCGCTCGGGCAGCACGCGCCGGATCTTGGCCGCCGCCGTCTCGCTCGCCGTGTCCGTGGCCGTCGTCAGGTCCGATCGCCGGCCGGCGACCAGGCCGAGCAGCACGGCGAGCGCTTCGTCGTCGCTCAGCATGAGCGGAGGCATGCGGTATCCGGGGGCGAGCCGGTAGCCGCCGTAGCGGCCGCGTACCGACTCGACGGGCACGTCGAGGTCGACGAGCTGCTGTGCGTAGCGCCGAACGGTGCGTTCGTCGACGTTCAGCCGGTCGGCGAGTTCGGGAACGGTACGGATGCCACCCGACTGCAGGAGCTCCAGCAAGGTGAGGACGCGGGCCAGGGGGCGGGGCATGCCCAGAAGTCTCCCGCACATACCGGGCGGGTTCCGCCCGGTATAGGTCGTAGCGTGCGGTCACAAGCACCGACCGGACAGAGGAGAACACCCATGGACTTCGTCTCCATCCGCATCATCACGAGCGACGTCGCCCGCCTCGTCGGCTTCTACGAGCGCGCCACCGAGGCGTCCGCCACCTGGGCCAACGAAGACTTCGCCGAGCTCAGGACCGCCTCGGCCACCCTCGCGATCGGCAGCACCCGCACGGTCCCCCTGTTTGCGCCCGGCTCCGCCCGCCCGGCCCACTCGGCCCACTCGGCCGGCCATCACGGCGTCATCCTCGAATTCCTCGTCGACGACGTGGACAGCGTGTACAAGAACCTGAGCGGCTTCGTGGACGACTTCGTCGACGAGCCCACCACGATGCCCTGGGGCAACCGCTCGCTCCTGTTCCGCGACCCCGACGGCAACCTCGTCAACTTCTTCACCCCCGTCACGCCGGCCGCCATCGCGAAATTCGCTCGCTGAAACAACACGGCGGCCGGCGTGTGGACTCGGGTCCTCTCCCCGCCCGCGCCCCCGCAGGGCGGCGGCGCCGGCGGGCCGCGGCAGTGCGTCAGGTGGCGAGGGTGGCCACCGGCTGCAGGCCGTAGGTGCGGGCGTAGCCGTTCTCGATACCGACGAGCAGGTCCACGACGTCGAAGTAGCGGTCCCAGAAGGGGGTTTCGCGCAGCGCGTCGATCAGCAGCCGGTAGGCGTCGTGGTCGTCCGCCTCCCAGACCCAGATGTCGGTCACGCGCGCCGAGTAGAACTCCGTGTCGTAGAAGCGGGAGCGGACGCCGTGGGTACGGGCCTCGATCACCGGAACGACCTGGGTGGTGAAGGCATGGACGCGTTCGGCCACGGTCATCGCCAGCCACTCGGGCGTGGTCTTGACCAGCATGAACGCGGTGACCGGCGGCTCGGTTCGGTCAGTGGGCATCGACTGCCTCCGATGTGGCGAGGACGGCGGGCTTGAGGGTCTGCGCGCACCACTGGGCGAAGCCGGTGGCCGGGCCCGCCTGTGGCGAGCGCGCGATGCCCGAGTCGAGGCCCAGGTCCTTGGCGCGCTTCATGTCGACCATGCCCTCGACGAACGCCTCGTTGAGGCCGTAGGCGAGCATCGTGGACCGCATTTGGTCGAGCGACTCGCGCTCGTAGCGGACCGGACGGCCCAGTTCCTCGCTCATGATGCGGGCCATGTCATTGGGCGACAGGTCCTGCGGGCCGAGCACCGGCACACTGCCGACGCCGGTCCAGGAGCGGTCCAGCAGCAGTCCCGCCGCCGTCGCGGCGATGTCGGCGACGGCCACCAGAGGGGCCGGACGGTCCGCGGCGACGGTGTCGGTGAAGACGCCGTTCTCGCGGATCGAGTCGGCCTCCTCCAGCAGGTTCTCGAAGAAGGACGGATTGGCCAGGGCGCGGTAGGCGACCCCGGAATCGGCGATCAGGTCGTCCATGGCCAGGGAGGCGGTGACGAGACCGGCCCGGCCCGCCTGGGGGGTGCCGCGGCCGAGCGCCGAGACGCCGACGACACGGCCGACGCCGTGGGCGGCGAACGCCCGCGCGGCCGGCCGGGTGAAGCCGCTGTACGCCTCCTCGGGCGTGAGCGAGGCGTCCGGCGGAACCAGCCAGAAGACGGCGTCGGCCCCGGTGAAGGCGCGCTCGACGGTCGCGGGGTCGCCGTGCGAGCCGGTGACCACCTCGACCCCTGCGCGCACGGCATCGGGGATCCGGGCGGGATCACGGACCACGACGCGCAACTTCTCTCCGTGTGCGGGCGCGGCCTCGACCAGCAGGGACAGCAGCCGGCGGCCGATGTTCCCGGTGGGGGCGGTAATGACGATCATGAAAACCTCGGGGTCTGTGTCGGATCGATAAGACCCCCTCATCGTGCAAACGCCAGTCGCATTGCCACAATGGGAACTTCAGCATCCAATCATTGCCCGAAACGGAATAATGCCGGTGAGCAGCAGCCCAGTTCCGAACCTCGACGCCAATCTCGCCGTCGCCCTCGACGCCTTGCTGACCGAGCAGAGCGTCACCCGTGCCGCCGCACGGCTGCGCACCTCCCCCGCGGCGATGAGCCGCACCCTGGCCCGGCTGCGCCGGGTGCTCCAGGATCCGCTGCTGGTACGGGCAGGGCAGGCGATGGTGCCCACACCCCGTGCCGAGGCGCTGCGGGACGAGGCCGCCGCGGTGGTGCGGCAGTTGGAGGCACTGCTCGCCCCGAGCGGCGGGATCGACCCCGCCACCCTGCGGCGCACCTTCACCGTCCAGGCCTCGGACCTGGTCGGCGCCGCGCTGGCGCCGGGTCTGCTCGGGCTGGCCCGGCGCCGGGCGCCGGGCGTATCGCTTCGGGTGCTGGCCGAGGAGTGGGAGGAGGGCCCCGCGCTGCGCGAGGGCCGGGTCGACCTGGAGATCGGGGCCATCGACCACGTCGACCCGGAGACCCGGGTCGAAGAGCTGGTCACGCTGCGGTTGTCGGCCGGCGTCAGGGCCGGACACCCGCTCGCCGAGGGAACCCTGACCCCCGCGAGGCTGGCCGCGGCCGAACACGTGGCGGTCAGCCGCCGGGGCCGCTTCACCGGCCCGCTGGACTCGGCCCTCGCCGAGCAAGGACTCAGCCGGCAGGTCAGCGCCGTTCTGCCCGGACATCTGGCGGCGATGGCGCTGGCCGCTACGGGCAATGTGGTCTGCCTGGTACCGACCGCGCTGCCGGGCGAGCCCCCCTCCCCACTCAGCGATGCGGCACACGCGATGGGGCTGCGCCTGCTGGACATCCCGCTGCCGCTGCCACCCCTGACGATCGGCATGGCCTGGCACCCGCGTCACAGCGCAGACGGCGCCCACCAGTGGTTGCGCGGCGCCGTACGCCGGGTCCTCCGCCCGGCCAGGGAGCGCTGGGGCCCGTCCGGTGGATCATGAAGGAGCTAGGTGGAACAGGTTGGGCCCGTCGAAAATACTTCGACATCGGTCGCGTGATCGGGGACGCTTCGCGCGATGACCAGAATCGACGACACGCCTCCCGCGTGGGACGAGCGCACCCAGCTCACCACGTTTCTCGACTACGCACGTGACACCGCCCGCGCCAAGTGCGATGGCGTCTCCGCGGAGAACGCCCGCAAGGCGCTCCTGCCGGGCTCACCGCTGATGACCATGAGCGGATTGATCAACCACCTCCGCTGGGTCGAGTACTACTGGTTCCAGGTGGTCTTCCTCGGCGAGGAAGACCGGGGCCCCTGGACCGATGAGGACCCCGACCGCGAGATGCGTATCGCCGTTGACTTCCCGCTCACGCAGTTGCTCGACGAATACGCCGAACAGAGCGCCCGCTACCGCGAACTGGTCGCCGGGAACAGCCTGGACACCCAGGCCAAGGGAGCCGTCCGCGACGGTCTCCATGTCGACCTGCGCTGGATCCTCCTTCACCTCACCGAGGAGACGGCCCGCCACAACGGCCACCTGGACATCCTGCGCGAGATGCTCGACGGCCAGACCGGCGACTAGATCCGGCGGAGATCACGGGCGGAGCCAGAGTCGGATCGAGGCGACGGTGCCGTGGAAGACGCAACCGCGCTTGTCGAACCTCATGGCCACGGCCCGGGAGCCCGCCCACCTTCCGGGCTTGAATCCTGGCGATCTTCAACGACTGCCGCTAGGCTCCGTGTTGCTCATTCGAGAGCCACAAGCACTGGCGACGTGTCCGATGGGGGACAGTGCTTCCATCTCGACACGCAATGAGCACGATGAGTCTCTAATCGTCGCAGAGCCTCAGCAGGCCATCCGCAAGCGGTGGTCGAGCTGAGGCTGCCCGCCGACTGGTCGATCACCTTCGTGAAGGGATCGACCGTTGAGGCTGACTTTTCCCGTTCAGGTACTTCTCGCACTCTTGTCCTTCGTATCGTCGCTGCTGGTAGCGGTGGTGGCGGGGGTACTTTCGCGTGAGGCCGGGGCGCCGGTAGCCGGTGCGGTGCTGTATGGCGGAGGCGCGTTCATCGGCTGGATGACGCTCTGCATCGCTGTGCTGACAGCACTCGGCCTGCTCGGGCATCACAGCCGTCCCGACGAGTGAGGGGTGGCTGCCCGCCGACTGCAATCGCGTGTTCATCCGGGACTCGGGGCGGGAGCTGGACGTCAACGACCTTCCGCCGGGCCGGGCGGTGTTCCTCGGTGCGTTCGAGGACGGCGTCAACACGTACTGGCTGCTGATCGGCAGCGGCGAAGTCTGGATGATCCGCCGCTGTGAAGGGGAGTTGACCAGCACTGCGCGCGCTGGTCAACTCCTCGGTTGCAGAAACGACGCGGACGGCGACTACGAGGACTACGTGGAAGACGTGATCGAACGGGCCCGGCAAGGCGATCCGAGTGTGTTCGAGGACGAAGTCTCCTGGTGGTCACGCGTCTTCGAGGAGGTCGAGCTCGGCGTCCTGGTGCCGGAAGAGGCGTAGGCGAGAACACGGCGGTCGCGGGCGGAGCCACGGGCGCATCGCCGCGACCGACGCCGGTAGGCCGTCGAGGCGAGGCCGGTGGGCGGCCGCCGTAGCCGCCCCGTCGTCGGCGTTGGCTCGCCGGTCCCCGGATTCTTCGGTGCGGACCGGACGAGGCTGGCCGATGTGCCGGCCGGCCCGATGCGGTCCAGCAGGGTGGGAAGCCGGCAAGGTTCGGGCGAACCTGAGAGCCCTGCCGCGCGACGGTCACGCGAGGTGAACGGCGGCCCTTTCAGGAGATTGCCGGGCCCGCCGGCGCAGGAATGCGGCGGCACCGGTCAGGACGACGGCAAGGCTTGCGAGCACGCAGACGAGCACGTTGATCGACATGGGGACGTACTCCACCGTTGGGCCATCGGAGTAGACGCAGGCGCTGCGCAGAGGCCAGTACTCCTGTTTCATGCTTGCCAATGCGGCGCCGGAGGCGTTCCGGTCTTCACACAACTCCGGGAACGGCCCCCCCATGGTGACGGAAAACCAGCCGTAGCAGTACACCGCCGCTGCCGAAGAAGAGAAGATCAGCACGAGAACCGCACAGGTTTTGGCCAGAGGCAGGGGTGGGTTCTTCAGCAGGAGAACGACGATCACGATGCCCGCTCCCGCCGTGGCCACACTGAGGAGCAGCAGCATGCCCATCAACGGCACCAGCACTGTGTCACCTGTCTCTTCGTCCATCTCTGCGGCTGATGCACGGGAAGTAAAAAGGTGCCGCTGACCTGCAAGGCTGCGACGGTCTAAGCCGCATCTGCTGCAGAAGTCAGAGCACCCTTCTGGTGGTTGAGCGTACAGGCCGGGACCGTCGGCTGTCGGTGGTGGCTGACGAGAAGAGGATGGTCGGGCCTTCCGGGCAGTGCTGCTGCGCCGGTTCGCTGACGGTACGGGGCTGGCAGCAGCCGGCCGGCGGGCGAAGATCCTGAAGCCGAGGGACCGGCAGGCTGCTTCTCGGCTACGGGCTGTCCGGCGGATCTTTGGCTCAGTCACGGCAGATGCAAGTCGTGCTCCACGTGGTGGGATCAAGCTCCCGCGGGGAGCAAGGCGGCATTCACTGTGGGCCGGCAACGGGGCCCGGACCGGGGTGCGCAGGGTGGCCGCCACCGGAGCCGTGGCGTTCGGCGAGCAGCCGCTTGCGATGGCGGCTGCGGCGGACGGCGGTGACGAGGACGATGACGGCGCAGATGCTGATTCCGAGGATGGGAAGAGCGATGGCCAGTATCAGCCAGCCCGCAAACGCGAAAATGCCTCCGGAGTCCCCGATGGCGTACTTGGAGAGTGCTTGGGACGAGCAGGTGACCTGGTAGTCCCCTGCTCGTGGCACCTCGATGGTGTAGAGCGGATTCCAGGTCTCGTCATGGGTGAGGAACACGTCGATTCCCGGATCGGTAAGACCGGGGTCGCCCGGCCCGGTGATGCTGCACTCCGGGGCGGCCGACGGGCCGAATTCCTGGTCCCTGATCCAGATCGTCTTCTCGCTCCCCGGCTCGAGCCGCAGGGTGACCGTGTCGCCGTGGCGAAGTGGTGGCCGGTGTCCACCGAGTCGATCGCGTTGTAGAACCGGTACACGCCGATGGCCGCGCCCAGCACGATCAGTACGACGGCGATCGCGACTGCTGCGGCATACCAGTGACGGCCGGGCCGGAGTTCGTTCGCCGGTATCTGCTGCGGCGGGAAGGGCTGCATCGGCACACCCTGGATCGTCCTGTCTCGTCGGCGATCCGCCGGGTCCTGCCCGGTGGATCATGTGACTGGTTCAGCGTCGGCTCATCGGCGCGTCGGCGTGGTCATGGGGCGGGGAGACCTGACGAACGAGGAGTGGGCCCGGCTGGAGGCTGCCCTCAGAGCACGGGGAATCGGTCTGGGTTCTGCAGGCCACCGCGGTTGTCCTCGCTCAGCGCGGTGGGGTGTCGGGTGAGCCCAGCGGTCACCTGCCGCACCGACAGCGGCCGCGGCTCGGTCGAGGGGAAGCGGCGCAGGTCTCCACGGCCCGGTCAAGGCCCTGTCACGGATGGCACCGGTCGGCGGAGTTGAAGAGCGTCGGGGACAGGCGGCGGGGCCGCACGGCGGTCGGCCCCGCCGGGGCGAATCGCAGATCGTGCCGCTGGTCGAGGGACCGTCTCGCGGCGGTCCTGCGGCCGTCAACCCGGGCTCCGTCAGGCCCCGTTGCGTCGTGCATCCGGTCGTCCGGGCTTCCGGGGTCGCGCGCTGATTTCTTAGCAACAGGGGCCAATAATTCTCTTGATCGTTGCCCGGACGGCTAGAAAGGAGCGCATCGGACCGAACCCGGCACCGACGGGGTGATGAACCCGTCGTCGGATTATGGCGAAGGTGGTGATGTGCATGCGTGAGTGCAGCAGGATCCAAGCGATTGCGGTCAGATTGCTCACGGGAAGTCCGAGTTCCGGACCACTTCCTCGATAGGCCGGCCATGCTGATACCGATGCTGTTTTCCCCGGCGCTCGCCTCTGCCGACGAGTATCGAACCCTGACGTCGACCATCCGGTCGAAGGCGCAAGATGCGCAGGGATTCTTCGGCGGAGCCGGGCGCAAGCAGGGCGAAATGCCCTATCTTCCCCTCCATGTCCAGCTGCGTGGCCTGTTCATCGAGCTCTACATCGAGCTCCGCCCACGCAATACGAGCCTCCGGATCGCCGGCTTCCGGAACATCTTCGAGAACGGTCAGGCCCCGCCTGAAGCATACGTACGCCACGTGCGGGACTCCGTCGCGCCGCCGGGCCTCCGCCGAACGGAAGCCCTGCCGTTCGGCGGAGGCCGCAGCGACCTGGAGAGGGCCGCCGCCGTCCGGCGTTCGGGGATCCTGCTCGGGCGCCGGCCCTTGAGCGACGCGGTCATCCGGCTGCACCAGAACCGCGATCCGCGGAGCACCGCTCACGGAATGCTCGTGCTCTCGGAAATGCTCTGCGAGGCCGCCCGATACCCCGCCCTGGCCGATGCGATGTCACGGATCTGGATGACCGGAGGGCGACTGTAGGTCCGTAGCAGTCGCCTGAAATTCCCGCACGCCACCCATCCAAAGGCGTTGGGGCGCCGGATAAGGACGAGCATCTGTTGAGGAGCTCGTGAGAGAACCCGTATAAGATCTGCGATTCCTGCTCGCCGGTGCGATATTCCCCTATGCCTCAGCACGTTCCGACGTGCTGGGGCGGGGCGGTCGCTGGATGTCCGAGGGCGCACAGTTGCCACCGTGCTTCGGGCTTCTGGCCCCACCGCGCATCAGCGTTTCCCGGCTCCGCGGACACAGCCCGGTGAACTGGGCTATCCAAGACGGCTCCGACGCCGTGATCACACCAGCCACATCAAGATCATCCCCTGTGGTGGAGTAGCTCTGGGCGACGTCCCGCGGAATCCGATGGTGCGACGCAGCTTCGGAGTCAAGAATCGGCGGATGCATGAAGTGAAGCTGTCCGACGGGATCATCACTCTGTCTCCGCTGCGCCTGGAGGATGTGGAGGCGCATCTCACGGGGGAGGATGAGCTGCTGGTTCGCTGGCTGAACGGCGGCCCCGGCACGCGTGAGGGTGTTGAAGAATACTTCCAGCACTGCTGGGAACAGTGGGACACTGCCGGGCCACTCCGCGCTTTCGGCATCCGGGTAGGCGCCGACGAGGCGCTCGCAGGCACGATCGACTTGCGGTTCGCAGGGGAGGGCTTGACTCCCGGCCAGGTGAATGTCGCCTACGGCCTCTATCCGTCCTGGAGGGGGCGTGGCCTGGCTACCCGCGCGGTCATCCTGGCGTCCCAGTACGCGGCCGGTCAGGGCGGGGAGGAGGCGGTGATCCAGGTCGAGCCGGAGAATCCCGCATCCGCCGCCGTCGCGCGGCGGGCAGGATTCACCCCCGCCAAGCAGCCGCACAGTAAGGACGGCACACGGTTCGACTGGTACATCCGGCACCTGCGCGTCGCTCCCCAGTGACGACCAGCAGTTGCGGGACCACTCGCCGACGGCTACGGCAGACCCACCAGGCCCCAGCCGCGGCGGGCGGCCTCTGTCGTCACGTCGCCCCATTCGCGCAGAAGCGCGATGAAGTCCTCGAAGGAGTCCGGGCGGCCCGCCCAGCCCTCGCACTCGGCGGCGAACGGCCCGCGCAAGTCTTCCAGGCACGGCTCCACCCGCTCCCAGGCATGGGCCTTGCCCGATACCGCCTCGGGCGGGCATGCGAGAAGGACGCGCGGATGCCAGTGGTCGGCGGCGGGCGGGAAGAACCTCTCGCCGGCGGCCAAGGCCAGATCATCGGCCGGAACCACGTCCCGGAGCAGACCGTCGAGAAGGGAATCCATCGCCTCCCGTACGGACGCGCCGACGAGCAACCGTATATCTTCCCATGCGGCACCCGCGCGCGGGTGCGGGCCATAGGCACCGGTGGTGGTGAAGAAGCGGTACTCGGCGCACCAGGCCGACCCCGGTTCCGGGGGCCAGAGCCAGCCGCAGGGTCGCCCGGGCCTGGCGTCGTACGAGTCGTCGTCCTCCCACGGCCAGGCCATGTCCTCCAGCACTTCGAGCCGTTTCTCGACGGGGATCGTGCTCAGCTGCTCCCAATCGGCCATGAACAGCGTGAGATCCAGACCCATGGCGTCAGCATAGGAAAGACCCGCCCAGCACGTGGCGTCCGGTACGCGCCGGTGTCGTGTGAGTGCAAGGCGGGCGGGCCGCTGCCGCCATGGCAGAGCAGCAGCCGGTTGCGTACGAGACACTGGGCCGAACAGCCCGGAGTCATCGCCTTCCAACTCAGCACGAGCCCCGCCCGGTCACTCGCCCGTCCAGGCAGGGCCGACCCACTCGTACACACCTCGGGAGCTCAGCGGATGCCGGCACGGCCGACCCTCGCGGTCGTAAGCGGTCCGCCCGCCACCGGTAAGACCACCCTCGCGCACAGCCTCGCCCGTGAAATCGGCTGCCCCGCGATCATCCGCGACGAGATCAAACAGGGCCTGGTCATGAACGCAGCGGCCCACCGGGCCGACCGTGCAGACCCCCTCGACATCCCGGCCATGCACGCCTTCTTCGACACCCTCGGCGTGCTCCTCCGAGCCGGCGTCACCGTCGTCGCCGAGGCCGCCTACCAGGACCGGCTCTGGCGCCCCGGCCTCGAACCCCTCATCAAGATCGCCGCCCTCAGGGTCATCCGCTGCACCACCCCCACCCCGACTGTCGTCGCACGCATCACCGAGCGTGCCGGGTCCGACAGGCACCGCGCGGCGCACGGCGACCGACAGCTCCTCACCGACATCGCCACCGGCGCCTACAGTCCCGAGGCGTTCGTCGGCATCTCCCTCGACGCGCCCGTCCTGCTCGTGGACACGTCCGACGGCTACCGTCCTGGGGTGGCCGAGATCGGAGCCTTCGTCCGAGCGCGCTGACCTCCGAAGGGTCAGGCAAGGTCGGGGCCGTGCCGGAACAGGCTCCAGGCCCGTGCCCCGTGCCCCGCGGGCATCGGTACGAGCAGGGGCCTTCGGGGGTCGCGACGAGTGCGGCCGAGCCGCAGGTGGTGTGCCGTTCGAGCTCGGACCCGTCGGTCAGGGCGACCCGGAGGGACACCCCGCCGACCGTCCGAAGGGTCGAGGGCCTTCACCCAGGCGCAGGACCCGTCGGCGACGACAACCGCGAGTCGGCCACCGCCCAGGTCGGGATCGGCGGGCGTCGACCACCGGCGCTCCCCGCCCGGCGACCAACGCTCCAGCAGGGCGTGGTCCGCGGTGGGCAGGACGTCCCCGTCCGGCAGGACGGTCAGGGAGCGGATCTCGCCTGGTCGTGGCCCGTCCGGATCGGATGCCGCGAAGGGTTCGGGCCGGGGGCCGGAACGGCCCGCCAGCCGGAGAGGGTGAGGTCCACCTGGTGACCTTCGGACCAGGCGGCCCGGTCCTGCCGATCGTCGGACGGCGCGAGGAGCAGTCGGAGGGTGTGGGCGTCCATCCATTCCAGGGACCGGACTTCCCGCCGGCAGTCGTCCGCGAAGAGGTTCCGCCGCTCCCCCGACGCGAGGTCGAGGAGGAAGAGCTCGCCCTCGAAGAAGCAGCCGCCGTCGTACGCGCCGGTGCTGAGGACCAGCAGCGGCAGGGTGGGGTGGAAGGCCGCCGCTTGCAGGGGCCAACGCGTGCGAAGCCACCGCAGGGCCCGGACGTCGTCGGTGAGGTCGAGGGCTTCGGCTTCCCGGACGGGCGCGGCGTAGACACCGATCGGGTACCCCTCCTCCGTGTCGGCCCGCACCAGCAGGGGTGGCGTGGGCGATCCGCCTCAGGTACGGGTGCCGCCGAACCCGAACCCCAGTGTCCGCCGGGCCGTTACGGGCTCCACGTCGGGCGGGCCGGCCGGGGTCGGGTCCTCGATGGCCCGCTCGGCAGCCGTGCGGCCGCGTGCGACGCGCTGCTCCTGATCCTCGCGGAGGGGAACCGGTCCTTGCCCGAGAGGGCGGCGCCTTGTGCTCATCACCCAAGTCTCGCAGCCTGCCTGACGGACCCTCCGGGGAGGGGGCCCGTGCAGCGCCGCTGCCACCTGTTCCGGGGCGGCTTCGAGGTGTCGCCTCGCCCACAGTTGCCGGTGACGGGGGCGGTGTGCGGCGTCTTCATTCGTGGTCGCGCGGAAAGGCCGGGATCTCGTCGCGGGTCGGGTGGTTCGGCAGGGGCGCCGGCTCGTCCTGGAGGAACGCGGTGATGACGGCGGCGGCTCGGTCGTTGTTGTCGTCGAGGCCGCTCTACATGTGGTGTCCGACTCCGGGCAGGTACTGCGTGCGCCGGATGGCGGGGCATCGGCAAGGACGGCGGTCGCCCATTGGCGGACCCGGCGATCATCAGCATCGCGGGCGTGTCCTCGGCGGGGATGCGGTCTGCGTCGCGCGCGCAGTAGGCGGATGCGGTGTCGCTGCCGAGGTCGGCGGCCCTGAAGGCGTTGTCGCCCTCGGCCTGTCCGATCAGTCCGGCGCCGGGGGGCGAGGAGTCCGAGTCGCATGGGGCCGAATGCCACGGCGTACCGGGGAACGTGCGTCGATCGCGGTCTGGTCATGGCCTGCGCCAGGCCCCGTGCGGATTCCCTGCCCTTGTGCCCGGTGATGTGTGCGGTGGGGCCGTCCATGGGGCCGGGTTCGGCGATGATCGCCCGGTGCATGCGTGCGGCGATGCTCGGCGCGGCCAGGGCCCGGGTGAGTACGACGCCGCCCGAGGAGAATCCGAGGACGCCGACCGTGCCCTTGTCCGGGCGGTCGATGAAGGCGGCGAGGTCGCGGACCGGCCTGGAGATCGTGTACCGGCCCATGGGGAGCAGGTCGCTTCGTCCGCCACCGGCCTGTTCGTAGGCGTGGACGTCGGAGCCCTGGCGTGCCAGGAGTCGCAGGAACCGGTGGTCGAGCACCGAGATGCCACGGACTGGTCCGCCGTTGAGGTACACGAACGGGATGGGATGCCTGGTGCCGGAGTTGGCGGCCGGGTAGTGGCAGACGGCGACCCGGCTGCCCGTGGCCCGGCTCCAGTGCTGTGTGCCACGAACGGCAGGGCGGGCGGGTGGGTGCCGCCGGGCCGTCGGCGCGGTCGGAATGCAGACCGTCGCCGTCGGCGCGGCCGCGACGGCCACCGGCAGGAAGGGTACGTACCGTGCCGGCCAAGTACGGCGCCGTCCCCGCCACATCGCGAGGGCAGCCGGCCCCGGCTCGGCAGGCCGAACCAGCCCCCTGACACGATCAGGTGCCTGGCGAGCAGGAAACCTGGTGGTCGCATTCGAGTCCGTACGGGATGCTGCCCGGGTGACGGGGCGAGATGACGCGGTTCGGATGGTCGAGGAAGAGCTGGAACGCGACCGCCGGCGGAAGCTGTCGGTCGGCGGAGAGCCGATGCGCATGGCTGTGTCGCATGTGGAGCGGCATGAGCTGGTATGGATCGTGTCCTGGACGACCGAGGAGTATCTGCGCACCCGGAACCCGGACTTCATGCTGGGCGGGAATGGGCCGTACCTCGTTGACCGCGCCGACGGAGGTCTGCACCAGATCGGTGTCGTGTGCGCGTTGACCGGCGCGTGGGAAGCGGACTACCGAGCCCGTATTCGAAGGCAGGTCACGCGGACCGCGGTGGACGATCTGCACGATGAGGTCCGGGCGGCGGCAGCGGCTCGCGGGAGGGTTCACGCCATGCTCCTCCTGCGCCGGAGAGTGCCAAGGCTCTCCCGCGATCAGATCGTCGAGTACGTGACCGCCTTGCAACACGGCGACGCTCCGGCACATCTGGTGGAGGTCACCAACGGAGAGCTGGTGCCGCCTGCCGACCCGGGCTTGTCCGTGGTGACCATCCGCGGAGCCGAGCACCGTCAAGCGCCCTGAGCGCAGCAGCAGCCGCTCATCACTGCTCCAGGCATTGACGTGCTCTGCGTCATGTGGAGTTGGCCGGTGAGGAGCGTGCGATGCCGGCCCTGTTCTCCCGGCCCTGGCCTGCGGACGCGCTGCCGCAGTTCGCGCACTCTCGGCGTCGCCGGAGCTCAGACCGATGGAGGTGTCTTCGTTCCGGCTGCCGTTGAGGTCGTTGAGGTCGTTGAGGTCGCTTCCGGAACGGAGCCTCGGTGCAGCCCGAGGTCGCTCGCGGCGGAGGACTCCCCGGCAGTGCGGACGCGTCGCCGCCTGAAGGCCGGGACACCCAACAGCCCGAAGCCGAGGGCCGCCGCTGTGAGATGGCCGACCGTGGTGAAGTCCGGCAGCGGCCCGGTCGTCCAGTCGGCACCGCCGAGGGGCCATGCGAGAACGAATACGGCCCAAGGGAGGCGGCCCCAGCGCGGCAGGGCGAGTGTGCCGACCGCCAGCACGGTCTGGGCTCCGTAACTGACCCCGTAGTCCAAGGCCTGCCGCACGACGGTCGGATACCAACCGTGCTGCAGCGCAACGGTGATGACGGCAGCGGTGAGCAGGGTGGCCGCGACATGCCCGCCGAGGAACACGGCTACGGCGCGCCGCTTCCCCCACCGGTGCTCCACCCAGGCCAGGAAGCAGCAGACGCCGAGGCCCAGTGTGATCAAGGTGCCCAGGAAGTCGGTCGAGGTGACATCCGTGAGCGTCCCGTCGAAGAACAGCGCGCTGCCGAGCAGCGCAGGCAACGGATGGTCCTGCAGGTTGTCCAGGTTGGTGCTGAGGTAGCCCAACACGGTGTCCGCCCGATCGGCGGACAACCCGTAGATGACCCATGCATGGCTCGCCAGGAGCAGACAGACATAGGCGAGGGTGAGCGGCGCACGGCGCGGGTACCCCCGCACGGCGCGGAGCGGTCCGCCCCAAGGGCGCGGCGGTGACTGAGAGTTCATACCGTGGCATTCTCCAGGTCGGGCCGAAGGCGGGGACCGGCGGGTGACGGCAGCCGTCCCGGCCGGGGCCGCGTCACCGGCCCGTGCTGCCCGGTCGGCCGGCTTGCATGGCCTCACGACGGGAACCCTCCTCCGCGTCAGTCCTCCAGACGGGACAGCCAGGTGGCGAGCAGCGTTTCGAGCAGCGCGGCCTCCTCGGGGGTCACCAGGTCCAGCAGGCGGCGTTCGTTGCGCATGTGCTCGGTGAACGCCCGGTCCACGAGGTCGCACCCGGCCGAGGTGAGGGCGACGATCCGGCCGCGCTGGTCGTCGTCGGAGCGCCGGCGGGTGACGAGCCCGGACCGTTCCAGGCGGTCGATCCGCTTCGTCATCGCACCGGTGGTGACCATGGTGTGCGCGGCGAGCTCGCCCGGCGCCCGTTCGAAGGGCTCACCTGCGCGGCGCAGTGCGCACAGGACGTCGAACTCGCCTTCACTGAGGCCGTAGCGGTCGTAGACGAGGCGGAGTTCCGCGCCGAGCCGGTCGGCGAGGCGGTGCAGTCGGCCGATCACGCCCTGCGGGCCGACATCGAGGTCAGGCCTTTCGCGGCGCCAGTCGGCCTGGATCCGGGCCACCCGGTCCAGGTCCAGGGGTGGGCCGTGCTCCTCGGACGAGACGTTTGCTTCCATGGAAGCTATATTACCTTCCATGGAAGCAAACATGCGCTGGGTGGCGCTGACGGCCGTGGCGCCGGTGGCCTGGGGGGCCAACTACTTCGTCACCCACGAGTTCCTGCCGGCGGACCACCCGCTGTACGGGGCCGCCCTGCGAGCGCTGCCGGCCGGCCTGGTGCTGCTGGCGTTGTGCCGCCAACGGCCGCACGGCGCATGGTGGGGACGATCCGCCGTGCTCGGGCTGCTCAACGTGAGCGTGTTCTTCTTCCTCGTCTTCATGGCATCCCAGTTGCTGCCGACGAGCGTGGCCTCGACCGTCATGGCGGTCTCGCCCTTGATCATGATGCTCGCCGCCTGGCCCCTGGTGGCCGAGCGGCCCAGCCTCGCTCACCTGGCGGGCGCCGTGATCGGGCTGGGCGGGGTGTGCCTCATGCTGCTCGGGGGCACGGGCGGGACCGCGCGGTCCGAAACGCCAGATACCGACTGAAGGCTTCGTTGCTGTCGGGGGTGAAGCGCCACTCCAGCAGGGCCGACCGCAGCTCCGGCTCGGTCAGCCAGCCATGCCAGGCGACCTCATCGGGATCGGGGACCACGGCGTCCGGCACCACGGCTTCGTGCACGCCGAGCCAGTGAGGGCTCAAGCCGCTGCGGTTGATGAACGTGAACAGCAGGCTCGGCAGCGCACGAATGCCCAGCTCTTCGGCCAGCTCCCTCGCGGCGGCCTGTTCATAGGACTCGCCGACATTTGCGGCGCCACCGACCTCGACCTCATAGAGCCCGGGGAAGCGCGATACCTGCTCCGACCGTCGGTGGACGAGGATCCGTCCACGCTCATCACGACACACCGTCACGGCGACTCGGTGCAGCCAACCCTCCCGGATGGCCTGCCGGCGGCTGACCACCATCCCCAGCACACGATCTTGATCGTCGACACGCTCCACCAGTTCATCCACGACGCACACCCTGGCAGAGCCCACTGACAACGCCGCTTCTCTGAGCCCGCAGAGGCCGACCCAGGAGAACCGGAACTAGGAGGCCGGACACGGATGACCACAGTTGTCGACCTGTCGCGCTCAGGCTCAACCGCCCACAACACCGTCGGTGACAATCAGCCTGCCTATGTGACAACCATCGTGCTTCGGCTCACCGGGTGATTGTGACTGAGCGCTTGAATTGGCGAGTTGAGCGTCCATTGGACAGTTCGGTCGGGTGGATGCCGGAGCCCGCTCGCCGCGCTCTACACCTCAGAGCATCCGCTCGGCCCTCGCAGCCCGAGCTCGCAGCGCGTCGGCCTCCTCGTGCCGGCCCCAGACACCCAGGATCTGCGCCCGGTATTCCATCGCGTACCCGTCACCCAGCTCCTCGGCGCGCAGGAGCACCTGCATGGCGCGCTCCAGGTCACCACAGTCCCAGAAGGCTACGCCCAGCGCGGTGATCGGGAACGCCTCGTCCTGTGCAACGATCACCGGCGCCCAGCGCTCGACACCAGCCGCATCACCACGCTCAAGTGCCTGCTTGACGAGGCCCAGCATGGCGTCTGGATCGCCGAGCGCTGCGGTCTTCTCCCAGATCACCTGCGCGCGGTTCGCGTCGCCGGCTACCGCGTGCAGCATGCCCAGGTTAAAGCCGGCAACCACGTTCCCGGCAGCCCATGCCCGACCCCACCAGTGCAGCGCGCCGTCCCGATCACCCTTCACATGCAGGCCCACCGCCAAGTTTCCCATCGCCACATCGTCACCCAGCTCCGCCGCAACCGTCAGTTTGGCCAGTTCTTCGTCCGGCTCGGACCGCCGACGAAACCACCAAGCCATCAGCAACCCCTCCGGCAGCACAGCTGCACCGATGCGCGAAATACGGGCAAGCGAACATCTCTCACCCGGCGATCATGCCAGCTGATGCCTTGGACAGCTCGGGCACGGGTGGTGGATCGCTGGGCCAACGAGGTCGACCTGGCCCTGCTCCTGGCGGACGCACTCGGTTACTCGTCCCGAGGGACGAAAGCCAACGATCGACGCCCAATTCTCAGCTCGCCAAGTGAAGTACTCACTCGCCAACTGAAGCGCTCCTTACCGTGTTGGCGGGTTGGTTCCGGTCCTTCGTACGATCGGGAGACCCGGGGGCCTGGGTGTGGCTTTGTGGCGCTCATGCCGTGGTTGTGGCTTTGACTGATTGGCCGCCCAGTGCCCCGCGACGACACGGCCACTCATTGGGATGAGCGAACAGAGATCGCTTCGTAAGGACACGTCGGCGTGGTCGTCTGCAGGGACCAGTCAACCGATCGGCAAGGAAGGCTCCCGAGCTCTGGGCGGGGACGGATGCCGGCAAGGCCGCGCATCACTGCACGGTGATCGACACGGACGGAATGAAGGTGCTCTCGCGCCGGGTGCCCAACAACGAGCCCGAGCTCCTGGAACTGATAGGCGACGTCCTCGCACTGGCCGTGGACAGCCCGGTGACCTGGGCCGTCGACCTGAACCCCGGCGGGGGCGCTCTGCTGATCGCTCTCCTGACCGGCCATGGTCAGCGACTGCTCTACATTCCTGGCCGGACCGTCCATCACGCTTCCCGTGGCTACCGCGGGGACGGCAAGACTGACGCGAAGGATGCCTATGTCATCGCTGACCAGGCACGGATGCGCCGGGACCTGCAGCCGCTGCAAGAGTGGGACGAGATCGCGGTGGACCTGAAGATCCTCACCGCCCGCCGCTACGACCTCGCCGCCGACCGCACGCGCGCCATCAACCGGATGCGAGCACAGCTCCTGGAGTACTTCCCCGCTCTCGAGCGGGCCTTCGACTATGCCGCCTCCAAGGCGGCACTCATTCTGCTGACCGGTTACCAAACACCGGCTGGCCTGCGCCGGGTCGGCCCGAGCCGGCTCGCGACCTGGCTGAAGAACCGCAAAGTCCGTGGCGCCCAGGCCATGGCCGATACGGCCGTCGCCGCGGCCCAGGCCCAGCACACCGCCGTGACGGGGGAGAGCACTGCCGCGGCCGTGGTCACCGCCCTGGCCAAGGCGGTGCTGGCTCTGGACGACGAGATCGCTGACATCGACGCGCAGATCGCGGCCCGTTTCCGAGAGCACCGCCACGCGAAAGTCGTCCTCAGCATGCCCGGCATGGGCCCTTTGCTGGGGGCGGAGTTCATTGCCTGCACCGGCGGTGGCATGGACGCCTTCGACAGCTCAGGGCGACTTGCCGGGGTCGCCGGTCTCGCACCGGTCCCACGGGACTCCGGTCGCATCAGCGGCAACATGCGCCGGCCACACCGCTACCACCGCCGACTCCTGCGGGTCTTCTACCTCTCCGCTCAGATCGCCGCCCGCTTCTGCCCCACGTCAAAGACGTTCTACGACCGCAAGAGGAACGAGGGCCAGAGCCACAAGCAGGCGATCCTCGCTCTGGCCCGCCGTCGCCTCAACGTTCTGTGGGCCCTCATCCGCGACCAACGTCACTGGACAGCCCAGCCACCGGTCACCACGCACGACCGCTGGCCGTGGGCCCCGGCCACCCTTCTGGCGGACATGCTCGGCAGCGACGACCGTCGCCGCGACGCCATCGGTGGTTCGACACCCCCAGGCGTCTGCGGGAGGCCTGATCCGGCCCCGCCAGAGTGTCCGGTTCCGGGGCTATAACGGCTCCAGACACATCGGTACGCTGCCATCCCTCCGGCCCCAACACTCATCCACACGGGGCCTCTTCGACAGGGGACAAGCGTGCGATTCCGCATACTCGCGGTGGCCGCGGCCACCGCGGCAATGCTGCTGGGCGCCGGGGCACCGGCGGCAGTGGCAAGTCAGACCGCGTCGGCCGGCAGCGACGACTGCTCGTGGCCGTTCTGCGGGGTGGTCTACAACCGCAGTGGCCACACCATCCTGATCATGCGCGACGCCAGCGGTCCGAACGACTCAGACTGCACCGGTGACCTGATCGCGTACCTGCCCGACGGCCGGGCGTCCGACAAGGTCACCGGCTGGAAGGACACGGACTGTTGGACGGAGAGCTTCGGCACGCCCTGGCACCGGTTCAGCTCGCACCCCATTTGGGTCTACTGACCGAGGGTCGGCTACACCTCCACACTGTTGCATGCGGGCCCGGCCCTGGTCCGCGAATCACCCTCCGGTTACCGCCGCCCCTCCTTTCGGGGGGGCCGACCACCTCTCCGCCCCGATGACGGTGAGCCTTCTCCAACCTCAGTGGCTGTTGTTGTTCCGAACTTGAGGAGTGCTGGTCGAACGGGAGTCACCTGAACTCCCGACCCGACCGGTCCTCCCCCGCCGTCGTGACCTCCGCGTCCATCACATCGAGCGGCAGCATGACCGCGCGCACCGAGTGGACGTCACGTCGCCGAGGTGCCTGGCCGCACGGCGAGGCCGGAGCACCCACAGGCACGACGCCTGGCGTACCGCCACCACCAGCGTCCTCGCAGCACTGCGCAGCTTGTCACCCGAGCGGTGGGAGGCGAGGACGTCCGCAATGGCCAACCGGCGGCGACTGTGAAAATCGCTGTCCGATCACCAGAGCACGGTGATAGACATCCGGCGTGGAAAAGAATCTTGAGTTCCCTGACCTGTTGCGACTGATCGATGAACGGTCGACCGCCTTCCGCGCCGTGGTCGCCGCCGCGCCCGGTCTCGACGCGCAGGTGCCGACCTGCCCCGGGTGGACGCTGTTCGATCTGGTGAAGCACCTGGGTGGGGGAGACCGTTTCTGGGCCGCCATCGTCGGCGCGGGGTCTGCCGACGCTCCCCCGGCCGAGGCCGTCGCCGCGCGCGCCGCGCTGGAAGTGCCGCAGGAGCGTGAGGCCCTGCTGGCCTGGCTGGACGCGTCGACGCAGCTTCTGCTGGGCGCCCTGCGCGCGGCGGGACCGGAGAGCGGTTGCTGGACGTGGTGGCCCGCGTCGCAGTCACCGCAGACCGCCGGCGGCACCGCCCGGCACCGGGTCCAGGAGACCGCGGTGCACACCTACGACGCCCAGCTCGCCGGGGGCGCCCCGCAGCCGCTGCCGGTCGAGCTGGCACTCGACGGTGTGGAGGAGTTCCTGTTCACCGTCTGCGCAACGCCGAGTGCCTGGCCGCACAAGCCCACGGCCTTCGACTTCCACGCCGCCGAGGGCCGCTCCTGGCGCCTCACCGTCGACGGCGACGGCGCACGCACCACCCGCATCCCCGCGCCCACCGCCGCGACCGGCGAAGACTCGGACGCAGCCGGCGCCTCCGTCCACGGCACGGCCAGTGAGCTGGTCCTCTACCTGTACGACCGGATCCAGGCCGACTCCTTGCACGTTGACGGAGACGCAGGGCTGCTCGACCTGCTCCGCGCCTGGGAGCCGGAGGAGAAGTAGGACGTAGCGGGGCGGTTGGCCGCACGTCGAACCGGTAAGACACGACTCTTCGCCAGGTTCGTCAGTCGCGGCACCGGGCTCAAACCCGCGAGGCGGCCTCGGGGCGTCACCAAGCCGACCGTCTACCTGGATGGCAGTGCGAATTTGTCCGTCCCAGCGATCACGAGAAGCGACGCGACTGCCGTCGTCCCGATCTCGTCGAGAAGTCAGTCGATCGGGTGACTGCGGCGGCTGCCGTGCATGAGAGCAGGGCCTCTTGGTAGCTCGAAGGGTGTCAAAGCCAACGTGCGGTCCAGGAGGACCTGTTGTCGCATTTCTACGGCAACGCGGGAGTGGGGTCCACTTCAGCCACTCTCGCGTGTGACTGTCTGGCTCACAGGTTCGGGAACGCCAGAGACCACGGGGCGCGCGAGCGTCGGTATCCCACCGACATGTCGGACGCCGAGTGGGCGGTGGTCCGGCCACTGCTGCCGGTGCCGGGCTGGCTGCGGGGCCGGGGCGGGCAACCGGAGGCTTATTGCCACCGCGCGATGCTGGACGCGATCCGCTACCTGGTCGACAACGGCACGAAGTGGCGGGCCATGCCTGCCGACTTCCCACCGTGCGACCGGGTCTACGCGTTCTTCCGGCGCTGGCGCAACCACGATCTGGTCCGCGAGTTCCACGACCGGCTCCGCCGCCTGGTCCGCGAGCGGGCCGGGCGGGACTCGGAGCCGGGCGCGGGCGTGATCGACTCGCAGTCGGTCAAAGCGGACGCGGTCGTCGGCTCTGACAGCCGCGGCTTCGACGGCGGCAAGCTGATCAACGGGCGCAAGCGGCACGTCGTGGTCGACACCCTTGGCCTGCTGCTCGCGGTGATGGTCACCGCAGCGGATGTGGGCGACCGCGCTGCGGCCCAGGTCCTGCTCACCCGGTCACTGCCGCGCACCACCTGCTGGCCCTGGTCTGGGCCGACGGCGGATACACCGGCAGCCTCGTCGAGTACTGCCTCGCGGCCCTCACCCTGGTCCTCGCCATCGTCAAACGCAGCGACGACATGCGCGGCTTCGTCGTGCTGCCCAAGCGGTGGATCGTCGAGCGGTTCTTCGCCCACCTGATGCGAAGTCGCCGTCTCGTGCGCGACTTCGAGCGTTCCATCGCCAGCGCGGAGGCGATGGTCTACTGGTCGATGACGATGCTCATGACCCGCCGCGTTGCCCGGCCACGTCCTTCGCGAGCGTGAATCGGCCAGGTGCCGGCTCGATCAGCCAGCCGCGCGCCGTCAGCCGCTTGGCCTTCGATCGCAGTGCCTCCACCTTTCCCGGTACGGGGTCCAGGCCGAAGCAGGCGGCCATCTCCTGGCACCTCAACGCTCCTTGACCGAGTCGGTTACGGTCGCTGAGGGCCTGCAGGATGCGCTGGTAGTCCACCGACAGCGCCGACCAGGCCAGCCCCGCGCGCCACACCGGCACCACTGTTTTCGGCTTCGCCGCCTCCGCCGGTTCGGGCCGCGCCGGTTGCACACCGGGAGCCGGCAGACCCTCGGAGGCGGCGGGGCCGACGACGGCGTCGTTGCCCGGGGCCAGTACCTCGCCAACGCGTGAGCGGGCGATGACCCACTCGTTCCACTCCCGCTCAGCCAAGGCCAGCTCCGCCTGGAGGCGGTCGGCCTCCTCCCGCAGATCGTCGACACGACGGCGAGCGGTGAGCTCACGCTGTTCCACCAGTCCCACGACCGACGGCATCCTCGACCTCCACCAAAGCAACGACACGACACGACACCACTGCCACGAGACCGCCGACCCTATGCCTGACCAGCGAGAACGCAGTCCTCAAGCCCGGAAAGACAACAACCTCTAAGACGCGGCCGGGCCTCCTTGAGGCCGCGGGTGCCCACGCCACAGCGCCGTGCGAATGGTGCGACGCAGCATGATGCATGTGGCCGGCCCGCTCGACCCGGCCCCGTGTAGCGGGCCATGGCCCCCGGTACCTGCCGGGCGGGTCACCCACCGGCAACGGGCTGGGTGGGAGTTGCACCGAACGATTTACAGTCCTGCTCGGCGACATCTCCGTGATAGCAATTCGTGGATGGTGGGACGCGGTCGGGTCATCGACGGAGAGAGGACGGATGGAGGGCAACCAGCAGGAGGGTGCCGCGGAGACGCAAAGGCGCACGATCTCCATGGAACCCGCGGGCGCGGTGAGGAAGATTGCGCGGTCTGCCCCCGAGAGCGGCACCTTGGCGCGCCTGAGACTCCTCCAGCACACTGCGGGAAACGCAGCCGTGGAGAAATGGCTGCGTGCCGAAGAGGACGGTGCCGGGCCCTGATGAGGTCGCGTAGCCGGTGACCGGGCGTTCGCGACGTGTGGGGGTGGTCCTGTTGCCCGAACGTACGGTTCCCGAGGGCAACATGTCTGCACCGGTGAGGACTTCATGCCACGGCACTGCAGCGTGGACAATCAGGCTGGCAGGATCCCCTTGCGCGAAGGAGTGTGCCGCGTGCATGCGCACGAGAAGGATGCCGGGCAAGTCGGTCGGAGGGCGCCAGGGCCCTCCCGCGCCGGCCAGGCTGTCGGACTGAACTCTCACTGGCTGAAGCACTTACAGCGAGTCGCTTCCGCAGGAGGTGGAGCTTCGGCCGGGCCCGCTCCGGACGAGACCGTCGACCATGCGCAAGTGCAGCGAGCGGCCGTGGACGAAGCCCTGCGATCACCGTCGCATCCCCTGGAGCCGTCTCTGCAGCAGGAGATGGAAACACGCTACGACGGGGCGGACTTCAGTGCCGTGCAGGTCCATGACGGGACCATCGCGCGCCAAGCGGCTGCCCTGATCGATGCCAAGGCGTTCGCCGCCGGCGGGCACATCGTCGACGGCGGTGCGATGAGCAAGAAGGACTGGGCGCACGAGCTGGCCCACACCATCGACCCGGAACCGGCTTTGGGTACGGACAACGGTGCCGGACTCGCCATCTCGCATCCCCGTGACCGGGGCGAACGTTTCGCGGAAACCGCGTCCGACCGGGTCATGGCCGGGCCTGCTCCCGTCCAGCGCGTGAGCCGGCCCCTGCCCGGCGACCGGCATCAACACGGCCCGGGGTGCAGCAGCGACGAGCGGCCCATGAGCGGGCCCGCGTCCGTGCAACGGGTCGTGACCGGGCGGAGCCCGGCGCGAGAGCCGCACGTCGCCGCGGTGGTGCAGCGGGCCCCGGGAGAGGGGACGGCGACAGAAGAGCGTCCCGGCGAACAGGAGACGGCGGAGTCGGCACGCGGCGAGAGCCTCCAACTGCGCGACCATGAAAACACCGAACTCTACTCGGGCGACCAAGATCGGCTCGTGGGATACGTGCGCCACTTGGCGGCCACAGACCGATCGGACATCTACCGACTGCTGCTCAACCGCCTGAGCAGCCGGGGTTTCGCCGCTCAGGCCGACATCGTTCAGCAGGTGTGGGGCGGGGCTGACAAGCCGCGATCGGCACGCCGCGTCCCAGTGCCGCGGGACCTGCACTTCATCTGGCTGGGCGGCAAGCCCGGCGATGCCGTCGTGGCCAACCTGAACGCGTGGAAGGAAAACGCCGAGGACAGCGACTGGACGCTGACTCTGTGGACCGATGCGAGCAGTTCGAGGGTGAAGGCTCTCGAAAAGGTCTTCGGTAGCCGTCTGAAGATCCGCGCCGACAGCGACAAGCTGGTGAAGGAGAACGCGGGCGAGGAGAATTACCAGATCTACAAAGACGCCAAGAAGAAGAACGCCCACAATCTGGCCTCCGACATCTTGCGCTACACCGTGATGAAGAAATATGGCGGGGTGTACATGGACGTCGACGTCGCACCGGGCACCGTACAGCTCAGGTCGGCGCCCGAGGTGCTGATGCACAGCGAGGAAGTTCCCCTTCTCGCCCCGCGGCTGAGAGACAAGAAGAGCGTGAACACCGCTTTGGGCCGTGCGGACACGGATCAGGATCCGACCCCCGAGGACCTCAGCGAGGCGGCCACCGCGCGCTACGGCACGGGAGTTCTGGGCAACAACTTCATCCTGACGCCCGGGTCGGAGTTCATGGAAGAAATCCTCAGGAATCTGCCGCAGCATTTCACCAATCTGAAGGAAAAGTACGGCTCCAAGACCATCGAAGGGGATCTCGCGGGCCTGGCCTCCGACATTTCGGGCCCCAGCTACGTGGAGAAGTTCCTGAAGCAGTACACCGGCCGGCATCAGGGTGTCATGGAACAGGACCACAGCACCCCCAAGGCACCCGACACGGCCCTCCAAGCGGAGGAGTTCCAGCACCTGTTCCCGCCGGAGGCCCTCGAGTTCTGGAAGGCGCTGGGCTGGGTCACCCCCGAGAGTGAGAACCAGCTCGACAGCGGCCCCGGCCCCGGCATGGGCAGGACGCAGTCGCTCCTGCGAGCCTTGCGAGGCAAGAAGTGAGACGCCGTCGCCATCCCCACGAGAAGAAGCCCCACGGGCGGGGGGAGCGGACGCGTCTCGGCAGGCCGTTCCCGTCACCCCCCGCGTCCAAGGCCGATGGCAGCCCCCTGCGCTCACCCCTTGCGGGCCGGCAGAGTCCTGCGAGGCCCGGTCGCCCTCAGGACGGTTCCCCGGCACCGACGGTCGGGGGGTGGGTACGGGACAAAGTGGCGGGCAGTTCCGACCTTCGCCGTATGCCCAGTTTCCGGTAGGTGCTCGTCAAATGGGTCTCCACGGTGCGGCGGGCCACGTGCAGGAGGTCCGCGATCTCGGTGTTCGTCCGCCCCGCCGCGGCCAGTTCGGCGATGCGGCGCTCGCTGCCGGTCAGGGCCCCCGAGCCGGTCCGCGCCGCGGCAGGGACCCGCGCGCCGCCCTCCCGGAGGGCCTGCTCGGCCAGGGTGAGCAGGCGCAGGCCGCCCTTGCGTTCGGCCAGGGTTGCCGCCTCGCGCAGCCGGTCGCGGGCCTGTCCCCGTTCGCCGGCGGCGTGGAGCTGGCGGCCCTGGGCGATCAGGGCCTCCACCAGTTCCATGCCGGCGTCGGCGGGAGCGTCCCTGAGGATCTCGACCGCCTCCTCGGCGAGGTGCAGTCCGCGGCGACCGCCGGTCGCCGTGCCGAGGACGCGCAGAGCGCGCCCCACGGTGCGCGGAGTGTTCCACACCCGGGCCAGCCGCAGCTCCTCGGTGGCCAGGGCCAAGGCCTCCTGACCGCCACCGAGCGCAAGGCGGCACTGGGCGACAGCCGTCCGCCACGGGGTGACGACCGGGCTGAGCACCTCGCGGGCGGTCTGGCGGCGGCCGCACTCCAGGAAGTCGTGCAGCGCGCCCGCCGGATCGCCGGCGGCCAGGCGCTGCACTCCCCGCGCGTAGAGGAACCGGTTCAGCTCCCATGATTCCGGGGCCCGGCTCAGGTCGAAGGCGTCCGCGAGCCGTGCGGCCTCCACGAAGCGCCCCGTGTGGACTAGTGCCATCAGCACATGGGCGTCCCGGTTGGAGGGGCCGCCGTGGGCGCGTGCGCCGATGGCCGCGCCGTCGTCGCGCACGGCGATCAGCCGGGCGACGTCACCGCGCGCCGCGGCGATGTCTGCGCGGGTGTTGAGCAGCGCGTGCTCCATGGGATGGAGCAGGGCTGGGTACTGGCCGACCAGACCGCGGTCCACGAGCCGTTCGGCCTCGTCGAGTTCGTCGGCCCACTCGGCGACCGCCGCCGCGGTGCCCAGCAGGAACGGCTCGGCCAGCGGGTCGGAGGGCTGTGCGAGCAGGGCCCGTACGCGGGTCATGGCTTCGCCGGCCGAGATCAGGCCGGCCGTCGCCTCGTAGCGCACCAGCAGGGCACGGCTGGCGGTGCCGACGAGTTCCGGCGCGTGTACGCCGCTCTCACAGAGCCTGCGGTAGGTCTCCTGACGGGTCGCGAGGTCGGAGTCGGCCAGTAGCGCGGTGGCGGTCTGCACGGTCCGGGTGAGTCCCGGATGTCCGTCCAGGCTGTCCTCCGTGCGCCGCAGTACCTCCAGAGCCGTGGTGACCTCGCCGCGGCCGACCAGGGCCGTGCCGAGGGCAACGGCCGCTCGCACCCGGTCGCGAGGGGCGGCCGGCAGGTGCTGTGCCTCCGCAAGACGTGCGATGGCCACCGCGCCGTCGGCCGAGGCGTACTCCAGCGAACCCAGCTCGGTCAGCAGTTGCTGGCGCCGGTCGTCGGAGAGCGGTTCGTCCAAGGCACGGCGCAGATAGCCTGCGGCGTCGCCGGGGCGGGCGTCGTGCACCGCGGCCGTCGCCGCGTCGCGCAGCACGCGCAGTGCCCAGGGCAGTCCGACGCCCCGCGTGCGCAGCAGATGGGCGGCGACCGCCTCGGCGCGTTCGCCGCGTCGCAGCATCGTCTCTGCCGCCACCCGGTGTGCCGCCTCGCGTCGTGACGTCGGCCAGCCGGTCAGCACGGCGTCCCGCAGCAGCCGGTGGGCGAAGCGGGGCAGGCCGGCCGGGTCCGGGCGCAGGAGTCCGATGCGGGTCATCGCGGTGAGCCAGCCGGCGGCCCGTGCGGGATCCGCCTCGGCCGCTTCGGCGAGTACCCCGGCCACGTCCGTGCCCACCCGGACGCCCGCGCCGCGTCCGGTGCGGCTTCCCTCCGCTTCCCGCGTCTCGTCTGCCTCGTGTGTCTGCCGGGGCCAGGCCTCCTCCAGTGCCGCCAGGCAGCGGGCCACCTCGGCCGTCGCCGCACCCGCGCTGTTCAGCCACCACGAAACCGCCGCCGGATAGCTCCCGGGATACAGCGCGGCGCAGGTGTCCGGCAGAGGCGGGATCGCCGCCGCTGCCGGCCCGGGCGCCCGAGGGCCGCCGAGGTCGTCGAGCAGGGCGTGGAGCAGCATCGGGCTGCCGGCGCCCGCCCGTACGCACTCGGCCGTCCAGTGGGGTCCGGCTGCCGGGAAGGCGGCCCGGACGAGCTCCGTGGCGGCCGTGTCGCCGAGCGGCTCGATCGTGTGGGTTCGTACGAGGGACGGAGGCAGGGACTGGGCGAGGCCGGGGGGCCGGGCCTCGATGTCGTACTGACTGCGTTCGCTCACCACGAGCAGCACCGGTAATCGGTCGATGCGGCGGACCGCTTCCCGCATCCAGCGGCGTGACGCGGCATCGGCAAGATGGACGTCGTCGACCGCGAGCAGGAGCGGGCCCTCGGCCGCATGGGCACGCAGCAGCCGCCACTGCCGGGCCGCGCTCCCCCGGTCGTCGCCGTCGGGTGCGAGGTCGGCGAAGTCCGGCACCGGACCCAGGAGTTGCTGCACCGCGGAGAACGGCGTCCCGGTGTCCTCCGGCGAGCAGCGGGCCCACAGCACCCGCAGGCCCAGGTCCTCGGCGTCCCGGACGGCGGTCTCCAGCATGGAGGTGCGGCCGGTGCCGGAGGCTCCCTGGAGCAGCACCAGGCGCCCTGAACCGAAGCGGGCCCGCTCCGCCTCCGCCGCGAGCAGCGCCCGGGTCACGTCGCGTTCGAGCAGCGGTGCGGTCATCAGTGGCTCCTGTGGTGGCAGGTGTGCTTTCACGCCGGTTGAGATGGCGGAATCCGCGTCGGCGTGGTCTGAAGTGGCGTACCTCACTGCGGTCCCCCGGAGCTGCCCCGATGCTGTCGGGATCCGCTGTGAACTGCGGTGACGTGCGCGGGGGCGGCCGATCTCGTGGTGGTCGCCGGCACGGCCTCGTGGTACGGCTCGTGGTCCTCCACGATTGCGGTCCCTGCGGCGGCCGCAGAAGGGTTGAAGCTCATCCGCCACCGGCCCGCACTCCGCGGCGGGCCCCTGAACAGGGGAATCGGTTGCTCAGCTCACCCCGCACCACGACCACGTCCTCTCCCGGCACGCCCTCTCCCGGCACGTCCTCTCCCACCACGGGCCGGAACATCACGGTCCGGACCGTCGGCCCCCTGGACCGGCGCGTCCCCGTGACGGTGTCCGCCACCGATCCCATCAGCCGTGAGGGCGCGGCCGGCCAGTTACGCAGACACCCGGAGGTCGAGCTGCGCGAGGAGTCCGGCCCGGGCACGGTGGCCCTGCTCGTCGTGGACTCGCTCGACGAGGCGGCTCTGGTCCGGCTGCGCCGGATCGTGCGCAGCGAGGGGGCGCGTGCCGTGCTCGTGGTGGGCGCGATGCGGGAGAGCGAGCTGCTGGATGTGGTGGAGTGCGGTGTCGGCACGATCGTCTGGCGCCACGAGGCCACTGCCGAGCGGCTGGTGCAAGCGGTACTGGCCGCGTCCCGCGGTGAAGGTGACCTGCCCGCCGATCTGCTCGGCCGGCTCATCCAGCAGGTGGCCACGCTGCACCGGGGCACGGCGGGCCGAACCGACATGCCGGCCTTCGGGCTGACGTCCCGTGAGGTGGACGTACTGCGCCTGGTCTCCGAGGGCTTCGACACCGGTGAGATCGCGGTCAAGCTGGCCTACTCCGAACGGACCGTCAAGAACGTCATGCACGGCCTCACCACGCGGCTTCAGCTGCGCAATCGGGCGCACGCCGTGGCTTTTGCCCTTCGGGAAGGCTACATCTGACCGTCCGGGCAGACGAAAGCGGCGGCGCGTGTCCGCGGGGGCAGGGAGGACTGCCCGGCGGTCGTCCCCGGCGGCCCTGCGGCCCGCAAGGCCGCCCGGGTGACGATCGGCGGTGGACGACGGGCCGGGCGGGAACGGCCGTGCGGGCAGAGCGGGAGCGCAGGCATGATCCACGAGGTGGACGAGGTACTCAAGGGCCTGCTCGGCGGCGGGGCGTTGACGGGGTCGGGCATCGAGGTGTCCTTCGAGGCACCGACCCGCGACTGGGCGGCCCGGCGCAACGCCCCCGTGGTCAACACCTACCTGTACGACATCCGGGAGGACGTGGCCCGGCGTCAGCGCGGCCACGTGGCGGTACGGGACGAGCGCGATGTGGTCGTGCGGCGGAGTCAGCCGCCGCGCTGGTTCCGGCTGTCGTACCTGGTGACGGCGTGGACGAAGACACCGCAGGACGAGCACCGGCTGCTGTCCGCCGTACTCGCGACGCTACTGCCCCGTGAGGTGCTGCCGCCGGACGAACTGCCGGGTTCCCTGCGGGCGCTGAATCTGTCCGTACCGCTGACGGTGGCGGGCATCCAGGCGGAATCGCGGTCGCTCGCCGAGATCTGGTCCGCGCTCGGCGGCGAGCTGAAGCCGTCCCTCGACCTGGTGGTGACCGCGCCCTTCCCGGCCTTCCCGGAGTACGACGCGGGGCCTCCCGTCACCGAGGGCGCGATGGTCCGGGTGAGCGGTGTGGACGGCGACCCGGCGGTGTCCGAGGGCCGTTCGCACCGTCCCCACCAGGTGGCGGCCGCCCGGGCGGCTCGGACGGCCCGCAAGGACGCGGCCTCCAACGAGAACGCGGCTTCCCGCCAGGAGGTCCCCCGCCGCCCGGACGCGCCGTGAGCGCCCCGTACGTCTCGGCGCCGGGTCCGGAGACGGCGGGCACCGGGGCACGGCAGGATGCCGTCGACGACCCCGCCCGCGCGCTGCTCGCCCGTCTCGGCGGGCTGCGCGCGCGGGTGTCCGAGCTCGTCGAACGGCGGGCCGCCGGAGATCCCACGGCAGACGACCCCCTGCGTGGCCTGTACCTGTCCGACGGCGCGGTGCGCCACCTCCTGCGCACCTGGCCGGCGGTGACGGACGACGCAGCGGGATCCGGCACCGCCGCCGCCATCAGCACTACCCGGGCCGGCACCGGAACCGATGGCACGACCGGCCATGCCGACCGGCTGGCCCGGCTGGCCGCGCGGGCGGGCCTCACCGAACTCGACGTCGCCGTCGTGCTCACCGCCCTCGCACCCGACGTCGACCGAACCTTCGAGCCGCTCTACGGCTACCTCAACGACGACGTGAGCCGGCGCCGGGCCACCGTCGGCCTCGCCCTCGACCTGTGCGGGGTGCCCGCGCACTCCGCCTCGGCCCGGGCCCGGCTGCACGCCGACGCACCCCTCGCGGCTCTCGGTCTGCTGGAGATCGAGGATCCCGAACGCCCGTTTCTGACGCGTTCACTGCGCGTGCCCGACCGACTCATCGGGCATCTCCTCGGCGACGACATGCCGGACACCGCACTGCTCGGCCTGCTGCGCCCGATGCCGGAGCCGCTGCCCCCCGACACGGCCGCCGAGCCGTTCACCCACAGGCTCGCGACCCTCCTGGAGTCCGGCACCGCCACCGTCTACCTGCGGGAACAGCGTGAGGGCGACGGCCTGGCCGCGTACGCCACCGCCCTACGCGCCGCGGGCCTGGACGCGCTCTGCTGCGCCGTACCCGGTGAGCACGTGGCCGAGTTGCTGCGCGAGGCGCGCCTCAGCGGCCGGGCTGTCGTCGTCCCCGCGCTGCCCGAGCGGCCCGGCCCACTGGTGCGGGCGCTCGCCGCGGCGCCGGACGTGACCGTGCTGCTGGCCGATCCCCGTCCCTACGATCCCCACTGGTGCCCCGAGGACCCCCTGGTCCTGGACGCGCCGGCCCGCCGGGACGGTGGGACGGCCGCCTGGCTCGCCGCGCTGGGCGCGGACGGCGCCGGCTTCGACCTGGCCGCGACGGTGGCCCCGTACCGCCTCGGCGGGGACCGCGTGCGGCGGGCCGCGCAGGCCGCACGCGAACTGGCCGCCTTCGACGGCGGTCCGGTCACCGCCACCCACGTGCGGCGCGCCGCGCGCCGCCAGTCGGTCTCGGGGCTGGAGAGCCGTACCCGCCGCATCCGGCCGGCCGTGGACTGGGGGGACCTGGTGCTGCCCGAAGGGCCCCTCGGGCAGCTGCGCGAACTGGCCCTGCGGGCCCGCCACCGCGACCGCGTGCTGGGCGACTGGCGGCTCAGCGCGGGCGGCGGGCGAGGCCGGGGCGTCCTCGGCCTGTTCGCCGGGGAGTCGGGCACCGGCAAGACGCTGTCGGCGGAGGTCGTCGCGGCCGACCTCGGGCTCGATCTGTACGTGGTCCAGCTCTCCTCGGTCGTGGACAAGTACGTCGGCGAGACGGAGAAGAACCTGGAGGGGATCTTCACGGAGGCGGACCGCACCGACGCGGTGCTGCTCTTCGACGAGGCCGACGCCGTCTTCGGCAAACGCTCCGAAGTCAGGGGCGCGCACGACCGCTACGCCAACATGGAGAGCGCCTATCTGCTCCAGCGGCTGGAGTCGTTCGGCGGCATAGCGCTGCTGACCACGAACCTGCGCGCGAACATCGACGAGGCGTTCACGCGGCGGCTGGACCTGGTGGTCGACTTCCCGTTCCCGAACGCCGGGCAACGCCTCGCGCTGTGGCGGCACGGGCTGACGCACGTGCCGTCCGCCGACGGCATCGACGCGGCCCCGCTGGCCCGGGACTTCGAGCTGGCGGGCGGTTCCATCCGCAGCGCGGTGGTCACCGCCGCCTATCGCGCCGCCGGGCGCGGTGGCGAGGTGACCGCGGACGACCTCTTGGAGGGCGCCCGACGGGAGTACCGCAAGGCGGGGCGGCTGGTGCCGGGCGAGGGCGGCTGGTGACCCGGTCACCCGGGCCCCGTCACCCGGGCCCGGGTGGGGGAGACAGGCGCCGCAGGGCTCCATCGGTCTTTGGGTGGATGATCTTCCCCCCCTGGTTGCCAGTGTTTGTGTAGTCAGAAAGGTT
>NZ_JBVIAH010000020.1:63882-141350 GCF_055574035.1 Streptomyces sp. NPDC030021
GGTACGCCGAGGAGTAACGCGGAAGGTGGGTGGTCTGGTTTCGGCGGGGGTTTTTTGGCCCCCCCTTCCCCCCGCCCCCCGTCCCTCTCCCCTGTGCCCCGGGGCCGGCCGCCGCGGGCCTCAGCCGGTCTTGGGGTGGACGATCTTCCACTCCTGGTTGCCGGTGTTGGTGCAGTCGGAGATGTTCAGCCGGTCCCCCACGCTGGCGCCGCCGTTCACGTTCAGGCACTTGTTGTTGCTGGCGTAGTTGCGGATCCAGTAGTCGCCGCTGTCCTGCTTGGCGATCCACCACAGCTGGTTGTCGGCGGTGGTGCCGTCGCAGTGGAACTCGCCGATGCCGGTGCCCACGGGCCGGCCGCCGTACTCGCCGAGGTCCATGCAGAACTGGTCCTTGACGTTGCGGATCTGGAAGAGCGGCGTGCCACCGGGGCCGAGCTTGGGGTACTTCACCTCAAGGTTCCAGAGCTGGTTGTCCCCGTCGGTGCCGTCGCAGTCGCTCTGCTGGACGGCCATGTTGATCTGGCCCTTGTCCCGGCCCGGCAGTTCGGCGCACTTACGGGTGGCGGTGTTGCGCAGCAGGACCTTCTCCGCGGGTACCACGGGCGGCGGTCCCGCGGGCTTTTCGGACTGCCCTCCCCCGCCGCCCTCCTCCTTGGGCTTCTCGGACTTCGCCGGTGCGGGTTCGGCGCTGGGCGACTGCGACGGCGGGGGCGGTGGGGAGAGAGCCGGAGTGGCCGGGAGGACGGCGCCCGCCTGCTCGGTCGCCTCGGTGGCCTGGCTGCGAACCTGCGGCTTGTATGCGATCCAGAGCATCACGGAGGCGATGGCCACGGCCAGGAAGAGCCCGAAGAACGTGGCCAGCCAGCGGGGGAGGAAGCCTCGCTGGACGTATGTCCCCTCGACCTCCAACGGCTCGATGCCGGAGCGGCGCACGGCGAGCGTGTAGGGCCGCTCCTCCTTCGAGCCGAACCAGATGATCTGCCGGGACCGCAGGGTCGTGTCGACGAACGCCGCTCGCCCCGGCTCGATCTGGACGTTCCCGGGGCGGATCTCGTACGTGAGGTGGTCTCCGTTGTCGCTGCCCGTGACCGATGCCGTCACCTTGGTGTTGCCGAGGTTGTCAACCGCCAGTTTCGGACGCCCGCGGAAGCGGCCCTTCACGGTCGGTGGTACGAGTTCCGCGCGCACCTCGGTGAAGGGGGTGATCGTCAGGTTCCCCTCCGGCACGGTCACGGCGTCGGGATGCTCGGTCGGCGTGATCCGGACCGCGTACGGGTTGGGCCCCGCCGTGGCATCGGGGGTCCGTGGCGGCGCGAACGTCAGCTCGACCGTCCCGGTGGTGCCCGGGTACAACCGCAAGGTCGCCGGTTCCACCGTCGTCCAGGGCGCCACGTCGCCGACGGGCTCGAAATGGTATTCGTCCACCACGTCGCCGGTGTTGCGCACGCGCAGGCGCACGCGCGCACTGCTGCCGGGGTCGACGGTGACGGAGGCGGGTTCCAGGGAAGTCCAGAGGCTCACCCCGGCACGCTAACCGCGCCCGCCGCCGGCGGTCAGGAGTCGCGGGGGCAGACCTGGTTGCCCCGACGTACCCGCCCCGCGTCCGCCCCGGGGCGGCGGCTCCCCGGTCTTCTGTGCATACGGCACGAGCTCTTCCTTCAGGGGGAGACCGACCTGGCCCGTGGCGGAGGCGGGGCGCCGCCGCCCCCGTCGGCCAGGCGATCTGCGCGCCCCGGGCGTCCAGGCCGGCCTGGACGCGCCGTACGGCCTCCGGCCGACGACGGGTCCGCTCACCGTGCGCGCGCACGGCGCTCCCTCCCGACTCGTCCCGGCGGCTGACCGTCCGCCCTTACCCGAGCCCCCGCCCGCCCCGCAGGTCTGCGGGGGCAGACCTCGGGGCAATCGGGCCGGCCCGCGCGGCCGGGCCCGTCGCCGGGTGCCCCGGGACCTGCCCCTCCGGGCAGCGGCGGGGGCAGCGGCGGTGCCCCCAGTCGGGTACCGGGGGACGTTCCGGCGGGCGCGACGCGCGCGCCACAGTGTGGGTGTCCTGTCTCGTACCGGAGGAGAGCAGAGCATGCCGTCCTATCTGTCGCCCGGCGTCTACGTCGAGGAGGTGGCCAGCGGTTCGCGCCCCATCGAGGGAGTCGGCACGTCTGTGGCCGCCTTCGTCGGTCTGGCGTCGACCGGCCCGCTGAACGAGCCGACGCTGGTGACCAACTGGACCCAGTACGTCGCGGCCTTCGGCGACTTCACCGACGGCTACTACCTCGCCCACTCCGTCTACGGGTTCTTCAACAACGGCGGTTCGGCGGCGTATGTCGTGCGCGTCGGCGGCTCCGCCGAGGACGCCGCCGGGCAGGGGCAGGCATCCGCGCCCGCCGCGGTCACCAGTGCTGCCGCCCCGTCCGCGCTGCCCGCCGCCGAGCCCCGCCGGCTCGGTGCCTTCGCCGTGGCCGTCACCGCGGAGGGCCGCGGCGGCGCGCTGTCCGTCGAGGTCGCCGACGCCGAGGGCGAGGGGCCCGCCGAACGCTTCAAGCTGATCGTCAAGGACGGCGACGAGCCGGTCGAGACCTTCGACGTGACCGCGAAGAAGGGCAGCCGTACCTACGTCGTCACGCAGGTCAAGGAGCGTTCCAAGCTCATCGCCGTGACCGAGGCCGCGCCGGCCGCGCAGCTGGCCCGCCCGGAGAACCAGACCGTGGTACTGCCGGCGCCGCCGCCCGCATCCTCGACGCCCAGCGCCCCGGCCGGCCGTACCGAGGGCTCTCACCCGGGCCCGGCGCAGTACCTGGGCGATTCCGCCGACCGCACGGGCTTCGGCGGCCTGGAGGCCGTCGACGAGATATCCATGGTCGCCGTGCCCGACCTGATGGCCGCGTACCAGCGTGGCGCGATCGACCTGGACGCCGTCAAGGCGGTCCAGCTCGGGCTGATCGCGCACTGCGAACTGATGGGCGACCGGGTCGCGATCATCGACCCGCCGCCCGGCCTGAACGCCCGCGACATCCGGGTCTGGCGCCAGGAGACGGCCAACTACGACTCCAAGTACGCCGCGTTGTACTACCCCTGGATCAAGTCCTTCGACCCGGCAACCGGGCAGTCGCGCCTGGTGCCGCCGAGCGGTCACGTCGCCGGCGTCTGGGCTCGCAACGACTCCGAGCGCGGTGTGCACAAGGCCCCTGCCAATGAGGTCGTCCGCGGCGCCGTCGACCTCGAGCTCCAGATCACCCGCGGTGAACAGGATCTGCTCAACCCGATCGGCGTGAACTGCATTCGGGCCTTCCCCGGCCGCGGCATCCGCATCTGGGGCGCCCGCACCCTCTCCTCCGACCCCGCGTGGCGCTACCTGAACATCCGCCGGTACTTCAACTACCTGGAGGAGTCGATCCTGATCGGCACCCAGTGGGTGGTGTTCGAGCCGAACGACCACAACCTCTGGGCGCGCATCCGCCGCAACGTCTCCGCGTTCCTGGTCAACGAGTGGCGCAACGGCGCCCTGTTTGGGCAGAGCCCCGAGCAGGCGTACTACGTCAAGTGTGACGAGGAGACGAACCCGCCGGAGGCGGTCGACCTCGGCCGGGTCATCTGCGAGATCGGCATCGCGCCGGTCAAGCCCGCCGAGTTCGTGATCTTCCGGCTGGCTCAGTTCTCCAGCGGCAACGGGGAGCTCGAGGAGTAACCCGCGCGGCGCCCGCCTGCGCCCCCGTCGCCTCCCCCTGCCCCTCCTCCCTTCAGAAGGACAGCGAACACATGAGTCTCCAGCCGGGTGACGCCCTCACGTCACACAACTTCGGCCTCCAGATCGACGGAGTGATGGTCGAGTACCTCGCCGAGGTCAGCGGTCTCACCCTCGAACAGGACGTCATCACCTACCAGCAGAACAGCTCGCAGGGCCGGGCAGAGGTGGCGCTGCTGCCGGGCGTGAAGAAGAACGGCCAGTGCACGGTCGTGCGCGGCATGACCCAGTCGACGTCGTTCACCCAGTGGATCAACGACTCGATCCGCGGCCAGATGAGCACGGCCCGCAAGAACGCCTCCATCATCATGATGGACTACCAGGACAACCCGGTGAAGCGCTACAACCTGCGCAACGCCTGGTGCAGCAAGATCGAGACGAGCACGGTGAAGGCCGGCGAGGCGGCGGCGCTGACCGAGTCCGTCACCATCGTGTTCGAAGAACTGGTCATCGAATAATGCGGCGTTCGGCTGCCAGGGCTTCGGGTTCCGCGGTGCCCCAGACCGCGGCGGCGGGGGCGGATCTCCCCCACCCGGCCCCCGCCGCCGCAACGGACCACGTACCGGCCGACCCGGCGCCGCGGCAGTCGCTGCGCACCGAGTTCCCCTTCGAGCTGCCGCGCGGCTACGTCGACGACGCGGGCACCGTGCACCGTGACGGTGTCATGCGGCTGTCCACGGCGCGCGACGAGCTGGTCCCGCTGCGGGACGTGCGCGTGCAGGAGAATCCGGCGTACCTCTCGGTGGTGCTGCTCGGCCGGGTCATCACCCGGCTGGGCGCGCTCCCGATGGTGCACGACGGGATCGTGGAGAACATGTTCGCGTCCGACCTGGCGTTCCTCCAGGACTTCTACCGCCAGATCAACGCGGAGGGCCACACCCGCGCGGCCGTGCAGTGCCCGCACTGCTCGGAGCCCTTCGAGGTGGAACTCGGCGCGAGCCGCCTGGGGGAATCGTGACGTACGCGACCGACCGGCTGCACGAGGAGATCGCGTACGTCGCCTACCACTTCCACTGGGGCCTGGACGCGATCCTGGACCTGGAGCACCAGGACCGGCGCCGGTACACCGAGCAGATCGCGTCCCTCGTGACGCGCGGCGCGACGGAGGGCTGAGCAGGTGGCATTCCTGGACCGGCTGCGGGGGCGGCGCGGCGACGCCGGCGCTGCTGCGTCCCACGGCTCCCCGGCTCAGGGCCCGGGGGCTGCGGACGCCACCGGGAGCACGGCTCCCCCGGCCTCCGCGGCACCCGTGGCCCCGGTGGCCGTCGCCGCCTGGGCCAGCCTGCCGCCGCTGCGGCGTACGGCGGGCAACGGCCCGGCGGGCGTCGCGGACACCGGGTTCGGCGGGCGACTGACGACCTGGCAGGACCCGTCGTTCACGCGGGCTCCCTCCCCCGCGGTCCTGGACCCCGCGGCGGGCAGCAGCCTGCTGTCGCGCACGCTGACCGGGTCCGCCCACCCGGTCGCGGGACTCGAACGGCCCGCTCCGGACCTGCCGTCGGGCCGTTCGCCCGGCATGCCCGCTGTGCCGGGCGTGCCGGTGGCACCGCTCCGGGCGATCCAGACCGGCATGCGGTCCCCCGCGGCGACCGGGATCCCCTCGATACGCGCGGGGGCCCGGCCCGCCGCGTCCGTACCGGCGGTACCCGTGACCCCGGCGCCTTCGGTGCCTCCCGTGCAGCGTGCGCGTGCCGACAGGCCCTCGCGGACGGTGACTCAGCCACCCCTGTCGGCACGAGACTTGACGTCGACACTGGCGGGAACGGCGAATCGCGGTGTCCAGGTGAAGCCCGTGCCACCGTCTTCTTCGCCTCGGGCGCGGCAGCCCCTGACCAAGGCTGCGCCCGCGACCGCCCCGCGGGTCCTGCCGACGACGCACCGGACCGCTCCTGCCGTCCCGGCGGCCACGCCGGCCGCACCGCGCCCGGCGTCCCTGCCTGCGGATGCGGGTGCGGGTGCGGACCGGGACGGCCCCGGCCCGACCGCCTCCGCTGCCCCGAACTCCGCACCGGCTGCTGAACAGCGGGCTGCGGTTCCCACGTCCACGCGGGACGGTCGGGGCCGGAACACCCCGCCCCGCCCTCCGGCCGCCAGGCGTACGGGGCTTGGCGCACCGATACAGCGAGCTGCGGTGCGCCGTCCCGAGGATTCCGCGCCGCGTACCGACGTGCCGGGCGAGTCGGGCGCACCGGCATTCGAGCCGGCGCCCACGGTGAGGCGTGCGCTGCCGTCCGCGAAGGCGCCGCGCACGGACACGCCCGGCAGCGCCCCGCGGCGCGAAAGCGCGAAGCCAAGGGGGGCTGGTACGAACCCGTCCAACGCCGGGTCACCCACGACCAACACCCCCGTCCCCACACGGGCGGTCACAGCAGCCACGTCCGGAATCGGTACGCCCGTCGAGCGAGCGGTACCCGCCGCGAGCGCGCCGCGCACGGACACACCCGGCAGCCCCCCGCAGCGCGACCTGGCGAAGCCCAAGGGGACGGACGCGCACCCGTCCCGGTCGGGGTCACCCGCGACCAACACCTCCGTCCCCACACCGGCGGCGGCCGCTCCGCCACCCGCGACCGGCGCACCCGTCCAGCGAGCGGTACCCGCCGCGAAGACGCCGCCCACGCAGGCGCCCGGCAGCGTCCCGCAGCGCGACCGGGCGAAGTCCGAGGGGGCTGGCACGAATCCGGCCAACGCCGGGTCACCCACGACCAACACCCCTGGTCCCGCGCGGGCGGTGACAGCAACCGCGTCCGGGTTCGGTACGCCCGTTCAGCGAGCGGTGACCGCGCCCGGAGTGGCATCGTCCGCTCCGGGCAACGGTCGCCGATCCTCTGCCGTACCCGACGGCACGGCTGCCAGGCCTGCCGTCCAGCCCCACACGCACACCCAGCGCAGTGCCCCGGCGGCCGGCCACAGCGCGTCGGGCGACGAGCCGAGGACGGGCGCCTCGGCGACACCCCGACCGACTCCGTACACCACGCCGCGGTCGGACGCACCGGCTCCGATGCCCGTTCCGGAGATTGCGACCACCCAGCCCGTTCCCCCGTCTCCAGACTCTTCCGTTCGGACCCCCACGGCCGCAGCGTCGCCGGTCGCCGGTCTCCCTGTTGCCCGGCGCAGTACTGCGCCGCCCCCGGTGCAACGCGCCACGACCCCGCCCGTGTCCGTCGTCGACCGCGCCCCCGGGGCCGTACCTCCGTCGACCCCGGGGCCTGCGGAGTCACAGCACGGACCGCTCGCCACCAATTCCGGACCGCCCCGCCCGCCCGCGCCCGTCGTCCGCTGGGAATCCGCAGCCATACCCCCGTCGGCCCCCGGCCGTGCGGAGTCACAGAGCGGACCCCTCGCCACCAGCCCCGGACCGCCCCGCCCGCCCGCGGCCGTACCCCCGTCGGCCCCCGGCCGTGCGGAGTCACGGGGCGGATCCGTTGCCACCAGCCCCGGACCGGCACCCCGACCCCGTGCCTCCACCGGCTCGACACCCGCGGTCCCGGTGCAGCGCAGTGTCGCGGCTCCCCGTGCGGGGCTCGGTGCGCCCCTGGCGGCCCCGGCCACTCCCGCCCCCGGAGCCGCGTCATCGCCGGCCCCGTCGCGCCCGGCACCCGGTTCCATGTCGTCCCCGGCGCCCTCCGCCCAAGCACGCTCCCCGCTGGGGGCGCCGCTCGGCGGCGCGCCCGCCCGGACGGCACCGGGCGCCGGGCCGGAGCACCGCAGTCCCCGTACCGGCGCTTCCGCGCCTGCGCCGGCACCTGCGCGTACGGCCGATGTTCTTCCCATCCAACGGGCCTTCCCCGTGCGGGGTGTTCCACTGCGCCAGCGCCCCGTGCCCGGCGCCGGCGCCACGGCGCGCGTTCCGCTGCGCGTGGCTCCGCTGAGCCCGCCGCCCGCGGCCGCGGCTCCGGCGTTGCCCGCGGGCGCGGCGGCCAGGGCACCGTCCGGGGGTTCTACGCCCGCCGGGCCCACAGTCCAGCGCTTCCCCTCCTTCGGCTTCGGCTCCGGCTCCGGCTCCGGCTCCGGTCGGGCCATCGGCGCGCTCGCCGCCGCCGCGTCGGCCGGCCTGGCCCAGACGCTGGGGCATCTCCAGCCGTCGTCGCAGTCCTCCCCGCCGGCTCCGTCGGCCGAACCGCCGCCACCGTACGAGCCGCCCGGCGGCAGCCCGGCCTCCGGAACGGCGGTCTCCGCCGAGGACCCGCCGCCCGAGTACACCGCAATGCCCCCCGGCGCGTTCGATCCGCGCGATCTGACCGACTTCCAGCTGGACGAGTTGGTGCACCGGATCATCGGCCGGGTCACCCGCCTCGTCCGTACCGAACTGCGCATGGACCGCGAACGGATCGGCAGACTCCGCGATCCGCGCGCCTGACGGAACCCCGGTCACCGCGCGCCACCACCACAGAACGACAGAAAGGCCCACCTCGGATGCCTCGCCAGGACCCCGGGTCCACCATCTGGTTCACCCTCACCATCGACGGCGAGAGCCTCGGCTTCTTCAACGGATGCGAAGGCCTGTCGTCTCAGGTGGAGGTCGAGCACCGCCAGGAAGGCGGTAACAACGGCTTCGTGTGGCACCTGCCCACCCGGGTCACCTTCCCCACCATCCGGCTCACCCGGCCGCTCACCCCGGACACCTCGAAGGTCGCCAAGTGGATCTCGTCGGTCCAGACGGGGATCAAGCGGCCCACCGCCCAGATCGCGGCGCTGCGGGCCGACGGGTCGCTGGTGGCCCGCTGGGGGCTCATCGACGTCCTGCCCGTGAGCTGGCAGGGCCCCATCCTCGATCCCGCGAGCCCCGCCGTGGCCACCGAGGTCCTGGAGATCGCCCACCACGGGTTCACGGACTGACGGCGCGACGGAGCGGAAGGGAGGGACACCCATGGCCACGAGCAGCAGGGGCGCCGGCAAGAGCCTGGTGCGCGCGACGCTGGCGATCCACGAGCCGCCGGTCGGGACGAGCACGACGCCCGGGGCGCTGATGCGGACGTTCGGCTTCGAGTTCAATCCGGCGCAGTTGTCCCTGAGCCAGCGCGCGCAGTGGAAGGCAACGCCGACGATGGCCGTGCGCGACGGCTCCAAGCCGGAGTTCATGGGCGCCGAGCCGCGCGAGATGACCTTGGAGATCTTCCTGGACTCGTCGACCGCGCCGACCGCCAACACGGTGCTGAAGAAGGTCGAATCGCTGCTGGACTGCTGCGAGGTGACGGCGAAGAGCATCGCCGCCGACCAGCCGTCGCCGCCGTGGGTGGTGTTCGAGTGGGGGTCGTTCTCCACGGCCCGCTTCGTCGCGTACGTGAGCTCCGTCGAGGCGTCGTACAGCCTCTTCGGCACCACGGGCGTGCCGATCCGTGCCACCTGTCAGGTGCACCTGGTGGAGATCCCGGGGAAGACCAAGGGCCAGAACCCGACGTCCGGCGCGCTCAGCGCGCAGCGCGTGCACCGCGTCGTGGCCGGCGACTCGCTCCAGTCGCTGGCGTGGCGAGAGTACGGCACGGCCACCGTCTGGCGGGCGATCGCCGAGATCAACGGCATCGACGACCCGTCCCGGCTGCCGACGGGCACCGAACTGGTGCTTCCCGCACCCGAGGAGGTGTCGCGCTGATGGTGCAGCCCGCGTTCTCCAGCATCATGCAGGTGCGGATCGGTTCCGTGAGACTCCCCGACGACATCGCCCCGCTGCTCGTCGACGGTTGGGTCGACCAGGGCGTCGGCGTGCCCGCCGCGTTCCGGCTGACCTTCCGCGACCCGTACCGCCTGGTCCTCGGCAAGCTCGGCGTCACCTTCGGCACGAGGGTGGTCCTGACGCCGATCTCCGACGGCCAGGGCGGCGGCAAGCCCGTGCTGACCGGCGAGGTCACCGCCCTGGAGGCCGACTACGACGGCACGGGAAGCTTCACCGTGATCCGTGGCTACGACTTCGGGCACCGGATGATGCGCCGACGCCGCGTCGCCGCCTACCGCAACCAGAAGGCCTCGGACATCGCCCGCAAGCTCGCCGCCCTGGACGGCGTGCCGATCGGCCGGATCCAGTCGACGAAGGGTGCGTACGGGTTCATCAGCCAGCCCAACGTCACCGACTGGGACTTCCTCTCCCGGCTCGCCGACGAGAACGGCATGGTGATGTCCCTGGACGCCAAGGGGAAGTTCCGGTTCGTCACGCCGGCGCCGTCGGCCGGCGCGCCGTCCCCGCAGACCGACGGCGACAAGAGCCCGTTCGTGCTCCAGGCCGGCCACGACATCCTCCGGTTGCGGGCTGCGGTCACCGCCGCGGACCAGGTCGGAACGGTCCAATCGCGCGGCTGGAACGTAACCACCAAGAAGAAGATCGTCGAGACAGCCTCGGCCACGACCGACCCGGGCATCTCCATAGGCCTCACCCCGGGCCAGGCGGCCGGGAAGTTCGCGCCGGCGCAGCTCGTCGAGACCGCCGTCCCGTACGACCGGCAGGACGAGGTCCAGCAGGCCGCCAGGGCCCTGGCCGCCGACGTCACCTCGTCGTTCGCTGAGCTGGAGGTCGCGGTGTACGGCAATCCCGAGCTCCGGCCGGGCGTGCCCGTGGCCCTCGCCGACGTGGGCAAGCCCTTCGAGGGCAAGTACACCGTCACTTCCGTGCGGCACGTCTTCGGCGACGGCAAACACTACGAGTCGTGGATCACGGTCAGCGGACGGCAGTGGCGCTCCCTCTACGGGCTGGCGGCGGGCGGGGGCGGCGGGGCGGACGCCGCCGGCGCCACGCGGCTGCCCGGCGTCGCGAACGCCATCGTCACCGACGTGCAGGATCCGCTGAAGCAGGGACGGGTCAAGCTCCAGTTCCCGTGGCTGGACGACACGTACGTGAGCGACTGGGCCCGCAGCGTGCAGTCCGGCGGGGTGGGGGGCGGCGGCGTGTTCCCGATGGACGTCGGGGACGAGGTGCTGGTCGCCTTCGACCGGGGCGCGCTGGACCACCCGTTCGTGATCGGTGGACTCTACAACGGCCGGGACCTGCCGACCCGGATCGACGATGTGCCCCTGCACGACGGACTGAAGCGCAAGGCCGCCCGGCACACTCTGTCCGACCGGCAGGGCAACCGCGTCGACCTGCTCAGCCAGCGGACCGGCAGGCGCAAGCAGGGCGTGCGCATCGCCAGCGGCGACGACCGGCTGACCATCAACCTGGACCGCACCGAGACGGAGATCACCGTCGACAGCAAGGGGTCGGTGACCATCAAGGGCGGCCGCTCGGTGTCGATCGAAGCCGGCACCGACCTGACGCTCAGCGCCCGGCGCCGGCTCACCATCAAGAGCGGCGGGCTCCTCGACATCCAGGGCCGCGGCATCGTCAACCTGAAGTCGCTCGCGGGCGCCGTCAGCATCGACGCGATGGGCGCGCTCAGCCTCAAGGCCGTGGGCGCCACCATGATCACCTCCGGCGGCACGGTCCAGGTCAACTCCATCGCCAACGTCGGCATCCGCGCCATCAAGGTCGACCTCATGGGTCTCCTCTACGTCAACAACATCAAGTACCCCTTCGGATGACCAGAAGACAGGTGGCCCCCTGATGGCCCAACAGTTCGTCGGCTCCGGCTGGGCGTTCCCCATGCGCATCGGACCCACCGGGGGCGTCGCCCTGGTCAGTGGTGAGCGCGAGGTCGAGGAGGCCATCCGGCTCGTCCTGGCCACCGCCCCGGGCGAGCGGCCGATGCGCCCGGAGTTCGGCTGTGCCATCCACGACCTCGTCTTCGCCCCGGTCAACGAGCAGACCGCGGGACGAATCCAGCACGAGGTGTACGTGAGCCTGGACCGCTGGGAGCCCCGGATCGAGGTCCACGACGTCGAGGTCTCCACCGGCTCCGACCAGAGCGTCCTGTTCATCGACGTCCGGTACTCCATCCGCGGGACGAACAACCCGCGCAGCCTCGTCTTCCCCTTCTATGTCATCCCCTCCCACGACGAGCCGGGCTCCTCGGAAAGCGACCACTGATGTCCCTGCCATCCCCCAACCTCGACGACCGGCGCTTCCAGCAGTTCGTCGACGACGCCAAGCGCTACATCCGGCAGCGCGCCCCGGAGTGGACCGACCACAACGTCTCCGACCCCGGCGTCACGCTCGTCGAGACGGTCGCGCACATGGCGGACCAGATCGTGTACCGGCTCAACCGCGTCCCGGAGAAGAACCACCTCGCCTTCCTCGACCTGGTGGGTATCACCCTCTTCCCGCCCTCCGCGGCGCGCACGGACGTCACCTTCTGGCTGGCCGCGCCCCAGGAGGACGTGGTCCTGGTCCCGGCCGGTACCGAGGTCGCCACGCTGCGCACCGAGCGGGAGGAGGCCGTCGTCTTCGCCACCGAGCACGACCTGGCCGTCGTCCCGTGCGCAATGTCCCACGTGGTGGTGCAGCACCGCGGGCAGCCCGTCGCGGACCGCACCACGGAACTCGTCGAGGGCAAGGACGTACTGTGCTTCGCCGAGGCCCCGAACCCCGGCGACTGCATGCTCATCGGTCTGACCGCGGCTGCTCCGCACTGCGCGCTCGCGCTGGAGCTCGACAGCCGCGTCGACGGCGTCGGTGTCGATCCCCGCCAGCCGCCGCTGCTGTGGGAGGCGTGGACCGAGGACGGCTGGCAGCCCTGCGAGGTGGACCGGGACGGCACCGGCGGTCTCAACCGGCCCGGCGACGTCGTCCTGCACCTGCCCGGCGGTCACGTGCTCTCACGCAACGGCGGGCACGAGGCCGGCTGGGTCCGCTGCCGCGCCACCGATCCGCTGCCCGGCCAGCCCTTCTACACCACCTCGCCGAGCATCCGCTCCGTCGAGGCTTACACCATCGGCGGCACCACCCGCGCAGTGCACGCCGAGACCGTCCACGACGAAGCCCTCGGCGAGGCCACCGGACTGCCCGGCCAGCGGCTGCGGCTCGCCCACGCCCCGGTCGTCGCCGACGACCCGCCGCTGCTCCTGCAGACCGCCGACGACGACGGCTGGCAAGACTGGCAGGTGGTCCCGCACTTCGCCGCGTCCCGGCCCGGCGACCGCCACGTCACCCTGGACGGCGCCACCGGCGAGATCGCTTTCGGCCCGGCTGTCCGCGAACCGGACGGGATGCTGCGCCAGTACGGGGCGGTCGCCCCCAAGGGCTCCGTGGTCCGCGCGCGCCGCTACCGCAGCGGCGGCGGACGCGGCGGCAACGTGGCGCGCGGCGCCGTCCAGGTGCTGCGCACCTCCATCCCGTACGTGGCCGAGGTCGTCAACCGCGAGGCGGCGCGCGGTGGTGTCGACGGCGAGACGGTGGAGGAGGCCAAGCTGCGGGCGCCGATCACGCTCCGCGCCCAGGACCGCGCCGTCACCCTTCGCGACTACGAGGAGCTAGCCCGGCGCGCCGCGCCGGAGACCGCGCGCATCGCCTGCCTGGAGGGCGAGGAGGGTGAGCACGGCGCCTACGCGGTCCGCGTCCTCGTCGTCCCCCAGGCCGTCCCCGACCCGGGCGGGCGGCTGCGCTTCGAGCAGCTCGTGCCCGGCGACGACCTGCTGCGCCGGATCACCCGGCACCTCGACGAGCGCCGTCTCATCGGCACCCGGCTGGCCGTCGGCCCGCCGTACTACCAGGGCGTCACGGTCGTCGCCACGGTCCACGCCTTCCGCGGCGTCGACACCGACCGGGTGCGCCGCCAGGCGCACGACGCGCTCTACCGCCACCTCGACCCGCTGACCGGCGGCACGGACGGGCAGGGCTGGCCCTTCGGCAGGCCCGTCCAGACCGGCGAGGTGTTCGCGGTACTGCAGCGGGTCCCCGGAGTGGAACTCGTCGACCAGGTCGTCCTGCACCCCGCCGACCCCCTCACCGGCAGGCGCGGCGACCCGACCGACCGCATCGACCTGGAGCGGCCCTCGCTGGTCTTCTCCTTCGACCATCGCGTCCGGGTGATCGGGGACGACGGATGACGGCCACTCCCTACCGGGGCTCCGTCGACGGCCTGGGCTCCTCACTCCCGCTGGGCGCGATGCTCCCCGCCGTCTTCGCCGACGACGACCTGGCACAGCGGTTCGTCGGCGGCCTGGACGAGGTCCTCGCGCCCATCCTCAACGTCCTGGACTGCCTGGACAGCTATTTCGACCCGGCGCTGGCCCCGGGCGACTTCGCACGGTGGCTCGGCACCTGGGTGGGTGCCGAGACCGACGGCGGCGAGCCGGAGCCCAGGTTGCGGGCCGCCGTCGCGGCCGCCGTCGCGCTGCACCGGGTCCGCGGCACCCGACGTGGCCTCGCGGAGGCGGTACGACTCGCCTTCGGCATCGCACCCGAAATCACCGAGAGCGGCGGCGCCGACTGGAACGCCCGACCGCTCGGCCCCTTCCCCGGCGCCCCGCGCCCCCGCCTGCACGTCACCCTCCGGCTGCCCGAGCCGACTCCGGCCGACACTCACCGCCTGGACACCCTCGTCGCCGCCGCCCGCCCCGCCCACATGCCGTACACGGTCGAGGTGACCGCCACCGAAAGGATTCTGAAGACATGACCACGCAGAACTGCCCCGAGTGCGGAACACGCGCAGAACCGGGCCAGTCCTTCTGCGACGCGTGCGGCGCCGTGCTCGGCTGGGACCAGGGCGTCGCCCGCGCCGCGCGGCCCGCCGACTCGTCATCGCACCTGCACGGACCCGCCGCCGACGGTGCATGCCCGCCAAACGAGGCCGCACGGCCGGCCCAAATCGCGCGCGACGCCCGCAGGACGGGCGGCTCCGACACCAGTACGCCCGCGCACGCCGGCACGACTGCAGGCCCGGATGACGCCGCCCGTCCGGGCGGGGCGGCGCCGGGATCCGGCGGTTCGCGGGGACTGCCGTCGGTTCCGCAGGGAACGGTCGGCCCGGGGACTGCCGCGATTCCGGAAGGCCCGGGAGCGGCCGGCGCGCCGGGGCGCGCCGAGTCGGGGGGCACGGGGTCGGCGGGTCCGGCGCGCCGGGACGTCCCGTCGCCGCAGGACAGCGCGTCGCCGGAGGGCGTCGCGCCGAGCGGGCCCGCGCCCGCCGCACCGGCCCCGCACCCGCTGAGCGACACCATGTCCGACCGGGCCCGATCCCTCCTGGTGCCCGTGGCTGACAACGACGCGCCGAGCCCCTCTCCGGCCGCCGCCGCGCCCGTCCTGCCCGGCCGACCGGACACCGAGCGGCCAGCCGTACGAGCCCCCGGACAGCAGCCCGGCGTGGACGGCGGCCCGCCGTGCCCGTGGTGCTCGACGCCCAACCGTGCCGACCGCCACTACTGCGTGCGCTGCGCGATGCCGCTGGCCGAAACCGGCGAGGCCGCCGCACCCGGACGGGCGCCCTGGTGGCGCCGTCTCTTCGGCGGGCGGCACCGCGAGACGCCGTGGGCGGGCGACCGCCCCCGGCTGCGCCGTGTCTTCGACCGCATCGGCACCTGGATCGCCCTCGCCGTCGCCGTCACCCTGGCGATCCTCGGCTTCGTGTACCTGCCCGCCGGAATCCAGGCCACCCGAGACCACTTCGCCAATCGGGCCCCGGTCGCCCCGGACCGGATCGCGGCCTCCCGCTCGTATCCCGGCCACCAGCCGGAGCTCGTCTTCGACAAGCGCAGCAACACCTGGTGGGGGCCCGGCGTCTCGCAGTCCGGCCAAGGTGAGTGGATCGAGGCCACCTTCAGCGAGCCGACCCGGTTGCTGGACCTGATCATCACCCCGGGCGTCTCCGCGCGGGCCGACAAGACGGGCGAGTCGGCCCTTCCGCATCGCGTCACGGCGACGATCACCGGGAAGGACGGCAAGGTCACCACGCGCCGACTGACCCTGGACCAGGGGGCGGGCGGCCAGCGGCGCCCGTTCCCCGTCGGCGAAGTCACGAAGGTCCGCTTCACCGTCGATTCGTCGCACACGACCTCCGCCGACAAGCAGGTCGCCATCGCGGAGATCGAGTTCTTCGGCCCGTCGAACGCCAACCGCTCCTGACCGCTCACACAGGAGCCCGTGCCGGAGCCCTGAGCATGCCCGCCCCGAACCGAGGCGGGCACAGGGCTACGGCTCGGGCGCGTCCGCCGGCCCGCTCCGGGGGCGATGGCGCGAACCACGAGCGGGGACCGATCAGGACAGCGGAGGATGCGTGGCGAGCCAGTGCTGCGCGATGCGTTCGCGTGTGGTGACCCACGCGCTACCACGCTCCGCGACGTGCCTCAGGAAACCGTCGAGCGCCCGGATCGGGCATCTCGCAGATGCCGCGTCGCCCGGTGCGGCCCCCGGCGAACCGCGTCCCGGAGGGGAGGTTGAGGACGGCATGCCACTCGGCCCGTGGGAGCCCGCGATCAGGCTGGGCTGCCTAAAGGGTGTTGCAGAAGGCTGAATCTTGGGCATTTTGCCTGTATGGGTGGGGTGTTGCGGGCTGAGCCGGTGTGGGTGGAGACGTTCACGGGCTTGCGGATCGAGCGGTTCGCGAAGCTGGTGAAGGTGGTGCGGGAGCGGGGCGGGAACGGGCCCGGTGGTGGCCGGCCGTGGTGCCTGCCGCTGGCGGACCGGGTGCTGTTGGTGGCGGTGTATTATCGCACGAACCTCACCATGCGCCAACTCGCCCCGCTCTTCGGAATCTCCCCAGCCACCGTCTGCCGCATCATCCAGCGGCTGCGGCCCTTGCTGGCGCTGGAGCCGGCGCCGCGGCCCGTTGCCGATGTGGACCGGTTGTGGATCGTGGACGGAACCCCCATCCCGGTCCGCGACCGCACGGTCGGCGCTTCCTCCCGCAATTACCGGTTCTCGGCGAACGTGCAGGTCATCATCGACGCGGGCAGTCGACTGATCGTCGCGAGCGCCCGCCCGGCGCCGGGAAACCAGGCCGACGCCCACGTCTGGCGGGAGTCGGACCTGCCAGCCGCAGCGGCGGGGACGACGGTCATCGCGGACGGCGCCCACCTGGGCACCGGCCTGATAGTCCCGCACCGCAGACGAGCCGGACGCCCCCTCCTGCGCGGCCAGGAAGACGGCCAAGACCAACGCGGGCAAGGCGAACGTGGAGGCCGGCAAGGCCCGGGCCGCGGCCGCCAAGGCGGCGGGATTCGCCTACGTGACCGCCCAGGCTGCGGTCGACGCGGGCAAGGCGGCCTCACAGGTCGCCCAGCCCGCGAATGACGCCGTCCAGCTCGGCTCGCCGTACATCACCACCGACTCGGCGGCCGGCCTCGTCGTGCTGACCGGGCAGGCGTCGAAGAGCATCGCGGAACAGCAGAAGGCCATCGCCGACGCGCACGCCAAGAACGCGCAGGAGGAGGCCGCCTCGGCCAAGGCCATCGCCAATCAGGCTCAGGGCGACGCGAAGGCCGCGTACGAGCACGCGTCGAACGCGGCCAAGTACGCCTCGGACGCCCGTACCTACGCCAAGGAGGCCCTCGGCTACTCGGCCGACGCCGCGAAGTCGGCGTCCCTGGCCTCCGCTTCACTGGTCCGCAGTACCGAATTCGCCGGGATAGCGGGCTCCATCGACAAGGAAGGAGTCCTGCATCTCGTCGTTCTCGCCGAGGAGGGAAAGACTCCCCCTGCCCAGCCGTCGAGTCCGCAGGACTTCGGGGTCGGCCGCACCGGCCTCCTGTCGTTAACCATTCCCGCCGGCCACGCCACGCCCTAGACTGCGACCGCTCCAAAACCTGGCGATCATCAGGAGGGCTCGCAAGATGAACCGAGCACTGATCAGCGCATTTGCGGCCGTGACGTTAGTCGTGTCCGGGGGAAGTGCCGCCACCGCTTCCGACGGCGCTCCGCCGCGCACCACGCACGGCCCTTGCCAGTACACACAGACCCCGGACGAGCCGCCCGCGCGTCATGTTCCATTGCCGCCCGACCCACGGCGCACCCCTAGCCGTGGCACGGTTGACATGGCTGTTCCGACCAGCCAGGGTCCGCTCCCGCTGCGTTTGGACCAGGCCAAGGCGCCGTGCACGGTCCAGAGTTTCCTGCACCTGGCACGGCATGGGTTCTACGACCGAACGGTGTGCCACCGTCTGACGGCGTATCCGACGCTGAAGGTCCTGCAGTGCGGCGACCCGACCGGTACCGGTGAGGGAGGGCCCGGGTACAAGTACAAGGATGAGCTACCTGTGGATTTGCCACCCGCACCGACCGATCCGACCGGCGCGCGCCGCCTGTACGGGCGCGGCCTGCTGGCGATGGCCAACGCCGGTCCGGACACGAACGGCTCACAGTTCTTCGTCGTCTACGGCGACTCCGCACTGCGCCCGAACTACACGGTGTTCGGCACGGTCGGCCCCGACGGCCTGGCGACACTCGACAAAACCGCCGCCGGAGGAATCGAGCCGACCGCGGAGGACCCGACACCGGTCGACGGCACACCCGTGCTGCGGACCGAGCTGCTCCGCGTCCGGCCGTCCTGCCGGCATTGACTCCCCGCGGCCCGCGCCGAAGCCGCGGCCGCGGCTTCGGCCGCGGCCGCGGCCGCGGCCGCAGAGCCTGCCGACCTCGTCCCGGGCGCTGCGGTGGCCTCTGCCCGAGGTGCCCGCGCCCCGTCCCCGACCACCGACATCCCTGATCCGCAGCTGGAGCGGGGGTTGGCAGACGTGGACGAGGAGCTGGTCCTCGATTCGAAGACTCTTCGGCGCTGCCGACCGCCGCTGGGATCCGTCTTCGGCACACCACTACGACACGGTGCCGAACGCGCGCGACCAGCCGGGGACGGGTGCGGGTCGACAGCCTGGCGAACGAGGTGGGACGGAGCCGTAAGCGCCTGTGGTCCCGCTTCCGGTCCCAGATCGGCCTCACCCCCAAGCGCGCCGCCCAGCTGGTGCGCTTCGACCACGCCGCCCACCTTCTCGCAGCGGGTGACGCCACCGCTCGGGTGGCGGCCGCAAGCGGCTACGTCGACCAGTCCCACCTCCACCGCGAGGTCAAGGCGTTCACCGGGGTGACGCCCACCGCCGTGGCCGCTGCGCCGTGGCTCGCGATCGACGACGTCGCGTGGCCGACTTCGTTCGCCGACCTGCCGCCGTCACCGTCTGCGTTTCGTCAGGTCCCGGCGAGGTGAGCACAGGTTCCACGAACGGAGCAGGCGGCGGCCCTCAGCACTTGCCCGGATGAGAATCGGACAGCACGAACGGGTGGGAAGCCGACAGATCCAATGCGACAGGACACGCCCCCGGCATCGAGCCCGCGCGGTTCTCCGGAGCTGGTGACAACACGATTGAGAACAGCCCGGAAGTGTCAGCTAGCGCGCACATTCAGTGACAGAAGGCGCTGCGATCCCGGGTTCTCGTCCCTGGTCAGTGGGCGTCACTGGTGACAACTACCGCTGCGAGTCACAGAGGCGCTGTACCTTCGCACGCTCGCTGGCCAGGCTTTGCAGCGATGTACGCCCAGATGGCCACCATCTCGACGCGGGTGTGCCCGGGTGATCCCCGGTCAGCGGCGGCCGGCGGCCAGGATGACGAGGAACTGGCCGCCGCCGGCCTGGATGTCGGCGGTCACCGGTAGCCCTGGTACCAGTCGGGAGAAGCGGTCCACCAGCCAGTCCGCCGCCTCCTGGGCGTCCTTCCTGGTGGGACAACGGCCCACCATCTCGCGGCCGCCCTTGCGCTCCAGCCTCTCGGCAACGGTGATCAGCGGTGCGGGTTCGACTACGTACAGGCGCTCCGGCCAGGCGATGACCACCTTGACCGCACCCTTGCGGGTGTTGCACCCGCGGTGCGCGAGCCGCTCGGCCACCTTGGCCTTCCGGTCAGCGGTCCGGCTGTCGACACTGGGCCCCCGCGGGTCGTTCACCGACTCGTCGGGGTCGACCGGTTCGTCACACACCCAGCAGCGCCAGCCATCGCGCTCGGCCACATCATCAAGAAGACTCATCCGAGCAAACTAGCCTGCCCGGCCACCACCCGCGAACCAGGGCCCTGGCAAGGTCTCAACACCGGCCGGCCCCCACCGACCGCTCACCTGGCAGCCGCAGCCGGCCCGGCCCCTCCTTGTACGGAAACGGGGGCGGGCGGCTAACAGCTCTGCCACGTCGGGGCGGGGTAGCGAGGTGCAGACCTGCCCGGAGTGCGGCCGGATCACGTTCGCGCCGCCCGCAGCAACCTCCGCTTCCAGGACCGCCGCGTCGCCGACCTCGAAGCCCGGATTGCGGCTCCGGCGGGCTGATTCGACCTTGACCGGTGGCCGCCGCACTCCTGGTGGAGCGGCCACCGGCGGTCGTGCACACTTGGCCGATGCTGTTGACGTTCATCTCAGAGGTGGCGGACGAGCCCCTCGTCCTGGACCCGGGCAACCAGGCGACCGAGTCGCAGACCAACACCTGGCATCTCGGCGCCGACGCCGAGGAGCGGACGACGCTGGTTGTGGAGGAGGTGACTGCCGCCTTCGAGAGCACCGCGAGGGCGTTGCGTGACCGCGTCCGGCTCCTCGGTCTGCACGGGACCGCCACGTTCTACGTCTGGCACGACGAGCAAGCCGGACAACTACGCTGCTCAACATCCTCCCAGCCCCCGGAATCGCTCCCGATCGGTGGTAACTACGTACTGACCGGAACGCTCGAACCGATCATCACCGGCTTCCTCGACAACAGTGATCCCGGTCTGGTGCCGTGGACCGAACTCACATCATTCGAGTCCGACGGCCAGGACCGGGCGGAGGTCGATTCCATGCTGCCGCCGTTCCCGGTCTGGACCTGCCGAATCGGGCGCGATATCTGAACAGCCCGCTCGGTCCGGGCCCGGATCAGGTCCCCTGCAGCGTCGACGGCAGCCACGGGGCATAGGCACTGGCGAGTTCATCGCGCACCGCGACGCTCTCGACGAAGACGTCCACGCCGCCGTCACAGGGGTGAACAGCGCACCGACCCCGTTCGGTGAACTGGCTTGGGACCACGAGAGCCGCAACCTGCGCGAACAAGGCGAACAGGTCGCCGAGGGCGCCATCCGGCGCGGGAGGCGTAGCCATGGAGGGTTCCTTGGAGACGTGTACATGATCAAACGCGTGTTACCGGCTCTGAAACCGCAAAAGGGACTCTCCCTTTCCGGTTTCCGCTCAGATACGGAGTCGTGATCCTGTCGACTCGTCAGGGCCGCACTGCCGGATCCCGGCCTACAGGCGGGCCCCGAGGCCGACGTCGAGGACTCCTACCGGGCGTGGCCGAGGAGCGGCCCCCGCACCGTTCAGCGGTGGTTGCGCAGACTCGCGCTCGTGAGGGGGCGAGTTGTTACGGCCAGCCCTGCTTCACTTTGGCGGGTGCGGTGTTCCAGCTCTTGGGTATGAAGGTGATGACGTAGGTTCCGCGGTCGAAGTCCGTGTATCCGGAGGACCAGTTGCGGAACTTGCTCTCGTATACCTGCATGGGCCCCATACCGCCTTCCGGCGAGTGGTAGTGGTTGGCGTGGGTCCATATGGCGTTGTCAGGGTTTGTTTCTTTTTGGTCCCCGAACCAGCCGTAGTCGAAGTTTACATAGCTTTCGCCGGGCTTGGCGGGGCTACGCGAGGTGTTCCTGTCCTTCGACATGTCGACGAGGCCTGTGTTCTGGTTGGGGCGGAAGGCGTCGGGGTCCCCGTACTTCCGCTTGTCGGAGGGGCTCCGGGGGTCCTGCCCGCTCCAGAAGTGCTTCGAGTAGATGACCGCCTTCATCTTGGACGGGTCGCGGTTGCCCCCGTTCCCATCCTTGAAGGACGGGGTGTTCCTCAGGGCCGAGTAGAAGTTCGAACGGCTGTCTTCGGCGGCGAGAGCGTCGTCGTTCTTTGCGAGCTCTGCCTTGAGGCTGCTCAGATAGGTACTCTCGTCATGGGCGCTTTCCAGGGCCTTGTTCATGACGGATGCCACATCTCGGGCCCGGTTGAATCCCTTTGTCTCGTCAAAGCTTTGCTTGGCGATGCGCCCCTCGAACTCCGCCCGCGTCTCGCCCGGCCGGGCGCTGGTGTTCTCCAGAGCGTTCCGGTGCTTCTCCTCGTCGAAGGACGCAAAGGCCAGTTTGTTCGTCGGATAGGGACCTGAATTGACCCAGGTGACGCCGACGCACCCGTAGGACAGCTGCTCCCGCTGCTGCTCGGTCATCTGCTGCACTCGTCCGTCGCGGTGGCTGTAGACCTGCTGCCACTTGCGTATGTAGTTGCTGATGCCGGTAGTGGCCCTGTCTCCACGGGCCCGGTATGCGTCGGGCATGCGGTCCAGCGGCTCGGCAGGCGGCGTCACCCTGTCGCCGGCCGCGGCGGAGGCGCTGGGGGACTCGGTGGCGCTCGGCACGTCCCCGCCGGGGGGCTTGCCCGGCCGCCCCAGGTCCAGTGCCTCTTCGTTCAGCGCGTTGATGAGCCTGACGTCATCCGCTGTCAGGCCGTTGCTGTCGGCATAGGAACCCTTCCCGTCGCCGGTACCGCCGGCTGCCTGACTGACGGAAGGCGTGAGACCAGCGGTGCACAGCACGATGCCCACTGTGGTGAGGGCGAGGAACCCTGAACGTTTGTACATGAAAGCCTGAAATTCCTTTCATTGAAAGACATAAGAGAGCGCGAAGCGTCTGCGCGGCGGCAGAAAAGAGCCGCCGACGCCGGCATGCTCCTGGCTCCCGCTTTTGCCTCGATGAGTCTGGGAGCGGCAAGAGACCGGCACCGGCCGGGATTTCGCTGCTCCTGCTCCGGTTCCCAAATGGATAGTCAGGTCGTGCGAGAAGTGATCATGTCCCGGCGCCGATTCCTCGACAACACCGCGGCTCCACATTCGGCCAGCAGGCCAATGGGGTGGTATTCGGTCATGCGGACCGGGCCTGCCCTGCGCCGGTACATGCAGCGGCAACGTTCTCCTGACCCCTGCTGCACGATCCGTGGCGCGACCGGAGCCGGCCGCCTCGAAAGCCCCGCGGAATGGCCTGTGGCGGCACTGTCAGCCGCGCCGGGGAATGTCAGGCGCCGGCGGCGATACGGGCGCGGGAGCTCCGGCCGACGCGTGCGGAACTCCGGAATGACGCGGCTCTGCCCGCCGGGAGGACCGCAAGGTCTTCGCCACTCTCCCTTGCGGACCTCGGCCAGCTCACTGCCGACCCAGCTCTGTCGTGAGCCGTCGTCTTCCGTAGAACGGCTGGTAAAGCCCTCTCTCTGCGGAGTTCTCGGCGAGGCCGCCGGCGGCGGCAGCGTGCGCGGTTTCCCGGGAAGACGGTGTGGGCTTCTGCGTGAGGGGTCAGCCGATGCGGACGGTGATCTCGGGGAGGGGGATGTCGGAAAGGTTCAGCTGCAGCCCGGTCAGGGTCAGGTAGGTCTGCGTCTCGGTCAAGGCGGAGGCGGTGGACGGCACCTGGAACTTGCCGCGCGTACTCACCAGCAGGTACCAGCCCCCGCGCTTGTAGCTGCGGGAGGCATCGGGGCGGTCGTCCTTCGGGTTCAGCGTCCAGCCCTGGCGCTCCAGGTCCGCGCAAACCGCGTCCATCTCCGACTGCGCGGCACTCTTCTCGCGGACGGCCATCCAGCCCGTCCTCTTCGAGTCGGCGCCGGCGGCGACGGTCGGGCGGCCCTGCGCCGGGTCAAGGCCCGTCGCGCCGACCGCGGTCCGGATCACCTCGTCCACGGCGTCCCGTGTGAGGGGCGGTGACGTGGACTCCGGTGCGGGCGCCGCCGTGGACAAGGACGGCGTCGGTGCGGGCGCGGGCGCGCCCAGGTGGATGCGCCCGTCGTCGTCTATCTGAACGTGGTCCGGCGCGACCACGGCGGCCAGACTCACGATCAAGGTCGCGGCCAGCCCGATCCACACCCTCTTCAACAGCGCGTTCAAAACGCGAAACTCCCCCGAGTGATCAATCAGAGGGAGTTCCACACATCCTGCTCGACACCCAGCAGCCCTGACCTGTTCCTGAGCCGCGGCGCGGGGGCCCTGCGCCTGCCTCGGCGTCCCGGACGACGAGTCGCCGTCGAGGACCAGGCCGCCGGACCACTGGCCGGGCCGCCGCGCCCCTTACGTGCCCCGTGCGTTCGCGGTTACCTGGAGCGCACACATTGGGCGGGCATGGCGGGCATGGCGGGCTGGCACGGGGGACGGGCGCGCGGGCTCTGGCGGACTGCAGTGGCGCTGGCCGCGGTCCTGGCGTTCGGGGTGGCGTGGGGGTCGGCGTACGGGTCGTTGGGCGACTGGGGGGGGTTCTTCCTCTGCGGGGTGCTGCTCCCACTGGTCCTGCTCGGCTGGCACGCCGCCCTCGCCGCGCGGCGAGGGGCCTCGCTCATCGCGCTGTCCGCTCTCCCTGCCGGTCTCGGCGCCATCCTGGCACTCGCGTCCGTGGGGCACAGCGCGCTGGAGGACCGGGGCGTCGAGATCAGCTGCCTCGTGCTGAAGGTCACCGAGCACACCCGAGACGGAATCCTCCATGGACGCCGAGGGCCACTGGACCTCCACGACCCGGACCTCGTACGACCACCGCCTGGAGTGCCCCGCGGGCGGCCCGGAGCACCTGGACACCCCCTCGCGGCTCGCGAAGGAGGGCGAGTCCCTGGCGGTGGTGCACGACCCGCAGGGCAAGGTCTCGCCGAGGGCTGCCGGGGACGTCCACGGCCGGGGTCTGCGCACCGCGGCCGTTCCGCCACACCCGCCCACGGCTCCTTTGACCTCGCCGTACGTGGTGGGAACGAGCGGGGCCGGCTCACCGTCGGGGGTGGTGACGGAAGCGAACCCTGAGCCCTGGGGGGACGTGTGACGAGACGTGAGCGGGATCGACCTGTGATTCCCGCACCCGGGTGCACCCTGTACGGTCAGGCCTCGGTCCGGCGGCGCAGCCGCTCGGTGGCGGCGTTGTCGATGCTCCGGTCCGGGCGGCCGGTCGCGAGCGGGTACAGCACCTCGTACCCCGTCCAGGCGCCGGACGGCGGCGGGTCGGCGCTGGGGCGGTAATCGGGACAGGGGCACGGCCAGAAAGCGTGCTGCCGCGTCTTCTGCAGGTGGGGCCGAGCCCGCCGTCCGCACGCGGACGTTCCCACGGCGGTCTGAGCGCAAAGGGTCCGCTTCCGAAGGACGCCTCCTCACTCGTCATGAGAACGCGCAGGAAGGCGGACTCGTGTTCGCGCCCCTCCCTGGATTCCTGCCCCGAGCGTGCTCACTGGGAGGGGACGGCGTCCTTCGGGGAGGTGTGCCAGTTGGTGACGATCGGCTTGTCGACGGTGATGGTGCCGACGGGCAGGGAGACCGGGTCGGGGTCGTCGTTTCCGATGGCGACGATGATGCTGTCCAGTTCCTTGCCGCCGTTCGCGCTGGTGGTCTTCGGGTTCACCCCTGCGTAGGCGGTGGTGTTCCCGGACAGCGTGATCTGCTTGCCGGTGGACTGCTCGGCGGGGCCGGCTTCCGTGCCGTCGGATCCGAACGCAACGGTCGGATGAACGGCGGGCAGGGTACAGGTGATGCCCGGCTTCGCCTTCGCGACGACCAGAATGTATCCGCCGGCCTGGGTCTCGGACTTGGTGCTCCAGGAGATGTCGTTGGCGCCGCAGACCTGCCCGACCTGCTTCTGCCCGCCTCCGGCGCCGCCGTTCTTGTTGTCCTTGCCCGTGCCTCCGGAGGCCTCGGCGGTGGCCGCGGGTGAGGCGGACGGCGTGGCCGCGCCCGCAGCCGCAGTGCCGGAGGCAGAGGCAGAGGTCTGGGGGGCGCCGGCATCCGCGCCCGCGTCCGTGTCCTGGCAGGCCGTCAGCAGCATTGCTCCGCCCACGAGAACCGTGGTGACGAGGGAGGCTTTACGGCGGTTGCCAGACATGAGATGAATCCCCTTTTGCGGTTGTTGGTCGCGGCCGGGGCGGTCCGGCCCGGCGCTGCATGATGACTATGCAGGAACCGCGGGCCGGCTCAAGGCGATGTAATCGTTCCCGGACAACGCTGTCTCAGACCGGTGACATGATCGCGACGAACGCTGCCAGAGCGAGAAGCTGTTCGCCGTCTCGGCCCGGGTAGCAGCGCTGGCGCATGGCCGGGGGCCGACGCCGTCGGACAGTCGTCGGCATCGCCGCAACGGTTGAGGCTGTCTCTCGGGCGCGCTCTGCCGACGACTCGTCGAGACGAATGCTTCGGCCTGCTGGGCCCGTACGAGTTGGACGGAGGTTGGTGGTCGTCCGCCGCGCCGGTCGTCGAGCGGGTGTCGCCGGAGCTGGGGGCCCGTGGTGGTGCTCCGGCTCGCCTACGCGCCGAGCGACGGCAGCAGCGGGCACGGCGGGCACGTGGTCTACCACGTCGAGGCAGAGGCGGGCGTTGGCGTTGCGCCACCGCAGGTAGGCATGCAGGGCCCGGGGCTGGACCATGTGGTTCGGGTGATTCGAAGCGGCGGTGGTGAACTGCCTCAGCGGTCCGAAGTGGGCTTCGATCGGGTTGGCCCAGGAGGCGTAGGCCGAAGCACAACTCGACCTTGCACTTCCCGCCCAGCCGCGGATCTCGCTGCCCTTGTGGGCGGACCGGTTGTCCATGATCACGTAGATCGGTGCTCCGTCGGGCCGGGAGGCGCGGATCGACTTCAGTCCGGCCAGCGTGTTCACGGGCCGACACCCCCAGGAGCAGCACGTGAGCGACACCGTTACCACCGCCGACCTCCCGACGCTGGTGTGGAAGCCGTCCACCGGCGAAGCCCTGACCGGTGAGGCGGACAGCCTGAGCTGCACCGCCGCCGAGCAGCGGGCCGCCGTACAGCGGCGGGCGGAGCACCTCGGCGCCGACGTGGACACCCGCACCGACGCGGACGTCGCGCTTCACCTGTACGCCGGGTGGAAGGCCGGCCCGGACGAGCTTCCACATGATGCCGTTCGGGACCTGGCGCCGGTCCCGCCCCGGACGGCCCATCCGGGGCGGGGCCGACAGCGGCTCGATCAATCCCAGGCCTGATCGGTCAGTTCATGACGTCGCGCCACGAACGGAGTAACGGCCGACCGACCGGCGGACAGCCCTTAGCCGTTGTACGTCTTGAAGCTGATGACGGCGTCCGCTTCACCCCGCCATGTGACCGAGACCTCCACGGTGTCGATCCGTCCGGCCGAGGGCGGCACGAAGAAGAAGGTCTGGGGGGCGGATTCCCCACTCAGGACGGGCGGTCCATCCCGGCGGGACGGCAGGCCGGTGAGCCAGTCGCGGACATCGGCGCGAGGCATGTGGAACGTTCCGGTCCAGGCGGTTGCGAAGATGCTGCTCTCGATCTCCGTGCAGTCCTCCTCGTCCAGGCGTGCCGGAGGCTTCCAGCCGATGCTCTTCAGGGCCTTCGCGCATGCGGCCGGACGTCTTTCGATCTCCTCGGGCTGTCCGATCACATAAACCACCCACAGCGGCAATCCGATCGCCGCGACAGCGGTCAGGGCCATCAGGAACTTCCGCCATCGCGGCCACGGCGGGGCCGGCGGCGGCGGCCGCCAGGGCTGCAGCTTCGGCGCCCCCACGTAATTGCTGAAGTCCACCACGTACCCCATGATCGATTTGAATGAGTTCAAGTTGAATGTGTTCAAGATTCTTGCACAGGTGACGGCCAACCAGATGATTGAGGAGGCGACCAACCCGTCCTGGCGGACCTGCCCGACGAGCCCCGACCCCTTCCGGACCGCCCACGAACGGCTGATCAGGTAGGCAGTAGAACGATCGAGGCGATCGCCTGGCTGCTCGGGGCGGGGGCCGAGCACATTCCGCCCGGCCATGACGCGCACCACACCCTCGCGGTCGAGATCTCCCGGATCGCCCACACCGCGGAACGCCTGCGCAAGACTGCGGAAGACGCCCAACGGGTCAGCGAGTAGAGCCCGCCCGGGCGCGACGGACAACCGTGTCGCCGCCGTCCACGAACACCCCGGAGACCGTCGTCTCCGACCCGCCTGACCTGCCACCACCACAACCAGGACTCGCAGACTACCGACACCGCGCGGGGTCGCCGGATGCTTACCGTCGTAATACTCAGACCACACCGGACCATCCCCGCAGGCGCGGGGTCGACGCGAGGAGGCGGAGCGCCTCGATCTCGTTGGGGGGACCATCCCCGCAGGCGCGGGGTCGACGCTGCCGGCCATGGCCGCCGCACGCCCCCGGAGGGACCATCCCCGCAGGCGCGGGGTCGACACTTTCTGAGCTGGGACTTTATCGGCGGAGGTAGCTGTTTTTGTTTAGTTGGTCTTCGGGGGCGGCCCGAGAGGAGCAGCCCTTCCGAGTCGACGGGCTGCCACCGACCGCTCACCGACCCCGAGCTGGAGGCGACTGGGGCGGTTTTCCAGGGCAGCCCGGTGTACAGGCGCAGCAATTCGGTGCGGCGTTCGATGACGGTGGTCTTCACGACTCGGAGCCCCTATAACGCCGCGGGGACTGTCCCGACACAGCGCGCGCGGCAGAGGGCCACGAGGAATGTACGGATGCAGCGGTGCCAGCCGAGTTGGCTCTTCCACGGTGCGCTCGATGTCGGGTCGAGCGCAGGGACTGGGGCCCCGCCGGGCCCACCACGGGCCCCGCCGGGCCCACCGCTCCGGATTCGACCACATCAGGCAGAGGGCGGGCTCTCGTCGACCGGATGACACACCGCCACGTCACCCGAACACCGCACCGCCTGCTGTCGGCCTCACCGGAGCACTGAATGCACCTGGCGCGCCGGCGAAACCGGCTGGCGGGTTGCCTAGGGCATGAGGGACGAGAGCGGCCGTCGGTGGCAGCGGTCACGTGCGGCGGGCTTCGATGGTTACCACGGATGAGGGACACGGCGTATTACTTATCGCTGGATCGAGGGCCGGCCGGTCAGCGATACCAGTCCCCGCCCGGTTGCGCGAGCGCCTTTCGAAGGTATTCCTCCATGCTCGATGCCACCCAATTCCGACTGTCATTCTCGTGGTCCCACACGAAGACATCAGGACGCACCGGAAGAATCGGAAGAGCGAATTGGTCTCCACCACCGTTGTCCCCGAAGAAGAGAAGGGCATCGAACGGCATGTACAGGCCCTTCAAATCCTCCCTCGTTCGGAACTCCTGGTTGGTCCGGGCGATCTGTTCTGCGCTCCAGATGACATCTGTGCCGTCTTCGTCCATCACACCGTTGGATTCGAGAAGCAGCGTTCGCAGGCCGGTTGGCAGGGTTGCTCCCAGTAGGCGTTCTGCCTCGAGCAAGTCCTGACCGGAAGCAGGGTCTGTTACATCGACGCCGTCGTACTGCTCCACGAGTTCATGCCACATTCTCCCTCCAAGGATGCATCGTCTACGTCACCTTATCCTGGGACTGAACCAGTTGCCCAATTTGTCGTCAATTTTTGTCGCATGGTCGAGGACCTCTTGCCTCGTGGGGTTCGGATGACCCTCATAGAATCGATTCCATTCGACGCGGATCTCACTGAGGTGAATTCGGCTACTAATATCATCCTTGGGTATATCGCGCAGGTTCTCGATTGAGTGGATCTCCTCAGGTTTGAATAGTCCCGGATATTTGGTGAGCGTCTGCTGCTCGATCGCGTGGTGGACGACCACCTTGCCCTTGAGCTCGGGATGCTCAGCGAAGAACGTCTTCTTGTAGGAAAAGCGGTCCGTGTACGCACGACGTCGTTCTGCGTCATCGCATGCCTTCCTCAGCATCGCCACCATCCGGGCGGGGATCCTCACGACGCCCTCGGTTTCGGGGATCGAGCCGGTCTCCAGGCACTGGGCGAGCAGGGCCTCGTCGGCCTTCCAGCCCTGGATGACGACGTCGGCCGTTGCCTCGTCGACCCACACTGTCGGGCACTGGCCGGTGTCGGAGTCCGGGTCGATACCGATGAACCGTAGTGCCATGACAGCCTCCTGCATCGCTCAGTTTGCGGGAAGTTGCGCTCGTCCCAGTGGAGCAGGAACCGGGTGACGGCGGCCAGAAAACAGCGGATCGCCTTCCCCGATCGGCGCTCCGGGCAGTCCGCTACCCGAGGCGGGTGGCCCGTCAGGGGGCCCTCTTGGCGAGGGCCTGGGAGGGCGAGAGGATCAACCGGGACGCGACGGACGCACCCTGAAGGGGGATCGCATGACTCCGGCTGATCACTGGTCGCCGCCGCCGACCGGCTTCTCCGTGCGGCAGTGGAAGCTCGCAACGCTCCTGCGGCCTCGCACCGACTTCTGGTTGTACTACGCGCCGAGGAACGGGGCGGGTCCCAGCAGCTCCAGGTCTGTGAACGCAACGGCTACGACTTCGCCCGGCTCACCTGGCAGTCCTCTGCCGAGTGCCGCCGGGCTCACATCATGAAGAGCCGGGTGACGAGCGAGTGGCAACGCCAGGGCTACGGCACGCGCATGATCACTCCTCGACCCGCGCAGACCGTCCGCTCCAGGCCGGTTACTGAGGTTTGATGCGTGATGTCGCTGGGTCGACGTCTTGAACTGCGAAGACGAGGGTTCGCCGCGCGGCATCATGCGAAGATCACCAGTAACGGGCTCTCCCGCATTGGTCGTGAGGCGTGTTGGCCTGGCTCCTGAGGGAAGGGCCCGCTTCGCGGAGCTGCGCTAGTAGTAGCCCTTCGTGCCGTCGAGTAGCTCCCGGACGATGTCCGCGTGCCCCGCGTGTCGCCCCGTCTCCTCGACGAGGTGGATCAGTATCCAGCGGAGGTTGGCGCTGCCGTCGCGGAAGTCGGGGTGGCGGCCGGCGTCGTCCAGGTCGGCCGCGGCAACGATCTCGTTGCTGCGGGCGCACTGGGCCTCGTACTCCGCGAGGAGCTCTGCGAGGGGGCGGCCGTCGGTGCGCCAGTCGGCGTTCTTGCTTGACTCGTCGAATGCGGGGTTCTGCTTCTTGTCGCCGCCGAGGAACAGCACTTCCAGCCATATGTGCTCGGTCCAGCGCATGTGGGAGATGAGACCGGCCATCGTCATGGCCGGTGAGGTCGGGATGACCGGGCGGCGCGCGTCCTCGTCGCTCAGCCCTTTGCATTTCCAGCGCAGGATCTGCCGCTGCAGGTCGAGCCAGCCGATGAGCGCGGTGCGTTCGTCCGCTTGGAGCGGGGGGCGTTCCAGTTCCGATGACATGCCGGCGCACGCTACCAGGGCGGTCGGGAGGGGGCACCTGGATGACGGGCTCTTCCGCGATTTACGATCTTGGTCACGGTTGGGGACATCGGGGTGTTACTGGTGATCTTCGCATGATGCCGCGGGGCGGGCTCTCCTCTTCGCAGTTCAAGGCGTCGACCCAGCGACATCACGCATCAAACCTCAGTAGTCTCGGGACATGCGGATCTCCGTTTCCTCGGACATGGACGAACCCGTGGCTCGCGCACTCCTCGGGCAACTGCGCGACCGCGGACACGATGTCGTGACGTACGGCGCGCTGAACCCCGGCGACGATCCACAGTGGGCAGCCTGCTCAGAGGCGGCGGCCCGCGAGGTCGCCGCCGGGAACGCCGACCAGGCCGTCGTGTGCTGCTGGACAGGCACGGGCGCGTCGATCGCCGCGAACAAGGTTCCCGGCGTACGCGCAGCCCTGTGCACGGACGCCTACACGGCGGACGGTGCGCGCCGCTGGAATGACGCCAACGTGCTCGCGCTCAGCCTGCGCCTGACCTCGGAACCGCTACTCAAGGAGATCCTCGACGCCTGGTTCGCCGCCGAGGCGAGCACGGACGCCGAGGACCGCGAGAACGTAGCGCGCGTCAAACGGCTCGACAACACCAGCACCACGCCCTGAACGAACTCGGCGAGCCTCCAGCCACGTACGTGGAAGGTCTCGTTGGCGAGGTGCGTGCGGACGATGGCCGCCGACCCGGTGATAGCGCCTCGGCCAACGCCAACACGGCCTGCGGAACGGACTCTCACTCGGCCGGAGGAGTGGATTCACCGCAGGAACGATGCGCTGCCGCCATGACCATTTCAGGCTCGCAGGCTTCGCCGCACGCAGCAGGTTCACCTTCACCCCTGGGAACTGGTGAGCCTCTCGACCTTCCGGGCCGCTGCCTCCGCCTGCCGCCGCGCCTTCGCGGCCGCCCGCCCGGCATCCCGCAAGGCGGTGGCCTCGTCCGCACTCGCCGCACGCGCAGCCTCCAGCCGCTCCCTCGCGGCCCGTACATCTTCCTCGGCCTCCTCTACCGCCGCACCAGCCCGGTCTGCCAGCTCTTGCGCGGCGGCGTGCTCCTCCTCCAGACGCTCCGCCTCCCCTTGGGCCTCGGCCAACGCCGTGCGGGCCGCCTCGACACGCCCGTGCCGCGCCCGTCCCGCAGCGGCGTCCGCGTCCGGAGCCGGTGCCGGCGCTGCTGGTGGCACCCTTCTCCGACCGGGATCCGGCGGGGCCGACAGGTTGCTTCCACCGTGGCGGTGCGGCGCCCGGCTCAGGTTCCAGGCCCGTGAACCCCGACACCGCATCCGGAGCCTTCAGCAGCCGGCCTTCCGCCCACTGCGCCGCAACGTCGGCATCGGCGAGGACCGCGTGGAGGATCTGCTCGACCTCGTGCAGCACCGGCTCGCTCACCGCCTGCCCGGCCTCGGCGGCCAGAGCGCGCGCCGTACGCGCGAGGTCGCCGATCACCACATGCTGATCATGCGACAGCTTCCGCAACTGTCCAGCGTCCAGCGTCCGGTGTGCGGCAGGAGCGCCTCGCCGAGCTGGATGAGGCTGTGCGCCTCCTCCGGCCGGCGGCGCGCCAGCAGGCCAGCCGTCCACGCCGCGACCGTCGGCTTCCGCAACGCCGCGATCGCGGCGGCGAGCTGCCTGTCCCCGGCCTTGCGGGCCCTGGCCACGTACTCGTCCCGGGCTGCGGTGAACTCCGACAGCCGCAGCCCGTACAACTCCACCGCCACCGACTCCACATCCATGCCCGGAAGTCTCCCGCCCGCTTCCCAGACCGCCCGACACCTGCCAGGACACCGCGCGTCGACCAAAGGCGGACGCTGGGGTGCGTGCCGCGGCCGAGGGGGACGACAAGCAGCCCGCCGTCCTACCTGCGCGGCTGGAACCACGTCGAGGTCGGGCCCGACGGCAGCCTGTACGCGATGGTGCCGCTGCACGCCCTGCTCAAGCTCGCTCCGGACTCCACCCTCACCTGGCGTGCTGACGTCGCAGTTCATCACGACCTCGCCTTCAGCCCCGCCGGTGAGATCTACGTCCTGACCGAGGAACCCCGCCCCGTGCCCTGCACCGGCGGATCCCACGTCCTGCTGGACAACTCCGTCACCGTCCTCGGCCCGGACGGGCAACTGCGGGCCGCGCACTCCCTGTACGAGATCCTGACCACCGACCCCCGGCTGGAGACTCTGATCACCAGCGCGATCGACGAGCATCGCGCGGCCGGACGGACCGCGGACCCTGCCGCCCTCGCAACGCGGCTGGAAGGAGCGAACGGCTGGAGGCGCGGCCGCGACGTGTCCCGCCTGCTCCGGGCCCGTCCTGGATCGCCCAGCGACATCCTCCACACCAACACCGTCGAGATCCTCACCACCGGCCACCCCGCCGGGCTGTGGGCGGCCGGGAACGTCCTGGTCTCGCTGCGCAACCTGAACCTGATCGCCGTTCTGGACCTCGGCGCCCGCGCGGTGCGCTGGAGGTGGGGGCCCGGCGAACTGTCCGGCCAGCACCAGCCCTCCGTGCAGCCCGACGGAACCGTCCTCGTCTTCGACAACGGCCGGGGCCTCGGCCGCTCCCGCGTCCTGGAGATCGACCCGCTCACCCAGGGCATCGTCTGGCAGTACGAGCTGGGCCTATTCTGCGAGATGGCCGGCGGCTGCAAGCGCCTGGACGACGGCACTGTCCTCATCAGCGACGCTCAGGCCGGCCGCGCCCTGATCGTCGACCGCGACGGCCGCGAGCAGTGGACCCTTCATGTCTCCACCCGCGCCACGTCCGCCGGACGTTCCCGCGCGGAGTTCTACCGCCTCTCCGCGATACCCCGCTCTGCCGCCCGCTTCCTGGGTGCCGGTGACCGGCCGACCCGCACTCTGGCCGAGTCCCAGGTCAGCTGCCACACCGACCAGAGCCTCCAGGGTGCCCTGTGATCAGCGTGATCGTCCCGACGCGGGACCGCCCCGGGCCGCTGCACCGCGCCCTGCGCAGCCTCGCCCGCCAGACCTACCGCCGCTTCGAGGTCATCGTCGCCCGCGACGGCGGCATGCCCGTCGAGCAGGTCATCGCCCGCTGGCAGCGCGAGATGCCCATCACCCTCCTCGACGGCGAGACCCCGTACGGGGTCTCCCATGCCCGCAACCGCGCTCTGGCCGTGGCCCAGGGCGAGAACGTCGCGCTCCTGGACGACGACGTCTTCCTGCCCCACCACCTCCAGGCCGCCGACGACGCCCTGCGCACCGGCCGGGCCGACACCGTCTACGGCCAGGCCCTTGTCAGCCCCACCTGGATCGAGGACCTGCCACGCGGCACCCACGGCCTGCCGCGCAAGGACTACCCCTTCGACGCCACGTTCCTCGGCGTCGCGAACACCATTCACACCGGGTCGATCGTCGCCCGCAACCCTGCGGCCTCCCCGGTCCGCTTCGACGAGACGCTGCAGCACTGCGAGGACTGGGACTTCCTCCTCGCCCTCCACCACACCGCCGGCCATCGCTTCGCCCGCCTCGACAGCATCACCAGCGTCTACCACCAGGTCCCCCGCCCCGGCGCGGTCGCCTCCGCCTACCGGACCAGCCCCACCCCCTTCACCCTCGCCCGTGACACCCTCTACCGGCACTGGCCGGCCGTCGGAGACCTCGCGGAGGAGTACTGGCAGTGGTTCCGCAACTTCGACCAGCGACTCGATGCCCGCATCGCCCTGGGCCTGCCCGCCCCGGCCCACGTCTACGAACACGCCGTCCGCGGCCTGCACGCCACCTTCACCGCACACCGCTCGCCCGACCATGCCCTCCTCGCCCGTCTACTCCCCCACGGCCTCGTCTCCTGGACCGAACGGCCTGAGACCGACATCCCGCTGAAGGGAGCCGTGCATGCAGCCCGCTGACGCACCGTACGACGGCTTCGCCGACTCCTTTGCCCGCGAGGCCGCCGTCAGCCCTTACAACGCGCACTACGACCGCCCCACCGTCCTCGGTCTCCTCGGCGACGTGAACGGCCTGCGCATCCTGGACGGCGGCTGCGGCCCCGGCCTGTACCTCTCCGAGCTCGCCGCGCGTGGAGCCGACACCGTCGGCATCGACCAGAGTGCGGACATGGTCCGCCTCGCCCGCGAGCGCCTCGGTTCGCTCGCCCAGATCCGCTGGCATGACCTCGACGCGCCCCTCACCTGGGCCGCCGACGCCAGCTTCGACATCGTCCTGCTCGCCCTGGTCCTCTACTACGCCCACGACCGCGTCCGCACCCTGACCGAGCTCACACGCGTCCTACGGCCCGACGGGAGGATCATCATCTCCACCAGCCACCCCACCGCGGACTGGCTCGCAGACGGCGGCAGCACTTCGACGCCCGCCACGTCAAGGAATCCTGCTCCGACGGCATGACCCACCATTACTGGCGTCAGCCCCTCCAGACAAGGTTCGACGAGTTCACCGCCGCAGGCCTCGCCGTCGACCGTCTAGTCGAACACCGCCCCGCCCACTCGATGGTCCTCCACCACCCGACCGCGTACGAGGAACTGGCCCACCAGCCCGGGTCCATCGCCTTCCAGCTCCATAAGCCGCCAGGTGCCCCTGATCTCCGTCCTGACCAGTCGTGATTGCCTGCATCGGAGTGCCGCCCATGCAAAACCGCCCGACCCTCGTCGTAGTCAGCGGCCCTCCCGCCACGGGGAAGACCACGCTCGCTCGCGCCCTCGCCCAGCAGCTGGGCTGCCCGGCGATCATCCGCGACGAGATCAAACAGGGCATGGTCATGAGCACCCCACATCACCAGACCGCCGGCGACGACCCCCTCAACATCCCCACGCTGGACGTCTTCTTCAAGACCATCACCGTCCTCCTTCAGGCTGGGGTCACCCTCGTCGCGGAGGCGGCCTTCCAGGACCGGCTCTGGCGACCAGGTCTGGAGCCCCTCCTGGACCTCGCCAACCTGCGCATCATCCGGTGCACCACGCCCACCCCGACCATCACCGAACGCATCATCGAACGCGCCCGCACCGACAGCCACCGGGCGGCCCACGGCGATCAGGCCCTCCTCGCCGACATGGAAGCCAGCACCTACGACCCCGAGCAGTTCAAGGCCATCAGCCTCGACGTCCCGACCTTGGTCGTGGACACATCGGACGGCTACACGCCCGGAACCTCCGAGATTCAGGCATTCCTGCGAACACCGCAACCGTCACTCAACCCTCGGCGATAGCCCCTGCTGATCTTCACCACGGTCCGACCGCACCGGCCCCATCACCGACCTCTTCACGATGCTCGCCGAGGCGGGCGTGCCCGAGATGGACCAAGGGTAATGAACACCTTGGGCTCTGCAGCGCCTGCAGAAGCCGCTCCATCATCCCGGCAGCTGACCCTTGACATAGCCCTCACCATCACACGCACCCCTGTGCTACCTCCGCCCCTGAATCCGAGCACAGCCGCGGAACCCCTCCCCGCGTCGAGCCCGGTGAGCTCGCCAAATCCTTGGCACAAGGGCGCGTTCAGGACCATGACTCCGGAGACCTGGCGTGGGCGGCGCTAGACTGCTGCCCCAGGCATTCGTCAGGCAGGGAGGGACACACGATGCAGTGCCCTTCGTGCTCGGCTTACACCTACATCATCGCGCGTCGCATCGACGCTGACGGCTCGGAGCTGCGGCGCCGGCAATGCACGGCCTGCGGAGAGCGTTTCACCACCCGGCAATGCCCGAGCGTCGTCGCATCCCAGCGTTGTGGGGTGCATCAGCCCTTCTCGCGGCACAGCATCATCACCCGGATCCGCAGCGCTGCCCAGCGGCAAACCCGGACGGCCAATGCTCTGGCACACCGCTGCCGATCCAGACGTCAGCTGCCCGGAACGTCACATCATTCCAGCGTTCTCACCCACCGACTGCCCAACCCCAGCACCCACGGCGTAGAGCCGTCGAACGTGCCGGGGTCCGCGTCGGGCCGGGGCTGACCCAGCACTCTTTCACCCATTTCGTTTCTCACAAGGAGCGCGGTGCGCATCCCGGCCCCTGTGGGCGCACCCATGCCTTCATGTGGCCTGTAATCCACGACGTTGTCATCAGTACGCTCAGCGGCGCCCTCGTGAGCGTGACCGGTGCGGCTATGCGAGCGCTGTACCGGCGACACGCGCAGCGGCGTGCCCGCGAGGCGCTGCGCGGCGAGTCGAGCCCAACCGAGTAAGTCGCCGAACTTTCGGAAGGAATTGAATCAGGGGCGCAAGCCCCGGTAGGTGGTCCGGCGTGCATAGTTCCCGGCCCTGGCCGGGAACTATGCACGCGGAACGCCGCTCCCGGGGATCCAGCTCCCGAAGGACACACCAACGCCATCCAGCTGCATGCCGAGCTCCAAAACCTCGGCGCACTCGGGAGCTACCAGATCATCAGCCACTATCTGCGATCGAGGCGCCGCCGGCGCATCCGCGTTGTCCCACCCGCACCACCAGGAATCCGCCGGGTCACCGGCTGGATGATGCGGCACCCCGAGAACCTGGCCGACGGGGAACACCAGGAGTTCGCCGCCGTCCTTGCCCACTGCCCTGAACTGAAGGCCCTCCACGCGCACGTCCGCGGCTTCGCAGAGCTCCTTCAAACCCGCTCCGGCCAACACCTTACGTCGACCGCGGTGACGGAGGCGCCGCGCTCGGCCAGGTCGAGGGCCAGAGTGCCCGGCCCGCATCCGAGGTCGAGGATGCGGGGCTGGGCCGTCGCGCTGCCGAACTGGCTCGCGATGTAGTCGACTACGGCTGGGGGGGGTGGGGGCGCCGGTAGGTGACATACGGCGCACCGCACGAGGCGAAGATGCCGTCGGCGTTCGTGTAGCCGGTGGTGCTGTGGACGTCCTGTTTCACGGAAGCCTCCGAGGCCCGCCGTATGTGGCGGGCAGGCCGAAGCGGGTGTGCAGTGACAAGGTGGCCGCGCCCGATCGCGCGGCCGAAGAAGAACTCCTGAGGGACGGCCAGCCGGCGCCGGGGACGCCGACCGGTACTGGCCCGGGACGTTCCGTGGGGGTGTTCCCCCACAGGGATCGTGCGGCTGGCCGCTGCCCGCCGTCCCGCTCCTGACCGGTGGGGGATGACCCGTCTCAGCCGTCGGCAGGCATGCCGGGGGCGGGAAGCGGCTGCGCAGAGCCGCACATGGCCCCGGGTCCGTCGCCCTGTTTCACTGCCTCCTCGTCCGCAGCCAGCGTGTCAGGGCCGTCTGAGTCGTCGAGCGTGAGAAAGCGGGCCCATCCAGCCTCAGCTTGGGCGAGCAACTCCGGGCTGGGACCTGGCGGAGAGGGAAAGGGCGGTCCGGGCATGGGTGTCCCTCCTCGGACGAAACGGGGGTGCAGCGGACCGCGGTGCCTTGGGTCCAGCGGCCGGCTGCATCAGGGAAGGCCGTCCGGATTCGGCGGCTGACAGCCAGTGAACGCCTCTACACGCCGTGCAGGAGACTCCAGCAGGTGACTCCAACCCGGAGTCACCTGTCGGCGCCTGGCCCTAGCATCGAACCAGCCGCGTGAAAGGGGCCCATGATGGGCAGTCAGGGACTGGACCCGCCGACTGTCGCCGCCGGCCTCCTCGACGACGAGCGCATGCTCAAGGCCCTGGCCGGGCGGGACATGGGCACCCTGTTCACGCTCCTCAACACCCGCGGCGTAAGCACACGCAAGCTCGCCGCCGCCGTGGACATCGGCCAGGGCCGCTTCTACGACTATATGAACGGCAACTGCCGCGTGGAGAAGCTCTCGGTGTTCGAGCAGATCGCCGACGGGCTCCGCATCCCCGGCCACCTCCTCGGCCTGGCCCGCAGGCCCTGGGAACCCGCGCCCGAGCCCTCAGCGCCGGCCATCAACGATCTGCCCGCAGACACCGGTGACCTTGCGGCGATCGACGCGTTCCGCGACGCGGACCGCCGAAGCGGCGGCGGCCATCTCTACGCGGCCGTGACCCGGCACCTGACAGACCAGATCGCACCCCGCCTCGTCGACACAGCCAGCGGCCCGGGCGTCTTCGCGGCGGCCGCGGCCCTCACCGAGAATGGCCGGCTGGATGGCCCACGACTCCGCCCACGACGACCTCGCCGTCAAACACCTCACCCGCGCGCTCCCGCTCGCCCGCGTCTCCGGCGACGCGCCGCTCGCCGCCAACATCGCCGCGAGCACCAGCCACCTCACCCTGCACACCAACGACCGGCCGGGAGCAGCCCGCTGGGCCAGGACCGGTCTCCACCTCGCCGCCCAGGGCCCCCGCATCCCCGCCCTCACCGCCCGCCTGCACAAGATGACCGCACGCGCCCTGGCCGCAGCAGCCCAGCACTCCCCCGCCCGGCGCGCCCTCGACCAGGCCGAAGCGGCCATCGCGGAACCCCCGGACGCCGTACACCCCTGGCTCAGCCCGTTCGACACCGCCGCGCTGGCCAGCGAATCCGCGCTGATCCTCAAAGACCTCGGCCGCTACGACCAGGCTCTCGGCCAGGCCGAGCATGCCCTCGCCCTGCGCGAGGCCGGCCGTGCCCGCTCCCAGGCCCTGACCCGGATCACCCTGGCCGACATCCACATCCGCCGAGGCGACCTCGACGCCGCCGTGAAGGTCGGCCACGACCTCCTCGCCACCAGCCCCACCCTCAGCTCCGTACGCGTCATCCACCAGCTCGACGACCTGCGCCGCCGCCTCGAACCCCACACGACATACGGGCCGGCCGGCCAGTACCTGGTGCGATTCGACGACGCGCGCCGGGCCAGAATGCTCCTGATGGCCGACATCATCACCGCGCCCAGGAGAAACGCCGCCCATGAGGCCCACGCCCGATGACCCCGATGCCTGGTACGCCTACCTCGCCGAGGGCAACCGCACCCAGGCCCGCAAACGCGTCGCGGCCGACGCACTGATCCGCAACCGGGCCGGCCACGTGCTCCTGGTCAAGCCCACCTACTAGCCCGGCTGGGACCTGCCTGGCGGAATGGCCGAGGCCAACGAGGCACCCGAAGCCGCACTCGCACGCGAACTGCGCGAGGAACTCGGCCTGGACGCGGCCCTCCGCGGGCTGCTCGTCGTCGACTGGGTGCCACCCCACGGCCCGTGGGACGACCAGATCGCCTTCATCTTCGACGCCGGAGGCCTGGACGACGCCCAGGCCTCCAGCGTCCGCCCCCACGACGACGAGCTCTCCGAGGCCGCGTTCTTCCCCATCGACAAGGCCCTCGTACTTCTTCGCAGCCGGATGCGGAACCGGCTCGCCGCCGCCATCCGGGCCGGCAAGGCCGGGCACCCCGTGTATCTGCACGACGGTCACTCGATCCTCCCCACGCAGCCAGGACTTGGCTGAGCCTCACGATCCACACCGGGCACGGTGCTGCCTGGCCCACCATGACCGGCCTGGGGACCATCCGCAGCGCAACCGCGGGCACGGGCGAGGGCAACGGCCGGCCGGAACCCGACGAGTGCAGGTCTGTGACCGTTTTCGAGCGGATCGGGGGAAGCAGGCACGGTTCTGCGGTGAATCCCCTCCCCCGGTGGAGTGAGACGCCCGATGGCAGCTCGATCGGTGTCCTGGTGAGCAGGTATCACCAGGTTCATGATCACCAACTTCCGGTGTGGCCTCCTGGCCGCTGCCCTCGCCCTCGCCGTCCTCGCCCCCGCCTCCCCCGCCCAGGCCGACGAGGTCACCCTCATGGACGGCATCACCGCCCTGCCAGTCGCCGAGGAGATCCGCGACGGCTACAAGCGCGAGCTGTACCCGCACTGGAAGGACGACGACGAGAACGGCTGCACCGCACGCAACGACGTCCTCATCGCCGAGGCAATCGAAGCACCGACCATCGGCGCCGGCTGCACCCTCACCGGCGGGGTGTGGCACTCCTACTACGACGACGTCCTCGTCCAGGGCCCGTCCGGGATCGACATCGACCACATGGTTCCGCTCGCCGAAGTCCACGACAGCAAGTGGGCGGTGTTGGGGTGCACGCATTATTTCGCTCGACCTCCTGACCGTTCCTGACCTGGTCAGTGACGTTCCGCCGTCGGTTGCTCCGGTGACGACAACGTCTCTCGCCTGGGGTGGTGGTACCTGAAGCCACGATGTTGCATCGACTGCAACCATGGAGTGGGCGTGGAATCTGCTGGTATTCCAGGCACGATGAGGCACTCGTGTCCGAAAGTGTCCGGTTCTGGACTTAACGTGACGTTCGAGGCGATGCTGACAAGCTGCCCCAGCGACAGCCGAGCCGTCGCCTCGGGATGAGAACGGTCTGGCGCCGCGACTCACCATCCGACTGGACCGCCAGACTCTAGAAGGCAGCGCGCTGTAGCTGTCCGGTGCCGATCGACCCATCCCCTGATCGTTTCTGCGGTGAAACCCGACCCTCGGCCGGGCAAGTTGTGGCCTCCGGGCCTGTCCCTGGCCGCAGGGGTACCGCTACAACCCACTGCGCGATCAAGAACGTGCTACAGCGTGGCGATCCGGGCAGACTACTGGGCCGCGCGGGTGGTCATGTCCATTGCAGGAACGATCAAGCTCCGGGCGGCCCCTGCTCACGCTCGACGGGTGTGGAACGTTGTCGGCGCAAGCCCGAAACGCGACCGCGACACTCAGGAGGTATTCGGCAAATGGTCACCGCACCAGTGCTCTGGAACAAAGATAAGGCGTACCTGTTCGACGGCGGAAACTACTACCGCTACGACGTCACCATGGACAAGGTAGACCCCGGCTACCCGAAGCCGATCGCCGGCAACTGGCCAGGGCTGTTCACATCCCGCGTCGACGCAGGCGTGGTGTGGAACAACGGCAAGGCGTACTTCTTCCGCGGCGCCGAGTACGTCCGCTACGACATCGCGGCCGACAAGGTCGACGAGGGCTACCCGAAGCCGATCACCGGCAACTGGAAGGGACTGTTCCCGGACCACATCGACGCCTCCGTGGTGTGGAACAACGGCAAGGCGTACTTCTTCCGCGGCGCCGAGTACGTCCGCTACGACATCGCGGCCGACAAGGTCGACGAGGGCTACCCGAAGCCGATCACCGGCAACTGGCCCGGCCTGTGGGCGTCGGACCTCGACGGCGGCGTGGTGTGGAACAACGGCAAGGCGTTCTTCTTCCGCGGCTCCGAGTACATGCGGTATGACATTGCGGCCGACAAGGTCGACGAGGGCTACCCGAAGCCGATCGCTGGCAACTGGCCCGGCCTCCCCTAAGCGCGGTTCCCGACTACCCGCGTATGAGGGGAGCCTCCACCAGGGCTCCCCTCCCTCGACGACGACGACCTGCCGACCGTCGCCGCCAGCCGGGCCGTGGCGGTTTCCTCGGCTCGATAAATTTCCTGAACCTCCGCCACCGGTCATGCGCCTTTGCCAGCAAGAGGACGGAGTTGCCCTCGACGGCTCAAAGAGCCACCACGGGGAAGATGGCGACCATCCGGCACGCATACCGCACACCTCGAATGACGCTCCCCGCCAGCTGGCGGCTACGGCTGGACCACCGAACGCCGCCGCCGCTACGCCAACGACCTCGGCTCCGACGTCACCCTCGTCGGAGTCACCGCCCGCTCCAACCGCCAGAAGTCCGACCAGGACCCGGCCACCTGGATGCCGATGCCCGCGGTCCACTGCCGCTACCTCGGCGAATGGGTCACCACCAAGCACCGCTGGAGCCTCGCCATCGACCCGGCCGAACGCGAGGCACTCCTGCGCTACGCGGCCGACTGCCCCAACGCGAGGATCACTTACGACCCCGCCACCTGACCGACTCGTATGGCCGGGGGGCTGGGTCGCAGACGGGTGCCACCCCACACACCCCGGCGGACGCGACCACGAGCCAGGTTCAGCGTGGCGCGCCCGGAGCTCGTTGCCACTGCGCGAGGGCCGGGTCGACATGGAAATCGGGACCATCGACCACGTCGACCCGGCGACCAGGGTCGAGGAGCTGGTCACGCTGAGGTTGTCGGCTGGCATCAGGGCCGAGCTGGTCCCCGGGGCCTGATTTGCTACCGCATCACCGGTGACGGCTTCCTTGCCCCCTGCGCGGCCCCCGTTCCCCGACCGCGCTGACCCGTTCCAGTGAAGTCTGGCCGTCCTCGGCGAAGTTTGCCCACGTCGCTTCTAGGCTCTGGGCCGCTTTCACCATCCTTCTACCGAACGGGATACCAGCATGGCCGAGCAGGCCGACCTCATCCTCCACGGCGGCGACATCGTCACGCTCGCGGAGCACCGCGACGAACGGGGCGAAGCGGTGGCCATCAAGGCCGGCACCATCGTCCTCGTCGGCCCCGAGCAGGAGGTGCTGGAACGCTGGCGCGGCCCGCACACCGTCGTGCGGGACCTCGGGGGCCGCGCCCTGCTCCCCGGGTTCATCGACGCGCACGGGCACCTCGGCGGCATCGGACTGCAGGCCGTCATCGCCAACCTGCTCGCCGACCCGGACGGCGACATCACCGACCTCGCCTCTCTGAAGGACAAGCTGCACTCCTGGGCTGCGGGCCCGGTAGGTGCCGACTCCGATTGGATCATCGGCTTCGGGTACGACGACGCGATGCTCGCCGAGCGCCGGCACCCCACCCGAGACGACCTCGACGAGGTGTCCACGGACCGCCCGGTGCTCGCCATCCACCAGTCCTTCCACCTCGGCGCGGTGAACAGCCTCGGCCTGCAGCGGCTCGGGTACTCGGCCGCCACACCCGACCCCGAGGGCGGGGTAGTCCGGCGGCGCGAACTCGCCGTCCCGCCCTCGTACGGCGAGCCCGACGGCGTGCTGGAGGAGAAGGCGTTCACCCCGGCCTCGGACCTGGCCCTCGTGGGGCTCCCGGAACGGGAGCTGCTGATGCTGTTCGCGACGGGCGCGGCCACGGCGGCGAGCTTCGGCTTCACCACCGTGCAGGAGGGCGGCACCACCCTCGCCAACCTCAAGGCGCTGCGGGACACGGCCGCCGCCGTGCCGCTCCCGGTCGACGTGGTCGCGTACGTGAAGGCCGACGAGGCGACCTCGTCCACGCTCGACGACCCGATCGGGGTGAGTGACGAGTACGTGGACGGCGTCCGCGCGGCCGGCGTGAAGCTGGTCCTGGACGGCTCGCCGCAGGGGCGCACCGCGTGGCTCACCGAGCCCTACCTGACGCCGCCGCCCGGACAGCCCGAGGACTACTGCGGGTACCCGGCGGTGCCGGACGACGCGGTGGTGGCCAAGCAGATCGGTACGGCGGTCGAGCGGGACTGGCAGGTCCTGGCGCACGTCAACGGCGACGCGGCGATCGACCAGTTCCTCAAGGCGGTCGAGGCCGCCGGGCCGGTCCGGCGGCCGACCGTGGCGATCCACGCGCAGACCGCCCGCGAGGACCAGATCGGCGTGTTCGCTCGGCTGGGAATCCTGCCGTCCTTCTTCTCGATGCACACCTACTACTGGGGCGACTGGTACCGCGAGACCGTCCTCGGTAAGAAGCGGGCGGAGAGCATCTCCCCCGCCCGCTGGGCACTCGACAAGGGCCTGCGCTACACCTCGCACCACGATGCCCCAGTGGCGCTGCCGAACTCGATCGCCGTGCTGTCCAGCCAGGTGACCCGCCGCACCCGCAGCGGCCACGTCATCGGCCCCGACCAGCAGGTCTCCGCCCTGGACGCGGTTCGCGCGATCACCATCAACGCCGCCCACCAGTACGGCGAGCAGGACCGCAAGGGCAGTATCGAGGTCGGCAAACTCGCGGACCTGGTCATCCTCAGCGCGAACCCGCTGACGGTCGACCCCGATCAGATCCGCGACATCAAGGTGATCGAGACCATCAAGGCCGGCACCACCGTCCACCCGCCCGCACCCACCGACCGGGCCTCCGGAACCATCTCGACCGCACCCACCCCGCAGTGGGGCTGCTCCTGCTGAACCGGCGCGCCCCTGCCCCACCACGCCCGGCGGCGCGGCCGCCAGGCGTCCAGACGTCGCTGCGGCCAGCCGCTGCCAGTCAGACCCCCTGACGTCCGTCAGCCTTCACCTCTCCACAACGGCCGGTGCCCGACCTTGGCCGGGTGAAAGAACACCTAAGAGGTCGCGCGGATAGGCACGGTCGGAGGACGTTGGCAACAGTACGGGCACAGGTCTCGGTGATCATGCAGTTGCGACGTTCTGTGATCACTGGGGAGACCTGTGCCCGCGCTTCGAGGATGCGGCCGGATGGCGGGAGCGCCTGTCGACCGCGGCGGCCGCCCCTGCCGACCGCGGCGATCCCTCGGCCGCGCTCATCCGCCCCGACGGCATCGTCGCCTGGGCCGCCGCCCCGGGCCTGCCCGCAGACACCGCAGCTCTGGCGACCGCGCTGCGCACCTGGCTCGGCGAACCCCACACACGTACGCCGAACGGCCAACAAGGTGAACCTGGCCAACCTGCAGGCAGGAAAAGCACCGGACAACGCAGAGGAGAGGTCTGATTGTGTGCGATCCACTCTGCCGGCCGGTTCGGCACAGATCTGCCCTGATGCTGCCGAAAGGCCGCCCCGCCTCCGCACCGGCAAAACATCCGAGAAGCAGGAACGACGATGGCAACCGATCCGACAACCGCCCAGGTGACCATGACCCTGGCTGCCCTTGCAGCCACCGGGGCCACCCCGCGTCCGTCCGGGGAAACCCCGCAACAACAGACCGAACGAATCATCACCGGCATCAACGCGCAACTGAGCGATCCCAGCCTTGCGACGCAGGGCGCGTGGAGGCTGGTGTGGCTCGCCCTGAGCGAGGCCAACGCGAATATGGCCTACATCGCACGGAGCACCAACGGCTCGAACGAGTTCGCCGTGGTCGCTCGCGGAACGGACGCCGATCTGACCGACATCCTCGAGGACCTCGATGTCGGCACAGTCGTCCCGTTCCCCGAAAGCGGATCGCCGAAGCCCATCGCCGTTTCCAAGGGGGCGATGGATGCGTTCAAACGGGTTGTCAACGCCCGCTCGATCGCCTCACCCTCCCCGAACGTCACGCTCGCTCAGGCGCTCACCGCCGCACTCAACTCGGCGCCCTCCTCGCCGCAGCCGACCGTCTATCTGACCGGTCACAGCCTGGGCGGTTGCATCGCCACCATGCTCGCGCCGTACTTGCAGGCACAGACCTGGCCGAAACAGCCAAAGTTCGCGGTGATCACCTATGCCGCTCCCACCGCCGGCGTACAGAGCTTCGTCGACTACTTCGACTCCGTGCCGTGGGTCATCGACGAGCGCCACAACAACGCCTACGACCTGGTACCGCACGCGTGGGCCGATCTCGACACCACCGCCGGCTGGTACCCGAGCCCGGGACCGCAGGCAACCGAAGAAGTGAAGCTGCTCATCGGGGCGATCTCTAAGCGCACCAAGGGCAACGTCTACGTCCAGCCCGGCATGCTCTGCCCGATAAACACCAGCTACACGAGCCTTGCCAAGAACCTGGTCAACAAGACCACCCAGGACTTCCTCGGCCAGGTCGCCTTCCAGCACGCCAACTCCACCTACCTGGACCTGGTGGGAGCGCCTGCCGTCCCTTCCGCACCGGTGGTGACCGACGTGACCCCCACCTTCGGCGAACCAGGCGCCACGGTGACCATCAACGGCACCGGTTTCAGCAAGGACAGCATGGTCGACTTCGGCGACTTCGCCTGCCCCACGCGCAACATCGACTCCGACAGCAGGATCACCGCTAAGGTCCCCAACGGAACCGGCGTCGTCCACGTCCGCGTCACCAACACCCTCGGCACCTCCCCGGCCGTCGCGATGGGGCAGTTCGCCTATGGCGGACCCGCACCTGTGGTGGTCAGTGCCGTCAGCCCGACCAGCGGACAGGTCGGCACCCTGGTCACCATCAGCGGCTCGGGCTTCGCCGATGGCGCCACCGTGCACTTCAAGGACAAGGCATCCGATTCGGTCAAGTTCGTCTCCACCGGACAGATCACCGCAACCGCGCCCGGTCAGCTCGACGACCACCAGACGGTGAACCTCACCGTGACGGTCGGCAAGGCCACCTCTCCCACCAGCCCGGCCGACGAGTTCACCTACACCGGACGGTAGCGTCCGCACGCCCCGTTCCCGGGGTGGCCCTTCGAGCAGCCCCCGGCCCTTGCCCCCGACCGGTCGAACCGTGCCCGGGCGAGGGATCGCCGCAGGACCGTTCACCCTGCGGCGAACAGGCCACGGAGCTGTGCGGCACGGCGAACAGCTGCCGGGCGACCAGGTGTCCGGAACCCAGCCCCGGCCGCCAGATCAGGTTATGGTCGAGCTCGGCGGAGCCGCCGTAGGGGTCGCCGCGGACGGCGTTGCGATTGGCCACGGCGACCCCCGCCGGACTGACCGCACTCCACCGGGTCACCAGGGCGCGCAGGCCCGGGGCATGCGCCTCGATCCGGCCGAGCACCCGCTCCACATAGCCCGCGACCAGCCGCTCGTCGTCCCACCCCGCCGAGACGTCCAGCTCGCCCGCGGCATCGGACGACGGCGCGAACGGAACCTCCTGGAGCTGCACCCAGAGCGCGGCGCGGCCCGGCGGGACCCGTGAGGGGTCCAGTACGTGCTGCTGGCCCACGGACCGGCCGTCGTCGGCAACGAGCTCCTGAACGGCGGTGGCATAGCCCAGCTATACGAGGCGTACGGCGGCTTGGTCTCCGGCCCATTCTGTTAGAGGTGGTGCGGATAGGGGTGCGGTCATGGTCGGCGGTTCGGGCGTTCGTCCCAGCGGTGAGTTATCCATGCCCGCCGAATCAGGCTGCGCACGGTGATGATCGTGTCGGTGAGGTCAAAGAATGCGTCAACGACGGTGGCGCGCCGCTCGTGGCAGCGGGCGAGCCGCTGGAAGGCGTTCTGCCAGGCGTGGGTGCGTTCGACGTGCCAGCGCTGACTGGCCTGGATGTGTGCCTTCTCGCCTTCGTGCGCGATGCGGCCGTGGAGGCCGCCTTCGTTGAGTAGAGTGCGGGTCTTGTCCGAGTCGTAGTCGGCGTCCAGGTGCACGGTGACGTTGTCGGGCAACGGTCCCAGGTCGTTCAGGCGGTCCAGGGTCGGGGCGAGCAGCGGGGAGTCGTGGCGGTTGGCGCCGGTCAGGACACGACCCAGTGGAATGCCGTATCCGTCCGTCATGCCCGAGCGTTTCAGTCCCTTTTTGCCGCGATCGACGGGGGAACGCCCGGCCACTTCGCCGCCTCCGAGTGCCTTGGTAGGCGTCGAGCGCGATCCGTTTGAGCCGGGCGAAGACGCCCTGTCGTATCCACTCGTCGCGGCGGCTGCGGAGCGTGGTGGCTGAGCAGGTTGTGTCGGCGATCGCCTCGTAAAAACTGTCAACCGGCAGGCCTCGTTCGGGCGAGGTCCACCCCGCCAGGGCCAGGCGCAGCAGTTCTGCCTGTGCGAGCCGTTCGGATGCGGGCCAGGCGACGGCGGCCTCCAGCAGGCCCGGGCATGCCAGCGGACATCGGCGTCGTACCAGGGTTCGGGGCGCTCGGGGCTATGGCTTGCGAACCACTCCGGTGAAGCCAGCGACGAACAACGTGGCAAAGCCCCAGGCGAGGATCCTCAGCCCCCAGCTGGCCATGGTGATCAGCTGCCCTGCAGCGCTGTTGTTTGCCTTGCACCGGTCTGCGGGCCCGGTTGCGATCACCGGGAGGGCGGTGTCCAGGCCAGCCCCGATCTTCTCGGTCAGGGAGCAGCTCGCTGAAGCAGCTCGTGTGGGTGACAGGCCTCCGTGCGTCCCTGCTATCAAGGTGAGGACAACAGCGGTAGTGACTACAGCGAGCATTCCTATCAGGGCACGCCAGGGTTGGTAGCCATAGCCCAATGCCACACCGGTCAGTCGAGTCCAGGTGCGCTCGCTTCGTCCTGTCAGCGCGCGGCGGTGAAGTTGGTCGCTGCGCTGTGCCATCAAAATCCTACGGACTTCTCGGTCGTGTCCTGCATCCCGGTGAACAGCGGCGAGCTGCTGGTACGGCTGTGCGGCATACGCAGGCGTGGCCTGTTGCAGGAGATCGAGCCATTGCCTGGAAGAGTACCCAATGGGCAAGCCCCTGTAGGTCAGACCGTCGACCAGTAGCCTTAGACGAGAGTCAGTGTCATGCTCCAGCTGCCCTGGGGAGAATACGAGTGCTCCCGCGACCTCCACCCGCTCCAGATTCACTACCGCTCCTGATCCGGCGCCGATAGCCACGAAGTCTCGCAGGTTAAGCGACCAAAGACTCGCCTGGTTTGCCTTCAGAGCCGGTCCGGAGTGATTGCGCATGTCGGCTCCTTCACAGTTCAGCCAACCCCCGATGCGTGCTCCTGACAGGTGAACAGCTCCCACTTCTCCGGTTCCTCGGGCACTGAATCCGTTCATTAATATGAGTGCAGCGTCAACCTGAACTCCATTGGCATACAGGGCTGCACCACGTGCGTTACATAGCATGGCACTCGAAAAATCGAGCAATCCGATACGTGCACCACCCAAGTTAATTTCTCCGAGAGCCAAGCATCCAACAAGCGCCAGAACAGGGAACTGCGCGCCATAAGCATGGAGGCCTTCCTCAAGGAAGCAGTCGGTCAATTCGACGCCAACCGCACTTGCCACATTCTCCAGGTCGAACCGGCCAGTGATCCGAGCTCCGCGCAGGCGCAAACCACGCGGATCAGGATCGTCGACCAGGCGCCCCCGGACGATCTCCCTTAGCACCTTGGCGCGCACCGTCCGGGCCTCGCCCCAGGTCTGCATTGCCTCAGCCGTGGTTGGGCCAACGCGAACCAGATCAAGCGTCTCGCCGCGCGCTACGTGGTCGACAACCTGGCGCTCAATGTCAGTTAGAGAGCTGACGTCGAAACCCGTCACTGAACCTCCCCGATACGAAACCCACGGCCCGCGCGTTCGTCCGCTCCCATTGAATCCTGGTTGTACTGGCCAGGGAACAGTTGCTGCTGACTACGGGCGGCAGCGGCTGTGATCGCAGGCCTGCCTCTGTGAGCGGGTGAACCTCTCCCCGGCCACGGAACCCTCCCGACGTGACAGCCCGTGCTGGCAGACAACTACGGGGGCTGTTCCCTCAGCCGCTGGAGAGCTGGACGCCTTCCCCGAACCTCGGCACGTCTGCCACAGTGCGCGTCGTAGTCCGCGACGGGCCCGGACAGGACACGGTGATCTTCCAGCTCGAAGGGGCGAAGCGGTGGACCCTGTACGGGGCGACCCGTACGGACCCGCTGCGCCTGGACGTCGAAGCGCCCGAGAAGCCCGAGGGGCTGCCGCTCGCCGAGGTGGTCCTGCAGGCCGGGGACATGCTGTACGCGCCGCGGGGCTGGTGGCACGCGGTGGCCGCCACCCAGGGCCGCTCCCTGCACCTGACATGCGGCCTGACCCCGGCGACCGGACACCACCTCCTGGTGTGGCTGGCCGGACAGCTCCTCCACTCCCCCACCCTGCGCCCGAACGTGCCCACCGTGGCCAGCCCCGCCGAGCGCACCGCGTACGCCGAGCAGCTGCGCAAAGAAGTCACCGAGGCGCTCCACCCCCACATCGTCTCGGAGTTCGCCGCCTGTCTGGACGCCCGCGACCCCGGCCGCCCGGCCCCCTCCCTCCCGTACATCGGCGACGTCCCCGCCGACCCCGGCCTGGTCCTGGCCCTCACCACCGCCCGGGCCGCGCTGGAGGGAGCCGACGAGGCCGTCGTGCTGCGCGCCGCCGGACACGAATGGGAGCTCCACACCTCCGTGCGCCCCGTGCTGGAGGCCCTGGTCTCCGGCGCCCGCCTCACCTTCGGGGACCTGGCCGGGCGCTCCGGCCTCACCGTGGAACAGGCCGCGGCCCTCGCCACCGAGCTGGTATCCAAGGACGCGGCCGCCGTCTCCCACCGAGGTAGGACCCGCCATGTTCGAGGCCCCCGCCCCCGCCCCCGTCGACCGGATGCTGGCCGCCCGGCAGCACGCCGCCGACCAGTTCGGCCTGCGCGCCACCGGCCACCGGGTGTGGGGTACCGGGGCCGCACCCTCTCCTCGGCCGCCGGCCCGCACTGGCTCCCCGTGGTCTGCGCCGAGACCGGCACCCAGGGCGGCACCCTGTAGAACGGCCCCTCCACCTCCCGCACCCTCCCCGCCTCGGTGCCGCGCCCCGACCTGTTCCGCATCCGGGACTGGACCACCGAGGGCTACGCCTACCGGGCCGAGCTGTACGCCCTCGCCCCCGACCCGATCGCCTCCCCACGCCCCGTCCTCGACGAGAACCCCGGCCTGCCCGAGACATGGTGGAAGGAGATGGTCGCCGCCCTGGACTCCCTCGCCGACGTCCCGCCACCTGCGGCCCGCGAGGCCGTACGCGAGGAGTACCTGCACCGCGTCATCCCCGAGTACACCGGCCACCAGGTCGACGACGTCGCCTGGACCACCGCCCACGGAAACCTCCACCACCTGGCCCACCTGTAGCCGCCTAGCCCCGCCTGTCTCTACGCGGAGTCGACGCTCCGCCGACCGGCGGCCAGCGTCGGCGGGCCCGAGGCGGAGGGCTCCGACCTGGACCCATGCGCCCGGCGCAGGCCCGGCTGCGGCCATGGGGTAGAACCGGGACACCGTGCTGGTCGACCCGTCCAGGTCGACGGCCACCTTGTAGATCACCCTGCCGTCAGCCCAGTCGTGCCGCGCCATCACAGCCCCGTACCGCCACGCCCCGCGGGGACCACACCTGCAGGGCCGGGCGGTCGCCTGCAGGCCAGCTTCAGACCGTGGGCTCGGGCCCGTCCTCGAGCCGCCATGGCCGGGACTCCACCGGCTCCGTCAACGTCGTGCTCACCCCTCGACCGTACGCCCGGGCCCCGCGGACTCCTCCGCCAGGTGCTCCCCGTCGTGTGCCGGGCGGTGTTCGAGGAAACCTGTACGGCTTCCTGTCCTCTTTGCAGGTCACAGTGCCTGTCACGTCAGCGCGCGAGGCGGTGGCGTGCGTCAAGTATGGACAGGGGTGCGGGCAGTGGAGATGAAGCAAACGCCGGGGGCGTACCGGATGCGGGCGGAGCGCCGGCGCAGGGTGCGCGGCAGCGGGGAGGCCCGGGGCGACGGCTGGATGCGCACGGAGGCCGATGAGCGCCGATCGCCTGTGCTAGACGATCAAGATCAAGTCCCTAGCGCCAACGGCTGTACCGCTGGTCCCCAACGCCTAATGCAGCCCTGGGGCCTGGGTGCGGCCGCGCAGCGCCTCCAGGGGGCCGGTGGTGGCCAGGTAGAGCTGGTGGACGACGTCGTCGACCATGTCCTGGTGCGGGAGCTGCAGGAGCCGGTCGAGGGTGAAGCCGCCGGGATCCTCGAGTTGGGTCATTGTTGCGGTCGTGGGGCGGGGTGATCTTACGAACGACGAGTGGGCGCAACTTGCGCCGCACGGGAATCCTGTAATGGTTGTCATGCCTCGCAGCGTTACATCAACCTGTCGGCATGCACTCTTTGACACCCAGTGCCCAGGGCACTGACTCTTCCCACCCCCACCGGCGAGTCAGAGCGGCCACCGACTCTACGGATGTTCCCTTCGGCTCGGGGAGGGCTGGCCGGTGACTGGCTGCCCGGTGACACCTTCCGGCTCACCCATCCTGGAGATGGCCCGCCGCGCGGCCGAGTATCGCGCGGCAGGCCGTCGCATCATCGACCTCACGCTCGGCGAGCCCGACTTCGCCCCGCCTGCGCACGCGGTTCTTGCCGCCCAGGAGGCCGCCGCCCGCCCGTTGGGCTACGCCCCCGCCAACGGGATACCGGAACTGCGCCAGGCCGCACGGCACGCGCTGGAACGAGACCGCACCCTGAGTTACACCGATGCCGAGGTGGCCGTGGGATGCGGTGCCAAACAGGTCATCTTCAACGCGCTCCTCGCCACCCTGGGCCCGGGCGACGAGGTGATCATCCCGGCGCCCTACTGGGCAAGTTACCCGGACATGGTTCGCCTGTGCGGCGCCGTGCCCGTGATCATTGCCTGCTCGGCCGAATCAGGGTTCAGAATCGCTCCCGACACCCTGGAAGCGGCCATGACCGAACGCACACGCTGGGTCGTGCTCAACGCTCCCGGAAACCCCTCGGGCGCCACCTACAGCCATGACACCCTGACCGGTCTCGCCGAAGTCCTGCGACGGCACCCCTCGGCGATGATTCTTTCGGACGAGATCTACGCCCACATCCGCTACGGCGAGGGCGAGTACATCAGCATCGCGCAGGTCGCACCTGATCTGCACGAGCGGATCCTGCTCGTCGACGGCGCCTCCAAGGCGTACGCGATGACCGGCTGGAGGGTCGGCTGGGGGTTCGGCCCGGCCGAACTTGTCCGCCGTATCACCGCCGTACAGACACAGAACTGCACGCAGACGGCGACCGTCAGCCAGATCGCCGCTGTCGCCGCCCTGGAGGGACCGCAGGAACTGCTGGCGGAACGGTGTGAAACATACCGCCAACGGCGCGACGCGGCTCTGGCAATTCTGCAGCAGAGCCGGCACCTGGACACACTGGAACCCGACGGCGCGTTCTACCTCCTTCCGCGCCTTGCGAAGGGCGACGACCTCACGGCAGCGAACTCCCTCCTCGAAGCGGGATGCGCGACCGTCCCGGGCAGCGCCTTCGGCGCGCCGGGCCACCTGCGGCTCTCCTTCGCCACCGACATCGCCACCCTGGAAGAGGGCTGCCGCATCATCGTCGCCACGCTGGACGGGATCCCGGCGTGATCGCACTGACCGTCAAGGCCCTGATCCCGGTCGTCCTGCTGATCGCGCTGGGCTACGCGCTCAAGCGATCGATGATCACGGCCGAGGGCTTCTGGTCCGCAGCCGAGCGCCTCAGCTATCACGTGCTGCTGCCGGCTCTGTTCCTGCACAGTCTGGCGACGGCCGACACTGACGATCTGCCGGTAGCGGCCCTGGCAGGCACTCTGGTCGCCTCCACGGTGACAGTCGCCGTGCTGATCATCGCCTTCAGGCCCATGATGCGACTGAAAGACGACGGCTTCACCTCCGTCTTCCAGGGCAGCGTCAGGTTCAACAACTACATCGGCGTGACCATCGCTGCCGGCCTGTACGGCACCCAGGGCATCGCCACCGCCGCGGTCTGCAACGCGGCGATCGTGCCCACGGTCAACGTCTTGTGCGTGCTGGTCTTCGCGCGGTTCGGGAGCGCACGCCTGCGTCTTGCGGGCATCGTCAAACAGCTCGTGACCAACCCGCTCATCCTCGCCTGCGCGGGAGGCATCCTCCTTCAGGCTCTCGATCTGCGCCTGCCGCCGGGCGTAGAGCCCGCGCTCCAGGCACTCGGAGCCGCCTCGATGCCGCTGGGGCTGCTGTGCATCGGCGCCGCGCTGCGCTTCGGTGCGGCACGGTCGTGGGCGGCGCCGATCCTCACGTCGTCGTCCGTCAAGTTCGCCCTCATGCCCGCCGCGACCTTCCTGGCGGCTCAGATGGTCGGCCTGGGATCCCAGGCGCTGATCATCGCCGTGCTCTTCCAGGCCCTGCCCACGGCATCGTCCTCGTACATCATGGCGAGGCAACTCGGCGGCGACGCACCCCTGATGGCCGGGATCACCGCGACGCAGACACTTCTTGGGATCGCCGCCGTCCCGCTCGTCCTGGCGCTGGTCTCGGCATAGCGCTTACAACCGGGCGGAAGGCTGGCTAGCGCCGCTTCATGCGGTGGCGGCGGACCGCATCGGTGTTGGCACAGCGCGCGCAGCAGTAGGCGCGGCGACCGCTGCGGCTGGTGTCGACGAAGGCGGTCCGACAGGAGTCCAGCGAGCAGACGCCCAGCCGTTCCCCCTCGGCCTCCATGGTGAAGATGGCCAGAGCTCCCGCGGTCACGGCTTTCACACGGCTTTGGACGTCCTGGCCGTCCGGTGCGAAGTGCAGATGTGGCCGCAAGTCGTCGTGCGTGGTCAGGTACACGCTTCCAGCGCCGTCCGCGAGCAGAGCGTTGATCATCTCGCACCGTTCGTCCTGCGAGGCAGCCTCGAAAACGGGCCTCAAACGCCGCGACCACACCCTGATCTTCTCACCGGCCGAGCCAGTGACACGCGAACGCCGGATCGCATGCTCCTGCAGTGCCCGTTCCAGTGCCTCAGACCCCCAGGAACCACTCGACTCGAGATTCACCAGCGACACGGCCAGGTGGACCCCGACCATGTTGTCATGTTCAAACTTCACTCAACCATTGCAACACATGCCAGGATCCGCCGGACAGAACCTAGAGCACTCCCCATATCCGGTCGCCCCTCTCCTTCTCCTCGTCACTCCAGCCGGGACTGCCGGGGACATCGCCGCGGTGGGAGAACCGCCCAGCCGGCCATGGGCTCCACGCTCCAGGGCAGCCCGGCCAGAGCGCGGTACTCGCGGACCGGGTCGAAGAGGCGGGCGCGCTGCTTGTGGTAGGCGTAGGTGGTGAGGTCGGTCCGCTTGGCCATGCCGCCTCCCCTTCTGCGGGGTACCGCCCGGGGCCCCCATCCCGGGCGGCCGTACCCGCACCCACCCGCACCGTGGTGGTCTGTGGCCCTGGCTTTGTCAGCGAGTTGCGGGTTCTGGCACAGATCTTGGGGAGCCGTCGCGCAGCGTTACTGAAGCAGGATCACCTTGCGGGGAAGTTCGAATCCGGCTCGACTGTAGAGCAGGCTCTCGATCCTCTTGAGAAGATGCAGTGCCCTGGTCCAGAGCGCGACAAGGCCGGTGGGGCTGGCTGTCGTACTCCGGTTCTAGAGTTCGGCACATGTCCCGTCACACACCTGCCCGCCCGGTCGACGTGGAGAGCCTCTTCCCTGAGCTGCTTCCCTTCCGCCGTGAGTCCGTCCGCCTCCACCCGCGCCCCGGTTCTCCGACATACCGTGACAGCTCCGTCGGGGGTCCTCTGATGTGGCCGGCCGACGAACCATGGCCGGTGTGCAGTGCGGAGCACTACGACCCGGACACCACGAGCCGCCTTGAACCCGCCGCACCCATGGCCCCCATCGTGCAGGTCCGCCGCGTCGACGTACCCGGCCTGCCCTTCCCCGAGGGCACAGATCTGCTCCAGGTCGTGTGGTGTCCCTACGCGCACGGCACCTACTGCTACCCGCTGCCCCTGGTGTACTGGAGGGACTCCCGCGCCATCCGGGAGGTAGGGCCGACGCCTGCACCGGCGGCGGCCGGGCTTCCCGACGGCTGGTACCCGGCACCCTGTGTCGTTCACCCCGAGCAGGTGACCGAATATCCGAGGAATGACCTGTCCTGGGATCTCGAGGACGCGCTTGCGGACCGTTCCGAGGCACTGCTGGCCGAGACCGGGCTGCGCTACTCGTCGCATCTCGCAGACGCGCCGGGGATCAAGCTGGGCGGCTACCCGGGCTGGCGCCAGGAGCCCTGCTGGCCGGACTGCGAAACGTGCGGCGGCCGGATGGAGCACCTTCTGACCGTGACCGAGGGGGAATTCAACAATGAGTCCTGGCGCACGTGGCTTCCCGAGGAAGACCGGGCCACCGAGGAGACCGAGACCCGCTGGCTATGGGAATCCGAGGCGTTCAACCCGACCCTTCTGGACACTTGCGGCATCAACGTCTACGTCTTCGAGTGCCGTACCTGTCCCCAGCGTCCCATCGGACACTGGTCGGACCGATGACTGGCAGACACAAGCCGCCTGACATCCACATCTCACCCCGTCGACCACGCTTCGAAGCAGACCAACACACTGCTCTCGAAAATCGGTTCTGGGGAGTGGTTGCGGAGCGTCACTGAAGCAGGATCAACTTGCGGAGTAGGTCGAATCCGGCTCGTCCGTAGAGCTGCCTCTTGATCTTCTTGATGCGGTTCACGGCGCCCTCGATGCTGCCCGAACTCCAGGCCAGGGTGAGCCCGGCTGTCACGGCGTCGAAGTCCCGGTGCAGGTGGAGTGCGAAGCCGGTGAGGCCGGGTAGTTGGCTGGCATCGACTGCGTCGATCCAGGCAGGGAGCCTGGCGCCGAGGCGGCCGCTGAGTAACTCGCCGAAGTCGCGGACATGCCCGGCTGCCGTGTCCAGTTCAGGACAGCGGGCCAGGACATTCTTCAGACCAGCGCGGTCCTCTTCGCTGAGGGCGGTGGGGTGACGGGTGAGCCAGCCGGTCACCTGCCGCACCGTCGGCGGCCGGGGCGGGGTTCCGGGCGGAGCCCCGCGCAAGGTAGCGATGTGGGCGCGGACCATGGCGTAGGTGACGGGAGCGTGCTCGGCAACCAGTTCACCGTGTAGTCGGGTGACGCTGGTGCATCCCTCGGCGAATCGTCGCTCCAGGTAGGGCTTGTAGGGGTCCAGTCTGCTGGGCCGGGGCCGGTTCTCGCGGAAGGTGTCCTGCCAGCGTGCGGCGGCCGCGTACCGGAGCACAGTGTTGAGGCCCCAGCCCAGGTGCCGGGCGATCGCGCGGCGTGAGTTGCCTCGGGCAAGAAGCTCGTGGACCAGGGCGTGTGCGGCCTTCTTGCGCTCGGCTCGCCGGCCAACGAGTGCCGAGTGGTCCTGTGGCCGACCGGAGTCCGGTCGGGTGGTTTCCGGCAGCAGGCTGCTGGGCGAAGGGTTGCGCAGGCAGTCGCGGTGGGCGGCGACGCAGGTCTCCACGGCCCGGCCGAGGCCCTGCCACAGATGGAACCGGTCGGCGACCTGTAGAGCGTCGGGGGCACCGCGGCGTGCGCCCTCTGCGTAGGCGCCCGCCCGGTCTCGGCAGATGATCTCCACGCCGGGGTGGCGGGTCAGCCATGCGGCCAGCGGCCCGGCTTCACGCGTGGGGAGCACATCGACCACGCGACGGTCTTCGACGCTGGTCAAGACGGTGGAGTAGGTCTGACCGCGACGGATCGCGAAGTCGTCCACGCCCAGCACCCGCGGAGTACTGAACTGCGGATCGGGCAATGCCATGACTCTGCGCAACAAGGTCATCCGTCCCGCGCCGAAGCCCAGCTGGGCAGCCAGCCGGGCGCCGGCTCGCCCGGCCAGCGCGAGCCCCACTCGCTCCAAGGCGTGGTTGAGCCGAGTGGTGAACCGTGCGTGCGGGGCGGCCAGTCGGGAGAACGGCTCAGCGAACGTCCGGCGCGGGCAGTCCGCCGACCCGCAGATGAAACGCCGGACCGTCAGCCGGATCACAAAGCCCTGCTCAGCGAGCGGAAGGTCCTTCAGCCTGCGCTGATAACGGTCGTGGACTCGTTCTGAGAAGCGCCCGCAGTCCGGACACGCCGCCCCGGCCGCGTGGCCTCTCGCCACCACCTCGACCGTGCCGAACGCGGCGGTCACCGCCTCGACATCCACATCATCGATCCCGTCGAACACCAGCGAGTCCGAGAACGGCGCATCGGTCTGCATGACCAGCACCATCACCGCCCACAACCCGCCGCAGCAGCGGCCGGCAGACACCTGAGGGAGCGTCACTTCCGACCGTCAGACGACAAGGCGTACGCCGTCTCGCACGAGCCAGTCTCTTCGCAATCGAACACCGAGGTAACACTCCGCGACGGCTCCCCAAGATCTGTGCCAGAACCTACTTCTCACCGACATTCCGAGGTCTCTTGAGGGCGAACCAATGCCAGGACTCACCGACATTCGCTCTCCGCTCTCACCTACGCAGCCAGTGGCCCCCGTCAGTACGTGGGGCAGAGGTTGGTTTGTACGGCGGCGAGGATGAAGGCGGCCTTGGTGGGGCCGAAGCCGTCCGGATGGTTGGGGCTGATGAAGCGCCGGTTCGTGGACTCGACACGCTTGGTCGGGTCCTTCTCGTCCTTCATGGACTGGCACTGACTCAGCCCGCGGCTGACGGCCTTGTCGTCCTTGCCGTTGACGATCTCGGGGTCGATCTTGTTGAGCGCGGCGAGGTAGATGGCGCGCTGCTCGGGGGCGGGGCTGGGCGGGATGCCGGCGGCTGCGGCTGCGGAGCTGAGCGCCTCGGGGGCGATGCTCGACTGCGATGCGGACGGCGAGGCGGCAACCTTGTCGTCGGGCTTGGGCTCGCTGGTGACGGCCTCGGAGCAGCCGGTGAGGGCGAGGAGGCCGGCGGCGGCGAGGAGGGTGATGGTGTGGTGTGTGCGCATCGAGTCATGGTGTCGGCGCCGGGACCGGTGTGGGTGGGCTGTGACTGATCCGTGACGCGCGAAAGCCCCGCACGTTGGCGGGGCTTCTGTGTCCGGGCACGTGGTTCCCCGCCGGGCACTACTTGAGCAGCAGGTGCAGAAGGGTCATCACGCTGATGCCGACCAGGAGGGCGATGCCGACGGCCGGATGCAGGAAGGCGATGTAGGTTCCGAATCCGCCGACGAGCACAGCATCGCCGCTGCCTGTGGTGCGGCCAGTCGCTCGCCGAGGGCCCGCCCCTTCGGCGCCAGCCGACCAGGTCACCGCGGTCCGGGAAAATCCGGGTGATCCTTGAATTCTCGGCCGCCCGGGAAAGCCTTCGGGGCCATGTCCCGAGTCCGCACCGACGCTTCGGGCCCGGCAGCCGCCGCCGGTGCCGCAGCGGTCGTACGGGGCTTCGGCACCGTGGTCTGGCCGACGGCCAGGAAGTATCAGCTGGCTCCGGCCGACCAGCTGCGTGAGCAGCTCGATCGTCGGTGCGGGGCGGGACAGCCCGGTGGTACTGCCCCCAGAGCGCTCTGGGCACCGGGCCTGACCCGTACACCCATGCTGGCACGAGCTGCCCCGACCCTATCCGCAGCGGCCCCACCAGAGCAGGTTCCCGCAGACAGGGTTAAAAGAGCGCCTCACCGAAGTCAGCGGCGTTTGCCCAGCCAGCGGAACAGACCCTTGCGCCGCTGAGGAGGAACGGGCGGCGGAGGCCCTGCAGGCTTCGGAGGGATGAACACCTCGGCGGGTTCGACCAGTGCCTGTGCCGGTGCTGGCGCTGGTGGCGGGGCCGGCTGCTGGGCCTGGGGCGGCACGGGCGGCGGCGCGTGGGCGGGCGCCGGAGTGAGAGGAGGGGGCGGTGCGAGGACGGCCTTGATGACACGGTCGGTGCTGTCCGGGTAGGGCGTAGCTGGCCGTTTCGGTGGGGACGGTACGGCCGGTGGCGGCACCGGTGCCGGTTGCTTCGCCGCGGGCTTCTGGTTCTTGGCCGCCGCTCGCTGGCGGGCTGTGACGGGCGGCGGGCACGTCGGCGTGGTGGGGCGGCCGGTTGCTTCGTCGTCGTTCCAGTAAGCGATCTGCCAGTGCGCGTCCGCGAAGAGCCGGAGCTGCGGGATGTGGCTGCGGGTGAGGACGGACCAGTCTCCGAGGGCCAGCACGCGGGTGCCGGGGGTGAGCGGGTTGATGAGGTTCTCGTACATGGAGCGCACGACGACGTGGAAGCGGCCCTGCTGGGCGGGGACGTCGGTGGCGAGGGTGACGTACTGGCGGCCTCCGTTGTCGGTACGGACCGCTTGGACGGTGCCGTGGACCGCGACGGGGTGGGAGGCGGGCGTCGCACTGAGCTGCCGGACGTAGAGGGCGGCCAGGGAGTCGTTGTCGGGGCCGTAGCAGAACTCGCCCCAGGGGACCGGGGTGTGGCCGTGTGGCCGGACTTTGAACTTCTTCACGATCTTGGGGTCGAAGCCGTGCATCTGCAGGAACCGGGCGATCTTCGCTGCGCTGGTGATCGCGGGTGGCAGGTGGGGCGGACCGTGGTGATGTTCCGGGTGCGGACGACGCTGTCGGGTCCGGTGCCCGTCGGTTCGTCCGGGCTGGGTGCTCCGGAGAGGTCTGAGGGGAGTTCCAGGCGGAGGATGCCCTGGTCGACGTGGGCCAGGCCGTGGGAGTCGCGGGCGATGGAGTCGATGACCTCGGTCGGGTTGAGGTCGCAGCCGGCCTCGTGCTGGAGCCCGGACCCGAGCCGGAAGAGGCTGGGCACGGTCTTGTAGCCGCGGACGGGGAGGACTCCGGTCATGCAGAGGTCGCAGATCAGCGGGCGCCTGAAAGGCGCCGGGTCGGGACCGATCTCCTCTGCGGATACGGTTCACCCGATCGTTCCCTCAGGCAGCAGTTCCCGAGCCGTCCTCATGTCTTCCCCCTCCCTGGGCGGCGGCCGCCTGAAGGGAGTGCGCGCAGGAGTTCCCACAGGGGACGGGATCCGCCGGCCCATTCAGCGAGGAGATGGCGGTCGACGAGGTGGAGCCGCTGGGACTTTGCGAACTGCGCGGCGTCCGCGGTGATACGGCCGTTGGTCAACATGACCACGACGTCACCGTGGTGGACCTGCCTGCCAGTGCCGTTCAGCACCTGAAGGTCGGGGCTCCCGACGGGCTTGCCCGACCAGCCGTCCTTGCGGTGTTTGCACTGGATGACCCACCGGCGCCCGTACGGATCGGTGGCCTTGACGTCGGCGCCGTTGTCACCGCGCCCGCCGACCTGCTGTGCGTCCGTGCAGCCGTCGCGGCGCATCAGGTCCCGCACCGCGAACTCAAACGCCCGGTGATGAAGAGCGTCGAGGTGGCTCAGTGCGTAACGCAGACTGCTCGCCCGGACCTGCTCCCACCGGGCGGCCTCCCCACGGCGCCACGCCCAGGCGGCGGCCCCAGCGGCGGCCGCCAGCAGTACGGCGGCCACGAACCAGGGGTGGGCGACCAGCCACCGCAGCGCGGTCGCCGCCAGACTGAGTACGACCGCGGCCGCCAGAGCGGCGAGGACCACCTGCTCCAGGCGCTGATTCTTCCGCCGCCGGGACCTGCTGGGCCGGCGACCCGAGCGCCGGACAGGGCGGCGGCCGCTCACCTGCCCCGCCCCGGGCGCGATGCAGCAGGGCGCGAGCTGTCGGTGCACCACTGGGGAAGGAGTCCGCCGGTCACTGGCCGGCCTGAGAAGCACCGCTGACCAGCTGGCCGAGAAAGTGGGCAATGCCCTGGCCGACGTCGGTGGGGGCAAGGATGAGGCCCAGCGCCAGGACGATGACCACGGTCATCTTCTCGTCGAACCGGCTCCGGGCCTCGGTACGGCGGCGCAGCCTCAGGAAGACGATGAACGCCAGGAGTACCGCCACGTTGATCGTGAGCAACTGCCGAGTCCCCCGTCCCGAACCGTCACGGGGCAGCGGACGACAGCCCCCTGGTCCTGTGTAGCTCGAGGTCAGCGGCGCTGTGACCAGATCACCGGGAATTGGCGGCAATGCACTGCACTGGCCGGATTCGGCAGGACCGTGTGTTCGGGGGACTCACGTACACCAAAGCCCCCTGCAGGCAGTCGGCCGCCGGCAATCATCACCTCCTGCCAGGCAGTGCGGGTCTCCCTATTCACCGACGCCCTGTCAGCTCTCAGCCCTACGCTGCTCTCGTCTGTGAGCGTGGGGGAAGAATGAGCGAGACAGAAACCGTTACGACCCGGCGGCACCCGCTGTTGCGCTGGCACCACCGGCATGTAGAGGCGAAGGTTGCTGCAGCCGAAAGGTCGGCGGGTGAGCTCGGGGTCCCCTTCGACGGGGACCGCATCCGACAGGCGCTGGCCTACAAGCGGGAAGGACTGTGGCGCCTGGCTGGCCCGGCACTGATCGCCATAGGCGTCTGCTTCTTCCCGGTCTTCCTCAACGTGGCGGGTTGCTCACCTGAAGGCAGGCTTGTCCCTGAAGCGGGAAATTGCACCCCGTGGCCGACGATGTGGACACAGATCGGCCTGCTTGCGGGGGCCATACTCATCGGCGCGGCCCTGCGTGTCTATGTGAGCGAGGTCCGTCACGGGGAGCACATTGACCGTTGCTACGGACCGCTGTACCCGGCGATGGCGCTGTTATCGGCGAGCGCGGACCTGGTCACGCTCGCCGACAGCCGATACACGGAAGCGGTGAAGCTCCGGGAGATGTCCGCCGAGCTGGGACTGCCCCTTCGGCGCACAGCGACCTATGCCGCCTCCGCGTTCGGCAACCGGAAGGACCTCCGGGCGGGTCTGCGCGAGCACGCCGAACGCGTCGAGACAGCCATTGCACAAGCTGCTGACGCACTGCTGGTGGACCGCGACGGCGCCGCGAAGAAGCTCGGTGGGCTGGCCGCCGCGATCGCCAACAACGTGGCCGCCGACCAGTTCATGCATATCCTTCCCGACTCCGAGATCCCGGCAGACGCCGACATTGAACCGGACCGGCTGGACGGGCGCCGACTGGCGAAGGCATGCCTCTGGTCGGCTCTCGCGGTGTCAGCCGTGTCGGTGCTGCTCGGACGCTTCGGGATCTCAGCAAGCCTCCTCATCCCCACGGCGTTCCTCGCCTGGCCCATCGGCGCGTACCTGCTGCTGTGCCGCGGCTACGGCCTCTCCGAAGCCACCCGGCTGACAAGGAGCATCCGGTCGTTCCTCCCCAGCGGTCCACCGCAGCCACCACCATGACGATCAGACGCACCCCAAGCACGGCGGCCTCGCTGCGCGCGGCTGACCGGCCTACAGCTCCCCGCGCAGCGACGCGAACGTCTTCGTGTTGATCCTGGGCCGGGGCGCGTTCATCTACGCCGGGATGGTCGTCCTGTACTTCCTCGGTCGCGCGCTCTGGGCTGCCGACGACGACCAGGCCGTGCCCGCCCCAGACAAGGACGCCGTACGGCCCGAAGGCAGCACCTGACCCGCCGTTCACGCCGTCTGTTCCAGACGCTGCGGAACGACCAAACGGCCGGTCTTCTCCGCGCGGGCCCGACGCAGGGCTGCGGCCTCGGTGGCCGCGCCGGGGTCGCCATCGACCCGCTGTTGTCAGCTGTCGAGAAGGGCCCAGCTCCCTGTCGGGTCGGCACAGCGGACACGCGATGACCGACGGTACGGGCTGCGGCACTTCCAGGACCGACTCCCTGGTAGCCGCCCGGCCGCGGCTGGTGATCTCGCAGGCGCGGGTGTGGACGCGGTCAGGTCTGCGGGAGACGCCGATGCGGTACTCGATCCACCAGCGCGACGGCGGCGGTTGGCGGCGAGTCCGCTCGGCGGCCCGCACGACGCTGATCTACCGACCCTGCTCCCGTTACTGACGGCGGAGCTGGGCGCAGTCCGTTGTGAGCAGGGTGAGCAGGTCGCTGTCTTGGTGAGGGAGGTCCCGCTGGAGCAGGTGTGAGACTTCGCGGTGAAGGCGTAGTGCTTCACCGGTGCCGGCAGCGGCGAGGACGGTCGACCACAGGGGGCTGCTGGGGAGGGTGTTCTTTTCGATCGTCTCCAAGAGGCCCAGTTTGTCGTGGTAGGTGAGGCGGATCAGCTGCCGCTGGCCGGTCTTCTGTGCGATTTCCTCCCAGGTGGTGGTCCGCCCCTCTCGGGCCGCCTTCTTCAGGGCCCCGGAGACGAACAGTGCCAGGTAGGCCAGCTTCTCGGCATGCGCCTGATGCTCCGCAGCATCGGCCTGGCGGCGCCTCTCGGCCAAGGCCCGCTCAGCCTGGCTCCGGCGCTCCGCTTCCCGTTGGTGCTGCTCAGCTTCCCGCCAGTGCTGCTCGTCTGCCAGCTGGCGGGCCTTGGCCAGGCGCTCCTCGGCCAACGCACGCTGGTGAGCTGCCTGCCGCTCACGCGCCGCGTGTACGGCCTTCCGCTCCTCAGGCGTGGCGTCCGGGTCCTCCACCAGCTGTGCGGCTTTCAGGAGAAGGGCTGGCGTCGGCTGTTCCTTCAGCTGGTCAATGACCGCCCGCCGGCGCCTGGCGCGCTGCTCCGTCCAGTCCTGCCCACGGCCCAGGGCAATCCGCAGGCGGGCGATGTTCTCCGGCGTCTGGCTCTCCTCCAGCAGCAGTCGGATGGTGTTCACCGCGCTGTGGATCTGATCCGTCTGCTCGCGGAGGGCTCGGTCGAGGTGCATCACCGCACGTTTGACGGGGTCGTTCTGGCGGGCTGCCATGACTGAGCGTGTGTGGGAGCGGGTGACAGTGACGATGGACCGCTTACTCGATGCGCTTCCCGGCGATGCTTCGGTCAGGGGTATGCGAACGCCGTCGGGCCTGTCCGTCGTGGTCAGGCCTTGAGAAGTAAGAGTGGCCTCGTCCAGGCTCTCCCAGGTGGTGCCCCGGCCCGGGAGTTCGGTTCCGAACCTCATGACGCGGCCGCCGCCGGGCCGGTCCTCGAAGCGAATGCGGTGGACGTAGCCACGCCGCTCGAGGATGTTCGCGACGACTGGCACGCCCGGTCCCAGGACGAGCTCCCAGGCTTCGTCGTCCCAGGCGACGGGACGTTGCGGTCGAGATGAAGCAGGAAGGTCCGGCCGTCATCCAGTCGAGCCCGCACGGCGGAGGCCAGCGGTTCGGGGTAGGTGAACTCGGCAGTCATGTTGTGGGTGCGCAGCCATGACGCCAGGTGGGCCTTGGCGAAGAGGTGATCCGCGCTGTCCTTGCCCTTCATCGTGCGGGTGCACCGCTGACCGGCACCGTCCGCGCCGTAGTGGGCGAAGTGGCAGATCTTGTCGGTACACCGGCGCGTCGTGAGCCGGCGGCCGCAGCCGCCTTCGAACTTGGTGCCGCACCAGATGGTGGTGCTCTCGTGCTCGAGGCGGAAGGCGTCCAGCTCCTCCACGGTCTCGGGACACAGGGCAGGCTCGTCAGAGTCCGAACTCCCGAAAACCGCAGTCTGGATGAGGCGTCGATCCATCATGCTCCCGGTGCTCTATGTGGGTGATCCCATCTGATTGTGGTCCTCTGCGCTGACAACGCCGCGGACGTTCACGGGAACCCGTCCTCGCCCCAACCGACTTGTAGTGGGCCACCCCCTGCACCAGGGCCGCCCTGCCCGGTCAGCTATCGCCAGGTCAGGCCCAGGTCCGAAGCGGGGCAGCCTGCGGAAGGAGGACTGCTGCCCCGGCCCCGCTGGGCGCGCTCGGCTCGGGCCCGGTGCAGGGCCGCGGTCTCCGTGGCGGCGAACTCCCGGCGCCGCCGCTGGACGCCGGTGCCGATCGGCGCCGGCTGGTCGTCGGCGTGCTCCTCCGGGTCGGGGAACGCCCACTGGCTGAGCTCGCGCAGCACGCGGGCCTGCCGTGCGGCCGCCTCAGCAATGTCCAGCGGCACGCCTCGAGTACGCGGGACGGCCTGGTGCACGGCGAGCGCCCGGTGAAAGCCGGCGGGGGCCATGTCCCGGGTCCGCACGGGTGCCTCGGGCGCGTCGGCCGCCGAGGGGGACGAGGCCAGGGTCTGCAGCATGCACACGACCCTGTCCTCCACGGAGCAGGCCGAGACCGCCCTCGCGGCCACGCGCACCGCTCATGTCTCCGTCGGTGTTCGCCAGGCCGCCATCGCGGTCGCCATCGCCGCCGAGTCGCTGGCCCAAGACGAGCGGACCCAGGCTGTGGCTGGGGAGACCGTCGCGGCACTTCTCAGTGCCATGGACGACCTCTGTTCGGACCGGCCGACGCAGCCGAGCAAGCGGGTGCGGCCCGCGCCTCCGCGCCCACGGCCGGCGCCCGTCGGGCACGCGCCGCACGGGGGGCCTCGACCCTGCGTAGCGCGCACCGGACCCGCCACCTCGTGCACCCCTCCCGGGGTTCAGCCGAGATACGGACCAAAGGGGCAATGAGTTGATCTTGGTGTGACTCAATGCGTGGTCAGCGCAGTGATGCCGCAGTAAACGCGTACACCTCGCCCCGGCGGCCGGAATGGTCCGCCGCAGGTCGCGACGGTCACGGCCGGGGCTCCGTCGCAGTAAATCCGGCATTTACTGCGGCAGTTGCGAACGCGTCTCCGCGATCGCATCCGCCCTAATGTGCTTCTGCTATGCGGACTTGAGGGGAGGGGACTGTCAGTGCCCGACGCGGACCAGGCCTGGCGCCAGGCTGTTTGCCTGGGTCATGCCCCCAGGTCCTCCGTCACGGGCAGGCACTCGGCGAGCAGGTCGACGACGTCGCGCCAGGCTCGCTGCGCGTGCTGTGGGTGGTAGCCGACGCCGGGGACCGTGGGGTGGTCGACCGGCGGGTGGTGGAAGGCGTGCAAGGCGCCGTCGTAGACCGCGAGGCGCCAGTCGACGCCCGCGGCCTGCATCTCGGCGGTGAACGCGTTCCGTTGCGCGGGCGGCATGATCGGGTCTTCCGACCCGACCCCGGCCCACACCGGGCAGCGAATGCGCGCTGCCTCGCCCGGTCGGCCCGTGGTAGTTGCGTTGACTGTCCCGATCGCGCGCAGGTTGACGCCGTCGCGCCCGAGTTCCAGCGCGATGGCGCCCCCGGTGCCGTAGCCGATGGCGGCGATCCGGTCGGGGTCGGTCCGCGGTTCGGTGCGCAACACGTTGAGCGCCGCATGGCCGATGCCCCGCATCCGGTCGGGGTCGGCGAGCAGCGGCAGGCAACGGGCCAGCATCTCCTCGGGGTCGCCCAAATAGCGCCCGCCGTGAAGGTCGAAGGCCAGCGCTACGTATCCCAGCTCGGCGAGAGCATCGGCCCGGCGGCGCTCGACGTCGCTGAGTCCCATGCCCTCTGGTCCGAGCAGCACCGCGGGCCGGCGGTCGACACCGGCCGGGAGCGCGAGGTGCCCGATCATCGTCAAACCGTCCGCCGGGTACTCGACCGTACGCGTCGTGATCGTCGTCATGAGACTGGACTGTAGTGATCGTCGAGCCCGGTTCGGTCGGTGTTCTGCCGCTGGCAGAACAGCGTGCGTGCCCCTCGTGTCCCTCTGAAATACGGGGCCGAGCACTCAGGGCTTCAAGATCATCTCATTGCCCCTTTGGCGCGTACCTCGGTCACACCCCGGCCCGAGGCGGAGGGCCCCGACCCGGACCCATGCGCCCGGCGCAGGCCCGGCTGCGGCCAGGAGTAGGTGAGCGCCGCCGGTGCTGCTGCCTCGGCGGCCGTGCTGGCGGCGCTGGGGCCCCTGAACCGGCCAACTCGTGGTTCGGGGCCCCAGCCCCGGGGCGGGCGCTCACAGCAGCCCGATGCCGATCCGCTTCGCGCCGATGCATTGCACCCCCAGGGCGGTTCACCACGAGCTTGCAGAAGTACATCTGGCCTCAGGGCGTCGTCCTGCGCCCGGTACGCGGCGCGGGTGTCGCCGAGGACGTCCCCGCTGGAGATTCCGGTGGCTCCCGAGCGAGCGGTACCGTCCTGGATAGACGAAGGGGACGCCATGAAGTGGAACGAGCACACCACTGGTCAGCGAATCAAGCTGCTGCGCGGAGCCGTCACTCAGGAAGAACTCGCCGAGAACGCGGGCCTGTCCATCGCCACGGTCCGAAAAGCCGAGCAGGACCGGGGCCACATCTCGCTGCCCACCCTCCTGCAGCTCGCACACGCCCTGGGCGCCGACATCTCCGTGATCGTGGGCCAGCAGGCCCCCCGGAGGGCGATGCTCGCGGACGACCGGACCACCCTGCGCGAGCTGTCGCGCACGGTCCACGACACTGCGGCGGGGATCGGCACCGACAGGGAACCCGTCGACTTCGCCGCCGATCTCGCGGCGGGATGGGACGCCTACCGGGCCGGGCGTATCGGGGTGGCCGGGCAGTTCGCCGCATCCTGCGTCAGGGACGCGGCAACGGCCCTGGCGGACGCCGCCGAGGACCGCCGCATGGCTGCACGCGGAGTTCTCGCCGACGCCTACCGCCTCTCCGCCTACGTCGCCAACCAGCTCGGAGCCCGCGATCTCGCGTACGCCGCGATCGGCCACGCCGCCGACCAGGCCCGGCAGGGAGGCGATCCGGTGCGGGAAGCCTCCGTGGCTTCCGGGCGCTCGTGGGTCTACCTGCGAGATGCCCGACTCGATGACGCCGAGCGCACCGCGGACATCTCCTACACCAGCATCGAACCGACCTACAGCGACTGCGATCCCGTACTCCTCGCGACCTACGGGTGGCACGTCACCTTCGCGGCCGTCGTCGCAGCCCGTCAGGGAGATACCGCCGCCGCCGAGGATCTGCTGTCCCAGGGCTTCGCAGTAGCCACCCGGCTGGGGCATGACGTCATGGTCAACGGCACCGCGTTCGGCCCAGCAGCCGTCACCGCCCAGGCCGTCGGTATCGCCGTGTCCACCGGCAAGGCCGGAAAGGCCCTGAACCTCGCCGAGGCGGTACACGACTGGTCTGCACTGCACCAGGCCGCACAGAACCGGCTCCAGCTCGACATCGCCCTCGCCCAGTGCACGACCGGGCAGTACGACACGTGCCTGGACACGCTGCTGACGGTGTGCAAAGAGCACCCGGAATGGGTGCGCCACCAGACCCTCCCCGGCGTCATCGCCCAACGCGCCGGCTACGCCACCACCTCCCGCTCCCGGAAAATCGCAAAGATCATCGGGGCCACCCTCGCGTAACTGCTACGCCTCGTAGCACTCCACCCCTGCACAGATCCCGGTAGTGCTACGCCCGCGCTCTTCACTCCCTGTGACGGCGCGATCACCCTGGAGAACCAGCAGGCAGCCGGTCCCCGTCCCCCTTCGGGACCGGCTGCTCTCCCTCCAGCCCGAGGAGTGCTCCATGACCGAGCCCCTCCCGCGCCGCACCCCCGGCGTCAGCAGACGCAAGGCCGCCGCACCCGATCCGCTGCCCGGATCGCCGAGCCGGGACCTGCGGCTTCGGGCGGCCGGCGGCGGGGAGAAATTCATGCGCCGAACCGAGATCCAGCCCGGGGACGAGACATGATCGACACCCCCCGCCCCGCCTCCCACCAGAAACTTCCCGCGTGGCTGTTCGAGGGCGCCCGCGTTTTCGACCCCGGCCGGGACCGCGAAGCCGTCGTCCAGGCCATCGCCGACTTCGAGGACCCGGCCACCCGCCGCTTCATCAGGAACGCCGTGTTCCTGAGGCCCGAAGGCGGCGGCAAGGAGTGGATCATCGCCCCAGAGGTCGCCCGCCCCGCAGACGAGCGCTAGAGCCGCTCAAAGGCCCCCCGCCCCGAACTTCCTACAGCACCACCGCCCGGGACGGGATGCACCATCCCCTGCACCACTCGCAAACACCGAAGGGAGCACAACCATGACCAGCAGCACCCAGGTCAACAACCTGACGCGGCGTCTGGACCACTCCGTTCCGGACGGCGACTTCGTCCCGGCCGCGGCCGTCGGGTCCCTGACGCGTCGGCTGGACCACTCCGTCCCGGACGGCGACTTCTCGCCGGAGGGTACCGAGAGCTGATCTCGGTACTGAACTGATGCCGCCTGGTTGACAGCATGGCGGGTCGGCTCGGGCTCTCATCCTGAGCCGGCCCGCCGCGCTCTGCGCCACCGCCCGCTCCACCACCTGCACGTCTCGACCAAGGAGAGTCCGCATGCAGACCACCATCGCCACCCGCGTGGAGTCCGGCTCCTTCTTCGATCTCAGCCGCCAGGATCCGGCGCTGACCCGTCTGCGCGAGGACGACGCCGAGCCGGCCCTTCCGTTCGCCCTGATGGAGCGTCTCGTGAAGTCCGGCATCCCCTACGCCGAGCACGCCCGCGCCCTGAGCAGCGACACCGTGCACGCGTCCGGAGCCAGCTTCAACTGGTACGGCTCCGACCTGCCCCGGCAGATCGCAGACGAGATCAACCTGGCGGACTACGAGATCGCCCCGCACACCGACGGGCGCCGCGTGGCGCTGACTCAGGCGCTGGAGCGGCTGGCCTCGGCCCACCCCGAAGCCTTCGCCCGCGTGCAGGAGTTCGTCCGGGGACTGTTGTGGGTGGGGCTCAAGCCCGGCACCCGCACCTCATCACTGACAAGTTCCAGCGACCCGGCGCTGCCCTACGTCATCGTGTTCTCCGAGAAGGCGCGGCACCACATCCCGCCGAACACCGTCAGTGAGGAGCCGTCCCACCTCTTCCTTGCGGAGAACCTCCTGCACGAGGCGGTCCACCAGTCGGTCAGCTTCCACGTCCTACAGCACCAGGTCTTCGCCGACGGGTACTCCTCGAAGACCTCCCCCAAGATCGAGATCGCGTGGCGCTCTACGCAGGGGGCGGCCCGCAACCAGTTCTGGGAGGTGGACCGGGCCTTCCACGCGACCTGCGTGTACAACCAGCTTCTGCGGTTCCGCCGGAGCGAACTCGACCGCGACGACCTGACCACCAACGAGCGCGCAAGCTTCCAGGCTGCCTACGACGAGGGCATGCCGGCCGTCCGCTACCTCATGGGCCAGCTCGAACTCTTGGATGAGCACTTCACCGTGCACGGCAGGGAACTGCTGGCCGACCTGCGTCACCAGACCAACCAGCTCTAGCACCGGCGACCGGAGCGAGAACCGGACAAGGGAGAGACGAGTGCTCCAGCACCTCATCACGCAAGATGAGGACCTGCGCATGGTCCCCACCGACCACGACCAGTTGACCACCGCCGTAGAGAAGATCCGGGAGGAACTCCAGGCGCTCCCGGAAGGTGCGGACATCGCCAGGGCCCGTGTCCTGGCCCGGTGGGCCGGCGTCGGCCTGCTGAGCCTGGGTCACCACGACGACGCACGCGTGTTCCTGCGGCAGGCGCTCGACCTGGCCACCGCCAGTGGCAACTCCCGGGCTGTCATCGCCACCGAGCTCAACCTCGGCGACGCGTACCGCTACGCCGGTGAGGCGGAGAACGCTGAGGTGTTCTACCGCAGGGCCTTGGACGGCGCCCGAGGCCAGCACCCGGAACTCGTCGACTTCGCCCTCCAGCACCTCGGCAAGCACCTCATGGAGCAGGGCAGCCTCACGCTGGCCCGCGCCCACCTTCAGGAAGCCCTGCGGCTGCGGACCGCCAAGGGTGACGCCGGGCTGATCGAGTCCACCCAGGCCGCAGTCGACCGCGTCGAACTGCTGATCAGCCACGCAAGCGCTGATACGGCCGCGTCAGCGGATGGTGGCGCCGAAGTGGCACAGTGGAGCAGGCGATGGACGTCATGGCTCCAGTCCCGCACCACGGCCCGGACGCCGGCCCGGTGGGAGGAAGGGTTTCCAGCTCTCCGGGACGCCGTACGCGATCTCACCGCGCACGAGCGGGTGCGGCCCCGCCACCTGCGTGATCAGTCGTTCCCCGTCGAGTTGCTAGCCGGCATGGCGGAGGAGGCCGAGAAGGCCCTGGCCTCTGACGGATACCTTCACAACGGCAAGTGGAACGCGGCCGTCGGCGAGGCGGCGAACCGGTTCGCGGGACAAGTCGATCTCGCCGCTGTCGTAGCGCGGTCCACCGGTCTGGAGGTCGATCAACCTCATAACGGCGTCTACATCGCCTACCTGGAGGAGCGGCAGTTCCTCGACTTCCACGTTGACGAGTTCGGCTTCGGTGAGGCCAACCTGATCCTGTGCCTCAAGCACGAGCGCCTCACCGCGGCCCCTACTGTGAGCTGCACCGTCTTCATCGACGCCGACGGCTACCTCGAATGCGATCTCGCACCGGGAGACTGTGTCGTGTTCGATGGAGCGCTCACGCCTCACGGCCGGACGCCCCTCGGCGCCGGAGAGAGCGTCATCCTCGTCAGCTTCGGCTTCCGCGCACGCGATCAGGCTCCGCGTACGGTCGCCCACCTCCCACCGGTCCCGCTCTGAGGACGGCGTCCAAGCCCCAGAAGGAAACGACCCCTTGACCAGACCTTCGCGCGCCCCCGCGCAGATGGCCGTGGCCGCGCACTGTCTCCGGCGCCCGCCTCGCCTTCGGGGACCTGGCCGGGCGCTCCGGCCTCACCGTGGAACAGGCCGCGGCCCTCGCCACCGAGCTGGTATCCAAGGACGCGGCCGCCGTCTCCCACCGAGGTAGGACCCGCCATGTTCGAGGCCCCCGCCCCCGCCCCCGTCGACCGGATGCTGGCCGCCCAGCAGCACGCCGCCGACCAGTTCGGCCTGCGCGCCACCGGCCACCGGGTGTGGGGGTACCGAGGCCGCACCCTCTCCTCGGCCGCCGGCCCGCACTGGCTCCCCGTGGTCTGCGCCGAGACCGGCACCCAGGGCGGCACCCTGTAGAACGGCCCCTCCACCTCCCGCACCCTCCCCGCCTCGGTGCCGCGCCCCGACCTGTTCCGCATCCGGGACTGGACCACCGAGGGCTACGCCTACCGGGCCGAGCTGTACGCCCTCGCCCCCGACCCGATCGCCTCCCCACGCCCCGTCCTCGACGAGAACCCCGGCCTGCCCGAGACATGGTGGAAGGAGATGGTCGCCGCCCTGGACTCCCTCGCCGACGTCCCGCCACCTGCGGACCGCGAGGCCGTACGCGAGGAGTACCTGCACCGCGTCATCCCCGAGTACACCGGCCACCAGGTCGACGAGGTCACCTGGACCACCGCACACGGAAACCTCCACTACGGCAACGTCACCCGCGGCCCGCACATCCTGGACTGGGAAGGATGGGGCCGCGCCCCCTACGGCTACGACGCGGCCAGCGAAGAGGACGCTGATGCGGTGGCGGGCGAGGCGGAGGAGGGCCTGGGTGTGGGTCTTCCCCCGGTCCCGGCATCGGTCGTAGTAGGTGCGGGAGGCGGGATCGTGCAAGGCGGCGAAGGCCGAGGGGGACATGGCTCTCTTCAGTTGCCGGTTGCCTCTTCTAGTGTTGCCGTGCGCCGGTCTGCAGGATCGCGACGAGCAGACCGCGGGAGGTCTCGATGGCCACGGGTATCGGCTCGGCCTCGGTGTCGCCGTGCTCGGCGAGCAGGTCCAGCAGCTTGCGGTAGCCGGCTGCGTCGTCAGTGATGCGGGCCTTGGCGAGCAGCTTCCCGGCCTTGTCGACCAGGGCGACGTCATGTGTTTCTCCGCCCAGTCGATCCCGCAGAGCACCTTCACGTTCGCTCCCTTCGGTCGGTTGTTTGTGCTGGTGACGAGCGCATGCGGGCCACGCGACGCTTAATGCCAGGACTCGCCGGTCCGCCATCTCACAAGCCGTTCGTGGCACCAGCGCACCGCACGGGCCTCGGTCTCGCCCAGAGCTCGTTGGCTCGCGGAGACGAAGGGGAGGTCACCATGCCGTGGGCTCGCACCACGGGAATCAACGTGCCTCGCATGCAGGCGAGTTTCGTGGCGGCCGGAGGACGCCGGGCGCTGCCAGTCTTTCCATAGGCATCGCCGTGCCGAAGAGGGTTCAAAGCCAGCCCGGTGCCCACCGGGCCGTCACGAAACCCGCCGCGGAGACGGTGCCAGTCTTCAGGCAGACCTCACGGTCAGAAGGATCCGAGGCATCCGCTCCGCACTGCATTAGAGGGTGATCCTCCAGCAGAGCCTTGATCTGGGCTTCCAGCGCCCGGCGCTGTTCGTGGAGGCGGCCATGCGCGGGGCCTTGGGGCGGATGACATCGACGAGTCTGCGGCGGCCGGCTTTCCGCGCGGCGGCCGGGGAACCGTAGCGTTCCAGCAGCCAGGTCACCGCCGGGTGGTCCAGGCGGGGCCCGAGGGCGCGCTCCAGCGAAGGGTGGAACTGGGTGAGCAGGCCGCGTATCCGGTTGCTGGTGCGGGTGGCCTCGGCTGCGAGGTCCTGGTCGAAGCCCACCAGGACGGTCAGCTCGGCGGTGATCTCGTCGGTCAACTGCTGCGGCGGCACGAGCATGGAACCCTTTGATCACTCCTGGATCCGCCGGGCGCGGGTCGTCGCAGCCTCTGCGAGACTTGTCACGATACAATCACTGAAAGTGACATCTATGTATTGTGCAGTGATATCCGGCGAAAAGGTGGTCCCTTGTCCGATATCCAGGCGTTCGACGTCATTATCGTCGGCTCCGGGGCTGCCGGTGGAATGGCGGCGCACGAGCTCTGTGCGGCAGGTGCTCGCGTCCTGATACTGGAGGCGGGCCGGGACTACGATCCAGGGACCGAGACGCCGATGTTCAACACGCCGCAGGACGCGCCTCTGCGGGCGGCCTCGACGTCGGACAAGCCGCAGGGTTTCTACGACGCCACCGTCGACGGCGGCTCACAGATCGCCGGTGAGCCCTACAGCCAGGCGGACCCCCCGAATCCGGATAGGTCGAATCAGTTCAGCTGGTGGCGGCCGCGGATGCTGGGCGGTCGCACCAACCACTGGGGTCGGGTGGCGCTGCGCTTCGGACCGTACGACTTCAAGCCGAAGACCCGTGACGGACTGGGCTTCGACTGGCCGATCGAGTACGCCGACCTGGCGCCGTGGTACGACAAGGCCGAACGCCTCATCGGTGTCACCGGCCTTCCCCACGGGATCGAGAACGCCCCCGACTCCCCGCCCGGCGTCCAGCTCCCACCGCCGCCCCCGCGCGCCTTCGAGATGGCCCTCAGCCGGGCGTTCGAGCACCTGGGCATGAAGACGGCGGCGATCCATGCGGCCGTACTCACCCGCCCGTTGAACGGCCGCGCGGCGTGCCTGTACTCAACCCAGTGCACCCGCGGCTGCTCCAGCCGCTCCAACTTCCAGAGCACGACCGTCCTCATTCCTCCGGCCCACGCCACCGGTAATCTCACCGTCGTGTGCAATGCCATGGTGTCCCGGGTCGACGTCGACGCGACCGGACGGGCCGCCGGGGTCACCTACAACGACCGGGTGACCGGCTCCGAGTTCTCGGTCACGGGGCGGGTGGTGGTGCTGGCGGCGGGAACCTGCTCGTCAGTGCGCATCCTGCTCAATTCGCGAAGCGCCGCGTTCCCCAACGGGATCGGAAACGGCCACGGGCTGGTCGGCAAGTACCTGATGGACTCGGTTGAGTTCTCGCGCTCGTCGCGAATTCCGATGCTCGAAAAACTCCCCGTGCTGAACGACGACGGCATCTTCACCCCGCACATCTACGTGCCGTGGTGGCTGCTGCCCGAGCAGGCTGCCGGGCAGCTCGGGTTCCCGCGCGGGTACCACATCGAGCCACGTGGGGGGCGCAGGATGCCGACCACCGGCATCGGAAGCCTGATCGACAACAGCAGCGCGATCTACGGCGACGCCTTGCGGACGGAGGTCCGGCGGAGGTACGGCACCGCCGTCACTCTCATCGGCGAGGGCGAGATGATCCCGAACGAGGATTCCTTCTGCGAGCTCGATCCGACGGTCAAGGACAAGTGGGGCGTTTCGGTCCTGCGGTTCCACTGGAAATGGGGAAACCCGGAAGTCCGGCAGGTCACGCACATGCGCGACACCTTCAACACGGTCTTCAGCCTGCTCGGCGGCGCGCCGGACACCAGTCCCGTCGCGATGCCGCAGGGCGGCGGGGCGGTCCACGAGGTCGGCGGCGCGCGGATGGGGACCTCGCCGCAGAACTCCGTGCTCGACGCCTACAACCAGTGCTGGGACGTGAGGAACCTGTTCGTCGTCGACGGCGCCTCATTCGCCTCGAGCCCGGACAAGAACCCCACGCTCACGATCCTGGCCCTGGCCGCGCGGAGTTCGGCCCGCATCCTCGAACTGCTGAGGAGCGGTGGCATCTGACCACGCCAGGCACCTAACAGCCGAGCGAGCGCGACCGGATGACGGTACAACGGAAGCGAAAGGAAGAGATGGACCAGCACAGTGCCGCCGAGGTCGGCACCGCACCGCAGGGCTACGGCACCGATCCCAACCTCGTGACGCCGCACACGCCATGGTCGCGCACCCTCTCGGAGCGCGAGCGCGCACTCGTCGGAGCCCTCGCCGACATCGTTCTGCCGGGCACCGCCGAGTACCCGGCGCCGAGTGCGATGGGGATCGCCGACTTCTTCGACGACTGGGTGAGTGCTCCCTACACGACGCAGCAGGGCCACAGGACCGTCATCACGACCGGCCTCGCCATGGTCGACGCTGAGGCGCGGCGCCAGTTCGGGACGGGGTTCGTCGAGCTGGACGGCTCCCGGCAGCGCACGATCGTCGACCAGATCGCGTCGACCACCGCGACGGACCGGAGCTTCTTCACGAGGTTCCGGTCCCTGCTGCTCGCCGGCTACTTCACCTCCGACATCGGCTTCAAGGCGATCGGCTATCCCGGGAACGTGCCGCTGCTCGCTTTTCCGGGCGTCCCGCCGGAGGCGCAGCGCATCATTGACGACGAACTCAGGAAGCTGGGGCTGTAGCGTGAATCCGGTGACCGCGGGCACTCCGCGCATGAAGACCATCAGGGAGTACGTCGAGGCGGGGGTTCTGCCGCTGGACGACCTCAAAGGCGCCTTGCAGCTCGCGATGCGGCTGGAATTCGTCACCATCCCGCCGTATCTGTGTGCGCAGTGGTCGGTCAAGGACGACCCGGACCGCACTGAGGGTGTGTTGCACAGAATCGTCAGCCAGGAGATGAACCACTTCGCACTGGCCGGAAACCTGCTGGCCGCAATCGGCGGCCAGCCGTCGATCGCGCGCCCGGACTTCCTGCCGACCTATCCGGCCGACGAGCTGCCCGGCGGCATTCCGCAACAGCTTCCGGTTGATCTGAAGCCGCTGGTCAAGGACCAGCTCGCGGTGTTCATGCAGATCGAGTACCCGGAGTTCCCCCCGATCGCCCTCCTGCGCGGGCGGCCGCCTGCCACGATCGGCGCCTTCTACGACACGATCATCCAGACGTTCCAGAAGCTCGAGCCGGCGATCGACCTGAAGGCCCACGCGGTGGAGGTGCCTTTCGCGAAGCCGATCAGAACGGTCGCCGACGCGGTCGACACGATCGACCGGATCAAGCACGAGGGGGAGGGGACGCAGGGCTCCCCCGATCAGCCGCCGGAGGAGGGGGGTAGCGGACACGCGCACTACTACCTGTTCAAGGAGCTCTACGTTCAGAAGCGGCTGGTCAAAACCGGCGGCAAGTGGAGTTTCAGCGGAGCTCTCGTCACCCTGCCGGAGGTGTACGACTTCGCGTCCTCACAGGCCCGGCCGAACCCCTCGACCGAGTTCAACCGCACCCTGTCGAAGCTGCTGGTCGACCTGGAGACGTGCTGGACGTCTGGCGCACCGCCGAACGTGGCGGCCATGTTCCAGCTTCAGACCCTCGGGCGGGACCTGATCAAGCGAGGGATCCGTCCGGAGTTCCGGTGGGATGACGGAGCGGCCTGAGCGAGCTCTGCGCGTGCCGGCGGGACCGGCCGGACACACAGCGGCCCGGAGGCGGGCTGTGAAGTTTGCCCCGGGCATGGCGGGTATGTCGACCGGTTACGCGTAACGCCTGACAGCGCGGCCATCAGCCAGGACACGTCGCAAAAGGTGCCTCTATGGTTTTCGTCAAGCCGTAGTCGGTGTGGGTGGTTGGTAGAAGGTGCCGTCGCGGAGCATGGCGAAGAGGACATCGATGCG
>NZ_JBVIAH010000021.1:0-118095 GCF_055574035.1 Streptomyces sp. NPDC030021
GCCGGTGGGCGCGGGCCGCGGACGGCGGGCCGGTGGGCGCGGGCCGCGGACGGCGGGCCGGTGGGCGCGGGCCGCGGACGGCGGGCCGGTGGGCGCGGGCCGCGGACGGCGGGCCGGTGGGCGGCAGGCGGCAGGCGCGGCAATGGACGGCGGACCGGGGGCGGTGGGCCGGTGGGCGGGGGGTTCCCGTCCGCGGTGTCACCGGGACGGCGGCGGCCTCCAGGCCGGATCCCGCCCGCTCAGACCCACCGCCCGCTCCAGCAGCGGGGCATCGTCCGGTACGGGCACGACGGCCGCGAAGGCGCCCCCGCCACGGCCCCCGTCCCGCACGGCCTCCAGCAGGAACACGTACGAGGCGCGCAGCGCAGCCGGGTCGGGTGCGTACTCCTGGCCGGTCGCCCGGGCCAGGTCCCATCCGTGCACCACCAGTTCGTTTCGGACATCTTGCGCTCGATGTACCCGGAGAGGCTCGTACACGGCTTTTGCGGGCAGGCGAAGGCTGACAACAGCCACGCACCGCCTCCGAGCCCGGCTCCGGCCGAACCCAGACCAGGCGGTGTTCTGTTCAAGGAGGTTTCACCATGCTGATCACCGTCACACGCACCGGCGGATTTGCGGGCGGGGAGCAGACTGCTTCCCTCGAAACGGAGTGCCGCAGCGACAGGCTCGAGCTGGAGCGGCTGGCTGAGCGCGCGCTCAGCGGTGAGGCCCCTGCGGGGCAGGACCCCGTTCCGGACGGCTTCAGCTACGTCGTCCGCGTCGACAGCAAGCTGGTGGAGTTACAGGATCCGTTCCTCACCGAGGACCAGCGGCAGCTGATCGACACTGTTCTGGCCGCTGCAGCCTGACCGGCCGATGGCGACCGGGACCGGTACGGCGCTGGTCCCGGTCGTCCACCCAGCAGCCTTGATCCTCGACTCGAACCGACAACTGTCTCTCTGAGCCGTGGAAAGGAGAGCAGAGAGCGGGGCCAGTCGCCCTCTCGTCCGCCTACGCAGGAGGGCGCCGTGCACCGGGATCGGTGATGCGCCGTCCTGCGCGACCTCGGCGCTGAATCCGCTCGCCTGCCGACCGCGCCAAAGTCCCACCCTTCGGCCTCGATGCCATCGTCTCCGCAGCTCATCGGGTAGTACCGGTGGTCTCCTCTAGTCCTGCCAGTGCTCGCGTCCGAGGTGGATCAGGCGGAGCTGGTTGCGGGCTGTCGCGAGGACGGGGGACCAGTCCTCGCCGCGCAGGGAGGCGGTGAGGCATGCGGAGGCCGTCATGAACATGTGGTCGACCAGGAGCCGGGACAGCATCGTCACGTCGGCGGTCCCCCAGCCTGCGCTGTGCGGGTCGGCCACGAGGACGGCGCCGATCTCGGCTGCGAAGGCGTCGAGCTGTCCGGCGATGGCCTCGCGCACCGCCGCGACTCCGCCGTGCCGCTCCCGGACGAGGAAGCGGACGTGCGCCGGACGGCTGCGGACGAGTTCGGCGACGACCTGCACCACGCAGTCGGAGCGCTGCCCGGCGTCACCGGCCGAGGCGAGGATGCCCCGTACGGTTGCGTGCAGGCTGGCCAGGGCCTCCTCGACGAGTACGGTCCCCAGCTCGTCCATGCTGCGGAAGTGCCGGTAGAAGGCGGTGGGGGTGACCCCGGCGTGCCTGGCGACCTCTCTGAGACCGAGGGTCCCGAGGCTCCGCTCCTCCAACTGGCCCAGGGCCGCGTCGAGGAGCGCGCGTCGGGTACGGAGGCGTTGTGCCTCGCGGACACCGGTGTTCGGACTCATGAAGGGCAGTCAACCGCGTCACAGTCAACGGCCGCCAGCATGAGACGAATTGGACCGGGTAGTCGGTGAACAACTGTTACCTGAAAGTGAGAGGAACTCCCGTGCTCTTCCTCGTAGGTGCACTGCTCGTCCTGGGCGTCGTCCTCGGCGCCGTGGCCCACGTGCCGGTGCCGGTCAGCGTGGCCGCCGGCCTCGCGATCGCGCTCTGGCTCGCCCTCTTCGCCGCACGCGAGCGCCTGTCGGGCCACCGTGCCGGGCGCCCCGACCATCGCCAGGGGGGTCTGTGATGAACCCGCGTACTGACGTCAAGGTCCAGGCCGATGTCCGTCCTCGCACCCGTGGCCGCTACCGTGACGCTGACATGATGGCCGTCACCGCGTTCGTTCTCGGCCTGGTCGGGCTCCTGGTGATGAACCTGGTGCTCGGCCCGATCGCCGTCGTCCTCGGCTCCCTCGCCCTGTGGCGGCAGACCGCCAGGCCAGGCCGCGCCCGCCTGGGTATCACCCTGGGCATTGCCGACCTCGTGGTCCTCGCCTCTCTCGTCACCGCCGACCACACGTGGTCGTGGAGCCTGGCCTGAGCCCTGGTCCCGGCGGCCATACTCGTCACCTCACCCGTGCTGTTGACAGCCGGAGCACCGGTCCGCCGCCGGTACCTCCGCTGCATCCACCGGGATGAGGCCCCAGCGATCCTGGACAAGGAGCACGGTCGAATCAGCGTCCACTGGTTCGTGGTCACCAGCCCTCTTCTCACGTCGCTCTGCCGGCCCGCAGAGGCACTCGCCCGACTCATCTCGCATCGAGGTGGAACGGCAAGCTCAGGGCACGGTGAAGAGGACCTTGTCGTCGTCTGATGAGGGGTCCGCCCGCTGGAGCCTGGCCCTGACGCTCGCTCCGAGCAGGAGGCTCTGGCCGTTGGTCGAGGCGACCTTGGCCAGCACTGCGGGGTCGGCCAGGTACACCTTGCCCTTGAGGGGATCATCCCGCTCCGCGTCGGTGTCGATGACCGCAGCGTCGAACACCTCGCCCACGCGGTGCATCAGGACTGCGGCCTCGGCCAGATCCACGGTCTGCCGGTCCGCGGCACCCCCCTTCCCCCGTGCCATGTCGCACGGCAGGCAGTGCAGGGCGTCGAGCACCCACTTCGGCGGAGGTTTGTCCGCGCACGCTGCCACGCACAGCTCACCGGTGTACCGGTCGACCAGGCGGCGCAGCGGAGCCGTGCAGTGGGCGTACGGGGCCGCGATCGCCGCGTGCATCGTGTACTCGGGCGTCTGGTGGTCGCGGAAGATCGTGTATTCCGCCTTGAGCATCGTGGTGGTGGCCTCGGTGAGGAAGGCCATGTGCTTCTGCTTCTTCGGATCGAGCTTGCGGACCAGCGCGGCGTACGAGACACCGGGGTCCCAGACGATGTCCAGGAGCTTTGCGATCTCGTGCAGGCGCCTGACCACGTGCTGGTCGGCCTGCTCCTTCTGGGTCCGCAGGATCCCCGTACCGCTGTCGATCATGATCTGGGACGCGGCCATTCCGGTCATGAGGGAGATCTGCTCGTTCCAGCCCTCCACCGGCAGCGTCGCCACGTAACTCAGCCGGAACGATCCGTCTTCGAAGGTGACCTCCTGATCCGGCAGGTTCACCGAGATGCCCCCGCGCGTGATCTCGACGGTCTCCCGCAGCTTGCCGATCTCGCGCAGCAATGCGACGGACTCCTCGGCCGTGCCGTCCTCGATGGCCTGCTGGACGCCGTGATAGCTGAGTTTTGCCCGGCTGCGGACCATGGCCCGGCTCACGGACGATTCGGTCACGTTGCCCTCGGCGTCGAGGTCGTGCTGCCACAGGAGAGCCGGGCGGTCCTTGTCCGGCAGCAGGCTGGCCGCATCCTCGGAGAGCACGGGCGGGTGCAGGGGCACCTTGAGGTCGGGGAAGTAGAGGGTCTCGATCCGGTCATGCGCCTCGGCGTCCACGGGGCTGCCGGGCCTGACGAACGCGGCCACGTCGGCGATGGCGTAGTACACGCGGAAGCCGCCGCCGGGCCGCCGCTCCAGGTGCATGGCCTGGTCGAGGTCCTTGGAGGTCGGCGGGTCGATCGTGAAGAACGGCAGGTGGGTGGCGTCCTTGTGGTGCAGTTGCGGTTGGGCCGCTGCCTTGTCGGCCGCTTTGAGTACGCGCTTGGGGAAGGCCACAGGGATCTTCAGCTCCGCACGGAGCTCCACCAGCGCGGAGCGCAGGGTGTCCAGGGCCTCGTCAGACATGTGCATCGGGCGGCGTCGCATGCCCCGAGCGTAGGGCGACGGTCACGGACCGGCGCGGCGAGCGGGTCCGGATGGCGGAGCGGCCCGCACGGACGGGGGGTGGCGGTGGGCGCGCGGGAAGGGGGCATCGCCCAGGTTCTGTCCGGCTGATCCTTACGGAAGCACGGCACGCCCGGACGGCGGAGCACACGTGCTCCCCCGCACGCCCGGGGCGCGGGCCGGGGCGGGCGGTCCTGCGCTCACGGGGCGCCGGCGCGGCCACGGGTGCCGCCGCCGTCGCCGCGGCCGTCGCACTCGCCATATGGCTCCCCGGACACCGCGACAACGGCAACGGTGACGGCGGGCGCGGGACGGCCTCCCCCGGAGCCTCCCCCGCACCGTCCTCGCCCGCGCAGCCGGGCCGGCCCGGCGGGGGCGCTGCCGGCCGCGTGGACCGGCACATGGACGGGTGTCGGCCCCGGAACACCGGAAGCGGACGGCGTGACCCGGGCGCGGACGGGCGAGTTCTCCGTCACCGTCACGCTGAACGGTGGAGCGGTGGGCGAACTCGTGGGCCGGCAGGTCAGCGACCTCAAGGAGACCTCCACCGGACGGAACCTGGGATGCACCGAAGCCCTGCGGCTCCAGCAGATCCGCGGGAACGGCGCGGTGTTCGAAGCTGTGACCAGCCATCCCACCGACCGTACCGCGGTCTTCGAGTGCCCCCGGGGCAACCTGTACATCCTGACCATGACGGACCCGGACCGCCTCACACTCGAATCGGAGGGCGCACAGTCGGCAGGAGCCCCCGCCACACTGAACCGCCACCCGTAGCCGCACACCACCCGCCCCCGGGGCCGGGGCCGGGCCGGGGGCGGGGGCGGGGGCGGGGCGCACAGCAGAAGGGGGACTTCCACATCAGCGCGACGAAGTTCCGGCCGCGCAGGGCTCCTTCGTCGAGCCGCCCCCGTTCAGCTGCTCGGCACCTGGACCGGCCTGGCCAGCACCTGGTCCAGGACCTCGGTGAGGAACCGTGCCGGATCCGTCGCCGGCTCCGTGGCGCGCATCGCGACGATCCCGTCCGGACGTACGAGCAGCGCCCCTTCGTCGGAAAGCCACGGGACCGCGACGTGATGCGCGGGAAGTCGGACGTCCGCCGCGGCGGTGAGCCAGCGGTCTCCGGTGACGCCCGCCAGCAGGGTCCACCGGGACGCCACCAGGTCGAGCGTGGAAACCCCGTCGATCCATGCGTGGGGCACCCGTGAACCCGGCGACCCGTCCAGCACCAGGTCCACCGTGGAGGGGAGTTCAGGCTCCGGATCGACAACGGCGGCCGAGTCGTACCTCTGCCCGAGGTGCACGACCGGCGCCGCCCACACCCCCGCCGCCGCCCTGGCGGCGTCGGCCTCGGGTCCGCGTCCCCAGTGCAGTTCCGGGTCGGCGAGCCTGCGCATCGCCTGGTCCAGCGTCGCCGCGGCGACCGGTTCGCGTTCGTGCGCGTAGGTGTCGAGCAACCCGGCGCCGGCCTCGCCGTGGTGGACGGCGGCCAGCTTCCACGCCAGGTTGTGCGCATCGGCGATCCCGGTGTTGAGGCCGAACGCGCCCAGGGGCGACACGGTGTGTGCGGCGTCGCCCACGAGGAACACGCGGCCGACGGCGAAGCTTTCGGCCGCTGCGCTCCGGGGCCGCCACGAGAGCACGCTGCGTACCTCGACGTCGAGGCCGGGATCGCCGACCGCCAGCCGGACGAGCGCGGCGCAGCGCTCGTGCGTGAAGTCCTCGGGGCGTTCGCCGCCGTCGACGTCGCAGGGGACGTGGAAGACCCAGCTCGTCTCGCCGTCCACGGTGGCGAGCAGGCCGGGCGCCTCCGGAGTGGTGATCGTGCAGGTGGCGAAGGCCATTCCCCGCAGGTGCGGCCGGAGGTCGGCGCGGAACAGGATGTTGATCATCGACTTGCCCAGGTCGCCCGGCCCGGAGGTGCCCACGCCGAGCACGGTCCGCACGGTGCTGTGCGTGCCGTCGGCGGCGACCACGTGTGCGCACCGCAGCGAGTAGCGGCCGTCGGGTCCCTCCAGTTCGACGTCGACCCCCTCGGCGTCCTGCGCGATGCCGATCAGGCGGGTCGACCACCGCAGGTCCGCTCCGCGGCGTGCCAGGTCTGCCGCTACGACGGCGTCGAGCCGGTCCTGGGCGCAGACGCCGCGCAGTCTGAACGGCGTCACGTCCAGTTCGCCGGCGGACGGGGCCGGCATGGGCACGGTCACGACGTCGCCCGCGCCCATCTCGACCACGGTCCGCGCCACCGCCTTGCCCGCGGCGCCCCGGAGGTCGACCGCGGCGGCGTCGACGGCGGCGTCGAGGCCGAGTTCGCGCAGGACCTCGACGCTGCGCGGTCCGATGCCGGTGGCACGCGGGTGCGCCGACGGTCCGGACCGGCGTTCTACGAGCACCGCGGGTACGCCGTGGTGGGCGAGCAGCGCCGCGGTGAGCAGGCCGACGCTGCCGCCTCCGACCACGAGCACCGGGACTTCTGGATACATCGTCTCCGTCATGGATACACCGTAGCCAGAAGGTAGGATGCAGGTCAACGAGGAAAGGAACCTCCCCATGACCGAACCCGTCCCCTCGTCGGTGTGGACCCGGCCGCGCCCCGAGCCGCGTCGACGCGCGCCTGGGGTGGGCCAGTACGTGGCCGCCGCGCTGGCCGTCGCGGACGCGGAGGGATTGGCGGCGGTCTCGATGCGGCGGGTCGCGGGGGATCTCGGATCCGGTACCGCCTCGCTCTACCGCTACATCACCAACCGCGACGAGCTGGTGGACCTGATGGTCGACGCGGCCCAGGGCGAGGATCCGCCGCCCGAGTCCACCGAGGACTGGCGTGCCGATCTGGGGGCGGTCGCGCACGCGTTGCGTGCGACGCTCCTGCGGCATCCTTGGCTGGCGGGTGAACTGGCGGGGAGGCCCGCGCTCGGCCCCAACTCGTTGCGGCGGTCCGAGTCCGCGCTGCGCGCCGCCGTCGCGCTCACGCCCGACATCACCCTGGCCTCGCAGGCGCTCGGCGCCGTGCACGCGTACGTGCTGGGTTCGGTCGCCGCCCAGCAAGCCCTTCGACGCGCGGAGCAGCGCACGGGGCTCAGCGAGGAGGAGTGGCAGCGCAGCGTCGGCCCCTACATCAGCGAGGTCCTCGCGGCGGGCGAACACCCGATGCTCGCCCGCCGCGTCCTCGAAGCCGAGGAACCCGACCCCGACGTCGAGTTCGCGTTCGGCCTGGACTGCGTGCTCGACGGGCTCGCGGCCCGGCTGGGTGGCTGAGCGGTCCGTACGCGGAGCGGTTAACGGTCCTGCGGGTGGAGGAAGAGGCGTACGCGGCCCTCGGCCGGGACTCCGGCCGGATCGACGGCGCGGGTCAGATCGGGTGGGGCCGGGTCGGGTCGGGTCGGCAAGGCCATGGTCGTCGAGCACAGGACGGTGTTGCGGGCGTCGGCCGGTGGGCAGACAGCGGGCGGGGCCGCGGGGAAGGAAGGGATCTCCCCTGCCCCGGCATCGCGTCGCGGCTCCGGCCAGGTCATCGGGGGCCGTGGCGGAGTCCCTCGGCCAGGCTCCCGGCGCCGTCGGCGATCGCTTCGGTGCAGCCGCGTGAGACCGGTGTACGACCGGTGCGTCCACCGCCGCCGAACGGCCGCTCAGGGCAGGGCTGCCCGGCCCTCCCCACCGGTCGGCACTGCTCCGATCGGGTGGAGTACGGGTGAATATCCGGCGCGCCGCAGGTGCCTCCGCATCCGAAGAAACGATCAGGCCTTGGTACGACGGGCGCGTTCCCACGCGACCAAAAGGTGCTCGCCCGTGCCTCCCACCACCCGCAATGCCCCAGAGCCAGGAACGCCCCAGCGGCCGAACCCCCGCCGTCGGCGCGGCCTGGCGGCGCTGCTCACCGGCATCCTGCTGGCCGCCGCCCTGCCCCTGGCCGCCGGGGCCCCGCAAGCCTGGGCCGCCGTCGGCATCGACGAATACCCCGTACCCACCCCCAGCACCCCGGTCGGCATCACCACCGGCCCGGACGGGGCCATGTGGTTCACCGAGGCGGTCGGCAACAAGATCGGCCGGATGAGCCCGACGGGCACCCTCATCGCCGAGTACCCCCTGCCCGGCGAGTTCAGCACCCCGCACGACATCACCACCGGCCCGGACGGGAACGTCTGGTTCACCATGCAGCACTTCGACTCCCGGGTCGGGAAGGTCGACACGAACGGCACGGTCACCGAGTACCCCTCCCCGACCAGTTCGTCGAACCCACCGGCATCACCGCGGGCCCGGACGGGGCCATGTGGTTCACCGAGCAGAACGCCCACCGGATCGCCCGCATCACCACCACCGGCGCCCTCACCGAATACCCGCTGCCCGCCGGCTCCGGCCAGCCGTCCTACATCACCACCGGGCCGGACGGGAACCTGTGGTTCACCGAGATCGGCGACAACCTCATCGGCCGCATGACCCCGTCCGGCGTCGTCACCGAGTTCCCGGTACCCGGCGGCGGCGGCCCGACCGACATCACCACCGGCCCTGACGGGAACCTCTGGTTCACCGTGTTCGGCGGCAACCGGATCGGCCGGATCACCCCGTCCGGCGTGATCACCCAGTACGACGTACCGGAGAACGGCCTCGCGCCCCAGCCCCAGGACATCGTCGCCGGACCGGACGACAGCCTGTGGTTCACCGAACGCAACAGCGGGCAGATCGGGCGGATCAGCACGTCCGGCGTCATCGCCATGAACCCCCTGCCCTCCTCGGAGCGCGGCCCCTGGGGCATCACCAAGGGCCCGGACGACGACATCTGGTTCGCCGAGACCTCCAGCTTCATCGGGCACCTCCACCTGACCGACGCCGACTTGGCCGTCGCGAAGTCCGACACGGGCTCCGACCCCGTCGTGGAGGGCCAGAACGTGACGTACACGCTCACCGCGACGAACAACGGCTCGCAGACGGCCGAGGGGGTCGTCCTCCAGGACACCCTCCCGGCCGGACTGCAGTTCGTCTCGGCGTCCCCCGGGTGCACCGCGTCCGGCACCACCCCGGACGTCGTCCCTGTGGCATCGGCGCCCTCACCGCCGGAGCGAGCGCCGCGCGGACCATCACCGCGACGGCCACGACCGAGGACATCGCCGTCGACACGGCGGGGGTGGCCGGCGCGGTCTCCGACCCGGCCCCGGCCAACGACATCGCGACGGAGACCACCACCGTCGACGCGGTCACCTGCTTCGGCGAACAGCCCACCATCACCGGCACCCCCGGCAACGACCAGATCAACGGCACGCCCGCACGCGATGTCATCCTCGCCCGCGGTGGCGACGACACCATCAACGGCCTCGCGGGCGACGACCTCGTGTGCGGCGGCCCCGGCGACGACTTCCTGTTCGGCGACGTCGGCAACGACAACCTCGACGGCGGCCCGGGCACGAACAGCAACAACGGCGGGCCCGGCACCGACGTCTGCGCCAACCCCGGAACGGGCCCCGGCTGCCCCTGACCCGATCCCGACGGGGTGCTCCCGAGACCGCGACCGGGACCCGGCCCCGGACCGGGAGCACCCCGCGCCTCCCGACCTCAGCCGTCGAGCAGTCCGCCACGCGGCGCGGGCGAGCCGGAGCCGGCAAGCCCCGCCGGCCCGGCAAGGAGCGCCGGATTCGGCGGGTCTGGCCGAGTGCGGCGCTCAGTGAGGTGCGTGAGCGGCGCCAGGTCGTCCGGATCGGCGGACGGCATCACTGCCCGGACGATCCGAGGGTCTGATCGGCCGTCTCGAAGCGGTGTTCCGTCGGCTTCAACTCTTCGTAGAGGTGGCCGAAGTACTCCGTTTCCGCCGTTCCTCTGAGTACCGCCAGGAGGAAGGCGAGGCACCCCATGGCGTGATGCTCCCACAGGGGGCCGCGCCCCTCGTTGTAGAGCACGGTCCACTCGTCGGGATGCTGTCCGGGCCGCACCAGCCAGTACAGGAACGCGCCCGTGCCCTCCTCGAACGCCCACGGCACGACCCTCGCCCCCGCCTCCAGCAGTCCGGCAGGCTTCGCCTCGAACTCCCACAGGCCGGCCAGGATCTCGTCCCGTTCCGCCGTCTGCGCGTGCAGGTCGCAGTCGTCGTAAGCGGAGTCGGGAACGAGCAGCCAGATCGTCTCGTCGAAGAGGCCGTCGCCGTACGTCTCGACGAGCTGCTTGTAGTCGGCAGGCAGAGCCGCACCCAGGGCACGCTCGGCCTGCGCCCAGTCCACCGCGGGCGGCGGATCGGCGGGCGGCGGGCAGAGGCGGACGAGGGCATCGAGGGCGATCATGGAACGGACGCTACGGGAACGGCAGCCGGTGCCCGTGGGCGGGTCGACAGGCCAGGCGAAGATCGGCAGCGGAACCGGCCCCGGACCTGCGTCTGTCGGAGGGTCGATGAGCACGCACTCGGCCGGTGGAGCCCACTACGGTGCACAGCGAGAGGGGAGATCCGCAGCGCCGCGGACGCCGTGCGCGGGGCGGGACTTTCGCGATCAAGCCGATCACGGCGGTGACGAAGTCCGCGATCGGTGCGCCGACGTCACCGACGAAGTCGGCCGCCTTCAGGGCATCCTCGGCGAGCGAGGAGACCGGCCCTCCGCCAGCCTCGCGTGGGGGCGGACGGGCGCATCCCGGCCGCACCCTTCGGAGTAGCGAACCGTACGCCCCCGCTGCCCGTTCAGCCGGAATCTGCGAGTGATCACGGGAATCCCACCCCTCAGGGGGCCGGGGTGATGCCGATTCGGCGTCGCCTGCGGATCTTGTCCGGCGCATCGAGCGAACCGCACTGGCTCAAGGTTGCGACTTGGGCGAGGTGCGCACTCGCTCGGGATGGGACGCCGGCGCCGAGGTGAGTACCGATCGCGGACTGGTTGTTGTTTCCCCTTGCGCGGAGGATTCCTTCTGCGTACGGATCCGTCGCCGCCATGGATTCGTTTCCTCGGATGGGTGGACGAACGACCTGGTCGCTGCGGTGGGAGTCGCGAATCCATGGCACCAGGGCGGCAGTCTGCGGGAGCTGCACGACCTCTTTCCGTTCATGAGCTGGAGCGAGCTGGCGCAAGCGTTCGAGGATGGTGACCCTGCTCCCGCGAAGTGGAGCGAGCTCCTTTCCAGCGAGTGGCACCTGCCTGATCGACCACTCGTTCAGGCGGCTCACGAGCACCCTGGCCTGCGGAGGTTCTGGCCCGACATGAGCCACAGGAGTCTGATGCTGTGCCGGACGCCATTCGACTTGGAATCGGGCCTTGTGAAGATCCGGCCCCTGGAGGAAGGGCGCTGTCGAGTGACCATGACTCCGGATGGGTTCTGGCATGAGGTGCCGTCGCCGAGTGTGGCACTTGAGGTCGCCGCTGCCTGTTTCGATTCTCCTCCGGCTGCGTAGCCACCCGGCCCGCAGACAGGCGATGCCGCAGTCTGCGCGCCGGCCGGCTGACGCGCGCACCATCGGGCCCGCACCCGGCCCCGGCGGCCCGGCTGGTTCGCGTCCGCCGGCCGCGGCCGCTGTCCGGGTCGGGCAAGTGGGCATGGGGAGCGTGGGCATCCATGCCAACGTCCTGGCCTCGCTACACCGCTGCGACGGCGGGCCCCTGCGCGGCCCTGGCGTGCTGCATGGCCGTCAGCCTGCGGACGAAGAGCACCGCGAGGACTGCCGCGGCAACGTCGAGGACGTCACCGAGCAGCATCGTCGTGGCCGCGTCACGCATGGCGCCGGGGCTCTGGGCACGGCCGTAGGACATGCCCCCGTACCACCCCAGGAGCCGGGACAGGACGAAGGCGCCCCACCAGAGGTTGACCAGGGTCAACGGGAACCGGCGGTAGCCTCCGTCAGCTCCGGAGGGGGTGCTCGACCCCCAGGTCGTGACAGCGATCCGGTACGGCAGCCAGAGGTTGGCGAGCGGTACGAACCAGGCGCCGATCGCCCAGCCGCGCGCGAGCTTGTCCGCGCCGGGGGCGAAGACTTCGGCGATCGTGCGCACCCGGTGGAACCAGATGATGAAGACGATGCCCGTCACGATCAGGGCGTTGCCCTGGATCGTGCCGACCAGGCCGGTCAGCCTCTCGCCGCGGGCCAGATCCGCGTCGCTCACCTCCGCGGGATCCGCGAGGAGTCTTTCCATGAGCGAGCGGGTGTTCCAGTCGGCGTAGACGGCGTAGACGGCGATTCCGACGACCAGCGCGAACAGCGCGGTCAGCGCGATGGCCAGGCCGACGGGCACGCGCAGCCGTACGCCCTTCACACCGGGGGCGGCATACGGGGACGGGACCGGGACTGGTGCCGGCGGACCGACCGGAGCTGCGGACATGCTGAGGAACCCCCCACGGGTACGGAACACGAAAAGGCGCACCGGACAGGGCGGGCCAAGCAGAATCTACGTCAGCTGGTCCGTCCGCGTCACGCTCGTTCCCCCAGGTCAGGGCGAACGGCAACGCCGGCGGCCTGCACCGACCGTGCAGCGGCCGCCGCCCGACGCGCGCTCCCGACTCCAAGGGGGGCCGACGGCGACGCGGGACTCCCGGGACACGGTCCGGGTCCTCAAGCCGGAACCGGCGTGTGCCGTCTGCGGTGTCGGCCACGGCAAGGGATGCGGCTGGCGCCTCCGTGGATACGACGATCTTGCCATGGGCCGGCAGCCCGGCAAGGGCAGCGGCCCGGTCGGACTCCGGACTCGCCGTCGTACCGCCGGTCGGCTCCGGGAAGTCGGGCTGCCGACGCGCCAGTTGGCGGCCGCCGCCCGGACCGCCCGGACCGCCCGGGCGATCCGCCCCACCTCCGCCAGGAACCCCCCGCCAGGAACCCGCCAGGCGTCCTGCTGCGGATACAGCCCCTGCCGGGAGAACAGGCCGGCGCCGCATCCGGCGTCATCAAGGCCGCCATCGCCATCGCAGCCCTCGTCTGACGGACACCCGGGACGCGTGGCCACCTCCCGTCCCATGAAGGGTCGGGGCCGCGCCGTGGCCGGGCAGCGCACGCACAGCACGCACGTGGCCTGCCAGGCCGACGGCCGACTGCGTCGACCACCGCCACGTCGTCGAGACTTCGACACCGATCGCCAGGACCGGAAGCGGGGCTTCCTCCGCAACGGCTCCGCCCGGGAGGGCGGCAACGCCGGCGGCGCCTCCTGTCTTGCCTGCCATTTGCTTGCGGCTCCGCAAGGGTGCACACTTGCGCGAATTCCGATCGGGCGCAGCGTCGCACCCTCATGACGAACGTGCCCGGAACCGACGCCCGGGTCATCAGAAAGCCACACGGGAGCACGTGTTGAGTACACCAGGTACCGCCCGTCAGCAGCATCTTCGAAGCCTCAGCGACGGGGAACTCTGTGCCCTGCTGCGTGGGCACACCTCGGAGTCCGACGCGGCGGTCAGCGACGTGATGGATGAGGTGTTCGCCCGTCACCATCCCTCGGTGCTCGCCTACGCCCGCACGTGCTGCCGAGACCTGTCCACCGCCCAGGACCTCGCCGCCGAGGCCTTCGCCCGTACCTACCGCGCCATCGCCTGGGGTGCCGGACCCGAATACGCCTGGCGGCCGTACCTGCTGACCTGCGTGCGCCGTCTGGCGGCAACATGGGCGCGGGATGCCGCCCGTACGCGGCTGTCCGACGATTTCGAGGAATGGGCCGCCCAGCTCTCGGACGGCCAGGACACCGAGGACGCCGTCTTCTCGGCGGAAGAGGGGTCGCTGGTCCTGCACGCCTACCGGTCGCTGCCGGAGCGCTGGCAGGCCGTGCTGTGGCACTCCGTCGTCGAACACGAGCCGGCGGCCGAGACCGCAGCACGCCTCGGGATATCGGCGGGAGGCATCGGCTCACTGGTCGCGCGTGCACGGGAAGGCTTGCGGGAGGCGTACTTGCGCGCTCACCTGGACCAGACCGCGAGCGACGAGTGCAAGCACTACGGTGGGCAGATCGCCACCAGGCTGCGCCGACCGGGCAAGCGCCTCACCCGGGACCTGGGCCGCCACCTTCAGGGGTGCGACGACTGTGCACGCGCCGAGCGCGACCTGCGCGATGTCAACGGCCGTCTGGGCGTGCTGCTGCTGGGTGGAATCCTGCTGTGGAACCCCGCCTCCTTCCTGTCGGCCCTGGGTGGGGGCGGCACGCAGCTCGCCTCGGCCACACTGAACGGGACGCAGTTCGCCGGAGCCAAGGTCGGCCCCGTGAAATGGGCCGCTGCGGCAGCCGTGGCGGGAACGGCGGCCACCGTGGTCGTCCTGCTGCCGGCCGACTCCGAGAGCGACAGGTCCGGGCAGGCCGCAGCTCCCGCCAGAACGTCCGCCGCCCTGGCCGGACCTCTCCCGGAAACCGCACCGATCGTGGCCATCGGTCCGGCGGCCTTCGCCACTGCCCCCACCACACCGCTCCCTTCCGCCTCCGCCTCCGCCTCCGCGTCCGCGTCCGCCTCGGCCTCCGCCGTGCCGCCTTCCGCGTCGCCCTCGACGGATCGCACGGGCGCCGCCCTGGTCAACGTGGCCTCGGGGCTGTGCGTCGGCTTGGGCGGCGACGGTTCCGCCGGCCCGTTGCAGCTCGAGAAGTGCACCGGGAAGGCCAACCAGGCATGGCAGCAGCTGCCTGCCCATCAGAACACGTACCAACTCCGCAACGCGGACACCGGCACCTGCCTCGACGGAACCACCGGCGGCGGGAATCTCGTCGCGGTCACCCTTCGACCCTGCCGGACCGGCGCGGACCGCGCGACGCAACTCTGGCGGTTCGAGCCGGACGCACGGCGCGGCGCGTTCCGCGTCTGGTTCGTGCCGAAGGTTCCGAACACCGACTACTCCGACCATCTGCTGGGCCCGCGGAACTGGCCGAAGGCCGACCCGCCGCGTCCGGGATCGGAGTTGGTGCACCTGCCCAACTACTACAACTCGGTCAACCTGCTCTTCGCCCTGAGGTGAGCCGGCCGCCTCCTCCTGTCAGCGCTGCCGTCACCCTCGTGTCGGCGCCCCGGCGGACCGGGGGGCGGCTCGCCCGAAGCGGCGGCCGTCTCCCGGACCCCGGTCGTGGAGCCGGGTGGGGCGCCGGCACCCGGAGGTGGCTGGCACATCGGCCGAACTCCTTCGGTGAGCAGGCCGGTGCGCAGGGCCCGTAGGCGGTCTCCGCCAACGGTGAGGGCGTTCCAGGCGGAGTGTGACAGCTGGTAGGGCGCCACTGAGGATCACCACTGACCTGCGGCCAGCCCGGTGACACTCGCATCGCGTTCTGCCAGGCGGGCGCAAGCTACTCGTGTCCGACAGACGACACTGGACCCATGAGCGAGCACCGCTTCACCCGCGACGACACCAGCGCCAGCATCGCCCCGGCCGCTGTCCGCCCACCCCACTACCGGCACAAACTCCGGTACGAAAAGCCGGCGGTGGCGGCCCGGACCAGTCCCGAGGGGCACACCCTGCGCGCTCTGTCCGACCTCACGGTGGTGACCTGTGCCTGCGGCCTCACCACCCCGGCGCTCCCGAACGACGACGCGCGACTCGCCTACGAGGCGCACCGCAACGAGATCCGTGACGAGATGGCCTGAGCACCGGCTCTGCAGCCGATCGCGTGGCGGACCGGCCGGCTCCGATCCGACCGCGCGATGCGACGGCCGACACCAGTGCCGTCCACGACCCCAAGGGCGGTCGACCACTGACAGTGGACTCCAGGGGAAGGCGACTGCGCAAACACGGGAGCGGCTGTGCCCCAGGTTGACCCGCCGGGCGGCGTGGCTCGCCCCTGCCCGGCAGGTCGCTGCCCATCATCGAGGGCACCGTCATCCGCCTGGTGTGGAGCACCCGTTGTTCCTGTTCGACCGCCCCTGCCGCACCCAGAGCGTCGTCATAGGACGCGGCACGACCGGTGGCCGGCGCAGCGTCCCCGGTCCCCGCAACCCCGGTAGGAGCAGTCAGCACGACGACTCCCCCAGGAACGACAACCGGAAGACGCAACCCCGCCACACCACAGGGCCACACACGCCACTCCACCCTTATGATCAACGGAACCCCACCGCCAGACAGCACAGCACCAGCCACCGGGCCCGGCGCCACACCACCCGCCAGGCCCGGCAGAGCCCCCGGAGACCACCGGCACAGCACGGCACGGCACGGCACGGCACGACCTGCCGACCCCGGCCCCGCCCCGCACGGCACCACTGGCACCACCCCTGGCACGACCCGGCACAACCCGCCCCGCTCGCCTCGCACGGCACGGCACGGCACCTACCGGAACACCAGAGAGGAACCCACGTGGAAACTGCACGAACCGCAACCCTGGTCGCCGCGACCATCACCGCCGGACTCATCAGCGGCCTCTTCTACGCCTTCACCGTCGCCGTGATGCCCGGCCTCGCCCGCAGCACCGACAGAACCACCGTCGAGACCATGCAGAACATCAACAAGGCCATCCTCAACGGGTGGTTCATACTCGCCTACCTCGGCGCACCCCTCCTGATCACGGCCACCCTGATCCTGCACGCCACCGACCCTGACACCCGGGACACCATCCCCCCGCTCGCCGCCGCGCTCGTCACCTGCCTCGCCGCCATGATCATCACCGCGCGCATCAACATCCCGCTCAACAACGCCCTCGAACAGGCCGGACCCCCCGAACACCACACCGACCCCGCCATCCACACCACCCGCACCGCCTACGAAACCCCCTGGAACAAGGCGAACACCTGGCGCACCATCCTCACCACCCTCACCCTCGCCTTCCTCGCCTACGCCCTCGCCCTCCACTGACCCCCACCACACACGAACACCAGCAGCCTCTCCGGCCGGGTCCACCGTTTGACGATGTGCGGCACGGAGAACCGGAGCAGGCCAGGTTTGCAGCGGGATCTCCACCATCGCCTCGTGCTCCTCGTCCGACTCGAACCAGCGGACGGCGGCGGGGAGGTTCCGCCGGGAGTCGCGGGAGGCCCGGGCTCCGGTCCGCCCGGCGGGCACGTCGAAGCGGGCCGTGTCGTCGAGGTGCAGTCCCTCCACCGGACCCGCAGTTCCGGGTCCTCCATCCGCGGTGAACGGCCTTCCCGGCGGGGGAACAAGCAGCTGGAACGGACTACGAACCCCATCCGGTCGGATCAGCCTGAAGCACCGGGAATCTGCCTGGCCTCGGCCCACAGGCGCTCGAACTCCTCCGCGGACATCCCGGCTTGCCCGCGGCTGGTCCTGCCAGTCGTCGAGGACAGCCTCGGCCGGAGGGACAGGGGCGTCCCACGCGCCTTGTCCCCCATGCGATCCACCCGGGTGAACCGGCCAGGCCCTGCATCACTGCGCAGCAGGCCCGCCCGGCTCACCCGAGCGCGACGTGATCGTCGGATCAGATGACGCCCTGCGCCAGCATCGCGTCCGCGACGCGCTCGAAGCCGGCGATGTTCGCGCCGGTGACGTAGTCGCCCGGGGCGCCGTAACGCTCCGCGGTCTCGTGAGCGACGGCGTGGATCGAGCGCATGATGGCGGCGAGTTCGTCCTCCACCCGCTGTGCGCTCCAGGCCACCCGTCCGGCGTTCTGGCTCATCTCGAGGGCGCTGACCGCGACCCCTCCCGCGTTGGCGGCCTTGCCGGGCCCGAACGCGACCCCGGCCTCCTGCAGGATCCGTACGGCCTCGGGGGTGGTCGGCATGTTGGCACCCTCGGAGACCGCCTTGACCCCGCCCGCGACGAGCGTACGGGCGTCCTGCGCGTCCAGTTCGTTCTGCGTCGCGGAAGGGAAGGCGACGTCCGCCGGCACCTCCCAGACCCGCCCGCCCGGCACGAACCGCGCCGAGGATCCGCGCCGCGCCGCGTAGTCGCTCACGCGCCCGCGCTCGACCTCCTTGACCTGCTTGAGCAGTGCGAGATCGATGCCCTTGTCGTCGACCACGTAGCCGCGGGAGTCCGAGCAGGTCAGCGGGTTCGCGCCGAGCTGCTGGAGCTTCTCGATCGTGTACAGCGCGACGTTGCCGGAGCCGGAGACGACCGCTGTCAGTCCGTCCAGCGACTCGCCCCGGACCTTCAGCATCTCGGCGGCGAACAGCACGCTGCCGTAGCCGGTCGCCTGCGGGCGGATCGCGGAGCCGCCCCAGCCCTGCCCCTTGCCGGTCAGGACGCCGGCCTCCCAGCGGTTGGTGATGCGCCGGTACTGGCCGAAGAGGTAGCCGATCTCGCGGCCGCCGACCCCGATGTCCCCGGCGGGCACGTCGGTGTGCTCCCCGATGTGCCGGTGCAGTTCGGTCATGAAGGACTGGCAGAACCGCATGACCTCCGCGTCCGACCGGCCGTGCGGGTCGAAGTCGCTGCCGCCCTTGCCGCCGCCGATCCCGAGGCCGGTCAGGGCGTTCTTGAAGATCTGCTCGAAGCCGAGGAACTTCACCACACCGATGTCCACCGACGGGTGGAAGCGCAAGCCCCCCTTGTACGGGCCGAGCGCACTGTTGAACTCGACGCGGTAGCCGCGGTTGACGTGGACGCGGCCCCGGTCGTCCTGCCACGGGACACGGAAGACGATCTGCCGCTCGGGCTCGGTGAGCCGCTCCACCAGGGCCATGGCCGGGTCGGCGTACTCGGGCCGGGCGGTGAAGACGGGGGCCAGGGTCTCGAGGACCTCCCGTACCGCCTGGTGGAACTCGGGCTGTGCGGGATTGCGGCGCTCGATATCGGCCCGCAGTGCTTCCAGCCTGTCCTTCGAGTCCTTCACGTGTGTCCCTCCAGGGAGTGCGCGGTGCGCAGACGACGGCAGGTCCATGGTGTCCGCGCGTCCGCGAATACCGGTTGATTTCGGGTGCGGCGCGCTCCGAACATTTGCTTTCGGAAAAGTTTTTCCGGAGCGTGCCCCTCTTGCGGAGGCTACCGCGCACGGTGCTGCTCTGGGGAAGGCTTCTGCCCTGCGGACAAAAACGCCTGCGCCGTCGGGCCACGGCCGACGGTCAGACTGCGGTTGCGGAGCCGCTCCCGAGTCGTCGGGCGAATGCCCGGGCGGCGATCAAGTCGCCCTCGTCGGGACGCTGTTTGTTGATGCCCCCGATCAGCCGGAACGGCATCCACGTGTCGAGCGCGCGGCAGGTGAAGGTGTCCGCCACTTCGAAGCCCCTGACTTCGAGCAGACGCACCAGCGGACGGGTGAACGGAGCGAACGCCAGCTCCGGCAGGCCGCTCGTGGCGAAGACGAAAGCGCGCCCCGCCAGGGCCGGCTTCGACGGTGGCACGGCCCGGACGAACCCGAGCAGGTCCTGGTGCATCCGCTGCGAGAAGACACCGGAGCCGAAGCCCACGAGGTCGTAGCCCGGCAGGTCCGAAACCTCGACTTCATCCGGCGCGACCACCCGGGCATCGAGCACGTCGGCCATGGCTTCCGCCACGCGACGGGTGTTGCCGTGGGATACCGACGTGCATACGAGCAGAGTCTTCATCAGCCTTCCCTTCATCTGTCGTCTCGCAGCGGGGACCGAACACACGCGCCGGATGTGACAATGCCGTCGCGCGTGGCGGTCAGGTGAACTTGAAGGTCCGGTCGGCTCACCGCGCGTCCGCCGTTCCAGGCCGGCCCGCCCCCGGCCGACCGCTGTGGATCGCCGGTCGTCAGAGAGGTGTCGGCCGCTCGGCTCCGCCCTCGGCCGGGCTGCCGGCCGTGGTGGCGTACGGCGGTGTACGACGGCGAACGGCCTGTGCACGTTCCTCGCCCGATGCGCCACGGGGCCGCCGCGTCGAGACGCCCCGACTGTGCAAGATATCCCATATCTGACGTTTCGTGGGGCAGGCTGGTTCCCGCCAGGAGCATCAGCACGCGGTCGGCCCCGGCCGGCCTTCGACAGGCAGGAGCAGAGCCATGGCGGAGAGCCCCGAGGTGTCCGACAGCCCCACGCAGCCACCCCCGCGCGACTGCGTCAACGAGCCGATCGCCGGGATCATGGCCGAGTTCGTCGGCGAGCGGATGGGGGACCGCGTCGCCCAGGGGCAGGATCCCCTCCTGCGCCCGGTCTTCGTCAAGTTCCACGGAGCGGCTCGCGGCCTGCTGACGGTCGCCCCGGATCTGCCGCCCGAGTTCCGCATCGGTTTCCTCCGGGCCGCGGCGGAACAGGGCGGCCTGACCGCCTGGGTGCGCATCTCCAGCGACACCCAGCCGGAGCGGCCGGATCTGCGCAGGACCGTCGGGTGGGGCATCAAGCTGTTCGGCGTGCCGGGGCCGAAGCTGCTTGCGGACGACACCCGGGCCGACACACAGGATCTCGTACTCCAGAACCACGACGTCTTCTTCGTCGACACCGCCCGGGACATGTGCGAGTTCCAGCTGGACCAGGCGGCGTACCAGCAGCAACACCCCCTCACCCGGCAGATCCTGGCGGACATGCGCAAGCCCGTCGAGAGCACGCTCACGTCGACGTACTGGGGCGTGCTGCCGTACTCCTTCGGGCCGGACCGGCACGTGAAGTACAAGCTCGTCCCGGCCGGCTGCGCGGACGGGGACCCCCTGGCGTCGCCGCCGGACGAGGACCCCTCCTTCCTGCGCGGGGACCTGCGCCACCGCCTGGCCGCCGGCCCGGCCGTCTTCGACCTGCTGCTCCAGTTCCGAACCGACCCGGACCGCATGCCGCTGGACCGGGCCACCGTGCGCTGGGAGGAGGGCGAAAGCGCGCCCGTGAAGGTGGCGCGACTGACTCTGCATCAGCAGGACACCACCGCACGGGGGCAGGAGCAGTACGGGGACAACCTCGCCTTCAACCCCTGGCACAGCCTGTCCGAGCACCAGCCCGTCGGCAGCATGGCCGAGGCCCGCGAGGCCGTCTACCACGCGTCGGCGGCCCGGCGCCGCGACGCCAACGGCATTCCGGCGGCGGAGCCCGGACCCGCGCGGCCGGCGGCCGCCGAACCGCACGGACGCGACACCCGGATCGTACGGGCCGCCGTTCACCCGGCGATCGGAGTGGCCCGCGTCGGCGACAGCGCGGAGGAGTTCTTCCTCGCCCCGGAGCTCGACGGGGCTCCCCCACCGGCCACCGGTACGTACAAGGACGCGACGGGCGCGCTCAAGCGGCAGGCCGTCCGGTTCCGGGTGTACGGCTACAACGCCGCCGGTGAGGCGGTGGCCGAGCTGACGGCGGACAACGCCGACCTGCGGTGGACCGTGGAGGTGGCCAACAAGAAGGCCGCCTGGTACCAGTTCCAGCTGGCCCTGGACATCCCCGAGGCGGAACAGGCACCCGCGACCACGCTGCGCAACGTCAGCACGGTGCCCGCAGGCGGACGCGACCGGCTGGCCATCACCCCCGGGCCCCGCTCGATCCGGGGCCGCGAACGCGCGGGGAAGCCCGAGTACGCGTTCGACTCGGGTACGTTCCTGGGGCATCCCGTCTACCTGGGCGAGCTGCGCACCGATGGCGCCGGCCGCCTGCTCTTCCTCGGCGGGCGCGGGGTGTCCGCCTCGTACCCCGCCGCCCAGGCGACACACTTCGCCAACAACGACGGCTGGCACGACGACACCTGCGACGGCCCGGTCACCGCGCAGGTCCGTATCGACGGCAGGAGCGTCCCGGTCGATCCGGCCTGGGTCGTGGTCGCTCCCCCGAATTTCGCACCGGAGCTGAAGTCCGTGCGCACGATGTACGACCTGATGCGCGACACCTTCGTGGCCGCGGGCATGCTGGCGCCTCCGGCGCGGGTCTCGTTCACCCACGACGTGCTGCCGGTGCTGCGCCGGCTGTGCGATCTGCAGTGGGTCAACCGTGGCATCGCGGCCCTGTTCGGTCATGGTGGGCGCGAGCACTTCCTGGCGCCCGAGCGGCTGGCGGAGCTGGCCGGCCACGGCACCCGGCGCGACGAACTGCGCCGGCAGATCTGGGCGATGATGCGCGATCCCGACCGCGACGGGCTCTCCCCCGTGCCCTGGCCGCCGATCTACGGCGACTCGATGAGCGTGCGGCCGGTCTCCGCGCGGCAGCACCTGGCGCTCTCCCCGTTGCAGTACGACATGCTGGCCCGCTGGGCCGCCGGGGACTTCGACGCCGACTACGATCCGCAGGCCACGGCGCCCACGGGGCTCGACGGCCTGCCGCTCGCGCAGCGCCCGGCGGCCCTCGACCGGGCCGCCCTGTCGTACTGCCTGGCCGACGCCTTCCACCCCGGTTGTGAGCTCACCTGGCCGATGCGTCACGCCACCTTGTACTCCGCGCCCTTCCGCGTACGCCACCGCGACCCCGCCCGGCCCGAACCCGGTTACGGCACCACGCTCACCCCGCAGACGGCGCTCGCCGTCGACGGTCCGGTGTACGGCCAGGAGCCGGGCGGTCTGACCCGCTGGATGGCCGTGCCCTGGCAGACCGACACCGCCCGCTGCCGCTCCGGGTACTACCTGGGCTTCGGGCCGCGGTACGACCCGTACCTGCCCACCTTCTGGCCGGCGCGGGTGCCCAACCACGTGTTGACGGAGGAGAACTACCGGACCGCCGTCGACCCCGCCGCCGACCCCGAGGACCGTCGCAGCGCCTTCGAGGACAGGGCGGTGTGGGACAGATGGCTGCCCTCCGACCGCATCGCCCAGATGAACGCCATGGTCAAGGACTTCGGCAAGCTCGGCATCGTCGCACGGCGGGAGGGCCCTGCCGCCGATACCAGTCACGGCTCCGGCACCGACAGCGGCTCCGGCACCGTCACCGTCGCCGGTGACGTGGTGAGTCTCCCCGCGACCATGCTGGTGGAGTCCGAGGTGAGCTTCCATCCCGAACAGGCTCCGCCCCCGCTGCGGAACCTGGTGTGTCTGCACGTGCCCGAGGCCGCCGATCCCGCGGTGCGGGAGGAGGCGGTGGCCGCCGCCATCGCCGCGGCAGGCCGGCCCGACGAGGAGGTAATGGCGGGGTACTTCGAGAAGGTCGCCCGCTTCCCGGAGACGCCGTGACCGCTCGGACCGGCCCGGTTCCCCTCGCCGGGCGTTTCGAGGCCGTCGTGGCCGGCGGCGGCCCGGCCGGGGCCGTCGCCGCCCTGGTCCTGGCCCAGGCCGGCCGACGCGTCCTGCTGGTGGACGGGGGGCCGCCGGGCGCGCCCTCCGCCGCCTTCACGGTCGGGGAGACCCTGCCGCCCGCGGCCCGGCCGCTGCTCGACGATCTGGGGCTCTGGGCCGCCTTCACCGCCGACGCGCACCTGAGCTGCCCGGGCACCTACGCGTCCTGGGGATCGGCGCAGTTGCACGGCCACAGCCACCTGCTCGACCCGCACGGCCACGGCTGGCACCTCGACCGCGACCGGTTCGACGCCTTCCTGCGCGAGGCCGCGGTGGCCGCGGGCGCGCTGATCCGGCGGGCCGTCGTGATCGGCCACCGCAGCACGGCCGGGGAGCAGCACCTGCTGGTGCGGGAGCGGGGCGGCGCCGTACGGGAGCTGTGCTCGGGCTGGGTCGTGGACGCGACGGGCCGCCGCTCCCTCATCGGCCGCCGCCTGGCCCGGCGCCGCCGGCAGGACCGGCTCGTGGCCGCGTACTCGCTGCTCGGCGCACGCGGGGCGGGCGGTCACGCCGGGGACCTGGAGTTGCGTACGCTCGTCGAGGCGGTGCCCGACGGCTGGTGGTACACCGCCAGGGTCCCCGCCGGGCGGGTGGTCGCCCATCTCACGGACGCCGACCTCGCCGCTGCCCGGCTGCGCACGGCGGACGGATTCCGGTACGCGGCGGCGCGTACCCGCCACGTACGGGAGCGCCTGAGCGGCTACGACCCGGCCGACTCCCCCGCGCCGTGCTGGACGGCCGCCCACGGACTGCGGCTGTCCCCGCCGGCCGGCCCCGGATGGGTCGCCGCCGGGGACGCCGCGATCGCCTTCGACCCCCTGTCCTCCCAGGGCATCCTCACGGCCCTGCACACCGGGGCCCACGCCGGCCGGGCCGTCGACCGGTGTCTGGCGGGCGACACGGGCGCCCTCGCGTCGTACGCCTCGTTCCTGGACGGCGTCGCGGATGCCTACCACCACCATCACGCCCGGACCTACGCCGAGGAGCGGCGGTGGCCGGAGCACCCGTTCTGGCGCCGCCGGAACGGGTGGCCGCACTGACCCGGCGCTGCCGCCTGTTCCGGTGGCAGGCCGTCCGTCCGCAGGCGGCGTGAGCGGCTCGACCCCTCGGCCCGGGCCGGGGTTCCGGCCCACGTCACCGCGCTCTTCCCGTTCCCCGAAGTGGCAAGAGCGGGCGTCGCCCCACACGGCCACAACCGCCTACGGCCGCTCGAAGAGCTGCAACACCCCGCCGAACGAGAAGCACAGTGCGCCCGTCAGCGTCGCCCAGTTGGCGATGTCGACGTTGAGCAGGCTTCCGGTGGCGGGGCGGGTGAAGGCCGCCAGCGCCGAGACCATGAAGAGGATCGAACCGAACTGGTTCACCGCCACGACCCACCACCCGAGACTGCGGGAGCGGACACACGGCCAGTGCCGATGGCAGATCTCGGCGAACGCGAGATGCCCCGAGACGAGGAACAGCACGCACCCGATCACGTCAGGAGTCCAGATCAGCCGGTTGACCTCCCGGACGGTGAGGCCTTCCAGGAAGGAGTCCAGCAGATTCACACCGAACACGAGCGTCCCGGTGAACAGGACGAACGTGCTCAGCCAGTCCAGCCGCATCGGCTCGTACCCCCACCACCGCCAGCCGGCCGTGACCAGGAAACCGCCCCCCTCGGCGTGCCGGGGCGCGTTCAGCACCTGCAGAACCGATACATAGCCCCCGGTGCTGAAGAACAGACCCCCGACGAGGTACACCCACGCGCTGACGAGCGGATCACCCGAACCGAACTGCGAGACCGCGGCGCCGACGGCGAACAGCGCCCCTCCGACGACGAACGCACCGGAGGCGACGACGTTGAGCATGCGCAGACGGCGCAATGCCCCGGGATCGGCGGTCGAGACCCGGCCGGCCGTGTCCCCCGGGCCCCGGACCGACAGCGTGCCGCGCTTGCGCGCCAGCCGCGAGTCCCAGACCACGGTCTCCCCCTCGGGACGCCGCCAGGTACGCCGGGTGATGAACGGTCCTGCGCCTTCGACGCTCTCCAGAGGCTGTCCCACGAGCCGAGACTAGTGCCGAGGGCGACACCCGAACGTCAGCGAAACGGACCCGCCGCCCACGAACCGCCGGGGCGGGAGGGAGCCGCGTTGCCGTGACCCGGGTGGTGGAATCCCGGGTGCCGGTTGTGTGGTGAGCACGCACAGTGGGTGCTCAGGGCGATGCGACCGCCCGGAACGGAAGTGCGGCGCATGGCCTCGGGCACAGCTGTGCACCTCGTACGAGTCGGACTCGGGCGGATGGACGGCGGTCCCGTACGTCGTGCCGTGGAGCGCCCCGGCGCCGACGCGTGAGGATGCCCGCCATGACCCAGCCCGCCCAGTCCGACCAGTCCGACCAGTCCCCCGGGTCGAGCCCGGCCGACCACGTCATCGTCCTCTTCGGCGCCACGGGGGACCTGGCCCGGCGCAAACTGCTGCCGGGCCTGTTCCATCTCGCCATGGCGGGGCTGATGCCGCGGCGCTACCGCATCGTCGGCTCGGCCCCGGGGTCCGAGGCCCTGAGCGACCAGGATTTCCGCGCCCACGCACGGCAGGCCGTGGAGGAGTTCGGACGCTCGCGCCCCGAGGGTCCCGTATGGCAGGAGTTCGAGTCCGCCCTGTCCTTCGGCTCGGCCGACCCGGAGGCCCCGGAGCCGCTGGTGGAGGCGGTACGCACGGCCGAGCAGGCCGTCGGCGGCACTCCGCGACGGCTCTTCCATCTCGCCGTCCCGCCCGTGGCGTTCACCTCGATGGTCGAACTCCTCGGCGCCACGGGCCTCGCCCAGGACGCCCGTGTCATCGTCGAGAAGCCCTTCGGGACCGACCTCGCGTCCGCGCGCGCACTCAACGCGACCATCCATTCCGTGTTCGACGAGTCCCGCGTGTTCCGCATCGACCACTTCCTCGGCAAGGAGGCGGTGGACAACATCCTCGCCCTCCGGTTCGCCAACGGCCTCTTCGAACCCCTCTGGAACCGCGAGCACATCGGCCATGTGCAGATCGACGTGCCCGAGAAGATCGACATCCAGGGCCGGGCGCACTTCTTCGAGGGCACCGGAACCTTCCGCGACATGATCGTCACTCATCTCTTCCAGCTGCTCGGGTTCGTCGCCATGGAACCGCCGGTCGTCCTCGACGCGCAGTCGCTCCGGGACGAGCAGGTCAAGGTCTTCCGCAGCATGCGGCCGCTGGATCCCGCGCACGTCGTCCGCGGACAGTACACGGGCTACCGCGCAGAGCCCGGGGTCGATCCGGCCTCGGACACCGAGACCTTCGCCGCCCTGCGCGTCGAGATCGACAACTGGCGCTGGGCCGGTGTCCCGTTCATCCTGCGCTCGGGCAAGGCGCTGGCCGAGGGCCGGCACGTCGTCACGCTGGGACTGCGCGAGCCCGTCCTCGGCATGTTCCCCCTGAACGCGCGTGCGGCCGTCGACGGCCGGGGCAACGAACTCGTCATCGACTTCGCCGATCCCGGCTCCATCACCGCCCGATTCCTCGTCAAGGAACCCGGCCCCTCGATGCGGTTGGCGGAGGCCGGCATGGTCTTCGGCTACCGGAGCTCCTTCACCGCCGACAACTCCCTGGAGGGTTACGAGCACCTCCTCCTGGAGGCCATGCTCGGCGACCAGTCCTTCTTCACCCGGTCCGACGGCATCGAACGCCTGTGGGAGATCTCGGCCCCGCTGCTGGACGCTCCCCGGCCCGTGGAGCCGTACGCCCCCGGAACCTGGGGGCCCGACAGCATCGACGCGCTCGTCGCCCCGCACCGCTGGCACCTGCCCGACCGGCGAGAGTGATGTGAGACGGATGGACCGGTGTGCCGCCCCCGGTCTCTCCGGCAACGCCTGTCCGTATGCGAAGCCTCTGTTGGGAAGAATGCACCGGCCAGGTGTACGGGGCGAGTCCGGAACGAGGTGATCGCCGATGCGCGGGGTGCCGGGCGCGGGAACGGTACTGGGGACGCCGCCGGACCTGGCTGCCGAGCCGTTGATCGAGTCGGTGACGCGCATCGCGACCACCGTGCTGCGGCCCGATGCGGAGCCCACCGCCGTCGAAGGCGTCTCCCGCGCCCGGTTGGACCCTGGATGACCGGCCGGGGCCTCGCGGACACGGTGATCACCGGGCCGTCACCGCCGATGACCAGGCCCTGTTCGTGCGCGCCGGCTGCACGCCCGAGCCGGGCACGGGCCTCGGCATGGACGCGGTCGAGCCGCCGCCGCTGTGGGCGATGGGCGCGACGCACACGACGGCCGTCGAGCTGCGGGATGTCGTCGTGCCGGCGGACGACGTGATCTCCGTCGAGCCCCGGCCGGACTGGATCCGGGCCTGCGATCTGGAGAACGCGAACGCCAACCCGGCCGTCTTCGGGAGGCCCGGTTCCATCTGGTCCAGGCACAGACCCAGCAGCTACGGGAAGCCACCGCGGAGGTGACGCTCCGAGGAATCTGAGGACCGGTCAGCCGATCCACATCCGCTGGCGGGCACGGGGTGGGTCGCAGCGGCCCGAGTCGACGGCTTGCCGGTAGCCGCGGTCGACGGCGCATGGGGTCAGAGGGGCTGGAGCCGCCTGTGCAGGAGGCAGAATTCGTTGCCCTCCGGGTCGGCGAGGACGTGCCAGTTCTCGGTGCCGGTCTGGCCGACGTCGGCGGGCCTGGCGCCGAGGGCGAGGAGCCGCTCCAGCTCGGCGTCCTGATCGCGGTCGGTGGGGTTGACGTCGATGTGCAGTCGGAGCTTCCCGGTCCGCGGGGTACTGCTTGGGCTGAGGACGAGGGTGGGCTGCGGGCCGCCGAAGCCGGCGTCGGGCGGCCCGATCTCGATGCTTCCGTCGTCCTCCCGGCCGAGTTCGACGTAGCCGAGGACCTCGCTCCAGAAGGCGGCGAGTCGGGCGGGGTCTGCGGCGTCGATGACCAGCTCACTGATGCGGCATGCCATGCCCGTCAGTCTACGGAGAGAACCCGGGCGTCCGGCGTCGGCCGCGCGCGCTTGGCTGCCTGGGGCTTCGGGCGGGTTCCGGCATCGGCATCCTCGCCCCGCAGCGAGAACATGACGGCGCGGGGCGAGGATCAGGACCGGCTGCTACCGGGAGGCCGGGGCCACGGGGTGGAAGTTGACGCGCTCGCGGACCACGGGGAAACCGGCCTTGGCGAAGTTCGCGGCCATGGGGAAGTTGCCCCGGTCCGTGGCTCCGGTGACGGCCTCGGCGCCGTGCTCCACCAGGAAGTGGGTGCACTCCGCGAGGAGGTCGTAGGCGTAGCCGCGGCCGCGGTGTTCCGGAAGGACGCCGATGAAGCCGATGGTCGGTCCGGAGGGGTTGTGCGCAGGGATGTGGATGCCTGCCAGGTCGCCCTCAGGTGTACGGGCGGTCTGCCACCACTCCCGCGGGGACGGGCACCAGTGGAAGAAGTCGAGCTCCTCCTGGGCGGCCTGGTCGAGGCCGCCTTCCGCTATGGCCTTCAGCGCGTGGGCGTCGAGGGTGGCCGAGTGGATGCGGCGCAGTGCGTCGAAGAAGACCGCGTCGTTGGGTTCGGCGCCGAAGGCGAGGCGGCCGGGCCGTTCGGGGAGCCCGCGCTCCGGAGTCCAGCGGTAGAGGAAGCGTTCCACCAGGAGCTCGTAGCCGGCCGCCCGGGCGGCGGCGAACCGCGTCTCGGTGGCGGCGGCCAGGTCGGGGTGGTCCCGCCAGTCGCCGGGGAGGTTGATCTCGAGCTCGACCTGCCAGGGGGCGGAGCGCAGGAGTTCGGCTCCCGCCTCCACCTCGCCCTTGGCGACGTCGAACCAGTTGACGTTGACGGGTTCCTTGTCATCGGTGCCGCCCCACCAGGCGCCACGGGCGACGACCGTGCCGTCGCGCAGGGCCACCCGCTTCCACTCGGGGCGGTGCGTGGTGCGCTCGTGGGCGGCACGGGCGTTCAGCGGATCGGGGTGTGCGTCGAACAGGTGGGCGTCGCTCTCGTCGAGCGCGCGGATGACCAGATCGGTCATGGATTCCTCCGGGATGTGTACTGCGTGGGGCGCTCCCGGTCTCGGATCAGACGAACCACACCGGGGTAACGGGGAGGGAGCGCTGGATGGTTGTGATCTGCACGGCACTCGCCTCCTTCCGTTCGGGTCGCGCGACGTGGTCCGAGCCCGGACGATACTCGATCTTCAACAGGTCCGTCCACGCAATTGCGGAGCCCTTCGGGAAGGCGCACGACGAGCTGCAACGGGGCGTCGAGTCCCTCGTGTCCGCTCTCGACCCGGCGGTGTTCACCGAGGAGGAATCCCGAGGGAGCCTTGCCATGGCAGAGTTCGGACAGGGGATGTGGTGAACGGTCCCGTAGACGACCTGAGGAGGGGCGCGTTGGCCGCTGTGGTGCTCGTTCACGGGCTGTATCACCGTCCTGAGCACTTTGCCGGGGTGGCGGAGCGTTTGCGGGCTTCAGGAGCGGAGGTTGCCGTTCCCGAGCTGCACCGGGGTTCGTTGTCCGCCGACACCGCCGCGGTCCAGGCTGCCGTGGACGCGCTGCCGGAGCCTGCGGTCGTGCTCGGCCACTCCTACGGCGGTTCGGTGATCACCGGGGTGCGCGGGGCGGGACACCTGGTGTACCTGGCGGCCTTCGTGCCGGACACCGGTGAGAGCGCCGCCGGTCTGGGTGGGGCGTCCGCGCAGCTCCAGGAGGCGATCCGCCCTGAGCCCGACGGCTCGACCAGCCTGCGTCCCGACCTGGCCGCCGCCACCCTCTACGGCGACTGTCCCGAACCTCTCGCCGCCAGGGCGGTCGGCCTGTTGCGGGCCCAAGCCCCCGGCTGCGGGCGCGGGGTTCCGCAGCGCCACAGCTGGAAGGACACCCCCTCCACGTACGTGGTCTGCGCGCAGGACCGGGCCGTCGACCCGGTCCTGCAACGGAGGATGGCTTCGCGCTGCACCGGCGTGCGCGAGTGGCGGACCGGCCACTCCCCGTTCGCAGGACGGCCCCGACTCGTCGTCGAACTCCTGCAGGAACTGCTCGCGTCCACTCTCCGGCGCGATGCGCGCGTGTGAGACCACGGGTGCCGGTGTCGGCGTCCGCAGGGCGACGTACGCAGGCACGTGCGGTCGCTTCCGGAATCCCATGGCGCGTGCGGTTCTGACCTGCGACTATCTGCGGATGCCTATCCTTGCCGACGATCTCGGCCACCTTTCCTACACCGTCACCGGCGAAGGTTCGCCCGTGGTGCTCGTGCACGCCGGAGTCGCCGACCACACCATGTGGGACGCCGTCGTGCCCGCCCTCGCGGAGCGGAATACCGTCATCCGGTACGACCTGCGGGGCTTCGGCGAGTCCGCGCCCCCGACCGGGCCGTTCAGTGAGACCGATGACCTGTGCCGGCTCCTGGACCACCTCGGTCTCGAAAGCGTCCGGCTCATCGGCGCGTCCTGGGGCGGGCGGGTGGCCGTGAACTTCGCTCTCACCCACCCGGGCCGGGTCCGGTCGCTGACGCTGCTCGCCCCGCCGTGGCCCGGCTACGGCTGGTCGGCGGACATGGTGGCCTACGACGAGGCCGAGACGGCGGCCCTGGAGGCGGGTGACCTGGACGCCGCGGTCCGCGTGAACCTGGACATGTGGCTGCGCGGGCCCGGCCGCGGGTGGGAGGACGTCGCTCCGGGGCTGACCGAACGGCTCCGTACCCCGATGCGGACGTCGCTGGTGAACCAGGACGCGGTCGGGGAACACTCCCTGGGTGGCGCGGCGGGCGACCTCGCGACGATCGCCGTTCCCACCCTGGTCGGGATCGGCCTGCTCGACGTCGCCGACTTCCAGGACATCGCACGCCGGTACGCCGCCGAGATACCCGGCGCCGCCCTGGTCGAGTTCCCGACCGCGGCCCACCTGATCGCACTCGACGCGCCCACCGAACTCGTCACGGCGCTCCGGCCGTTCCTCACCCGCTGACGCGGAGACGCTGACCGGCCGAAACCCAAGTGCCCCCGCACCCCGGGACGGTGGAGGATCTGTCCATGGACAACAAGGTCATGGCACGGCTCGCCGAGGCGGTGTCGTCAGGTGTTCCGGTCCGCGTCCACCGGTCGGCGATCCGGGGCGCGGACCGGCTCGACGGTTTCGTCGTCGGTACGAGCGCGGCGTGGACGCTGATCGCCCTGTGCAGTGACGTCCAGCTCGACGGCTGGGCGGCGGTGCGTACCGCGGACGTCACCAAGGTCGGGTGGCGGGGCGGTACGGACTGCCTGACCGTCCGGGCGCTGCGGCGGCGCGGGCGCTGGCCGGCCCGGGCGCCCGAGCCGGGGCTCGTCCTGGACGGGCTGGCGGACCTGGCCGAAGGCGCCTCCCGGGCCTTCGGATTGGTGTCCCTGCACGTCGAGCGGGACGCGCCGGATGCCTGCTGGATCGGCGAGGTGGCCGCTGTACGGCCGAAGTCGCTGCGGCTGCGGGAGGTCGACACCGAGGCGCGGTGGCGCCCGGAGCTGTCGAAGTTCCGGTTCGAGGACGTCACCCGGGTGGGCTTCGGCGGGCGCTACGAGCGGACGCTGCTGGAGTTCGCCGGGCCGCAGCGCTGACCGTGTGCTCCCTCAGGCACCCTCAGGCTCCGCCGACCGGGGGTGCGGGTGCGGTGATCCGGCGGACGGACTCCACCACCGCCGCGCGGTGCTCGGCGAGCCGCTCGGCGGCCCAGCCGGTGCCCGCCGCGCCCGCCGCCGGGCCGCCCACCGCGCCGAACCAGGCCTGCGACACGCCCATGACCAGTGTCAGCACATCCGTCGCGGGCACTGCGGGGTCGATCCGGCCCGCTTCCTGGGCCCGCCGAACCGCCGCGATCTTGCCGTCGTAGGACGCGGACTCCTCGTCCGAGGACCCCGGGCGCTCCAGTTGCTTCCACAGGACGAGGCGCATCAGCGCCGGCCGCTCGACGAGGTGGTCGAAGACCGCCCCCGCGTAGCCGGGCAGGTCGTCGACGTCGAACGGGACGGACTCCGATCCCGTAGCGAGGGCCCGCTGGAGCACGGCGTCGAAGAGCTGCTCCTTGTTGCCGTAGTAGACGTAGATGAGCCGCTTGTTCGCCTGCGCCGCCTCGGCGATGCGGTCGACGCGCGCACCCGCGATGCCGTACGTCGCGAACTCGGTGAAGGCCGCGTCGAGCAGGCGCGCCTTCGTCGCGTGGGAATCCCGTGCCATGGACCGCAGCCTAGCAAGTAACTATCCGGTTATTGACAAACGTGGCCGACGCGTCGCAGACTCGAACTATCCAGTTAGTTACTTTCCTGTGAGGAGCACATCATGGAGATCCGCGCACTGGGCGGCCAGGGACTGAAGGTCGGCGCCGAGGGCCTCGGCCTGATGGGGATGAGCGCCCACTACGGCGCCACCGACGAGACCGAGTCGCTCGCCACCATCGACCGCGCCCTGGAGCTGGGCGTCACCCTCCTCGACACCGCCGAGGGCTACGGCCCCTTCCGCAACGAGCAGCTCCTCGGCAAGGCCCTGGCCGGCCGCCGCGAGGCGGCCGTCGTCGCCACCAAGACCGGGGTCGAGTTCACCGACGAAGGCGCCTTCGTCGGACACAACGCGACCCCCGAGTACATCCGCCGCTCGGCCGACCGCTCCCTGCGCCACCTGGGCACCGACCACATCGACCTCTACTACCTGCACCGCGTCGACCCGAACGTGCCGATCGAGGAGAGCGTCGGCGCCCTGGCCGAGCTGGTCGAGGCCGGCAAGGTCCGCCACATCGGACTGTGCGAGGTCTCCCCCGCCACGATCGCCCGCGCCCACGCCGTGCACCCGCTGGCCGCCGTACAGACCGAGTACAGCCTCTTCGAGCGCGGCATCGAACACGACGGCGTGCTCGACACCCTCCGCGAACTCGGCATCGGGCTCGTCGCGTACTCCCCGCTCGGACGCGGATTCCTCTCCGGTGCCCTCACCAGCCCGGACGACTTCGCCGCCGACGACTTCCGCCGCACCGACCCCCGGTTCCAGGGCGAGAACTTCCACCGCAACCTCGCCGTCGTGGACCAGGTGCGCAGGCTCGCCGCCGAGAAGGGCGTCACCCCCTCGCAGCTCGCCCTGGCCTGGACCCTCCACCAGGGCGCCGTCCCCATCCCGGGCACCAAGCGCCGCAGCTACCTGGAGGAGAACATCGCCGCCACCGCCGTGACGATCACCCCCGCGGAACTGGCGGCCATCGACGCCGTGGCGCCGCACGGCGTGGCTTCCGGCGACCGCTACGCACCCGAGCTGATGGCCTCCCTGAACGGCTGATCTTGTTGGGGTGCGGAAACCGGGCCGGGGGCGGCACCTCCGGGAAACGGACGGGGAAAGCGATGGCGGGGGCGGCCGGGGCGGCGGACGGGACGTCCCCGAGGTCGACGCCGCGCTGCGGAACAACCACCGGCTGGACTACGGGACCTCGTGCCTGCTGCAGCTGCGGGACCCCACGGCCGCCGCCCTGGGGCGCGGATACCACCCGAGCCACCACCGGGCGCGCGCTCCTGTCGGGTGACCCGGACCTCGTGGCGGCCGCCCTCGTCGACCGGCGCGGCGAGCACCGGGCGACCACGCGCGCCTTCGCCTGGTGTCCGCCGCCCACCCGGAGGCCACGGACCCCAAGGATCCCCCGGATGCCACGGCCGCCACGGACGCCGCGGACGGCCCGGGCGGGTTCACAGCATGACGTGCTTGACCTGGGTGTAGTCCAGGAGGCCCGCCATCGAGAGGTCACTGCCGTAGCCCGAGTGCTTGACCCCGCCGTGGGGCATCTCGGAGACGGTGGTGCCGTGCGTGTTCACCCAGACGATGCCGGTGTGCAGGGCCCGGGTCGCGCGCATGGCCCGGTCGTGGTCCGTCGTCCACACGCTGGCGGCGAGGCCGTGGCGGACGCCGTTGGCCAGGTACAGGGCCTCCGCCTCGTCCGCGAAGGACTGCACGGTCACGACGGGGCCGAAAACCTCCTCCTGCACGATCTCGTCGTCCTGGCGCACGCCCGCGATGACGGTGGGTTCGTGGAAGAAGCCGGGCCGTGGGAGGCGGGCCCCGCCGGCGACGATCTCGGCGCGGCGCGGGAGCCGGTCGAGCAGGGACCGTACCGACGTCAGCTGGGCCGCGTTGTTCAGCGGGCCGAAGTCGGCGTCCGGCTCGTCCGGGGCGCCCGTACGCAGGGCGGCCGCCCCGGCCGCGAAGGCCACGAGGAACGCGTCGTGCACCCGGTGGTGGACCAGCAGCCGGGTGGGCGCGGTGCAGTCCTGGCCCGCGTTGTAGTAGGCGACCGCGGCGAGGGCGGCGGCGGTCGCCTCGACGTCCACGTCGTCGTGGACGAGCACCGGTGCGTTGCCGCCGAGCTCCAGGTGGACCCGTTTGAGGTCGGCGGCCGCGGCAGCGGCGATCTGCCGGCCGGCGCGCACGCTGCCGGTGACCGCGATGAGGGCGACATCGGGGTGGGCGGTGAGCGCGCGGCCGGTGTCGCGGTCGCCGCAGACCACGTTGAGCACGCCCGGCGGCAGGTGCCCGGCCGCGACGCGGGCCAGCAGCGCCGACGACGAGGGGGTGGTGTCGGCGGGCTTGAGCACGGTCGTGTTGCCCGCGGCGACGGCCGGGGCGATCTTCCACACCGCCATCATCAGCGGGTAGTTCCACGGGGTGATCTGGGCGCAGACCCCGACCGGTTCGCGCCGCAACACGGAGGTACGGCCTTCGGTGTACTCGGCGGCCGCGAGGCCCGGCAGGTTGCGCGCGGCTCCGGCGAAGAAGCGCAGGGTGTCGGCGATCGCGGGCAGTTCCTCGGTCCTGAACTGCCGGGGCGGCTTGCCGGTGTCGCCGGTCTCGGCGGCCACGAAGGCCTCCGCGTGCTCCTCGATGGCGTCGGCGATACCGAGCAGGGCGCGCTGGCGTACCGCCGGTGTCGTCGTGGACCAGTGCGCGTAGGCGGCTGCGGCTGCCGCGCAGGCGGCGTCAGTGTCGGCCCTGCCGGAGCGCGGGGCGTGGCCGTGCACCCGGCCGGTGGCGGGGTCGACCAGCTCCATCGTCTCGCCGGAGGCGGCGGGCCGGTCCACGCCCGCCACATGGTTGAGCACGGGGTCAGCCACGGCGCAGCGCCTCCCTGGCGGCGTCGCGTCCGGTGCGTACGGCGCCCTCCATGTAGCCGGCCACCCACTGGTCGGATCCGCAGACGTAGAAGGGTGGTTCGTGGGTGCCGTGGCGGGGTCCGACGGCCATGACGTCGCCGGGGGTCCACTGGGTGACGTACCCCTGGGTCCACGGGTCGGTGCCCCACATCCGGACGTAGGTGGCGAGCGGCCGGTACGCCTCGTCGCCGTAGAGGCGGGCGATGTCGGCGAGGAGTTCCCGGGTGCGCAGCGGGGCGGGTGTGCCGAGCAGGACGCCGAGCCTCTCGGGTGGTACGAGGGCGGAGAGGATGCCGTCGCTCTGCGGCCAGGTGCTGCCGAGGACCCCTTCGCATTCGGAGAGGCCGCTCTGGCCGAGTGCGCGCCAGAACGGCCGGTCGTACGCGGCGACGAACTTCGCGGCGAGGGCCTGGCGTTGGTGATGCAGGGAGGCGAGTCGCTCATCGCGGACGCCGGTGACGGCGACCTGGCGGAGCGGGCCGACGGGCAGGGCGCTGACGACGGCGCCGGCGGTGAGGGTCTCGCCGCCGGCCAGCCGTACGGAGCAGGGGCCGGCCGGACGGACCGTGACGGCCTCGACGGGCGCGCCGGTGCGGATGCATCCGCCGAGGGCTGCGGCCATGCGCAGGGCCACCGTGGCGGAGCCCTCGGCGACCCGCAGGCCCTCCCATGCCTCGTAGTCGTAGGCGTCGGGGCCGGGGACTGCGGCGTGTTTGCGCAGGGCGGCGAGCAGGGACGTACGCTCGTACGAGCCGTCGGCGAGGGCGAGTTGGCCGATCTCCCAGAGGCGGACGACGGCCGGTGTCGCTCCCTGGGCGCGCAGCCAGTCGCCGACGGAGGACCGGTCGAGGGCCGTCGCGTCGGGGTGGGACCAGGGGTCGGCCGGGTCCACGGTCCGGGCGAGGGCGCAGAAGGCGGCGGTGACCCTCTGGTGGCAGGCGTCGTCGCCGGGGCCGAACCAGTGGGGCGGTTCGCCGGCGGAGACCCCTTCGGGCGTGGCACGGGTGAGGGCGCCGGGCTCGGCGACATAGCTGGGGACCAGGGTGAGGCCGAGTTCCTCGGCCAGGGCCAGGTAGGCGGTGTGGGCGCGGCCGACGACCTCTCCGCCGAGCTGGACCAGCCGGCCGTCGGGGAGTTCGGTCTGTTCGACGCGTCCGCCGACCCGGTCCCGGGCCTCGACGACGAGGACGTCGGCTCCGCCGGCGGCGAGGTCGCGCGCTGCGGCGAGGCCGGCCAGGCCGGCGCCGAGCACGATGACGTCGTGGTTCATGAGGGTGTCCTTCGGTCGGGCGGAGTCGGGGCGGAACCGGGGCGGCTTCGGCTTCGGCTTCAGTCCAGGACGAGGCAGTGTTCGGGCTTCCAGCCGATCTCGACGCGCTCGCCGCCGCTCCAGCGGTCCTCCCTGCGGGAGCGGACGGTGTTCTGCTCCAGTACGGACACCGTGACGCCGGGGGCCAGTTCGATCAGGTACGTGGTGGTCGGGCCGCAGTAGACGGTCTCGCGGACGACCCCGGTGGCGCGGGCCATGCCGGGCTCCAGGTCGGACAGCCAGATCTTCTCGGGGCGGATCGACAGGTTGACCCTGCTGCCTTCGGGGACGGACGTCCGCTGTCCGACGGGCAGTTCGGGGCCGTCGTCGAGGACGACCCGGCCGGAGCGGTAGGTGCCGGGGACGAGGTTGGAGGTGCCCATGAAGGCGGCGGTGAAGCTGCTGATGGGGCGCTCGTACACGTCCTCGGGCGTTCCGCACTGCTCGACGCGGCCCTCGTTCATGACGGCGAGGCGGTCCGACATGGTCAGGGCCTCGTCCTGGTCGTGGGTGACGAAGACGAAGGTGATGCCGACCTCGCGCTGGATCTGCTTGAGCTCGACCTGCATGTGACGGCGCAGTTTGAGGTCGAGGGCGGCCAGCGGCTCGTCGAGGAGGAGGACCTGGGGCCGGTTGACGAGGGCGCGGGCGAGGGCGACGCGTTGTTTCTGACCGCCGGAGAGGGTGGCCGGCTTGCGGTTCGCCAGGTGGCCGAGCTGGACGAGGTCGAGCATGCCGGAGACCCGTTCGCGGATCTCGGCGCGGCCGATGCCCTTGCGCTTGAGGCCGAAGGCCACGTTGTCGGCGAGCGAGAGGTGGTCGAAGAGGGCGTAGCTCTGGAAGACGGTGTTGACGTTGCGCTTGTCGGGCGGCAGGCCGGTGACGTCCTGGCCGTCGAGGAGGACGCTGCCCGTGGTGGGGTCGGAGAAGCCTCCGATCATCCGCAGGAGGCTGGTCTTGCCGCAGCCGGAGGGCCCGAGGAGGGAGAAGAACTCGCCCGGGGCGATGTCGAGTTCGACGTCGCGCACGGCGTAGGTGCCGCCCGCGGCGGGGTACTGCTTGCTGACACGGTCGAGCCGGACGGCGGGGGTCGGGTGGACGGGCGTCGGAGTCATGGGGGTCCGGGTCTTGGCGGCCGGGGTCGTGGGGGTCGGGTGCTCGGGTGTCGCGGGCATGGGTGTCACTTCCCGGAGAGCAGGTCGAGGCCGCCTCTGCGCCCGAACAGGCGCGGGATGGCCAGTGCGAGGACGATGAGGCCGATGGAGCCGGCCAGCATCAGGGTGCCGACGGCGTTGATGGTGGGCTGTACGCCGAACCTGATCGCCGAGTAGATGCGCACCGACAGGGGCTGCGGGTCGACGCCGGTGGTGAAGTAGGCGAGGACGAAGTCGTCGAAGACGAGGGCGAAGATCAGCACCGCGGACGCGAGGATGCTGGGCAGCAGCGCGGGCAGGGTCACCAGGCGCAGTGCCTGCCCGCGGGTGGCCCCGAGGTCCATGGCCGCCTCCTCGACCTCCGGGTTGAGGGCGGCGATGCGGGAGCGGAGGATGACCGTCACGTAGGAGATGGAGAAGGTGATCTCGGCGAGCATCACGGTGGTGGTGGAGAGGGTGATGCCGAGGCCCTTGAAGAGGAGCATCGCCGCGACGCCGGTGACGATCTCCGGGGTGATCAGCGGGACGAGCATGATCAGGCCGGCGAAGGAGCCGAGGCGGCTGCGGCTGCGTACGAGGCCCAGGGCCAGGGCCACCCCGAGGACGAGCGAGCCGGCCATGGCGACCAGGGACACCCGCAGGCTCATGCCGAGCGAGTCGAGGAGTGCCTCGTCGTGGAGGAGGGCTGTGTACCAGCGGAGGCTGACGCCGTCGAGGACGGTGAGGGATTTCTGGGAGTTGAAGGAGAACAGGACGACGACGCCGACGGGGAGGTAGAGGAGCGCGAAGAAGAGGGCGGTGACGGCGATGGCGAAGCGGGGGCGGCGCTCGGCTCCGCGCCGGCGGCGCTGCGGGGTGCGCGGACCCTGCCGGGCGCGCCCGTTGTCCTCCCGCCCGCGCGGGGCCTGCTGCGTGCTCGGGGCCTGCTGCGTACTCGGATGCGGCTGCGTGCTCATCGGGCGGCCTCCGCCTCGTCCTTGCGGGTGCGTCGCAGGTAGCCGAGCATCCCGAGGAACAGGACCGCCATCAGCAGCATGGTGAGGGCCGAGCCGAGGGGCCAGTTCTGGCCTTGGAAGAACTTGTCCTGGATCAGGTTGCCGATCATGATCTGGTCGGGGCCTCCCATGAGCTGGGCGCTGACGAAGTCGCCCATGGCGGGCAGGAAGACGAGGACGCAGCCGGCGGCCGCTCCCTGCCGGGTGGCGGGGACGGTGACGAAGACGAAGGTCCGCAGGGGGCCGCCGTAGAGGTCGCGGCCGGCCTCGATGAGCGAGGTGTCCATGCGTTCCATCGCCGCGTACAGCGGGATGATCATGAAGACGACGAAGCCGTAGACGAGTCCGGCGATCACTCCCACTCCGGTCTGGAGGATCTTGGTGCCGTCGTCGGCGAGACCGATCGCGCGCAGGGCCTTCAGCAGCGGTCCGTCGTCGGAGAGGACGACGGACCAGCCGTACATCCGGACCAGGTAGTTGGCGAAGAACGGGACGACGATCGCGGCGATCAGCAGGTTCTTGAACCGGCCGCCGCACAGGGCGATGGCGTAGGCGACCGGGTAGGCCACGGCGAGGCAGACGAGGCAGGTGATCAGCGCGTAGCCGAGGGAGCGCAGCAGGACGGTGCGGTAGGCGGGGTCGGCCAGTGCGGTGAGGTTGGTGAAGTCGAGTCCGAAGCGCGGGTTGCCGAGGGGGTCGGTGGTGCCGAGCGCCAGGGTGGCCACGAGGAGGAGGGAGGCGACGAGGAACCCGGTCATCCAGAGGGTGCCGGGGAGCAGGAGCCAGGTCCACAGGCGCGGCTGCCGCCTCCGGGCGCGGGTGCCCGTTGCGGCTTCGGGCCGTGTCCGGTCTTGGGGCGGCCTTTTCGGCTCGGCCGGGTCCTGGGACGGCCGGACCGCGGTTCCGGTGCGGTTGCTGCGTGTCGCCATGTCAGCCGGCCTTCACGTCGGTCCACGCGGCGTCGCGGGCCCGTTCGGTCCCCGCGTCGCCGTTGCGGAAGAAGAGGTCGGCCGCCAGGTCGTCGGCGGTCACCAGGCACTGGGGGAAGGGCTCGACGAGCGCGGCGTAGGTGTCCTCGGTGCCGCGGACCGGCATCGGGTAGCCGATGTACTCGATGTTCTTCTTCACGTTCTCGGGGCGGAGCATGTAGTCGATGAAGAGCATCGCGGTGCCGGGGTGCTGTGCGTTGGCGGGTATGGCGTAGCAGTCGGAGTTGACGGGGGCGCCCTCGCGGGCGACCTCGAAGCCGAAGACGGCCGGGTCCTCGGCCTGCGCGAGCATGGCGGCCATGTCGCCGCTCCACGCCTGGGTCATGTCGGCGTTGCCGTTGAGGAGGTTGTTGTAGCTGTCACTGGAGAAGCCGCGCAGGCGGGGGCGGAGCGAGCGCAGGGTGTCGGTGACGCGGGCGAGGTCACCGTGGTCGCCGGTGGTGAGGTCGAGGCCGAGTTTGAGCGCGCCCAGGCCGAGCACCTCGTCGCGGTCGTCGAGGACGAAGACCTTGCCCCTGGCCTGGTCGTTCCACAGGTCGTCCCAGGAGCCGGTCAGGTCGCCGAGCCGGTCCCGGCGCCAGCCGATGCCCGTCTTGTACATGGTGAACGGGACGGTGTGCGCGGAGCGGGGGTCGTACCAGGGGTCGGCGAAGTAGCCGTAGCTGCCGAACACGGCCTCGGCGCCCCGCAGCCGGGAGTGGTCGATCCTACGGAGCCGGCCGCCGGCGGCGAGGCGCTCGGCCCATTTCGCGGTGGGGAAGATGATGTCGTAGCGGTTGCCGGCGTTGAGTTTGGCGGCCATGCCCTCCATGGAGTCGTAGTTCGACTGGACGACCTTGACGCCGTACTCCTTCTGGAAGCCTTCGAAGACGGTGGGGTCGACGAAGTCCGCCCAGTTGAAGTAGACGAGGTCGCCGTCGACCTTGACGTCGATGGGTGCTTCCGCGGCCGCCTTGCCGGCCGGGTCGTCCGCGGTGGCGAAGCCGCAGCCGGAGGCGGTGAGGGCGAGGGCGGCGGCGGTGCCGGCGCGGAGGAACGAGCGTCTGGTCGGGGGGAGTGCCTCGGGGGACATGGGGTCCTCTCCGTAGGGGCCGCAGGGGGACGGCGGGAACGAACGGTAGGTGGGGGCTCGGTCGTACGGCGGGCGCGGCGCGGGGGCGCTGCGCTGCAGCGGTGCGGTCGTGCGTTGCGTTGCCGTGGTGCGGTCGTGCGTTGCGTTGCCGTGGTGCGTTGCGTTGCGGTCGTGCGGTGGTCGGCGGGGGCGGGCCTCAGCCGTCGGCGGTGTCGAGGTCGGCCCGGACGCGGCCGGCGAACCAGCCGACCGCCGACTCGCGGCGGGAGAGCGGTCCGGGCTCGAAGCCGGGGGTGGAGAGTCCCTTCTGCACGCGGGCGACCAGCTCGGCGTCCTCGTCGTTGGTGATCCAGCCGATGTGGATGTTCAGGCGCCGGGCGAGGCGGGTGCGCAGGCCGGTGCCGCGGCGGGTGTAGAACGCGCCGGGTACGGCCACGCGGTCCACCGCCGTGGGGATCGCGGTCCAGGCCAGTACGTGGTCGGGGTAGAAGTCGATGAGGGTGTTCGGGTAGATGACCGCGTACCGCCAGATCCGGCGGTCGGCCTCGCGGAGGCCCGGCATCGGTGCGGCGATGCGCTGGTAGAGGCGCTCGGCCCAGTTCGAAGAGGGTTTGTCGCGCAGCGGCGAGGCGAAGAGCGCGTAGGACTCCTCGATCTCGCAGGTGTAGCCCTGGTAGTCGAGCAGCCGCATCAGGCCGGGGTGGGCGACCGGGACGTGGTAGCCCTCCAGGTAGTTGTCGACCGCCACCTTCCAGTTGGCCTGCTGCACCTCGGCGGCGGCCAGGTCGTGGATACGGGCGCGGCCGATGGGTACCAGGTCGGCTCCGGCGTAGTGGCCGACCGCCTCCGCGAGGCCGGCGCAGCTCTCGGCCAGCGGTACGGCGTCGGGGTCGAGGTTGACGAAGACGAAGCCGAGGAAGGACTCGACGCGGGCCGGGAAGAGGCCGAGGTTCGGCTTGTCGAGACAGGGGATCTGGCGGGCCTCCGGGGCGCCGACCAGGCTCCCGTCGAGGCGGTACGTCCAGCCGTGGTACGGGCAGCGGATCGCCTTGCCGTCCGGTTCGGGGGTGGTGACCAGGCGGGTTCCGCGGTGGCGGCAGACGTTGAGGTGGGCGGCGAGGCCGCCGTCCTCGGTGCGGACCACCAGGACCTCGCGGTCGGCGACCGTGGCGGCGAGCCGCGCTCCCGGGTTCGGCAGGTCGGACTCGTGGCAGACGAGCTGCCACGACCGGCCGAAGACGTGCCGGGACTCCGCGGCGGCGGTCTCGGGGTCGGTGTAGTAGCGGGCCGGGAGGGCCGGCCCAGGGGCGGCGGCCTCACGGGCGGGGGGCTCGGAAGCGATGGCTTCGGGACCGAGGGCCTCAGGGGCGAGGGTCCCGGGGGCGGCGGCGTGGCCCGGGGGCCCGGTCCGGTCGGATCGGACGGTCCGGTCGGTGCGGTCGGATCGGACGGTGGCGTCGGATCGGACGGTGCGGCCTGTCGGTGTTCCGGGAGCTCTTGAGTGCATCGGTGACTCCTCCGTGCCGGCGTGCGGCGATCGGTGTCGGCGTTCGATGGCAAGGCAGGACAAGCGAAGGCAAGGCAGGACGAGGCAAGGCGATCCAGCGGCGGACAGGCGGTCGGGGCGGGGAAGCCGGAACCAGGCTGACCGATTGGACAGCCAGATTGCTGGCTCATTTCCATCGGGTCAAGACTTGTTCACTGACCGATCGGTCAGCTAGCGTAATTCTTGCCTGACCGATCGGTCAGCAAACGTGCTTTCCTGTCGCCGCATCGGCCCTGCTCCGCATACACCCTGTTCACCGGGGCGGACGCAGCCGTGCGGCCCGCCCGGCCCGCCCGGGCCCGCACCCCCGATCCCCTCCGGTCCCCCGCCCACGGCTCCCGCCGGGCGCCGGACCGGCGGCGGCATCCCACCTCCCGGAGGCACGCATGAGCGGTCGTCGGCGTCTGGACTGGCTCGGGCTCACCCCCGAACCGGAGCGAGAACTCCCCACGGCGGTCGCCGCCCTGCGCGCCTCGTCGCACGGTGCGGCCGCCGGGCCACCACCGCACGACCTGGCGGCCACGGAGCGGCGCCGCGTGGAGCGCCTGATCCTGCGCGGCAGCTGGCACAGCTGGCTCCGCTACCTCGCCGAGGTCACCGACCTGGTGACCGCGGTGGCCGCCGGGTCCCGGACGGGCGACCCCGCCGCGGCCCTGCTCGCCGGCGAGGTCGTGCTCGACCACCACCGCATGCTCATCGGCCTCCCGGGACCGGGATACGGCCGCACCGCCCAGGACCGCACCGCGCTGGAGCGCGCCGTACGGACCCTGCGCACCCACACCACGACAGGAGCCGGCCGATGACCACGATCCGCCTCCCGACGGCGCAGCCGCCGGGCACCGTCCTCGGAGCGGCGCCGCAGGCCGCGGAGAGCGCCGACGCCTACCGCGCCACCGGCGGCTACGGCGGAGCCACGGGCCCGGAGGAACTGCTCGCCCACCTCTCCGCCTCCGGGCTGCGGGGTCGCGGCGGGGCGGGATTCCCGGCCGCCGTCAAACTGCGCTCCGTACGGGGCCGCGGCGGCTCCCCCGTCGTCGTGGCCAACGGCGAGGAAGGAGAACCGGGCTCGGCCAAGGACCGCTGGCTGCTGCGGGCCCGGCCGCACCTGGTCCTCGACGGCCTCGCCCGCGCCGCCGCGGTCACCGGCGCCGTACGCGGCTTCGTGTACCTCTCCGACCCGGCGGCGGGCGAGAGCGTGCGCCGGGCCCTCGCCGAACACCCGCCGCCGCTGCCCGTCGAGGTCGTCGAGACCGGCCACACCTACGTCGCCGGTGAGGAGACGGCGGTGGTCCGCCGGATCGACGGCGGCCCGGCGCTGCCCACCGCCAAGCCGCCCCGCCCTTTCGAGCGGGGGGTGGGCGGTGCCCCGACCCTGGTGTCCAACGTCGAGACGCTCGCCCGGATCGCCCTCACCGCCACCCGGCCCGGCCTGCGCCGCACCATCGCCCGCAGCACCCTGGTGACCCTGTCCGGCGGCCCGGCCGCACCGGTGCTCACCGAGATCCCCTACGGAATCCCGCTGCGCACGCTGGCCGCGCGGTACGGGACCCCGGACGCGGCCGGAGCCCTGATGGGCGGGCTGTTCGGCGGACTCGTCGACGCCCGCGCCCTGGACCTCCCCCTCGAACCCGGCGCGCTCACCGCCGCCGGCACCGCCCTGGGGTGCGGAGCCATCCGCTTCCTCGCCCCCGGCGGTTGCCCCGTGACCACCGCCGCCGACGCGGCCGCCCACCTCGCGGCCGAGAGCGCATGGCAGTGCGGGGTCTGCGTGTCCGGCACCGCTGCCGTCGGCAAGGCCCTGTACGGCCTCGCCGCCGGGACGGCCGACCCGGACACCGAGGACAGCCTGCTCCGCTGGTCGCAGGGCCTGACCGGGCGCGGCGCCTGCGGACTCCTCGACGCCGCGGCGGGGATCGCGGGCAGCCTGCTCCGCTCCTTCCCCGGGCTCGTCCGCTCCCATCTCGCCGCGCCGTGCCCGGTGTGCGCGGACGCGGCGCCCGAGGACGGCCGCCGCCGTCTCACCGTGGCCGTGCCGGGGGTCGCCTCCCCGTTCACCGCCGCCCCCGACACCCCTGTGCCCGCGCTGAAAGGAACGCCGTGAAACTCCTGCTGGACTCCACTCGCTGCCAGGGCTACGGACTGTGCCAGGAACCCGCACCCGACCTGGTCGAACTCGACGAATGGGGCTACGCGAACGTCATCGCCGTCCTCGTCCCGGCCGGCACCGAGGACGCCGCCCGCGCCTGCGTCGAAAGCTGCCCCAACTCCGCCCTCCGCGTGGAGGGCTGACATGGGACGCGACCTGACCGCCCTCTTCGACCCCCGCTCGGTCGCCGTCGTCGGCGCCAGCGACGACCCCGCGAAGTACGGCCACGCGGTGGCCGCCCAGGCCCTGCGCGCCCCCGGCCGGCGGCCCGTGCACCTGGTCAACCGGCGCGGCGGCACCGTACTCGGCCGCACCGCGGCCACCTCCCTGACCGCCGTCGGCGAACCCGTCGACCTGGTGGTGATCTCCGTACCCGGCGCCGGCTTCGAGGCCGCCGTCGACGAGGCCCTGGTCTGCGGGGCGAAGGCGATCGTCGCCATCACCGCGGGCTTCGCCGAGGCCGGCCCCGCGGGCCTGGCCCGGCAGCGGTCGGTCGCCGCCCGGGTACGGGCCGCCGGCGCCGTCCTCGTCGGCCCCAACTGCCTGGGCATCGCCGACAACACCACCGAGCTGTACCTCGCCTCGGACCGCTTCGCCCCCGGCCGTGTCGCCCTGCTCAGCCAGAGCGGCAACCTCGCCCTCGAACTCCAGCTCCGCGGTGAGCCGCACGGGCTGGGCTTCTCCCGCTTCGTCTCCCTCGGCAACCAGGCCGACGTCACCCTCGTCGACCTCGTCGAGGACTGCGCCCGCCACGAGGCCACCTCGGCGATCGCCGTGTACGCCGAGGACTTCGGCGACGGCCGGGCCTTCGCGGCGGCCGCCGCCGCGGCGGGCAAGCCGGTGGTGCTGCTCACGGCCGGCCGGGGCACCGCCTCCGCACGCAGCGCCCGGTCGCACACCGGGGCCCTCACCACCTCGGCCGACGTGGTGGCCGCCGCCTGCCGCGACGCGGGGGTCGAACTCGTCCGCACGCCGAGGGAGATGACCGTCGTCCTGGCCGGACTTGCCGCCCTGGGCGCGGGGCCGCGTACGAGGGGCCGGCGTACCGCGGTCTTCACCGACGGCGGCGGCCACGGCGCGGTCGCCTCCGACGCGGCCGAGGAAGCCGGGCTCGACGTACCGGAGCTCGGCGGGCCCACGCAGGACAGGCTGCGGACCGTGCTGTGGGAGCAGTCCTCGGTCGGCAACCCCGTCGACCTGGCGGGGATGGGTGAACAGCGGCCCCTCTCCTACGCGGACACGGTCGGTGCGCTGCTCGCCGCCGACGAGGTGGACGCCGTCCTGATGACTGGGTACTTCGGCGGTTACGCCGCCGCCGAGGGAGGTCTGGGCGGCGGCCCGGCAGGTGGCTCCGGACTGGCGGAGGGTGAGGCCCGGGCCGCCAAGGAGATCGTCGCGCACCTCGCCTCCGCGCCGAAGCCGCTGGTCGTGCAGTCGATGTACCCGCAGTCGCCGAGCTGCCGGGTGCTGGCCGAGGCCGGGGTGCCGGTGTTCGCCGCCACCGAGGACGCGGCCCGCGCACTGGCGGCGATGACCGGACGCCGGGCGGCGGACGCGGACCGCCCCGGTGTGCCCCCGCTGCCGCCCGCCGCCGCACCGCCGGCGGACCTGGGCTACCACGGGGTCCGGGCGCTACTCGACGCCGCCGGCGTGCCGTTCCCGGCGGCGCGCGAGATCGCGGACGAGGCCGGACTGCTGGCCGCAGCCGCGGAGTTCGACGGCCCGTACGTACTCAAGGCCCTGCACGTCCTGCACAAGTCCGACGCCGGAGGTGTGGCGCTGCGGCTGGCCGACCGGGACGCGCTCCTCGCCGCGTACCGGGAGATGCACGTCCGGCTCGGCGCGCCCGCCTACTCGGTCGAGGCGATGGCCGACCTCACGGACGGCATCGAGCTGATCGTGGGCGTGAACCAGGATCCGCGGTTCGGGCCGATCGCCCTGGTCGGGCTCGGCGGCGTCCTCACCGAGGCGCTGCGCGACGTGGCCTTCGCGCTCGCGCCCGTACCGGCATGGCGGGCCGAGGCCCTGCTGCGCGGTCTGCGCAGTGCGGCGCTGCTGGACGGCGTACGCGGCTGGCCGGCCGTCGACGTGGCCGCGGCGGCGGCCGTCATCGAGCGCATCACCACCGTCGCCGCGGCGCACCCGGAGATCGCCGAGCTGGAGGTCAACCCCCTGCTGGTGCGCCCGGACGGCGCCCTCGCCCTGGACGCGCGGGCCGTCCTGCGCTGACCGCTCCACCCCCACCCCCCTGTGCTCTGGAGGACTGACGACCCATGGACTTCCGCTACACACCCGGGCAGGCCGACCTCAAGGCGCGCGCCGCCGCCTACGCACGGCTCCTGATGACCTACGAGGACCGGTCCGAGGAGTCCGGCGGCCCGCTGCCCGCCGACACGGTCCGCGAGCTGACCCGCGCCGCCGTCGACGCCGGCGTCTACGCGATCAACATGCCCGCCGAATGGGGCGGCGCCGGGCTGTCCCTGCTGGACCAGGTGATCGTCGAGGAGGAGTTCGGCAAGGTCACCAACTGTCTGTGGGACATCCCCTGGCGGCCCGCGAACGTCCTCGCCCACGGGACCGAGGCGCAGCGGGAGAAGTACCTGCTGCCGGTGATCCGGGGCGAGCGGTTCGACGCGTTCGCGGTGACCGAGCCCGGTGCGGGCTCCGACCCCGGCTCGGGTACGAGTACCGCGACCCGTACCGACGGCGGCTGGCTGCTGACCGGTGAGAAGTGGTTCGTGACCTGCGGGGACATCGCGGACTTCCTGCTGGTGCAGGCCGACGCCGGGCCCGAGCGGGCGGCGACTCTGTTCTTCGTGGACAAGCAGGCGCCCGGGGTCGAGATGACCCGGGTCCCCCGCTTCATGCACTCCGCGGTGAACGGGCATCCCGAGTTCACCTTCACCGAGGTGTTCGTCCCGGACGAGGACGTGCTGGGCGGTGTCGGCAACGGCTACGAGCTGACGAAGGAGTGGTTCACCGACGAGCGGCTGATGATCGCCGCCCGGACCGTCGGCGCCGCCGAGCGGGCCCTGGAACTCGCCCGGGACTGGGCGGTGGAGCGCCGCCAGTTCGGCTCCCCCATCGCCGATTTCCAGCTGATCCAGGGGATGCTCGCCGACTGCGCCGTCGACATCGCCGTCAACCGTGCCTACACCCACCAGGTCGCCTGGGAGGCCGACCGGCCGGAGACCGACCGCAAGACCCTGCACGCGAAGGCCTCGACGGCGAAGCTCGCGGCGAGCGAGGCGGCCGGGCGGGTCGTCGACCGGTGTGTGCAGATCTTCGGCGGGCGCGGCTACGACCGTACCTACCCCGTCGAGCGCATGTACCGCGAACTGCGCGTGGACCGGATCTGGGAGGGCACCTCCGAGATCCAGCGCCTGATCATCGCCAACGAACTGATCAAGCGCGGCACCCGGGCCCTCGCCCTTCCCACCTCCTGACGACCGCTCCCCCACCACGACCCAGAGGACAGACAGACATGGACTTCCGCCTCACCGCCCGTCAGGAAGAGCTCCGGAGCACGGCGCGCGCGCTCACCGACTTCATCACCAAGTACGAGCTCGACTGCGAGGAGAACAACGGGCTGCCCCCGCAGGCCCACACCGAGATCCGCGACGCCGTCCTCGACAGCGGGCTGCAGGCCGTCAACATGCCCGAGGAGTGGGGCGGCGCCGGTCTCACCATCCTGGAGCAGGTCACCGTCCAGGCGGAGCTCGGCCGGCTCACCGGGGCCCTGTGGGACATGGTGTGGCGTCCGGCCAACGCCCTGTCCCACTGCACGCCCGAGCAGCGCGAGCGCTACCTCGTGCCGGTGATCCGGGGGCAGCGCCGGGACTGCTACGCGGTGACCGAGCCCGAGGCCGGCTCCGACCCGCAGAGCCTGCGGACCACGGCGACGCGGACCGCCGAAGGCTGGGTGCTGAACGGCGAGAAGTGGTTCGTGACCGTCGGCGACCACGCCGACTTCATGATCGTCCTGGCTGCGGCCGGGGAGGAGCGCGCACCGACGCTCTTCCTCGTCGACAAGGACACGACGGGCATCGAGATGACCCGGGTGCCGCGCTGGATGCACACCTTCGTCTACGAGCACCCCGAGTTCACCTTCACCGAGGTGTTCGTCCCCGACGACGCGGTGCTCGGCGAGGTGGGCCAGGGATACGACATCACGCGCTCGTGGTTCACCGAGGAGCGGCTGATGATCGCCGCCCGGACGATCGGGGCGGCGGAGCGCGCCCTGGAACTCGCCCGGGACTGGGCGGTCGAGCGCCGCCAGTTCGGCTCCCCCATCGCCGACTTCCAGCTGATCCAGGGAATGCTCGCCGACAGCGCCGTCGACATCGCCGTCAACCGCGCCTACACGCACCAGGTCGCCTGGGAGGTCGCCGAGGGCGTCCTCGACCGCAAGACGCTGCACGCGAAGGCGGCCATCGCCAAGCTGGCGGCGAGCGAGGCATCGGGCCGCGTCGTCGACCGGTGCCTGCAGATCTTCGGCGGGCGCGGCTACGACCGCTCGTACCCGGTCGAGCGGCTCTACCGCGAGCTGCGCGTCGACCGGATCTGGGAGGGCACCTCCGAGATCCAGCGCCTGATCATCGCGGGCGAACTGGTCAAGCGCGGTACGGGGGTTCTGCGGATGCCGTCCGCACAGTGACGGGCGGGGCGTGACGGGCCGGTGGTCCGGGTCGCCCCGCCCCGCCCCGTGCACAGCAGGAGCAGCAGGAGCAGAGGCATCAGAGGAGGGAGGACCGATCGATGACCGATGTCGAACGGGTCGGGATCGTGGGCTGCGGCCTGATGGGTTCCGGTATCGCCGAGGTCTGCGCCCGGGCCGGACGGGAGGTCGTCGTGGTGGAGACGACCCGTACGGCGGCGGCCGCCGGCCGGGAACGGATCACCCGTTCCCTGGAACGCGCCGCGGCGTCCGGGAAGCTGACGGCGGCCGAACGGGACGCCGCCGTCGGCCGGATCGCGGTGACCACCGACGTGGCGCGGCTGGCGGACCGGGACCTCGTCGTCGAGGCGGTGGCGGAGGACGAGCGGGCGAAGCTGGAGGTCTTCGCCCTGCTCGACCGGGTGGTGGAGCGCCGGGACGCGGTCCTCGCGACGAACACCTCCTCCATCCCCGTCATCAGGCTGGCCGCGTCCGTCTCGCGGCCGGAGCAGGTCGTCGGCCTGCACTTCTTCAACCCGGTACCGGTACTCGCGCTGGTCGAGCTGGTGCCGTCCCTGCTCACCGGCGACGAGACCGTCCGGCGGGCGCACGCGTTCGCCTCCGAGGTGCTGGGCAAGGAGGTCGTCCGGGCCCGGGACCGGGCGGGATTCGTCGTGAACGCGCTCCTCGTGCCGTACCTGCTGGCCGCCGTGCGCATGGCCGAACACGGCGCCGCGTCGGCCGAGGACATCGACCGGGGCATGACCCTGGGCTGCGCGCACCCGCTGGGACCGCTCGCCCTGGCCGATCTGATCGGCCTGGACACGGTGCAGGCCATCGCGCGCTCGATGTACGCGGAGTACCGGGAGCCGCTGTACGCCCCGCCGCCGCTGCTGGCCCGGATGGTCGACGCGGGCCGGCTGGGCCGCAAGACGGGCAGGGGCTTCCACACCTACGGCGACCGCGGGGGCGGCGCGATGCGCGAGGATGGTGGTGTGGTGGCCACGGCAACCGGGCCCACCCGCCCGGTCCACGGGCGCCGACACGGGGAGCAGCCAACGTGACCAAGGCCGAGCGCGCACTCGAGACGCGTGAGCGAATCCTCACGGCCGCGTGCGAAGTCATCGCCGACATCGGCTTCGAGAACGTCAGCATGCGCAAGGTGGCCGAGCACGCCGGTGTGTCGAAGGCCCTGCTGCACTACCACTTCGACACGCGGGAGAAGCTCTTCGACGAGGCGATGACGCATTCCTTCGCCCAGACCGGTACGGACACCGAGGGCGTCCCCGACTCGGTGCCCTCCGCGGTCGTCCTGGCCCGCATCCTGCGGAGCATGCTGCCGACCGACGCGGAGCTGCGCCAGGACTGGAAGCTCTGGCAGGAGTTGTGGGTGCGGGCCCAGCGCGACACGGCGGCCCGGCACTTGGCCGTCGACCTGTACGACCAGCTCCACGCGTGGGTCGGCGGGGCCGTGGAACGGGGCATCCGCTCGGGGGAGTTCGCCGACTGCGACGTCGCCGCGCTCGGGACCCTGGTGCTGGCCCTGTGCGACGGCCTGGGCATCCGGCTGATGCTCGACGATCCCCGGGTGGACCTCGCGGCGGCCCGGTCGACGATCTGGCGGGCCATCGCCCCCACGCTGGGCATCGCCCCGGAGTTCCCGGACGTGTGACCGGGCCGGGCGGTCCGGGCCGGGCGGTCCGGGTCAGCCCGGGCCGTGCACGGTCTGGACCTGGCCGGTCCCGTCGACGGTGAGGGCGACGCGCTCCGTCCTGTTCCCCAGGGCCAGCACGATCCACACGACGCCCCACAGCAGGCAGGTGAAGACGGTCAGGATCGCGTGCAGGAGGTGGTTGACGTTCCCGCCGCGCACCAGCACCGCCTGGGTCGGGGAGCGCGATTCGACGCGCCATCCGAGGGCGACGTACTGGTTCACCGTCCAGTCGAGGACCGCGGTGCGCCGCGCGTCGTCGAGGGGCTCGCCCGGGGGCGCGTAGAACAGTTCCGGGGGCGGATCCGGAGGCGGCCCCCAGCCCTTCGGTTCGTCGGACTTGGCCATATGTCGTGCCTCCCCACGCTTCGGGGCCGCCGGAGGGCGGCACCAGGAGCGGGACGGTTTCGGTACGGTCCCGCATATCCCCAGAGTGCGCCGGACGCGCGCGGGCGGCATTCCGAGCCCGCCGGACCAGGCCGTTCATCGGATGTACGTTCGAGTCCAGGCCTGGCCTTCCCGGCATTGTCAGTGGCACGCCCTACAGTCGGAGCATTCCCATTCAAGGGTTGAGGCGGGCTGCCTCGCTGCACGATCCCGCCCCACCGGACCCCCTCGGGGGACAGCGACCGGTGGGGTGGCGCGCGGCCCTGCCGGGGCCTCGCGGGCGACCTGCCCGGGGTTCTCAGTCCCAGAACTCGCCGTCGTGCGGCAGGGCGGCGAAGTGCTCCGGGTCGTGGGAGAGGAAGACCCGGATGCCGGATCGGGACAGGGCGCGCAGGCGCCCGTAGGTCAGCATCTTCTCCTCGGTGTTCCAGTCGCTGAGCATGGGCACGTTGTGCTCCAGCCCCTGCTGGAGGTGCGCCGCGTCGCCCATGAGCGCGATCCGCCCGTGGTGGTCGAGGTCGAGGATGAGTCCCTGGTGGCCCGGGGTGTGGCCGGCCGTGCGCACGAGGGTGAGCGTGCCGTCCCGGAACAGGTCGGTGTCACCGCTCAGTTCGAGGAAGTCGTAGTTCCGGCCGCCCGCGTAGTCCTCGAAGGCGTAGCCCCGGGCCGTCCAGCGGTCCGGCCACCAGGCGTGGCGCAGTTCGTCGTGCTGGGCCACGTGCACGGCGTGCGGGAAGTAGGTCATCCCTCCGGCGTGGTCGAGGTGCAGGTGGGAATAGAGGACGTACCTGACGTCGGCGAGCCGGTAGCCGAGGCGCTCCAGCTGGGCGTCGACGGCGTGTTCCCGGGTGAACCCCTCGGCGCCGTACGCCGCCCGCAGGCCCGGACCCCAGTGGGCCTCGGCCGCCTCCGGGTCCGCGACGCGGTGGTTGACGCCCGTGTCGAAGAGGATCGGTCCGTGGGTGGCGTGCTCGATGACGGCGACCGTCGAGGGCACGGTGACCGTGCCGCTCGCCCTGTACAGCAGGTCGCTCTTCGGCAGGGTGAAGGGTCCCGCGTCCAGTGTGGTCACGCGCAGTCTCGGGGTCACCACGGGGACCTCCCTCCCCACGTGCCGGCGGGCCGATTCTCCTGTCCAGGCTAGCTCCGGTGCGGCGGGACCACGCGTCGGAGGGCCTCCGCGAGGTCGGGCGGCGAGTCCACACAGACGTACACGGTCGCCGCCTCCACCGGCCCGGCCGGGCCCAGGTCGAGGCGTACGGGCGGGTCGAGGTGCACGGCCACGTTCAGTGCGCTCTCCACCGAACAGGCCACCGCGCCCGGTTCGCCGGGCACGGGCCTCGGGCCGCGGCCGGGAACGGTGCGTACCACCGGGGAGGTGGAGCGGACCGCCGAGCGCGGCAGGCTCACGTCGCCGAGGAAGCCGGTCCGCAGGACCACCCGCTCCTCGTCCACCTCGTGCGGGTGCCGGACCAGCGCCGCCACCAGGCCCAGCCCGCCCAGCACCAGCAGGAGCTCCAGTGCCGCGTGCACCGGCCGGACCACGGGCGGCAGCATCGAGGAGAGCAGGAAGGCCACCACGATCTCCGTCGCCGTCAGGACCAGCACCACCTGCCGCGTCCCTGCCGAGTGCCGCGGCCCCGGTGCCGGCGGGCGCCGCAGCACCACCGCCGTCAGCGACCGGGCCCATATCCGTACGATCCCGGCCCGGGTCGGCCGTGGTGTCACGGCCCCCGTCGTCGGTCCCGTCACCGTCATGGCCGCCCCCTGTCCGTCGTCGCCCGTTTCTTGCCCTCCTTCAGGCTCGCGCGCGTCCCGCGGGACGGACAGTGACGAATGTCAGGGGTGTGCCGGGGAGATGCCAGAGGTGCGCGGACGGTACCGCCCGCGGGTCCCGCGAGGCTGGGGAATCGGTGAATCGGGGGCGGTGCCCGGCGCCGGTCGGCAGGATGGGGCCATGGACCGTGGGGACATGAGGCCGCGCGGGTCGCGGCCGGTGGTGGTGCGGGTGCCGGTGGAACCGGTGGAAGCCGCAGTCGAAGCCGACGCGCTCGACGCCGTGGCGCGGGCGGGCGATGTGGTGGTGCGCGGCCCGCTGTTCGGGGTGGCTGCGCAGTCCGCCGGGGACGGGCCGCGGTGGCGGGTGGTGCTCGAAGTGACGGCTGGCTGCCCGCAGCAGGCGCGCGACGGGCTGAACTCGCGGCTGTGGTTCCACGCGAAGGACGAGGCGCAGGACCGGGCGGAGCGGCGCGAGCTGCTGGCGGCGGTCGCCCGGCTGGAGAGCGAGCGGGTCGACGAGCTCGTCGTGTCCGGGACCCGGTACCGGGTGGTGCGCGCCGAGGAGTACGCGGCCTCGGGCCCCGGCGGTATGGAGGCGCCCCGCCCGACGGATCCGGAGCCCCTCGTCCGCGACTGGGACCGGGCCGTCCGGGAGCCCGAGATCGATGACGGTCTGGTCGTGGATCCGGATGCGCCGGTCACCCCGACCCAGGCGTTCGAGCAGCTGGCGCTGCGCGGCCTGTGCTACACGGGCGAGCGCTTCCCCGAGGAGGTGCGCGCCGACTCGCGGCGGGCCCTGGACACCCACCCGGACGTGCTGCTGATGCCACCGACCTTCAGCGTCGTGGAGCGGACCACGGACGGCTGGCGGCCGGTCAGCGGCCCGCACGCGACCCCGCACGCCGCCCGCAAGTCGCTGGACTTCGCGCTGACGTGGATGTGGCCGCGGATGCGCGGTCACATCCCCCACGACGCCGACCCGCGTACGGACGCCCGTACGTGGACGGCCGCGGGCGGCGGGGAGTCCGCGGAGCTGCGGGCCGCGAAGCTGGCGGCGTACGCCGGGGCCGCCGACACGCTCCGGGCCGGACGTGTCGACCGGCTGGAGTTCCAGGGCGCCGTGTACCAGATCGTCCGTACCCGCCGCCTGCTGCGCTGGGGGCCCGACGGGCCGGAGGGGCCGCGGCCGTCCGACGTCAACAGCCAGGAGCCCGCGCGGATCCACCTCTCGCTCGACGAGGACGGCCGCGTCCTGCCCGACGACTGACCCGCGGCACGCGTCCGCCCTGCCCGCAGAAGTCGGCGGCCGCCGGGCGTTTCGACGTGCGCCACCGGACCTCATGGGGAACGGTGGACCCGCCCCGCTGTGCGACCCGCTGATGCCCCGAGGGAGACACCCATGAACTGGACGCTCGAAGTCGTCCCCGTCCCTGTCACCGACATGGATCGCGCGAAGAGTTTCTACGCCGACCAGGTCGGCTTCGGTGTCGACCTCGACGACGAGGTCTCCCCGGGGGTGCGCATCATCCAGCTGACCCCGCCCGGTTCCCGGTGCTCCATCGCCATGCTCCAGGGGATGCCCGGGGCGCCCGGCGGACAGACCATGGCGCCCGGCACCCTGCACGGTCTTCAGCTGTGCGTCACGGACATCGAGGCGGCCCGCGAGGAGCTGGTGGCCCGGGGCGTGGACGTCTCGCCCGTCCGGAACCTCGGCGCATCGGGCTGGGAGGAGGGCAAGGGCGGCGTCTGGAACTCCTTCATGACCTTCGACGACCCCGACGGGAACAGCTGGGTGGTCCAGGAGGCCCCCTCGGAGCTGTCCGAGCGCTGAGCGGGCCGAGCGCTGAGCGGGCCGGCGCCTGCTTCGCCGCGACGGCGGGCAGATGTACCAAGCCCGCCCCCTGCGGGGAGGAATCCCGGCGCGTCCAGCCCGGCCGCTCGCACACCGGGCCAGTACATTCCCGATTTCAGCCGGTCCGTTCTATTTCGGGGATGTGCCTTGCGTCGTATCGCTGTCGCTCTGACCCTGCTGACCGCCCTCTCCTGCGGTTCCTTCGCGGGTTCCCAGGCCGTCTCGGCCGCGAGTGCGTCGGCAGGCGGTGGCGGCGGCCGGGGCACCAACATCCTGGTCGTGGGCATCGACAGCCGCGCCGGGCTCTCCGCGGCCGAGAAGCGGCGCCTGCACGTGGGCGGCAAGGGGTGCAACTGCACCGACGTGATGATGCTCGTCCACCTGTCCCGGAACCGGCGGCGCGCGAGCATCGTCTCCATCCCGCGCGACTCCTACGTCGAATACGCGGGCACCACCGCCACCGCCCCGGCCCGTAGCGGCAAGATCAACGGTGCGTTCGCGCTCGGCGGCGGCCCGCTCACCGTGGCCACCGTCGAGAAGGCGACCGGGCTGCACATCGACCACTACCTGCAGACCGATTTCAGGGGCTTCGAGCAGACGGTGAACAACCTCGGCGGCGCCACCGTGTGCACGGACAGGCCGCTCAAGGACGAGAACTCCGGACTCGACATCGGCGCCGGCCGCCACCTCGCCGACGGGAACGGAGCACTGCGCTACGTCCGGGCCCGGCACGTCAACCTCCGGCCCGGCGACCTCGGCCGGGTCCGCCGCCAGCAGCGCGTGGTCGACGACCTGCTGGCCCGGCTCACCGCGGAGGGCGCCCTGGCCGGCCCCATCAGCACGGCGCGGACCGTACGCACCCTGCTGAAGACCGTACGCACCGGCGAAGGGACGGGCCTGGACGACCTGGTGCGCATCGGCTGGGCGCTCGGTCACCTCCGGTCGGACCGGACGGAGTTCGCGACCGTTCCCATCCGCCTCTTCGACCACCGCGTACCCGGAGTGGGTTCCACCCTGGTGTGGGACGAGGCCCGCTCCGCCGCTCTGTGGGAGGCGCTCGGCGCGGACCGCCCGATCACGGGCGACACCCGGATCCAGCCCGTCGCCGAGAATCCGGCCCCGACCGACCCGGCCCGGATCGCCGTACGCGTGGACGACGCCGAGGTCGCCGCCGCCCTGCGCGGCAACGGGTTCCTCGTCACCGACACCTCGGCGACCGCACCGGCGGTACGCCCGTCCGGGCCCCCGGTCATCCGGTACGCCACCGGCCAGGAGGACGACGCGGCGACCCTCGCCGCCGCCCTGCCCGGCTCACACCGGCAGGCGGACCCGGATCTCGACGCGGTCGTCGAGGTCACCGTCGGCGCACGGCCCGTCCAGGTCAGGAGCGTGACCTACGACCGCAACGTGGCCGAGGGCGCCCCCGTGACCGCCGACCGCCTCCGCTGCGCCGAAGCCCCGGCGCAGGCCGGGGCCGCGCAGCCGGGGAGCGCCGTGGAGCCATCCGGGCGACGATGAGAGATGTGGACCACGCACAGTCGCAGGGTGCACCAGGTGAGTGGCCGCAGGAGCGGACCGTGGCGCGGCCGCGGCGCCGGGCCGGCGGTGGCGCACGCCGCCCCGGTGGGGCCGCCGCAGCGCGAGGCCGGGGCCGCCCCGGAGGAGCGGGTGCAGGATGCATGAGGAGATGCCGCTCGACGACCTGATCAGCAGCGCCGCCCAGGATGCCGGAGGATGGCTGGGTGCCCTGCCGGTCGCGCTCGTGGCCACCAGCAGCGACGGGATGATCGTGCGCTGGAACCACGGCGCGCAGCAGCTCCTCGGCTACGCCCCGCCCGAGGTGCTGGGGCGGCACATCTCCGATCTCCTGCATCCGGGGGCCGATCGCAGTCTGGGCCGGTCCTTGTGGGAGACGGCCGCCACCGGGCGCGGGGTCATGGGTACGGTCACCGCCTGGCACAGCAAGGGTCACCCGCTGGAGCTGGAGATCTGGGCCTGTCCGGTCCCGGACCGCCACCACGGTGCCTCGGCCGTGCTGGTCTTCGCGGCGGACGCCCACGCGGCCCGCCGGATCCGCGGGTCCTCGGCCGTCTGGGACGGGCTGTTCGCCCGCTCGCCGGTCGGGATCGGGGTCCTCGACACGGAGCTGCGGTTCCTCCAGGTCAACCCGGCCCTGGAAGCGATGAACGGCCTCGCGGAGTCCGCCCATGTGGGGCGGCGGCTGGCCGAGTTGCTGCCCGAGGTGAACGCCGACCAAATGGAGGAGGCGATGCGCGAGGTCCTGGCCACGGGTGAGCCGGTCCTCGACCGGCGCCGTACCGGCCGGACCCCGGCCGACCCGGACCACGACCATGTGTGGTCGTGCTCGTACGTGCGCGTCGAGGATCCCGGCGGCCGGCCGATCGGCGTGATCGCCTCGCTCCTCGACATCACCCTGCAGCAGCGTGACCACAGCGAGGTCGAGGCGGGCCGCCGCCGCCTTGCCCTGCTCAGCGAGGCGAGCTCCCGTATCGGCGCCAGCCTCGACCTGGAGCGGACGGCGCAGGAGCTCGCCGACCTCGCCGTCCCGCATCTCGCGAGCGCCGTCACGGTCGATGTCCTGGATTCCCTCGCCCGCGGTATCGAGCCCGGCACGGGACTGGCCGGGGGCGTCGCCCTGCGCCGGCTGGGCAAGGCGCCGCTGACCGGTTCGCCCGTCACGCAGACGCTGGCGCCCCTGGGCCGGACCCTCATCTTCCCCGCGACCGCCCCCTACACCCAGGCCCTCGCGGCCCGTCAGTCGTTCCTGATCGCCCAGCTCGACGACCGGACCGTCGCCACCGCGGCCCGGCACTCCCCCAAGCCGGCCCAACTCCTGGAGCTGGGCGTGCACTCGTTCATGATGACGCCGCTCATCGCCCGCGACATGGTCCTCGGCGTCGCCACCTTCTACCGCACCGGGCACACCGGCCCCTTCGGGTCCGACGACGTCACCCTTGCCGGTGAACTGGCGGCCCGTGCCGCCATCAGCATCGACAACGCGCGCCTCTACCACCACGAGCACGAGACCGCGGTCGTCCTCCAGCGCAGCATGCTCCCCCAGCACATCACCCCGCCGGCCGGTATCGAGATCGCCCACCGCTATCTGCCGGCCAGCGACGTCAACGAGGTCGGCGGTGACTGGTACGACGTCCTGCCCCTCAGCGGGGGCCGGGCCGCGCTCCTCATCGGCGACGTCATGGGCCACGGCATCGCGGCCGCCGCCGTGATGGGGCGGCTCTCCGCGACCGTCCGCGCCCTCGGCCGCCTCGACATGCCTCCCACAGCCCTGCTGCACCAGCTCGAAGCCACCCTCGCCGACCTGTCCGACCCGATGCTCGCGACCTTCCTCTACGTGGTCTGCGACCCCGCCACCGGCCAGTGCACGGTCACGCGCGCCGGACATCCGCCCCCGGCCGTGGTCCAGCCCGACGGCGCCGTCTACCTCGTCAAGACCCCGCCGGGCGTCCCGCTGGGCGTCGGCGGCATCTCCTTCACCACCACCGACATCGCCCTTCCGCCCGGCAGCACTCTGGTCCTGTACACGGACGGCCTGATCGAGGCGCGCAGCCGTGACATCGACGAACGGCTGGACGAGCTCACCGGTCTGCTCGCCGCGCCCGAGCAGTCGCTCGACCACCTCTGCGACTCCCTCATCGCCCACCTGGTGCCCGCCTCCGCCGACGACGACATCGCACTCCTCGCGGCCCGTATCGGCGTGCCCGCCCACCGACCACCCGTGTGAATCGGGCCATCGGCCCTCCGGCGCTGTCACCGCACACGTCTGTCCCCGTACAGTCCGTGATGCCGACGTACCCTCGGGCACCGTCCCGACAGCCGGACAGGAGAAGAGCCGTGGCCATCGACGCCGGGAGCGGGCCGCCCGCCGCGCAGCGGTCCGGGACGGGGCGACCGCTCCCCGAAGCAGACGCCGACTGTGTGGAACGGTGGCGCACCCACCAGGGTGAACTGGTCGACCTGTTGGCACAGGTGCGGGACCGGCTCGGCGGTGTCGCCTCGTTCCGTCTGGGGCCGCAGCCCACCGTCCTGGTCACCGCGCCCGAGGCGGTGCAGCACGTGCTCGCCCTGCACCCCGACCGGTACGTCAAGCGCTCCCACCGTGCCCGCCTGCTCATCGGCGACGGGGTGCTCGCCGCGACCGGCGAGGCCTGGAAGCGCCAACGGAAGCTGTTGCAGTCGCAGTTCACCGGGAAGGGGATGCGCCGCTACGAGGAGCGGATCGCCGGGGCGGCCCGGACCGCGGCCGGACGGTGGGCCGGCCACGCGCGCACCGGGGTGACCTTCGACCTCGGCGAGGAGATGCGCCGCTTCGCCCTCGACACCATCTGGCGGGCGCTCACCGGGCACCCGCTCGACGACATCACGGCGCACGAACTGACCGCCGTGGCCACCGTGGTGGCCGCGCTGCCGAGCCTGCCCGCCGACCAGGTGGACGCCCGGGACGCCGTCGCAGGCGACCTGGCCAGGATCGACGAGGTCGCCCGGCGTGCGGTGGCCGCGGCCCGGGACGGTGCCCCGGGACCCGACGGGCCGGGGCTGCTCCAGGTGCTGGTCGACGCCTCGGCCGAGCGCCCCGAGTACACCGACCGGCTGGTGCGGGACGAGCTCGTGACCCTGCTGGTGGCCGGCCACGAGACCACCGCGACCACGCTGACCTGGCTGTACCTGCTCCTCGACCGCCACCCGGCGGCCCGCGGGCAGGCTCTCGCGGCCGGCCCCGAGGGCTCGGCGGAGCGGCGCGAGGCCATCCAGGCGCTGGTCGGCGAGACGCTCCGGCTCTACCCGTCCGCGTGGATCCTGCCCCGGCACGCCGCCGAGGACGACGTCCTGGCGGGCTACCGCGTCGAGGCGGGCACGGATCTGCTGGTCTGTCCCTACCTCACCCACCGGGATCCCGAACTGTGGCCGGATCCCAAGCACTTCGACCCCCGGCGCTTCACGGTTCCCGGCGGCCGTCCCACCCGGCCCGGCGCCTACCTGCCGTTCGGCATCGGCCCCCGTGCCTGCCTGGGCCAGCAGTTCGCCCTGCGGGAGTCGGTCGCCCTGCTCGAACTCCTGCTGCCCGCCCACGTCCCGGACTTCCAGGCCGTCCCCACCGGGGCGGCGTACAGCATCACCGTCCGCCCCGACGGCCCGACGCCCGTCACCGTCACCGTCACCGGCGGCGGCGGCGGCGGGACCGAACGGCGTGTCATCCAAGATCCGCACGGATAAGGGTGAGGGCGGCTCCTGCCCTGGCCGGCAGGGCGGTTGGACGTACTGCTGCTACAGCGGCCTGGCGGGGGCGATGCTGCGGGACGGCTACCTGGCCACCATGGCCGACCTCGGTATGGGCCCGGGCCTCACCGGCAAGGAGCTCCTGGACGCCATGGCCCGCCGGCACCGGAGCGATCCCGGGGCGGTGGCCGTGCTCGGCGCGATCGAGGCGACCGCCGAGGGTGGCCTGGTCCTGCTCGGCGAGCGGCCGTGGCCGGTCCCGCAGCGCCCGACCTGGCGGCCCGACATCCGGGCCGCCGTCGCCGCGAAGGCCCGGGTCAACATGCACCGCAAGATGCTCACGTCGGCGCAGCGGACCGGGCTGTTCCCGCTGGCGGTCTTCGGCGACTGCGTCGTGTACGCCTCGGACGGCCCGTCGCCGCTGGACCTCCTCCCCGGCACGCCTGAGGGCGAACCGCTCCTCGGGGGCTTCCGGCTGGGCGTCTCGCCGGGGATGGTCACGTACGCGGGTGCACGCGCCACGAGGTGGTTCGAGGACATGCGCACGGAGCACGGCCCGGACTTCAACGTCGCACAGGACATCGCGACCGGCGGCGGCGAGCAGCCTTGACGTGTCCTCATGTGCCGTCGGATGCGCGGCGGATCGCGTCCAGGGTGCGTGCGACGTCCTCGTCGGTCGTCGACCAGTTGCTCACCGAAATGCGCATGACGCGGCGGCCGTGCCAGGTGGAACCGCTGATCCATGCCTCGCCCTCGTCGAGGAGGCGGGCCAGTACCCGGTCGGTGCGTTCGTCGTCGCCGAACTCGGCGCAGACCTGGGTGAAGACCACGTCGTTGAGGACGGTCGCGCCGTCGATGGCGCCGATGCCGGTGGCGAAGGCGCGGGCGTGCCGGCACAGCCGGTCGACGAGGTCGGTCACGCCCTGGCGGCCGAGGGACCTGAGGGCGGCCCACACGGTGAAGGCGCGTCCGCGGCGGGAGAGTTCGGGGACCTTGTCGACGGGGTCGCCGTGTTCGTGCTGGATGAGGTAGTCGCCCCGCTGACCCATCGCCGACCTGAGGGCGGAGGGGTCGCGGACGATGGCGAGGCCGCAGTCGTAGGGGACGTTCAGGGTCTTGTGGGCGTCCGTGGCCCAGGAGTCCGCCTGGGCGCAGCCGTCGGTGAGGTGTGCGTGGGCCGGGGAGGCGGCCGCCCACAGGCCGAAGGCGCCGTCCACGTGCACCCACGCATCGGCCTCGCGGGCGGCACGGACCGCCTCCTCGAAGGGGTCGAAGGCGCCGGAGTGGATGTCGCCGGCCTGGAGGATCACGAGGGTGGGGCCGGGACCGCGGGCCGCCAGGGTGCGGCGCAGGGCCTCGGGGTCGATCCGTCCTTGCTCGTCCGCGTCGACGAGCTCGGGCCGGCCGAGCCCGAGGTAGCGCAGGGCCAGGTCGATGGCCATGTGGCGGTCCCGGCCCGCGACCACGCGTACGGGCGGCCCGCCGGCGAGTCCGTCGTGGGCCACGTTCCAGCCGGTGCGCCGCAGCACCGCGTCGCGCCCCGCGGCGAGGCAGGTGAAGTTCGCCATGGTGGCGCCCGTGGTGAAACCGACGGCGCTGTCGGGCGGGAGGCCGAGCAGGTCGAGCAGCCAGTCGCCGGCGATCTCCTCCGCCGCCGAGTAGGCGGGCGAGACCGCGCGCATCACGCAGTTCTGGTCCCAGGCGCTGACCAGCCAGTCCGCCGCGAGTGCGGCCGGCTCGGTGCCGCCGACCACGAAGCCGTAGAAGCGGCCGCTGGGGAAGGCGGTGAGCCCCGGTTCACAGGCCGTGGCCAGCAGGTCGACGACGTCGGCGGGCGTGCTCGGCGCGTCGGGCAGCTCGGCGCCGAGCGCGCGCACGATCTCGTCGACCGAGGCGCGTGCGGGAACCGGGCGGTCGGACAGGCCTGCCAGCCAGCGGACGGCATGGCCGTGCGCCTGTCGGAGCGCCGCCTCGCGCTCGTCCATACCTCGGACTATGGGGCAGGCCCCGCCCGCCCGCAAGCGGCGGGCCGGGGGGCAGGAAGGCAGGAGGGCGCGGGGTCAGTGGATGACGCTGAAGCTGCGCCAGGGCAGGCTCACGGGGGCCGTGACGTTCGAGAGGGTGGTGGCCACGTAGATCCCGTCGGCCTTGTCGGTCTTCTGGCAGTCCGGCGTCCGGTACAGGACGATGTCGACGAGGGTGTTGTTCTCGACGTGCGTGGCCCCTCTCGGGATGCCGATCTTGTGGCAGCCGACGACCAGCGTGTTGGAGTAGCTCAGCTCGACCGGCGAGTCGTGTCCGCGGAAGGTCAGCATGCCGACGGTGCTCCGGCCCAGGCCCGAGCAGGCGCTGGCCGTCAGCAGCAGTGCTGCGACGCCCACGATGGTGCTGATACGTCGGCTGTGGGACATGGGCTCGGTCCTCGTCTGTGCGGTGGTGACGGTCCTTGTCCACAGCCTGACCCGGCGGGGCGCCACCGGCCTGCGCTGCTCGGCCGACCGGATGAACGCGGACGTGCCGGGACCGTCACCCCGGACCCGGGGGGGTCTACAGACTCAGCGCGTCCTCCGCGTTGTTCATCCAGGCGGTCACGGAGTTCTTGTCGGGCGAGACGTACAGGCCGGGGGTCGACGCCTTCAGCGGTGTCTGCTTCAGGTCGGACTCGGTGTTCATGGTCAGCGCGATCGAGTTGACGGTCTTGCCCTTGCCGTCGTTGGCGCCGCCCATGAGTCCGGCGTAGGCCGACTGGCCCGGTTCCAGCCGGAGCGCGTCCTCGATGCCTGGGGCCGCACCCCGCTCCGTGGCCTGGCCGTCCAGGTCGCCGAAGGTGACGATCGGGTGCCCGAGCGCCCTGCACGCCTTGGTGCCCTTGTTGGTGATCTTCAGCAGGTAGCTGCTGGTCGTGGGCTCGGCCAGGGTCGCGGTGAACGTCACGTCGAACGTGCTGCACGGGAACACGTCGAAGTCGGGGTCGGCCCCGCCCGGCTTCGACGGCTTCGACGGGGTCGCGGTCTTCTTCGGCGCCGCGGACTTCGACGGAGTCGCGCTCGGGCCGGCGGTCGCGCTCCCGCCGGGGCTCGCGGTCGGGCTCGCGGTCGGCGTCCCGGACCCGCCCGCCGCGCCGTCCTCGGTGGGTCCACAGGCCGTCAGGGCCATTGCGGATACGGCGGCGAGGGCGATGGCGGCCTTGCGTACGGTGCTCATGATGGTGGTCCCCCCTGGGGAATGCGCGGAACGCGCCGGGCTGGGCCGTGCTGGGAGCACCAGCGTCCCGTAGAAGCTTCACAGCTTGGTGACGGTGTGTCGTCGGATCGACCACGGTTGCCGTCCCCTCGAAGACGGCGGGGCCGGTCCGCGCAGCGCTTAGCATCTGGCTCCATGGGGATATCGGAGGAGAACGGCCGGGCCGGGGCGTGGCGGGTCACGGTGCGGGCGCGGGGGCGCAAGGCCGGTCTGCCGCCGGGCGGTCCGTCGCGTCCCGCGGGCCGGCCGCTCGCCCGGCGGCAGGATCTGCGGATCCACGGCACCGCCGGGAAGATCAGCTGCGTGGACGACTCGGGCCGCACCCGCTGGACCGCGCTCTGTTCCGGCATCCCCAACGCCGCCCACATCTCCGGCGGCCGGGTCCTGGTCACGACGGACTCCCTCGCGTACACGCCGTGGGGCAACCTCGGCCCGGCCGTGCTGCTGGACCTGGCGGACGGCAGCCGGATCGCCGAACTGCGCGGCGCACGCGGCGCGGCCCTGGGCGGCGGACGGTTCGTACTCGGCCTGGAGGGCTACGACGCCTTCGACACCTGGGCGTACGACCGTGACGGCACCCTGTACGACTCCTGGCGCAGCTACGGCCACTACGTCGTCGGGACCGGTATCCGCGTCGTCGAGACCGACCGGAACATCCCCACCGGCAGCCGGGTGGTCCGGCTGCTGCCCGGTGGCACCGTCGAACGCGGACCGTCGCTCACCGACCCGCAGGCCCCGGAGCCGCTCGTCCTCGCGGACGGCACCCTCCTGGTGCTCGACGCCGGAGTGCTGCGCGCCGTCGGCCGCCGGCTGGAGGACACGGTCCTCGCCGAGCTGCAGGCCATCGACCCCGGGGAAGAATGGCGTCACCACGGCGCGCTCCACCGCACCGGCGACGAGATCACCGTGACCATCACCGAACAACACCCCGACCGGCCCGGCAAGCACAGCCACCGGACCTGGACGCTCACCCTCCACCAGGGCGGATGAGCGTGCGCGGACCCGGGTGCCGCGGGGCCGGGCAGGCCGGGCAGGCAGGGCAGGCCGTCAGTTCGCCACGACGGTCAGGACGGCCGAGACGACCGTGACCGCGGAGGCGGCCACCATCCAGTTCCGGGCCCGGCCCGACAGCACTGGGATCCCGTCGGCGTCGGCGTCGGCGTCGGCCTCGTCGTCGCCGTCGGCCTCGTCGTCGCCGTCGGCCTCCTCCGATTCCTCTCCCGGCCCCCGCAGCCGCGGACACGACCGGCAGGCCGGATCGTGGACCAGTGTGTCGAGCCAGACGACACCGTCGAGCGGCGCCCGAGCGAACAGCATCCCGTCAGTTTCCATAACCGGACAACGCCATGATCCGCATCAGGCCACTGCCGGCGGCCGGACCGAGGCCCAACCGTTGCCGACCAGCCGATCACACAATGAGGTCAACGCACCGGACGGCCGCGGTGCGTGCCCGGGTCAGCGGCCGCGGCGGTTGTCGTAGATGGTGAGGCAGAGCGCCTTCATCGCGGTCTCCGCGCGCCCCGGGTCCGCGCCGTGGTCGATGGCTTCGAGGGCGGCGGCCGCCGAGGTCCGTACCGGGTACGGCAGGCCCTCGTAGGCGGAGATGCGATAGGCCATCGTGCGGCGGGCCTCGCGCTCGGCCTCGCTCACCCCGTCGGGGGTGAGCGGGAAGACGGCGGCCTGATAGGTCGCGATGCAGACGAGCGCGGCATCGGCGAGGCCCTCGGCGTAGCCGTCCGCCGGGACGGCCTCGTGGTCGGGCTCGAAGAGGGCGAGGACCGGCGGGAGAAGAACGAGCCCAGCCCGGCGCCGAGTCCGGCCACGGCCGCGAAGACCACGGCCATCAGCCGGCCGGACAGGAGCAGGCCGAGGCAGCCTCCGGCGACCGCACCACAGGTCACCAGGACGAAGGTGATCATCAGGTGGATGCGCGCGCCGGGCGGGGACTTCATGGCAGCAGTATGCACAGTGCCGTTGGCGCCGGGGGAATCCGGCGGGCCGCCCCCGCGCCGGTGGTGTCAGGCACGGCGGTCGGCGGCGTCGAAGCGCGCCAGGGTCAGGGCTCCGGCGTGCAGGCATTCCTCCAGTGCGCGGTACGTCGTCCCGTCCAGGCCGCCCAGCGCCTGCGCCACCTCCTCGGTGGCGTCCCGGGCGATCTCGGTGGCCAGGTCCGCCGGCGGGGTGCGGGGTCCCAGCTTGCTCACGGCCGACGCGGCCCGGGCCGGGGTGGGGTGCACCGGACGATGGTAGCGAGGGCGTCGTTGAAGGTCCCGGATTTGTTTTCCGCCTGCCCGGCATGATCGGCAAGACATCCCCTAAGGTGGCCATGAAGATCCACATCCTGATGCGGGAGGAATCCGGTCGTGTTCGCCGTGATCTACCGGTGGCGGCTCCGGCCGGGCATGGAGCAGCAGTTCACCGACGGCTGGCACCGGGTGACGGCCGCCATCCACACGCAGTGCGGCAGCTACGGGTCCCGCCTGCACCGGGCGGACGACGGTACGTGGGTGGCGTATGCCCGCTGGCCCGACGAGGAGGCGCGGGAACGCTGTGCGGGGGCCGACCCGCAGGGGGTCGCGATGATGGTGGAGGCGATCGCGGAGCGGCTGCCGGAGACTCGGATGCAGATCGTCGACGACATGCTCGCGGAACCCGCCGGCGGCCCCGTCCCGGCGCCCGGACCGCGCGCCGACTGAGGCGAAACCCTTTGGCCGCCGGGGTGTTGGCGCTCTAGGATGACGCCTCATGCCTATGAACGAAGAGATCGTCGAACGTGCTCTGGACCGGATCGGTGCGGGCTACGTCTTCCCCGACAAGGCCGTTGTCATCGAGGCCGCGATACGGGTCCGTCTCGCGGCGGGTGCGTACGAGGGCCTGGACGGCCCGGCGCTCTGCGAGGCGGTGACGGCAGACCTCCAGGAGGCCTGCCCGGACAAGCACCTGCGCCTGCTGTGGACGGACGAGCCGCAGTCGCTGGACCCGGTGGACGAGGACGGCGGGGAGGCCGCGTTCCTGGCGCTGCTCCGGGCGGAGAACCAGGGGATCCAGCGCGTCGAGCGGCTGGAGGGGAACATCGGGCTCATCGAGATCCGGTGGATCGCGAGCGCCGTCGAGGGCGCGAGCGCGATCGGCGCGGCCATGCAGCTGGTCGCGCACAGCTCCGCCCTCGTGCTGGACCTTCGCGGCTGTCGCGGTGGGGCTCCGGAGGGTGCGGCGATGTGGTGCAGCTACTTCTTCCCCGACGACCAGGTGCACCTGAACGACATCTACGACCGGACCTCGGACACGACCCGCCAGTACTGGACGGTCGGGCATCTTCCGGCTCCGCGCTATCTGGACCGGCCGGTCCACGTCCTCACGAGCGAGTTCACCTTCTCCGGCGGCGAGGACGTGGCGTACACCCTGCAGGCGCATGAGCGGGCCGTTCTGGTCGGTGCCACGACCCGGGGCGGCGCCCATCCGACGGCCCGGCACGCGGTCGCCGAGCATGTGCTCGTGACGGTGCCGACGGCGCGCACGATCAACACCGTCACGGGCGGCAACTGGGAGGGCGTGGGAGTCGTTCCCGACGTCCGGGTCCCGGCGGAGCAGGCGCTCGAGACGGCACTGAAGGCCCTTCGGCCGGCCGTCTGACCCCGGCCGTCCCCAGCGGGGCCCGTCAGATCGGGTCCGCGTCCAGGAAGGCCGCGAGGGCGGCCTCCGTGGCGCCCGCGGCGCCGGGCAGGGCCAGCTCCGCCCAGATGACCTTGCCCTCGGGCGTGTACCGGGTGCCCCAGTGCTCGCTGAGCTGCGCGACCAGGAACAGGCCGCGTCCGCCCTCGTCCGTGGTGGCGGCGTAGCGCAGGTGCGGGGCGGTGCTGCTGCCGTCCCACACCTCGCAGGTCAGGTTGTGGTCGTGCAGCAGGCGCACCCGTACGGGCCCGCTGCCGTGCCGCAGGGCGTTGGTGATCAGCTCGCTCAGGATGAGTTCCGTGGCGAAGCCGAGGTCCGTCAGGCCCCACTCGTCGAGCTTCTTCGCCGCGGCGTTGCGCATGGCGCCCACCGCGCTCGGCTGGAACGGTACGTCCCACTGGGCGACCCGGTCCGGGCCGAGCGTCCGGGTCCGGGCGATGAGCAGGGCCACGTCGTCGGTGGGCCGGGGCGGCAGCAGCATGTCGAGCACGGCCCGGCAGCTCTCGTGCGGGTCCCGGTCGGGGTGGCTGAGGGCCGCGCGCAGCAGTTCCAGCCCCTCGCTGATGTCCCGGGTCCGCTCCTCGATCAGCCCGTCCGTGTAGAGGACGAGCTGGCTGCCTTCCGCGAGGTCCAGCTCCGCCGTCTCGAAGGGCATGCCGCCCAGCCCCAGCGGGGGTCCGGCCGGCAGCTCCACGATCTCGGTCGTGCCGTCGGGGGCGACCACCAGGGGTGGCAGGTGACCGGCCCGCGCCATCGTGCAGCGCTGGGACACGGGGTCGTAGACGGCGTACAGGCAGGTCGCGCCCAGTACGCCGCCGTTCACGTCGTCGCCTTCCCCGTCGTGGTCGATGCGCTGTACGAGATCGTCCAGGCGGGCCAGGATCTCGTCGGGCGGCAGGTCGAGGGAGGAGAAGTTGTGCACGGCCGTACGCAGGCGCCCCATGGTGGCGGCGGCGTGCAGACCGTGCCCGACGACGTCTCCGACGACCAGCGCGACGCGGCAGCCCGCCAGCGGGATCACGTCGAACCAGTCCCCGCCGACCCCGGACTGCGCGGGCAGGTAGAAGTGCGCCACGTCCATGGCGCTCTGCTCGGGCAGGGCGCGCGGCAGCAGGCTGCGCTGGAGGGTCACGGCGAGGGCGTGTTCACGGGTGTAGCGGCGGGCGTTGTCCATGCTGACCGCCGCGCGGGCGACGAGTTCCTCGGCCAGGGACAGCTCGTCCTCGTCGAAGGGCTCCTGCTTCTCCGACCGCCAGAAGTTGACCACGCCGAGTACGACGCCCCGGGCCATGAGCGGGGCCGCGATGAGCGAGTGGATGCCGTAGTCCACGATGGCCTCGGCGCGCGGCGGGTCCTGGGCCTTCCAGCCCGGCGCGTCGGCCAGGCTGGGCACCAGCTCGGCCCGGCCGGTGCCGTAGCCGCGCGCCTGGGGGGTGGAGGGCAGGAAGTCGATCAGCCGGCCGACGGGATAGAGCGGATGGTCGGAGCGGATGCCGCTGACCGCGGTGCGCCGCATGTCGGAGCCCGCGCGGGGCTCCTCGCCGTCGATGACCTGGTCCGCCAGGTCGACGGTGACGAAGTCCGCGAAGCGGGGGACGGCCACGGCGGCGAGCTCCTCGGCCGTCCGCACCACGTCGAGGCTGGTACCGATGTCGCCGCCCGCGTCGTACAGCAGTTTGAGCCGTCTGCGGGCCGTCTCGGCCCGGCTGGTCAGGACCTGCATCTCGGTGGAGTCGCGGATGGTGATGGCGGCGCCTTCCGGCCGGCCGCGGGGGTGGGTGGGCCGCTGGTTGACCACCAGCAGCCGGTCCCCGCTCTCCAGGACCTCGTCGGTGGCCTCGCGGCCGGAGAGCAGCAGGTCCGCCATCCGGCGGTCCAGGCCCGGCACGTCGGCGATGTGGCGTCCGTCGGCGTCCTCCGGCAGCCCGAGCAGGCGTTTGGCCTCGTCGTTCGCCAGCAGGAGCCGGCCTTCGCCGTCGGTGATCAGCACCCCTTCGCGGACGGCGTGGAGCACCGCGTCGTGGTGCTCGTACATGCGGGTCATCTCCTGCGTGCCGAGCCCGTGGGTCTGGCGGCGCAGGCGTCTGCTGATGAGCGCGGTCCCCACGGTGGCCAGGGCGAGGCCGGTGGCGATGGCCAGGAGGATGACCGGGAGCTGGCGGTCGACGACGCCGGTGACGTTCTTGACGGTGAGGCCTGCCGAGACCAGCGCGTTGACCTTGCCGTCGGGCCCGGTGACCGGCACGACCGCCTGGATCTCCTTGCCGAGCGGGCCGTCCACGCTCTCGGTGTGGACCTGGCCCTTCAGTGAGGGCTCGATGTTGCCGACGAAGCGTTTTCCGATGCGGTCCGGCTGGGGGTGGCTGTACCGGATGCCGTTGGTGTCCATCACCACGATGAAGTCCACCCCGGCGGCCTTGCGCGTGGTCTCGGCGAGGGGCTGGAGCGTCTTGGACGGGTCGGACGTCTTGAGGGTGTCCTGGAGGCCCAGGGAGTGGGCGAAGGTCTGGGCCACGGACACCGACCGGTTGCGTGCCTCGCGTTCGGTGTCGTGCTTCGACTGGAGGACCAGGGCCAGCAGCGCCCCGGCTGCGAGCAACACCACGATCGCCACCTGGAGGACGAATACCTGTCCGGCGACGCTCTTGTTCCGCCTGCCTAGAGGTGACCGCACCGACGTGCCCGGCACGGGTGGCGAGGAATGGTCACGAACCCAGTTGTAGCACTTCCGGGCGTCCACGGCGCCCGACATGCACGATGAGCGTCCGGATTGTCACACCTGGTCCTCAGATGACGTCAGCCGGCGTGGCGCTGGGCCGCGGTCCGGACGACGTTCGCTGCGGTGCCGGACGGGGTCTGCGAGGGCCCTGGGGCTGCGGGGGTGGCTCCGGGCGTGGCTCCGGGGGTGGCTCCGGGGGTGGCTCCGGGGGTGGCTCCCGGAGAGGCCTCCGGCGCGCCCTCGGGGGTGCAGGTGACCTCGTCGCGCGGCGTGTAGTGGGTCTTGAAGTCCTCGTGCTTGACTTCCTTGCCGCCCTGGACGAAGGTCCGGCCGACGGTGACGTCGAAGCCTTCCAGAGGCGTCTGAACCTCACAGGTCTCGCCGCTGCCGGTGCGCTTCCCGGGCGGCGTGATGTTGGTGCGCGGCCCCTTGGTCGCACGTATCTCGTCGTACTTCTTCGTCCCGAGGAGGGAGATCGTCAGCGACGTGTCGGTGGACCGGGCCTGGATGTACAGCGGGTGGCCGGAGTCGTTGATCCAGCGCAGGTCGAGGGTGCCCCAGGCGACGGTGGCCTCCCGGCCCTCGGGGTAGCGCTCGATGTAGAAGGAGTGCGCGCCGTGCTCGACGGGCTTGACGCCCGCGAAGAACGCGGCGTTGTACATGGTGGTGGCGACCGCCGAGACACCGCCGCCCGGCGATTTCACGTACTGGCCGTCGTTGATCATGATCCCGTCGACGAAGCCGTTCTCGGGGGTGCGCTCACCGACCGTGCGGTTGAAGCTCCACTCCTGCCCCGGCATGACGACGGAGCCGTTGATGAGCTCCACGGCGCGGCCGATGTTGGTGGTGCGGTACGGGGCGGCGGGGAATTCCACGGTGAAGGAGGAGACCTTCTCCTTGATGCCGAGCCGCCGCGCCTCGTCGGCGGTGAGCTCCGGCTGGACCGCGACGGTGGCGACCTCGCCGCTGCGGGCTGCGCCCGAGCGGGTCAGCAGCGGCAGCACGGCCCGGCCGAGCGCCTCCTGGGTGACCTGTCGTCCCGCACGGCCCTGGTCGGCTATCACCACGCGGCCGTCGGCGGCGAGGCCCGGCGCGGCGCTGCGCGGCGTACGGGTGGCCGCGTCGATCGTGGGCGCGACGGCGGGGTCCGCGAGTAGGCTCTTGGAGTCGAGGGCGGGCACGAGGCGGCCCTGTCCGTCGGCCCGCATCTTCAGGTGCTCGCCGAGGACGGCGGGGGCTATGGACATGCGCCGGCCGGCGACGGTGAGCGTGACGGGTCCGGACATCGCGGGCTCGGCGAACTGCCGCATGGCCCGTCCGGTCTCCTCGGCGCCGACGCGGGGCTCGGTGCGCGTGACCGGCAGGACGACGGGGCCGGTCGCCGGCCGCAGGTAGGCGTCGCGGAGGGTGTCGAGGGCCTTGTCCTCGACGAGGGAGACACCGGGGAGCGGGGCGACGGCCTTCGCCGTGCCCTGCTCGAACGCGATCGCCCCGTCGCGGACGTGCTGCTCGGCGGTCTCACCGAGGCGGTCCACCGCGGCCCGGGCGGTCTCCTCGTTCATGCTGATCACGGGCGCCACATCGTGGCTGCCCGAGGCGAAGAGGCTACCGACGACGGCGACCGGACCGGCGCCGTTCCGGGCGGCGCGGTCGACGGTCGCGTCGGTGTCCAGGGAGAGCCCCAGCGCGGCGGGATCGGTCTTCTCCACCCGGTCGCCGATCTTCACCGCGATCGGCGCCGCGGCGGCGGGCCCGAGCTCCCGGGTCAGCGCCTGGCGCGCTTCGGCCCGGCTCATGCCGCCGAGGTCCACCCCCAGGACCCGGGTGCCCTGGTCGATGTCGCCTCCGACCGCGAGGGCGGTTCCGTAGAGGCCGCCCAGTCCGAGGACGACGGCTCCTGCCGCTGCCACCGGCAGAGCGATCCGTCGATTGACCGTCCAGCTGCGCACGCGTCCCATATCTCTCCCGTGGCGCCGACCGGTCCCTCAGGTGGCGCGGGCCGCAATGGCAGCCATATACGACAATTACGGGAAATAATGATCCCCGCTGAGCGCTGGATTTGGGGATGAATGTAATTGTTGTCACGATTCTCGCCTGGCCGGGTCTCCTGAGGAGCGGGGGCTCTCAGACCTCCGTCACGGGTGTTCCGTCCGCAGCGTCCGTACCGTCCGGCCGACCGACCGCCGAGCAGCGAAGGCGGGGTTCCCGGGGGCGAAATCAGGATCAACTCGGCGTTCAGAGGCCCGCATTGCCGTCTCGGGATCATCAGGGTTAGATTCCTGGAAACTTCTCCAATTCGAGCGGGGCTGACGTGTTAGAGCTGACGGGCAGCGGGGCCGAACCGCTGGAGGCGGGGGATCCGCGCCGGATCGGGTCGATCCCGCTGGCGGGCCGGCTCGGGGCCGGCGGCATGGGGCGCGTCTACCTCGGCATCCGCGAGGGCCGGTACGTCGCCGTCAAGCAGCTCCTGTCCTCCGTCGTCGGCGAGGACCAGGACTTCCTGCGCCGTTTCGGGCATGAGTTGGACAACCTCGCCCGGCTGCCCGCGGACGCCACCGCGCCGCTGCTCGACAGCGACCGCACCGCCACTCCTCCGTGGTTCGCCACCGCGTACATCCCCGGGCTGACCCTGAGGGAGGCCATCGCGCTGCACGGCGGCCCGCTGCCCGCGCGGGCGCTGTGGCTGCTGCTGCGGGAAGCCGCGGCGGGGCTGGCGGCGGTGCACGGGCTGGACATGGTGCACCGGGACCTCAAGCCGTCCAACGTCATGCTGACCCTCGACGGTCTCACCCTCATCGACTTCGGCGTGGCCCGGGCCGCCGAGCAGAGCCAGCTGACCCGGACCGGCATGGTCGTGGGTACGCCCGCCTACATGGCACCCGAACAGGCTTCGGGCCGACGGCGGTTGAGCGGCGCCACCGATGTGTTCGCGCTGGGCTCCGTACTCGCGTACGCGGCCTGCGGTCAGCCGCCGTTCGGCGACGAGTCGGGGCACGGGGTGCTGTACCGCATCGTCCACGAGGAGCCCGACCTGGAGCCGCTGCGGGAGCTGGAGCCTGAACTCGCCGAGCTCGTCGCGGCCTGCCTCGACAAGGACCCCGAGGGACGTCCCACCGCCGCCGAACTCCTCGAACGCGCCGCCGGGCACGGCCCGTTCACCGCCCCGCTGTGGCCGGAAGCCGTCACCGGGCGCCTGACCGAGCGGGCCGCCTTCGCCGCGAACGTGCAGGAGGCCGACGTACCGACGGTCCCGCTCACCGGCGAGCAGCCGGAACCGGAGCCGGAGCCGGGGCGTGAGCCGGAGAAGGACCCGGCCCCGGTGGCACGCGCCGCTCCCCCGGTCACGGCCCGTCCGGAACGGGCCGCGCGCCGCCGCCGCACCCGCGTCCTGCTCGCCGTCGTGCCCGTCGTCGTGGTCGCGGGCGGTACGACGCTCGCCATCCAGCACCTGCCGTACGTCTCCGCGCCGCAGGCCGGGGCCGGGAACTCCCCGTCTTCCGCCCCGGTCACGGCGCCGGCCGACCCGACGGCGTCGGCGGCCGCACCGGGTACGGCGGATCCGGCGGGCGGCACCCCGTCGGGTACGGCATCACCCGCGCAGGACCCGGGACAGGCCGCGGTCGCCGGGGGCGTGGGCGGAACCGGCCCCGGCCCCGGCACCGGCGCCCTCCCCGGCGGCGGTGCACAGCCCGGATCGGGCAGCGCCGCGAACTCCGGGAACCCCGCGAACGCGGGCGGCTCCGGCAGTACGCGCCCCTCCAACGGCGGGACGTCCACCGCGCCCACGACCCCGGTACCCCCGGCACCTCCCGCCGCGGGCACCTACCGCTTCCGCAACGGCAACAACGGCAAGTGCATCACGCAGGTCTTCGGGGCTTCGGACTACGGCGACTGCGCGGACGCGAGCGCCCGGTGGACCGTCCAGAGCGGGCCGGACGGCAGCTTCAAGCTCGTCAGCCAGCAGGGCGGCGGCTGCCTGTACGCCAACATGCTCGGCCAGGCGGTCTTCGTCGGCGACTGCTCCCAGAGCACCGCCCGGCTGTGGCGCACGGGGTCGGGCGGCAGCCTCCGCAACGACTTCAGCGGGGGCTGCCTCGACCTGGGCATGAGCAGCGGCCTGGTGACCAAGACGTGCGGCGGGGAGGCGTCGCAGCGCTGGACGAAGCAGAGCTAGTGCTGTGACCGGCAAGGTTGGCCGGTCACAGCACTAGGGGGTGGCGGACGGGGCGGTACTCGGGCAGGCTGGGGCGCATGGTTTCGGTGGTGCAGAATGTGGCGATCGACTGTTCGGACGCGTATGAACTGGCTCGGTTCTGGAGTGAAGTGACCGGTAGTCCGCTGTATGCGGATGCCGAACGCGGCGACCAGGAGATCCCGGTGATGCTTCCGGAGGGCCCGCTCCTGTACTTCAACCAGGTGCCGGAACCGAAGACGGTCAAGAACCGGATCCACCTGTGCCTGCGTCCGACGACCTCGCGCGAGGAGGAGGTCGAGCGGCTGTTGCGTCTCGGAGCCACCCTGGTCGCCGATCGCCGGCAGCCTGACGGTACGGGCTGGGCGGTCCTCGCCGATCCTGAAGGCAATGAATTCTGCGTCCTGCGCGGCGAGTACGATCACGCCGCGTCGCCTTCCTGAGGCTCGGGCGCCCAGGCCGAGGGCGTCCGCGCAGTGTCATCGTTCGTCCGTGCCCAGCCGTTCCGCGAGGGTGTCGTGCAGGCGCTCGACCTGGGCCCGGTCGAGGATCACGGTCGCCCGACCGGGCCGGCCGCCTGGATCGGTCCCGGCGGGCTGGGCGACCGACATGCGCAGGTACTCCACCGGCAGACCCTCCGCCGTCACCGGGGCGTCAGCGGGCAAGTCCTGGTTCCGGGCCCCGGGATGACAGTGATTCGGTATCGCGGCGATCTCCAGCCGGCCCGCTCGCGGGTGGCTGTCCGCAGGGTTCACATGCGATCCCTGGTAGACCAGCGGTGCGGCCGCGTCGCCGTCCTCGGCGAGCAACAGCCAGGTGGCAAAGATCGACATCGGACTTCCCTCAGCAGGTCTCGGTTCGCAACCGTCGCAGGCTATGTCAATCCCAGCCACCGGCCTCGTGGGTGCCGAGGAACCGGTCGGGTGGATGATCTAATCTGCGCGCTATGTGGTCTCCTCTCCTCCGCTTCCTCGCCGTTTCCGGCAGGGCGGCGGTCCTGCTGCGGTCCCTCGCAGCCTGTGTGCTCGCGGCCGCGGCCTGGGTGGACGTACGGGCCGGGACGTTCGCCGGACCGGCGTCGCAGGCCCGGCTCGCGGTGTCGGCCGCCGTCGTGGGCGCCGTCCTCGTCGCCCTGCCCCTGCTCAAGGAGGCCCGGTCGTACGCCTACGCCGGGGGCGCCGCCGCCACCGCCTCGCTGGTCTGCTCCGTGGCCCTGCTCCTGAGCCATCCCGCCGCCGGCGCCTCGTCCGCGTACGGGGCGTTCGAGCCGGTCGCCCTCCTGATGGTGCTGGCCTTTGTCACACGGCGCGCGCCGGCGGCCCCCACCGCGCCGATCGCCCTCCTGCTGGCGGCGGCCGTCGTCCTGCGCCCGCTGTCCATCGGCGTGCAGGAGGGAAGCCTGACCGTCGCGTTCGGCCTCACTCTGGTCACCGTCCTGGTTGCAGGGTCGAGTGTGACCGCGCGGATCGTGGAGTCGGACCGGCGGCAGCACGCACACCGCATCCGGCTGGAACAGCGGATCGAGCTGGCGAGGGACCTGCACGACCACCTCGCCCACCACGTGACCGGCATCGTCGTGCAGGCGCAGGGCGCCCGGGCGGTCGCCGCCAGGCGGCCCGACCTGGTCCTGCCGGCCCTGCAGCGCATCGAGGAGACCGGAGCCGAGGCGCTCACGTCCATGCGGCAGATGGTCGCCGGGCTCAGGGCCGGCGAGAGCGACGCACCGCCGGCCGCGCCCGCCGGCATGGACGACCTGCGGGCCCTGGTGCGGGGGTTCGCCCTGAACGGGGTACCGGCGTACCTCACCGAGGAGGGCCCGACGGACACCGTTCCGCCCGAGGTGGCCGCCACCCTGCACCGGGTGACGATGGAGTCCCTCGCCAACATCCGCAAACACGCCCGCCACTGCCGCCACGTCAGCGTCCACGTGCGCGTCCGTCCCCACGAGGCCGCCGTGCGGATAACCAACGACGGGACGGCCCTCCCGGCCTCCCGCCCGGGCTACGGGCTGAAGGGCCTGCGCGAACGCGTCACCCTGGCCGGCGGCACCTTCCGGGCCGAAGCCACCGCCGAGGGCGACTGGCAGGTGCGGGCCCGGATGCCGCTCACCACCGACCGGAATTAGGCGGAGGCCTTGCCCCGGCCGCCCTTGGGCCCGCGCCCGCCGTTCGTCGGCGGGTATCCGGGCTTCGCCGGTATCAGGGGCCGGGCCGGGGCCGGCAGTGGCGGGAGGGCCGGCTCGTGCAGCCACGCGGTGAACAGGTCGTCCAGCGGCTCGGCCGCGTAGCGGGCCACGTGGTGGGTGAGGGCAACGGTGGACACCACCCCGTGGCGGTGCACCGTGGCCCAGTCCCGCAGCATGCGGAAGAACGCGCTGTCGCCCAGCGCGCAGCGGATCGCGTGCAGGGTGAGGCCACCGCGCTGGTACAGGCGGTCGTCGAACATCAGCTTGCGGCCGGGGTCGGACAGCCGCAGGTCCCGTGGCTGCGAGGCCAGCAGCCGGTGTGCGGCGGTCGCCAGCTCGTGCGCGGTGCGGCCGCCGGAGCGTTCCGACCAGAGCCATTCGGCGTACTTCGCGAATCCCTCGTTCAGCCAGATGTGCCGCCAGTCGGCGATGGTCACGCTGTTGCCGAACCACTGGTGCGCGAGCTCGTGGGCGATGAGGCGTTCCGAGCCGCGGACGCCGTCCACGTGGTTGGCGCCGAAGGTGGACAGGCCCTGTGCCTCCACGGGGACGTCCAGTTCCTCGTCGGCGACGACCACCACGTACTCGCCGAAGGGGTAGGGCCCGAAGAGTTCCTCGAACAAGCCCATCATGGCGGGCTGCCGGGCGAAATCGCGCGAGAACCGCGGCAGCAGGTGCGCCGGCACGTGGGCGCTCTGCGGTACGCCGCCGAGTCCGGGGTCGCCGAGGAGCACCGTCTGGTACATGCCGATGGACAGGCTGACCAGGTAGCTGGAGGTCGGCGCCGACTGCTCGTAGACCCAGGTGGTCGTGCTGGCCTTCGTCGTGCGCGTGAGCAGCCGCCCGCCGGCCACGACCGTGTAGGGGGACGGCGTGTTGACCGAGATGTGGTACGAGGCCTTGTCCGCGGGCCGGTCGTTGCACGGGTACCAGGAGGGCGCACCGACGGGCTGGCTGGCCACCAGCGCGCCGTCGGTCAGTTCCTCCCAGCCGATGCCGCCCCAAGGGCTGCGCACCGGCTTGGGGTTGCCCGCCCAGTGCACCTCCACGGTGAAGGCGGATCCGGCGGGCAGGGGCTTGGCCGGTCGGATGCGGAGTTTGCCGCCGCGGTGGGTGTAGTGCGGCGCCCGGCCGTTCACCAGGACGCGGCCTATTCTGAATTCGGCCAGGTTCAGATGGAACTCGGTGAGCGGCGCCCGCCCGGCGATCGCGCTCAGCCGGGCCGTGCCGGCGAGCCGGTTGGGACCGGGACGGTACTCCAGAGCGAGTTCGTACCGGTGCACTCGGTAACGGGAGTCGCCGTTGGCCGGGAAGTACGGGTCCGATGGCTCTGTTCTCTGGCCGCTCACTGCCGCTTCCGCTCCCTGCGCTGTGCTCGTACGACGTGCTGGTGTGCCGGTGTACCGGGGTGCCGGTGCCGCCCTGCTGCCTGCCGCGGCGCGGACGGCCCGGTCAGGACCGCCACGCCTCGATCGGATTGCCCAGCCAGCGGGTGTCGGCGGGGACGGATTCCCCGGCCATCACGAGGGATGCGGGGCCCAGTGTGCTGCGGGCCCCTACCGTGCTCCCGGGCAGGACGATTCCGCCCGGGCCCAGGGTGGCGCCCTCACGGAGCACCACAGTATCCGTCCTCAAGATCCGGTCGTGGAAGAGGTGTGTCTGCAACACACAGCCGCGGTTCACGCTGACCCCGTCGCCCAGCACGACCAGGTCCGTCTCGGGCAGCCAGTAGCTCTCGCACCACACGCCCCGGCCGATCCGGCCGCCGAGCGCGCGCAGCCACAGGGCCAGTACCGGCGTGCCGGGCACCGATCCGGCCAGCCACGGCACGGCCAGTACCTCCACGAAGGTGTCGGCCAGCTCGTTGCGCCACACGAAGCCGCTCCACAGCGGGTGCTCCCCCGTCCGGTGCCGGCCCACCAGCAGCCATTTGGCGGTCACCGCGACCGCGCAGGCGGCCACTCCGGCGGTGAGCAGGACCGCTCCGGACAGGAGCGCGGCTCCCCAGATCCCCGGACCGCTCCGGGTGATCAGCGCGCAGAGCGCCGACGCGGTCAGCACGGCCAGGGCGGCCGAGCAGAACACCGGGACGAGTCGGCACAGTTCCACCAGGCCGCGCGCCCACAGCAGCCGCGCGGGCGGCTCGTACGTCCGGCTCTGGTCGGCGTCGGCGGTGGACCGGGGCAGCCGGACGGGCGGGAGGCCCAGGTAGGAGCTGCCCTTCTTGGCCTTCTTCGGGGTGGCGGACAGTACGCCGACCAGCCCGTCGTCCGGCACGCTGCGGCCCGGGGCGGTCATGCCGGAGTTCCCGAGGAAGGCGCGGCGGCCGATCTCGGAGTGTCCGATGCGCATCCAGCCGCCGCCGAGTTCGTAGGGGGCGGTCAGGGTGTCGTCGGCGAGGAAGGCGCCTTCACCGACGGTGGTGAGGCTGGGCAGCGCGAGCACGGTGGACACCTCGGCGCCCCGGCCGATCTTCATGCCGAGCAGCCGCAGCCATACCGGTGTGATCAGCCCGGCGTACAGCGGGAAGAGCGTCTCGCGGGACAGGTCCATCAGCTGGGTGACCGTCCAGGCCTGCCAGCCGACCCTGCTGTGCGTCGGGTGGGTTCCGGTCCGCAGGCCGAGGCTGAGCAGGCGTACGGAGACCAGCAGCAGGGCCGCGTAGGCGAACCCGAAGGCGAGTGCCCCGGGCACCACGGCGAGCAGCGCTCCGCGCAGTGCTTCGGTGAGCCCTGCGTCGGCGGGCACGAAGCGGCCGGCCACGAGCAGGGCGGGCAGGGCGGCGAGCACGGGCAGGGCCGTGAGGCCGAAGCCGGCCGCCCCGTAGGCGGCCCGCCAGGGGAGTCCGCGCGGCGGGCGTTCCCCCGGCCAGTTGTGCTTGGCCTTGCCGAGCTTTCCGGCGGGTGCGCCGGCCCAGCGCTGGCCGGTCGGGATCTGTCCGACGACGGCGGAGCCGGGGGCCACCTCGGCGCGCTTTCCGACCCGCGCGCCGGGGAAGAGGATGCTGCGGGTGCCGACCACGGCGCCCGCGCCGACCTTGATCGCGCCGATCTCCAGGTGGTCCCCGTCCAGCCAGTGGCCGCAGAGGTCCACCTCGGACTCCACGGCGCAGCCGCGGCCGAGTTTGAGCATGCCCGTGACCGGGGGCAGGGAGTGCAGGTCCACCTCGGGGCCGATCTTGGCGCCGAGGGCCCGGCCGTAGCGTTCCAGCCAGGAACCGGTGAGGGACGTGGCGCCGGCGCACTCGGCCAGCCGCTCGGCCGTCCACAGCCGCAGGTGCACGCTGCCGCCGCGCGGGTGGCGTCCGGCCTGTACGCCGCGCAGCAGGAGGCGGGCGCCGCCTGCCGCGATCGCGAGGCGGCCCGGCGGGCTGTACAGCAGCAGCGCGCCGGCGGCGACGAGCCACCAGGAGGCGGTCGGCGCCCACGGGAAGGTCCCCAGGCCGTGCAGGACGTTGCCCAGGGCCAGCAGGGCGACCGTCCAGCGCAGGCCCACCAGGGTGAACAGCGGGAGCAGCAGGAGCGACTGCGCCACCTGGGAGCGCAGCGGGACCGGTGCGACGGTGCGGGCCGCTCCGTCGCCCTGGGCGGACTTCTCCAGGTGCCGGGCCAGCTTGCGCAGGGTGGGCTGCTGATAGATGTCGAGGACGGCCGCGCTCGGGTAGCGGGTGCGCAGCCGGGTGGTGAGCTGGGCGGCGGCGAGGCTGCTGCCGCCGATGGCGAAGAAGTCGTCGGCGGCGCCGGTGACGGTCACGCCGAGGGTCTCGCTCCACTGTTCGGCGAGCCAGGCCTCGGTCCCGTAGAGCTGCTCGGTGGGGCCGGCGGTCTCCAGGTCGGGCAGCGGCCAGGGCAGCGCGTCGCGGTCGACCTTGCCGGAGGTGCGGGTGGGCAGCTCGGCGACGGGCGCGAGGAGCGGTACGAGGGCGGCGGGCAGCTCGGCGCGCAGCCGGGTGACGGCCGCCGCGTGGTCCCAGCCGTCCTGGGTGACGAGGTAGCCGACGAGCAGCTGGTTGCCGCTGCGGGCGGTGCGGACGGCGGCGGCCGCGCCCGCGACGCCGGGCAGGGCCTGGAGCGCGGCATCCACCTCGCCGAGCTCGATCCGGCGGCCGCCGAGCTTGATCTGTTCGTCGGCGCGGCCGAGGAACACCAGGCCTTCCGGTTCGGCGCGTACGAGGTCGCCGCTGCGGTAGGCGCGCTGCCAGCCGAGGGATTCGAGCGGGGCGTACTTCTCGGCGTCCTTGTCGGGGTCGAGGTAGCGGGCGAGGCCGACGCCGCCGATCACGAGCTGGCCGCTGCCGCCCATGGGTACGGGTTCACCGGACTCGTCGACGACGGCCAGTTCCCAGCCGTTCAGCGGGAGGCCGATACGGATCGGCTCCTCGCCGGTCAGGAGGGCGGCGCAGGCGACGACGGTGGCCTCGGTGGGGCCGTAGGTGTTCCAGACCTCGCGGCCTTCGGTGACCAGGCGCTGGGTGAGCTCGGGCGGGCAGGCCTCGCCGCCGAAGATCAGCAGCCGGACCTCGTTGAGCGCCTCGGGCTCCCACAGCGCGGCCAGTGTCGGCACGGTGGAGACCACGGTGATCTCCTGGTCCACGAGCCAGGGGCCGAGGTCGGCGCCGCTGCGCACCTGGGAGCGGGGTACGGGCACGAGGCAGGCGCCGTAGCGCCAGGCCAGCCACATCTCCTCGCAGGAGGCGTCGAAGGCGACGGACAGTCCGGCCATGACCCGGTCGCCGGGGCCGATCGGCTCCTCGGCGAGGAACAGCGCGGCCTCGGCGTCCACGAAGGCGGCGGCGCTGCGGTGGCTGACGGCGACGCCCTTGGGCTTGCCGGTGGAGCCGGAGGTGAAGATGATCCACGCGTCGTGCTCGGGGCCGGGACGGGAGGCGGCGGCGCGGGGGCCGGGCTCCGCGGGCCGGCCGGAATGGATGCGCTGTCCGCCGCCGAGCACCGCCCGGACCCCGGCCTCGCCGAAGACCAGGTCGGCGCGCTCGTCCGGGTCCTCGGCGTCGACGGGTACGTAGGCGGCGCCTGCGGCGAGGACGGCGAGGACGGCCACGTACAGCTCGTTGGTCCCGGACGGTACGCGGACGCCGACCCGGTCTCCGAGTCCCACTCCGGCGGCCGCGAGGGCCCGGCGCCGGCGCTCGACCTCGATGGCGAGCGCCCGGTAGGTCAGTCGGGTGGTTCCGTCGTCGAGGGCGAGCTCGTCGGGGTACGTCCGTACGGTGGCCTCGAAGACGTCGACGAGGGTGCGGGTGGGGGCGGCGGGCCCGGCGGTGAAGCGGGCGGACTTGCCGTACTCCTCCAGCGTCTCCCCGTCGTCGAGCAGAGTGAGTTCACCGCGCTCAGGTGTGACTGCCATCGGCCCTCGCGTCTCGTTCCCGGCATCATCCGGGTCGCGGGCGGAGCCCGGGTCTGCCCAGGTTGTTCCGGCCCAGCGCCAAACAACCCACCAGTCTAGTGCGGTATCAAGGATTTTCTTGTTGAAGCCTTGTGCGTGGCCGGTAAGAGACGGTATTGCGCCTGCGGAATGTGAGGGGCTCGTGCACGCCTAAGGGCTGTCCCGTAATCCCCGGTGGATCAGCGCACGGCGTCAGATGCGGTGCATCGCAAGACGGAGGGGCGTCCTCATACTGGGCGTATTCGGGCGTTCCGACAACGCGGCGAGGTGCCGTAGCTGACGTCGTGCGCCCGCCGGGGATTGCCGGACAGCCCTTAGGCCCTGTCGGCGCAGTCCGGGCACAGGCCGCGGTAGGTGACCTCGACCCCGGACACCGTGAAGCCGAAGCGCTCGTCCGCCGGGAGACCGGCCAGGGGGTCGTCCGTCGGGTGGACGTCGCGGATGAGGCCGCAGGCGGAGCACACCAGGTGCTGGTGCGGGTGGTGCGCGTTGGGGTCGTAGCGCTTCGCCCGGCCGTCGGTGGTGACCTCCACGATCTCGCCGAGGGCGACCAGCTCACCCAGGGCGTTGTAGACCGTCGCCCGGGAGATCTCCGGCAACCGCCGGGCCGCACGCGCGTGAACCTCGTCCGCCGTGAGGTGCACGTGGTCGCCGTCGAGGACCTCCGCGACCACGCGCCGCTGGGACGTCATCCGCCAGCCACGCCCGCGCAAACGCTCCAGCAGGTCACTCATATCGGCCCACCTATTCAGGTTCGACGGGGTGCCCCGAAGTTTATCGGCGGACATCCGGGATCCGATCGAATGTGGACCTGGTGTCCTTCTTGACTTGGATTCCGTCCATCGTAGGATCGGTTTCGTAGATGGCCAAGAGACAGGAAGACTCCAGAGCGGCAGGTGACAAAGACGTGACGGATCACCGCCGAGGAGCTCCCCGGGCCCGGTGCCGACACGTGTGCACCGGCCGCCGGCGTCCCACTGCGCGCAACCGTCCGGGACGGTGACCCCTCGGCGTCGAGGCGATCGACGAGCTCCGAGCCCATTCATCTTGGGGCCCTGCGCCCCGGCTGTTCCATCGCATTCAGTCGCATTCAGTTCCTGAACACCGTGATCCGCCTGGTACGGAAGGATTCCCATGTCTGAGAACCATGATGCAATCGTCACAGATGCCAAGCCGGAGGGTGGGGACGGCTGTCCGGTGGCCCACGGGCGAGCCCCGCACCCGACCCAGGGCGGCGGAAACCGCCAGTGGTGGCCTGAACGGCTCAATCTGAAGATCCTCGCCAAGAACCCCGCCGTGGCGAACCCCCTCGGTGAGGAGTTCGACTACGCCGCGGCCTTCAAGACCCTCGACCTTCCCGCCGTGAAGCGGGACATCGCGGATGTGCTGACCACCTCCCAGGACTGGTGGCCCGCCGACTTCGGCCACTACGGCCCGTTCATGATCCGTATGGCCTGGCACAGTGCGGGCACCTACCGGATCAGCGACGGCCGCGGCGGCGCCGGGGCCGGCCAGCAGCGTTTCGCCCCCCTCAACAGCTGGCCGGACAACGGCAACCTCGACAAGGCCCGCCGTCTGCTGTGGCCCGTCAAGCAGAAGTACGGCCAGAGCCTCTCGTGGGCCGACCTCATGATCCTCACCGGCAACGTGGCCCTGGAGTCGATGGGCTTCGAGACCTTCGGCTTCGGCGGCGGCCGCCCCGACGTCTGGGAGCCCGACGAGGACGTCTACTGGGGCCCCGAGACCACCTGGCTCGACGACGAGCGCTACACCGGCGACCGCGAGCTGGAGAACCCCCTCGGCGCGGTCCAGATGGGCCTCATCTACGTCAACCCGGAGGGCCCGAACGGCAACCCCGACCCGATCGCCGCGGCGCGTGACATCCGTGAGACCTTCCGCCGGATGGCGATGAACGACGAGGAGACGGTGGCCCTGATCGCGGGCGGCCACACCTTCGGCAAGACCCACGGCGCGGGCCCGGCGGAGAGTGTCGGCGCCGACCCCGAGGCCGCCCCGATGGAGGCGCAGGGGCTGGGCTGGAGCAATTCCTTCGGCACCGGCAAGGGTGGCGACGCGATCACCAGCGGTCTCGAGGGCATCTGGACCAACACCCCGGTCACCTGGGACAACACCTTCTTCGAGATCCTGTTCGGCTATGAGTGGGAGCTGTTCAAGAGCCCCGCCGGGGCGCACCAGTGGCGGCCGAAGGACGGCGCCGGGGCGGGCACCGTGCCCGATGCCCACGACCCGTCCAAGACCCACGCCCCGACGATGCTGACGACCGACCTGTCGCTGCGGGTCGACCCGGCCTACGAGCAGATCTCGCGGCGCTTCCTCGCGAACCCCGCCGAGTTCGCCGACGCGTTCGCGCGCGCGTGGTTCAAGCTGACCCACCGCGACATGGGCCCGGTCGTCCGCTACCTCGGCCCGGAGGTCCCGGCCGAGACCCTGCTGTGGCAGGACCCGATCCCCGCGGTGACCCACGAGCTCGTCGACGCCGCCGATGCCGCCGTGCTCAAGCGGCAGGTCCTCGCCTCGGACCTGTCGGTGTCCCAGCTCGTCTCCGTCGCGTGGGCCTCGGCCTCGTCCTTCCGCGGCAGCGACAAGCGCGGCGGCGCCAACGGCGGCCGGATCCGCCTCCAGCCGCAGAGCGGGTGGGAGGTCAACGACCCGGACCAGCTGGCCGGGGTGCTGCGTACCCTGACCGGGATCCAGGAGTCCTTCAACTCCGCCCAGAGCGGCGACAAGCGGATCTCGCTCGCGGACCTGATCGTGCTGGCCGGTGGGGCCGCCGTCGAACAGGCCGCCCAGGACGGCGGATTCGCCGTCCAGGTCCCCTTCACCCCGGGCCGCGCGGACGCCACGCAGGAGCAGACGGACGTGGAGTCGTTCGCCGCGATGGAGCCGGTCGCCGACGGGTTCCGCAACTACCTCGGGAAGGGCAACCGGCTGCCGGCCGAGTACCTGCTGCTCGACCGGGCGAACCTGCTGACCCTCAGCGCTCCCGAGATGACGGTCCTGGTCGGTGGTCTGCGCGTGCTCGGTGCGAACCACCAGCAGGCGCCGCACGGTGTCTTCACCACGACGCCCGGGTCCCTCACCAACGACTTCTTCGTCAACCTGCTCGACCTGGGCACCACGTGGTCGGCGACGTCCGAGGACGCGAACACGTTCGAGGGCCGCGACGTGGCCACGGGCCGGGTCAAGTGGACCGGCACCCGCGCCGACCTCGTCTTCGGGTCGAACTCGGAGCTGCGCGCCCTCGCGGAGGTCTACGCGAGCGACGACGCGAGGGCGAAGTTCGTGAAGGACTTCGTCGCAGCGTGGAACAAGGTGATGAACCTCGACCGGTTCGACCTCGCCTGATCCTGACGTCCGGGCCGGCCCCACCGGCCGGCCCGGACGCCCAGCACCCGGTGGCCGGTGCCGGTGGCCGGTGGCCGGTCTACCGCTCCGCGTGGACGCGGCCCACGACGAGCCGGACGGCGCTGATCGTCAGGTCGGGATCGTGCACCTGTACGTAGTGATCGCTCCCGGTGGCCAGGAAGTGCGGGGTCTGGGACCCCAGCTCCACCAGCTTCTGCTGGACCTGGGGCCAGGCCCGCTCAAGGGTGTCCAGCAGGTCCTTCGGGGCCCCGGGCGGGGCGGCGAACGGTTCCGTCTTGCTGAGGACGGCCATGGGAACCGCGGGCAGCGGGTGCGCGGCGGTGACGGAATCGATCGATCCGTCGATGTCCACCCTCTCGAATGCGGGTTGCGCGTCGAAGGGCGTCCCGGGCCGGTCGAGCAGCGTGCGGTACGCGGCCCACCGCGCGCCGAAGAGGGCGCGGATGTCCGTGCCGAAGGCGTCGACGAAGACCAGGCCTGCCGTCTTCCCGGGGTGCCGCTGGGCGTACAGCCGGGTGATCATCCCGCCGAAGGAGTGGCCGACCAGCACGTAGGGGCCCGGCAGGCGTGCGGACGTCAGCAGCTTGTCGAGATCGTCGGCCATCGCGCCGAGGGAGCGGGTGCCGTCGACCGGCGTGCTCCGGGTGGTGAGCGCCGGCGGGTCGGCGTACCGGACGGTGCCGGGCCGGTCGTAGACGCAGACCCGGGTGAACTCCGCGACGCCGGGAAACACCGCCGGGGATTTCGGTACGGGCGGCCGGGTGTCGGTGAAGGTCCACGTGTCGGAGGAGTCGTGGAGCCCGGATTCCAGCAGGACGATGGGGCTGCCGCCGCCCTTGCAGCTCAGATGGATCTTCCGGCCGCCGCCCACCTCGACCTGGCCGGAGAAGTCGCCGGTGGACGGTACGGAGGAGACCGAGGGCGGTGAGCCGCGCAGCGCCGAGGGGCTACCGCACCCCGCGACGGCGGCCAGTACCGCTACGGCCACCACGGCGGGCAGGAGCGGAATTCGGTGTCGCATCGGCTCTCCGGGTCCCTCGTCGGTGCCCCTCCCCGGTCTCTCCCCCGCCCCCGATCATCCGGCACGAGGGGCCGCGCGCCCGGCATTGCCGGACGGGGAGTCGCGGCCCCTCGCTCCCGGCCGCTACGCTCCGGCGCCGGAGGCCACCAGGGACATCTCCCGTTCCACGGCGCCGAGTTCCTCCTTCCGGTCCATGAGCACCAGCTGCTCCCGGTAGCGGTCCAGCGCCTTGATGAGCAGGAGATCCCTGGCCGGCTCCATGGCATACATGCGGCGCGCGGCGGCAACGGCCTCGGCCCGCAGGGCCAGTGCGGTCTCGGGCAGATGCGCGAAGTCCTGGCGGCTGTACTCGTACAACGCCTCGGCGAGCAGCGGCAGATACGCCGGCGGACTCACCTGGACGAGCACGCGGTAGGCGGCGACCTCCTGCCGGGCCGGCAGGGTCTGTGATCCCAGGAGGGCAACTCGGGCTCGGAGTACCGCGTCGTGACTGGCGTGCGCTGAGTAAGTCATGACGGTGATTCTGAAAGCCGCACAGGGGTCCGAACAAGGGCAATCCGCTGTGCCCTTGGTCCTACGAAAACGGCCTCTGACCTGTCATGATTGATACGTGTTCACCCCTGTGACCCGCAGGGCGGGTCAGCAGCCGAAGAAGGACAGGCGGACCTGACGCCGGGGGTTGTCCCGGTTGGTGTCCACGAGGGTGACGGACTGCCAGGTTCCGAGCTCCAGCAATCCGTCGATCACGGGCAGCGTCGCGTGGGGCGGGACGATCGCGGGCAGTACGTGGTCCCGGCCGTGGCCGGGGGAACCGTGGCGGTGCCGCCAGCGGTCATCGGCCGGCAGCAGGGAGGCCAGGGCCTTCAGGAGGTCGTCGTCGCTGCCCGCTCCCGTCTCGATGACGGCGAGTCCGGCGGTCGCGTGCGGCGTGAAGATGTTGAGCAGTCCGCTCCGGCCGCGCGCCACCTCCCCGAGGAAGGACGCGCAGGCGTCGGTCAGGTCATGGACGGCCTCCCGGTCGCCGGTCGTCACGTCGATGGTGCGTGAGGCAAAGATGTCGGCCATGACTGCATCCTTGCGCCCGGCCTCCCCGCCGGCCCGCAACCTCGGCCGGTGTCGGCCGACCGGCCGGGCTTACGATGATCACAGGGGGCGCGATCCGTCCCCGCTCACGCTCCGGGGGGATTCGTGACCGAGGTGACCGACCGGCCCGTACGCCGTCCACCGCTCGTCGAGGCCTAGGAATGACGGAGGGGGAGATCAGGGCCTTGGCACAGGAGCTCGTCGCGCTCGACGTGGCGGCCGGGGCGCGGTGGGCGGTGGGTACGGCGCTGGGTGCCGTACGCAGGGTCGGCCGGAGTCGGCCGCTGCCGCAGGACGGCACGGAGCGGGCCGCGCGTGCCGAGCTGTACCAGGTCGCCGCGTGGATCGCCTTCGACGCCGAACGGCACGGCGTCTCGCGGCGGCTCCACCTGCGGGCCCTGGAGCTGGCCCGGAGCGGCCGGGCGGAACGACCGGACGCCGCCGTGGAGCCGCTGATCCTCGCGGTGCTGGCGATGCAGGAGGAGCACCTGGGGCGGCCCGGGAGCTCCTTGCGGATCGCCTCGTCCGTGCTGGCCCGCGAGGCGCTTCCCGGCCGGGTCGCGGCGATCTTCCACGTACGGGCGGCGCGCGCGCTGGCCCGCATGGGGAACGGGCCGCGAGCCCGGCGGGCCCTGGGGACCGCCGCCGAGCTCCTCGCCGACCCGCCCACGGACCGGGACCCGGCCTGGGCCTGGTGGTTCGACCGGCACGAACTGGACGGCCACCACGGCCTGGCGCGGGCCGCGCTCGGGGATCTGGACGGGGCTGCCGCCCTCCTCCACGACGCGGCGCACGCCGGCGGTGACGGCGGCCCCGCATACCGGGTGCTGTTCGCCGCGGAGCTCGCCCGGGTGCAGGCCCTGGCGGGTGACTGGCGCGAGGCCGACACGGCCATGGCCGCCCTCATGGAGGGGGTGCCCGCCGTCGGGTCCGTGCGCGCGCTGCGGGTCATGGGCCGGGCCGCCCGGCTCGTCGAGGACGGCCGCCGCGTCCCGCGCCGTACCCGCGACACGGCCCGCCACTTCGCCCTGGCCCTGCGCGACACCGGAACCGGCGCCGGATGAGCAGGTCAGTCGACGCCCAGCAGTCGTCGGCGGTCGCCCGGACTCGATGCGAACTCGGCGCAGGCCGCACGGTGGACGATGCTCCCCTTCTGCATGACGGCGACGTGCTCGGCGACGGAGAGGGCGAGCCCCAGGTTCTGTTCGACCAGGACGACCGTCATGCCCTCGGCGCTCACCTCCCGGATCACCTCCCCCACCTGGGCGACGATCGCGGGCGCCAGGCCGTCGGACGGTTCGTCGAGGAGCAGCAGGCGCGGATTGCCCAGCAGGGCCCGGGCGATCGCGAGCATCTGCTGCTCGCCTCCGGAGAGTTCGTCGCCCCGGTGCCCGAGCCGCTCCCCCAGTCGCGGCAGCAGGCCGAGGATCCGCGCCCGGGTCCACGGCCCGCGCGCGGGACGGCGCCGTGCGGCGATCGCGAGGTGCTCCGCCACGGTCAGCGGGGCGAACACCCGGCGCCCCTGGGGTACGACGCCCACTCCGGCCCGGGCGATGACGTCGACGCGGGCCCCGGCGATCTCCCGGCCGTCGAGGGTGACGCTGCCTTCGTAGGGCCGGACGAATCCCATGACGGTCGAGATGAGGGTGGTCTTCCCGACCCCGTTGCGCCCGAGGACGGCGATGATCCCGCCCTCCTCGGCATCGAGGTCGACGCCGCCGAGGACCACTCCGCCGGCGTAGCCGGAACGCAGGCCGCGTACGCGGAGGAACGGCTTCACGAGGTGACCTCCGTCGTGCCCAGGTAGGCCCGCTGGACCTCGGCGGAGGCCCGCACGTGATCCGGTGTGCCGGTGGTGAGGTGCCGGCCGAGGTGCATGACGGTGACGGTGTCGGCGAGCTCGAAGACCATGTCGAGGTCGTGTTCGATGAGCAGGACGGTCACCTCTTCGGGCAGGGCGGCGATCAGCTCGGTGAGCCGCTCCGTCTCCGCCGGCGACATGCCGGCGGCGGGTTCGTCCAGGAGCAGCAGCCGGGGTTCGGTGGCCAGGGCGACGGCGACCTCCAGTTGCCGCCGTTCGCCGTGCGAGAGGGCGCCCACCGCGAGGTCGTGCCGGTCGGGCAGGCCCACTCGTTCCAGCAGCGTGCGCGCCCGGGCGAGCTCCGTGGCCCTGGCACTCACCCTGCGCCATCCGCCGAGCCCTGTCCCGGTGCGGAGCAGTGCGGCGAGCAGGACGTTCTCCAGCACGGTCTCCCGCATGAAGAGGCTGGAGTGCTGGAAGGTCGCGGCCGTGCCGAGTCCGACCCTGCGGTGCACGGGCAGCCGGGTCACGTCCCGCCCGTCCAGGAGGATGGTTCCGGTGCCGGCCGCCAGGGTTCCGGAGATGAGGCCGAACAGGGTCGACTTTCCGGCGCCGTTGGGTCCGATGATCGCGTGCCGCGCACCGGGGCGCACGGTGAGGGACACCTCGTCGACGGCGGTGAAGGACCCGAAGTGCTTGGACACTCCGCGAAGTTCCAGTAGGTCGAGATCGTTCACGCCGTCCTCTTCCGGCTCGGCTGGTGCGGGAGCCGTACGCCGGCCAGTCCGCGGGGCAGGGTGTACACGGCTGCGACGAAGAGCAGGCCGAGCAGCAAGGGGCCGCGTCCGGCGACGGCTTCGAGGTTGCCGAGGTAGTCGCGGGTGAGCCAGATGAGCGCGGCCGCGGCGCAGGTCCCCCGGATCGAGCCCGCACCGCCGATGACCACGGCCAGCAGTGCGAGGGCGGCGATCTCGAAGCCGGCGTCGCCGGGCGAGACGAAGCGCTGCACCGAGACCCACAGCGAGCCGGCCGCGCCGGCGAGCGCCGCGGCGCCGCAGTAGACAGCGAGGGCGTACCGCCGCGTGGGGTAGCCGATCGCCTTCATGCGGGGCTCGTTGTCGCGGATTCCGCGCAGGGCGAGGGCGAAGGGGGTCGAGCCCAGGCGGGTGACGGCCGCAAACAGGAGCAGGAAGACGGCCAGTACGTAGAAGTAGACCAGCCCGTCGAGCTCCAGCGCGGGGGTGCCGGGCAGTGGCACCACGGGCGGGACACCGGATATCCCGTCGGTGCCGCCCGTCACCGGCTTCCAGTTGACGGCGGCGCTGTAGACGATCTCGCCGATGGCCAGCGTCAGCATGAGGAACACCACGCCGCGGGCCCGGACGGCGAGCCACCCGGTGGGCACGGCCACCAGCGCGGAAGCCGCGGCGGCGATGAGGAGTTGGAGCGGTCCGACGTCGGTGAGGCTCTTGGCGGTGATCGCCGCGGCGTAGGCGCCGACGCCGAAGTAGGCGGACTGGCCGAGGGTCGGCAGCCCGGTCAGCCCGGTGAGCAGGTTCACGCTCAGCGCGAGCAGGGTGAACACCAGGATCCGCGACAGGGTGGCGACGGCGTACGGGCCGAGCAGGAAGGGGGCCAGGGTGAGGCCGAGGAGCACGGCGGTGCCGATCGCCCGGGATGCCATGGGTGTGCTCATGTGCGTACCGCCGACGCGACCAGGCCGTGCGGGCGGACCACGAGCACCGCCAGCATGGTGCCGAAGAGGAGGAAGGGCGCGTACTGCGGGAGCAGTGCCACCCCGAGCGTCTGGACCTGGCCGATGAGCAGTGCCCCGGCGAGGGCGCCGCGCACCGATCCGAGGCCGCCGACGACCACGACGACGAGCGAGAGGACGAGCACGCTCTCGTCGACGCCCGGCCCGGGGCCCAGGATCGGCGCACCGAGGACACCGCCGACCGCTGCCAGGCCGGCGCCGAGCGCGAAGACCCCGTAGAGCACCTTGCGGATGTCGACGCCCTGGGCGCGGACCATGTCGCGGTCGGCGACGGTGGCCCGGACGAGGGCTCCGAGCGAGCTGCGCTCGAAGACCAGGTGGACGAGGACGGCGAGGCAGGCCGCGACGGCGATGAACACCAGCCGGTACACCGGATAGGTGTGGCCGAGCAGGTCCACCGTCCCGCGCAGCGGTGCCGGCGGGTCCGTGGGCAGCACCTCCCCGCCGAAGGCGGCCGCGAGGAGGTCGGCGACGATGAAGGTGATGCCCAGGGTGAGCACGGCCTGGTCCAGGTGCCCGCGCCGGGCCAGCGGCTGGGTGAGCCAGGTCAGTGCCACTCCCCCGAGGGCGCCCACCAGCGCGCCGGCCACAAGGGCGAGGAGCAGGCCCGGAAGGGTTCCGTCGGAGAGTGCGTAGGCGGTGTAGGCCCCGCCGAGGTAGAGCGTGCCGTGCGCCAGGTTGAGGACGTCCATCATGCCGAAGACCAGGGAGAGGCCGACCGCGATCGTGAACAGCAGCAGTCCGAACGCGATCCCGTCGACGACGCTGACGAGGTTGCCGTCCAGCCATCCGGCCATGTCAGCCGCCCAGCCGGCCGAGGTCGCCGGCGACGGTGTTGGCGCCCAGCTTCACCTCGCGCAGGTACCAGGGCTGGATCGGTGTGCCGCCGCTGTTGAACCGCCAGGTGCCCCGCGGGCTGTCGATGTCCCCCACCGTGGAGATGGCGGTGTTGACGGTCTCCGGGGTCACGTTTCCACCGGCTGCCTCGATCGCCTTGTCGAGCACCTGCGCCGCGTCCCATGAGGCCATCGCGTAGGTGGTCGGGTCCGTGCCGTGGGCGGCCCGGTAGGCCGGCGCGAACTGCCGGTTGGCGGCGTTGTCCAGGTCGGCGCTGTAGTTGAGGGCTGTGAGGACGCCTTCGGCCGCGTCCCCCTGTCCCTTGAGCACGCCGCCCTCGGTGAGGAAGCCGGGTGCGTAGAGCGGGATCTTTCCGGCCAGTCCGAAGTCGCGGTACTGCTTCACGAAGTCGACGGCCGCGCCGCCGGCGTAGAAGCAGAAGACCGCCTTCGCCCCGGAGTTCTCGATCTGGGAGAGGTAGGGCTGGAAGTTCTTGGTGCCCGGGAACGGCGTGTACACCTCCTCCCCCGCGATCTTGCCGCCGGCGGGCAGGAAGGTGGACTTGAAGCCCTCGATCTCGTCCTTGCCGGCCTGGTAGCCCGCGGCGACGAGGAAGACCGGGCCCCCGGCCCGCTCGGCGACGTGTTTGCCGAGCGCCTTGCCCGGCTCGTCGTTGACGTACGAGGTGCGCCAGATGTATTTGGTGCCGGTCAGTGTCGTGGGCGAGGCGTTCGAGCCGACGAGCGGGATCCGGCTGGTCTCGAACAGGTCCTTGACCCCGTTGACGGTGGCCGAGCTCACCACTCCGCTGACCGCCAGGACCCGGTCCTGCTTGACGAGCTTCTCCGCCGCCGCCTTGCCCGAGTCGGCCGTCTCCCCCTCGTCCGCGATCACTATCTGCACCTCGCGGCCGCCGAGCCTGCCGCCGTGCTGCCGGAGGTAGAGCTCGAAGCCCTGCTTCATGTCGTCGCCGAGTGCCTTGTAGGTCCCGGACTGCGGGACGAGGAGCCCGATCTTCACGGGCCCGGTCTGCTTGTTGTCGTCACCCGTGCCCAGGCTCGCACCGCCGCATCCGGTGGCCAGCAAGAGGCCTGTGGTGACGGTGATCAGAACCAGGGGGCGAAACCGACCTGCCATGGAGACTCCGTACGTTGTCAACCGGTCTTCGCGGACCGGATGGTGCTCCTGAGGTGACACGTGTCTATCGCGTCATTACGACGCTCGTCAAGACTTCGCAAGATAGACGCCCGAGAGTCGCCGCGCCCCTTGACCCGCGCCTCACGTATGCCGTAGCACTAGCCATCGTCAATTTCGCGCCATATCACTTCGGTGGGCGAATCCACGATCCGTCAGGGAGTGAAGCACCATGACCGACGATCCATCACGGCGCAGAATCCTCCGGAACACCGGGGTGCTGACCGGCGCCGCACTGCTCACCGGAATCCCCGGCGGACCGGCCGGCACGGCGCAGGCCGCACCGCCAGCGGGCGGGTCCTCGCCCGTCGTCGAACTGCCCGCGGGCCGGCTGCGCGGAGCCGTCGAGGGCGGGCTCACCGTGTTCAAGGGCGTGCCCTACGCGGCGCCCCCCGTCGGAGCCCTGCGGTGGCGCCCCGCCCAGCCCCATCCCGGCTGGGCGGGAACGCGTGACGCGACCGCCTTCGGGCCGAGCGCCCCGCAGCTCTACCGGGAGGGCGGCGACGCGGTGCTCGGCACCCACGGCACTCCCCCCTTCAGCGAGGACTGCCTGACGCTCAACGTATGGACGCCCGGAGCCGATGACGCCCGGCGGCCGGTGATGGTCTGGATCCACGGCGGTGGCTTCATCTCCGGATCGGGCTCCCTGCCCAACTACTCCGGCGAGACCTTCGCCCGCAACGGCGACCTCGTCGTCGTGACCCTCAACTACCGTCTCGGCCCGCTGGGATACCTCTACTTCGGTGAGGACGGCGCCGGCGGGAACTTCTGGTTCACCGACCAGCTCGCCGCACTGCGCTGGGTACGGGACAACATCGCCGCGTTCGGCGGCGACCCGGACGACATCACCCTCGCCGGACAGTCCGGGGGAGCGCTGTCCGTGGCGGCGCTCGCCGGGGCCCGGCCCGCCGGCCGCCCGCTGTTCCGGCGCGCCATCCTGCAGAGCCCGCCGCTCGGCCTGCAGATCCCCACCCGCGCGGAGTCACTGCAGCGCAGCGCCGTCTACCTCGACATCCTCGGCGCCAAGAACGTGGCGGAACTGCGGACGCTCCCCTGGCCCCAGCTGGTCGGTGCCACGATCGAGATGTTCCGGAGGACCGGACGCTGGGGGTACTGGTCGACGCCGTTCCTGCCGGTGCTCGACGAGGTGACGCTGACCCGCGGCCCGGCCGATCTGCTGCTCAGCGGGCCCGGGGCGGACATCGACCTCCTGATCGGGTGGACCAGGGAAGAGGCCGCCTTCGCGTTCGCGCTGAGCGAGCCGTACGCCGCCGCCACCAAGGAGCAGGTGCTCGGCAGAGTGCGGGACACCTTCGGGGCCCGGGCGGCGGAGGCCTACACCGCGTACGAGGAGGCCCGGCCGGGGGCCCGCCCGGTCGACGTGCTCATGGACCTGATCGGCGACGATCTGTTCCGCATGCCCGGCATCGACCTGGCCGAGCGGCGGGCGGCCCGCGGCCGGCCGGTCTGGGCGTACCAGTTCGACCTCCCGACGCCCGCGCACGGCGGCCAACTGGGCGCGGCGCACTGCCTGGAGCTGCCGTTCGTGTTCGACAACTTCGACAAGTGGTCGCAGGCGCCGTTCCTGGCGGGGCTGAATCCCCGGATCCGCGACGGACTCGCCGGGGCCGTGCACGCGTCGTGGATCTCCTTCATCCGGACCGGCGATCCCAACCACCGCCCGATGCCGAACTGGCCACGCTACGAACGCGGTTCCCGGACGACGATGAGCCTGGACTCGGTCACCGGCACCCTCGACGACCTCGCCGGCTACTGGCGGCGCCTGCACCGTCCGACGGCACGGTAGTCCGTCCCTTCCGGTCAGGCCTCGGCCAGGCCGGTGATCTCCTGCACGTGGCGCAGGCTGGGCGGGGCGAGTACCTCGTTCAGCTGCTGGAAGATCTGCCGCGCGGCCACCGCGTTCCAGTCCGCGGGGAGCAGCTCGGCGGGCAGCCCGGGGTCGAGGTAGGGCAGGCGGCGCCACTGGGTGAGCATCGGGACGTAGTGGCGGAAGGCCTCGGCGCCGTCGATGGCGGTCCGCTCGGCCAGTCCCGCGGCGACGGGGCCGTAGGCCTCGGTGAATCCGGCGTACTGCTCCTCGATCGCCGGGAAGTCCCACCACGAGCTGACCGTCCCGGGCAGGTCGCTGAAAGCCGCGTATTCGGCGGCGAACAGGTGCACGTACTCGCTGAGCCCGAGCCGGACGAGCATGTCGCGGGCGTCGCCGAGGAGGCGGCCGGGCGCCAGCCACACGCCCGGGGCGATGTTCCCGAAGCCCAGCCAGGTCAGCCGGGTGCGCAGCTGGTAGCGGTAGGAGCGCTCCGACTCCGGTACGGAGAAGACGGCCATGGCCCAGCCGTCGCTCAGCTTCGCCGGTTCCAGGCTGCCGAAGATGCGCCGGTCGCCCTCGTCGAACACGGGCTGCGCGCCCGGGCTGAGCCGGTACCCGGTGGCGCCCCGGCGTTCCGGTTCGAGGACGCCCTTCTTCTTGAGCCGGGAGATCGCCGAGCGCGCCGCCGGGCCGTCCACGTCCAGCTCGGACATCAGGGTGATCAGGTCGGCGACGGAGATCCAGCCGCCGAGGCGTCGCAGGAACGCCCCGTAGACCGTGTTGATCAACGAGCTGGGCCTGAGGGGACTGTCCGCCATGATCGCCTTCCGTCGTATGCGGTGGTGATCCTATCGACCTGGGCGAACGCGGCACCGCCCAGGTCACGGTCCCCGGCGGCGGGGTCAGAGGCGGGCGGGGTCAGAGGCGGGCGGCCCGCTTCAGCCGGCCCAGGTCCACGAACTTGAAGTCGGTGTCCGTACGGGCCTCCCCGTCGGGTCCCGTGGTGGCGGGGGCGTTGTGGCCGTCCTGGACGACCAGCAGGCCGTTCGGGAACCTCTTGCCCAGCGGTGCGCTGGTGACGGCGGCGCCGTCGCACTCCTGCGAACCGTCCGGCGAGCCGGGCGCCGCACCGTCACCGATGCGGAAGCCGCGGACGTACGCGTTGCCGTGCTCGCGGTCGAAGACGGCGAAGGTGTCGTCACCCTGGCTGGACGCGAGCAGGTAGCCGCCGTGGCCGGGGCGCTTCGGGTCGCGCCAGATGGTCAGGCCCTCCACGTCGGCGGAGACGTGCCGGCCGCCGAAGCCGGGGTCCGCGCCCGCGTCGCACTCCTCCGTCCCGGGGTTCCAGGTGCCGGGCACGCCGAAGGAGCGGACCTTTTCGATGAGGCGGGCGGGCGAGCGCAGGTCGGCGTCGAGCTTCCAGATGCCGACGTCCTCCTGACCCGCGTAGAGGTCACCGGTGTCGGGATCGACGACCATGCCCTCGACCTGGGGCCGCTCGCCCGGTTCGCCGCACGGCGTCCAGCTCTTCCCGTTCGGCAGGGTGAAGGAGGCGGGCAGCGAGGTGGTGCGGACGGTGCGGTAGCCGACCTTGCCCTGGGCGTTCGGCAGCAGTTCGGCCAGTGCGAGGTCGGTGGCGTGGCGCCGGCTGGTGACCGCGTACGAGCGGCCGCTGCGGCGGTCGGTGTAGGCGGCCAGGCCGTAGGCGGTCCGCTGATCGTTGACCTCGTCCTGGCCGCTGGAGAAGACCTGCGGGGCGGCGGCCTCGTCGGTGACGTCGACCAGCGGGGCGGCGGGCCGCTTCGGGTCGATCCGGTAGACGCGCAGCTGGTCGCGGCCGCGGTCGGAGACGACGGCCACGTCGTGGCGGCCGTCCGGGAAGCGGAGTCCGGTGATCAGGTCGACGTTGTTGAAGCGTCCGGGCTTGTCGCCGTCCCTCGGCGGCGCGGGCGCGGGCAGGGCCTGCACCTGGCGTCCGTCCAGGTCGTAGACGCGCAGACCGCCCTCCTTGGCGGTGGCGATGACCAGACTGGCGTCAGGGTTCTTGGCATTGCGCCAGATCGCCGGGTCGTCGGCGTTCGCGTTGCCGCCGGCCTCGTCGTCGAAGAGGGAGGGCGTCTCGACGGAGGCCGCCACCCGGGGCAGCGACGGCGAGGTGCCGCCGTGGGCCGCCTCGGCGTGCGCCGGTCCGGCGATCACGCCCAGGGCCGCCATGGCCGCCGCGGCCACGGCCGGGGTCCGCCTGCTCGGGATCACGCGCATCTTGCCTCCTGTTGGGGGGTACGGGGTGGGGCCGGCCGCGTGGTGGCCGGGGTCTTCCGGCGTTCCGCGGCGGGCCGCCCCCACCGTGAGCCACGTGCGGGTGACGACCATGGAGCAGGTATGACGTGCGCATGACTGAACGGTGAAATCCGGCGGCCCGGGGCGGCCCCGGGGCTTTCCCGGGAGCTTTCTTAGCGGAACGTTAGATCTGCGTGGCGGACCTTGTCCGGGTACGGCGGCCGCCGCATGCTCTGGACACTCCCCCAGCGCCGGGGCAGTTCTACCGTCCCCCATCAGGGAACTTCCGTCTGGAGCCGCCATGTCCCCGTCCGTCGTCATGCCCGCGTCGCCGCCCGGGGACGAGCGCAGGAAGCGCCGTCTCGCCCTGGTCGGCGGCTCGCTCGGCAATCTCGTCGAGTGGTACGACTGGTTCGTCTACGCGAGCTTCGCGATCTACTTCGCCGATTCCTTCTTCCCCGGCGACAACCCGACCACCCAGCTGATGAACACGGCGGGGATCTTCGCCGTCGGCTTCCTGATGCGTCCCGTCGGCGGGTGGATCCTGGGCCGCGCCGCCGACCGGCACGGGCGCAAGAGCGCGCTCACCCTGACCGTCACCATGATGTCGGTGGCCGCCCTGCTGATCGCCGTCGCCCCGACCTACGGCCAGGCCGGGTACTTCGGCGCCCTGGTGCTGCTGCTCGCCCGGCTGCTCCAGGGGATGAGCATCGGCGGCGAGTACGCGGCCAGCGCCACCTACCTGACGGAGGCGTCGGCCCGCAACCGGCGCGGGCTGGGCTCGTCCTTCCAGTACGTGTCGATGACCTGCGGCCAGCTGCTCGGACTGGGCATCCTGATCACCCTTCAGCACACCCTGACAACAGCACAGTTGGAGAGCTGGGGCTGGCGGATCCCGTTCCTCGTCGGGGCGTTGTTCGCGGTGGTCGTCTTCTGGCTGCGGCGCCGGCTGCAGGAGACCGACGCCTTCAAGGAGGAAACGGCGTCGGCACCGGGCGAGGACGCCCACGACGACAGCACGCGCGGCACGCTGAAGGCCCTGTGGCAGTACCGGCGGCAGGCGGGGCTGGTCATGGCGCTCACCCTCGGCGGCACGGTGGCCTACTACACCTACACCACCTACCTGACCAAGTACCTGGTCGGCAGCGCGGGCATGGAGAAGACCACCGCCACGCTCGTCAGCTTCACCGCGCTGACCCTCTTCGCCGTGCTGCAGCCCTTCGCCGGCATGCTGTCCGACCGGATCGGCCGCCGGCCCCTGCTGATCACCTTCGCGGTGGGCTGCACCGTCGGCACGTACCCGATCATGACCGCGCTCGGATCGGCGTCCTCGTACTGGTCCGCGCTCGGGCTGTCCCTGCTGGCCCTGGTCATCATCACCGGCTACACGTCCATCAACGCGGCGGTCAAGGCCGAGCTGTTCCCGACCCGGGTGCGCGCGCTGGGCGTGGCGCTGCCGTACGCGATCGCCAACGCGCTGTTCGGCGGCACGGCGGAGTACGTGGCCCTGTGGTTCAAGAACAGCGGGCACGAGAAGATGTTCTTCTGGTACGTCTCCGGGTGCGCGCTGATCTCGCTCGTCACCTATGTGCTCATGCCCGACACCCGCAACGCCGCGCTGAGCCGCGCCGAGGCCGAGGCCGACGGCGGGACCGAGCAGGAGCGGCCGGCGGCGGCTCCCGCCGAGGCGGCCCGCTGATCCGACCCGGTGAACCGGCGCGCCGGCTCCCGTAAGCTGCTGCGCCGGGTCACGGGGATCCGGACACGGAGGCTCCGGTCATGGGGCCTCCGTCATCGGGGCTCCGGTCACAGGTCGCGAGGGACTGTCTATGCACGCGCTTCTCGTCGAGGACGACGATCGCATGGCCCAGGCCCTCGGCACGGCCCTCGCCCAGCGCGGGCACACCGTCCGCCGGGTGGGGCGCGCCCTGGACGCCCTGCGGCACGTCCGCGAAGCCGAGTTCGTCCTGCTCGACCTGGGCCTTCCCGACCTCGACGGGCTGGAGCTGCTGCGGCGGCTGCGTACCGTCTGCGACGCGCCGCTGATCGTGGTGACCGCGCGCTGCGAGGAGCGCGACATCGTCCAGGGGCTGCGGGCGGGGGCCGACGACTACGTGGTCAAGCCGTTCCGGATGGCCGAGCTCATGGCCCGGATCGACTCCGTACGGCGCCGGACGGACCCGCACCCGGGCCGTGCGGACCCCGCCCCGAGCGGATCGCGGCCCGTGCGCGCCGGCGATGTCGAGGTGGACCTCGCGGGCCGCACCGTCACGGTGGCGGGCGTCGGTGTGCGCCTCACCCGACGCGAGTTCGACGTGCTCGCCTTCCTGGCCGCCCGCCCGGACGAGGTGCATTCCCGCGAGGTGATCCTGGACCGGATCTGGGGTGACGCCTTCCTCGCCGCCTCCCGCTCCCTGGACGTCCATGTGGCGGGCATCCGCGCCAAGACCGGCCGCTCCGGCCTCGTGCGTACGGTCCGGGGGTTCGGCTACCAGCTCGGCTTCCCGGCCCCCGCCCCGGAACCGGGTCCGGACCCGGCCGCCTACCCCGCCCCGGACGTGCGGGGCGGCGAGCGGTGAGGCGCAGGCTGCTGGCGGTGCTGATGGTGCTCATGGGGGCGGCGGCGCTGCTGCTCTGCATCCCCCTGGCCGATGCCTACGCACGCGGGCGCACCGAGCACCTGCTCCTTCAACGGCGCTCGGAGGCCGTACGGTTCGCCGACCTCGCCGACCGGATGCGTACCGCCGCCGACCGGGCGGAGCTCTCGGCCGAGATCGGCCGCTACGCCCAGCTGTACGGAGCCGGGGTGGCCGTGGTCGACTCCGCGGGGGCGACGGTGGCCCGGGCCGGGACCGGACCGGCGGCGGAGGCTGCCACGGACGCGGCCACCGACGCCGGTTCCGCCGCGGGCGGCCCCTCCGAAGGAGCGGAAGCCCGTCGCCGTGCCCTCACCGGCCGCTCGACCGACCGGCTGCCCACCCTTCGGCCCTGGGGACCGCGCACCGTCGTGCTGGCCGAACCGGTGGGCCGCGACGAGCGGGTGAGCGGGGCCGTCCTGATGGCCGTGCCCACCGAGGCCGCCCGCCGGGACGTGACCGTCCGCTGGTCGCTCATCGCCGCCGGGGCGTTCGGCGCCTTCGCGGCAGCCGCCCTGGTCGCGGCCGGGATCACGCGCTGGCTCATGCGCCCGCTGCTGGACCTCGACCGGGCCGTCGGGCGACTGACCGCCGGCAGCCTGCAGGCCCGGGCCGTGTCCGACACCGGTCCGCCGGAAGTGCGCCGTCTGCGGCAGCACTTCAACACCATGGCGGAGGCGATGGCCGACTCCATCGGCCGCCAGCGCGACTTCGTCGCCGATGCCTCCCACCAGCTGCGCAATCCGCTGGCCACGCTGGTGCTGCAGCTGGAGAACGTCGAACCGCACATCGCACCCGGGCCGGGCCTGGCCGAGCACGGCCGCGCGCTGGACGAGGCGGAGCGCCTGGAGGAGCTGCTCGACGGCCTCCTGGCACTGGCCCGTGTGGAGTCCGGCACGGCGGAGCTGGGCGACGAGGACGTGTCGCGGGCGGTACGGGACCGGGTGACGGCCTGGACCCCGGTCTTCCGGGCAGCAGGAGTGGAACTCGTGGCCACCGGCCTCGCGCAGGGCCTGCGGGCGCGCGCCCTGCCCGACGCGGCGGGCCGGATCCTCGACGCGCTCCTCGACAACGCCGTGAAGTTCGTCCCGCGCGGCGGCCGCGTCGAGGTGCGCGCCACGCACGCGGCGGACGTGAGCGCCGTCGCCGTCGTACGGGTCGCGGACGACGGCCCGGGCGTACCGGAGGAGCAGCTGCCTCTGCTGCTGCGCCGTTTCGCGCGCTCCCCGGAGCACCAGAACGTGCCCGGCAGCGGCCTGGGGCTGGCCATCGCCGACGAGATCGCCCGGATCAGCGGCGGCCGGCTCGACGTCCGCGGCAATGAGCCGCACGGCCTGGTGGTGGAGCTTCGGCTGCCGTCCCCTCCTCCCGAGTGAGGTCTCAGCCGTACACCGACCGGTAGTGGGCGACCGCGCCCGGGTGGAGCGGCACCCCGCCGGTCGAGATGGCGAAGCGGGGCTCCAGCCGGGCCCCCGCCGTCACCTCCCGCAGCAGGTCGCGCCACCGCTCGAACACCACCTGCAGCAGGTCGCGTACCGCGCCCTGCGGTACGTCGGCCCGGGCCAGGAGGTAGTTGCCGACCCCGACGGTTCCCACCGGCTCCGTCAGCCCGTACACCCCGGCCGGCAGCGTGACCGCCGTGTAGACGGGGCCGTAGTGCTCCCGCAGCGCGCCGACGTGGGCGTCGAGCGGCAGGAAACGCAGCGGCAGCTCGCGCGCCAGGTCCGCCAGCGCCGGGGTGGGCACCCCTCCGGACCAGAACAGCGCGTCGACCGAGCCCTCGCGCAGGGCGCTCACCGAGGCGGCGAGTCCCAGCTGCCGCTCGTCCGCCGCCGACGGCGGTGCGGGTGCGGGAGCGGGTGCGGGTGCGGGTGCTGGTGCCGGTACGGGTGCGCCGCTCAGCCCGGCGGCCCGCAGTACCCGTTCCGCCACCACCTGTACCCCCGAGCCCGCCGCGCCCGCCGCGACCGGACGCCCCGCGAGATCCCGCGCCGAGCGCACCGGCCCGTCCGCCGGGACGACCAGGTGCGTGTAGTTCACGTAGACCCTGGCCAGGGCCGTCGCGGCGGCGGTCGGCCGGGGGAACGGATCCCGCCCCAGCACCGCGTCCTCGGCCACGTCCGCCATGGCCAGGGCCAGCTCGACGGAGCCGTCGTCCAGCTTCCGCAGGTTGTCCACGCTGGCCGCGGTGCTCACCGGGACGATCTCGATCCGGCGGCCGCTCGCGGCCACGGCCTGCGCGAGGGCCTGCCCGAACGCGTTGTACGGCCCGCCCTCGGGGCCCGTGGCGAGCCGTAGCCGCCGTACCGGTCCGGAATCCCCCGAGCAGCCGGCCGGCACCCCCGCCAGGACCCCGAGGCCGAAACCCATCACCCGCCGTCTGGTCACTTCTGCGCTGGTCACGGCGGAATCCTAGGCCCGGATGTCAAGCCCCGGGATGTCGGGGCGTGACGTGCTCTTTCCTGCCCATTTCCCTGGAAGGGGGAATGGGCAGGAAAGAACGGGAGAAACTTATGCGCATCGCGACGATCATTACTGTCGCCGCCATCGCGGCATTCGCCAGTATCGTCTACATCCGGCAGCTATCGAAAATCGGCTGCCGAGACAGGTACATGCTCCCGACATTCCTCAACCACGGAATCGTTCCATTCTGGATCGAAATGACCTACGGGTTCGTGTTGGGCGTGAGCCTGGTCGTGCTCAACAATGTGCTGCCGCTCTGGGCGGGTATCGCCGTCTTCTTGGCAGCGGTATTGACCTCCACGGAACTGGCACGTCGGCGCCACAACCGCCGTGTCGAAAACCCCACCACCTCGGACCGCCGCGATTCCGACGCCCCCTAGACCCGGCCCCGGCCCGGTGTCGGCACGCCACGAGAAGGGCTGAAGCCGGGACACCGTGATCGATGCGTTAGCGTCGGGACGTCCCGGGGAGCGGGTTCTCCGGACGGTTCTGGGGAGGGACCGATGACGGTGACGGCATTCGACACGTCCGAGCGTCGCGGGTGGGCCGCGCAGGCCGATGCCTATGCGCGCAGCTTCGGCAAGCTCTGCGCATATCCGGTGCCCCACTTGCTCGACGCCGCCGGGATCGAGGCGGGTACGCGTGTGCTCGACGTGGGGACCGGTACGGGGACCGCCGCCGCGGCCGCGTGCGGGCGGGGAGCGAAGGTGGCGGCGGTGGACGCCGAACCGAGCATGGTCGCCGTGGCCACCCGGAATGCGCCGACGGCCGATGTGCGCCTTGCCGTTCTGCCGGAACTGCCCTTTTCCGACGACGAGTTCGACGCGGTGATCGGCAACTTCGTCCTGAACCACGTCGGACAACCCCGCTCAGCCCTGGAGGAGTTGCGCCGGGTGACACGGCCGGGCGGCCGCATAGCCGTCACCATCTGGGCAGCCCCTGCGGCCGCCGGACAGACCTTGCTGGGGCGAGCGGTCCAGGCGGCGGGTGTCGGCCGCCCCGCCCACCTGCCCTCGCTGGCTCCCGGCGATGATTTTTCTCGCGACGAGCAGGGCTTCGCCGCGCTGCTGGCCGGAGCCGGCTTGCGGGATACCGGCTGCGAGACCCTGGTGTGGGACCACCGGACGACTCCCGAGGAGTGGTGGGGCGGCCCCGCCGCCGGCATCGCGACGATCGGGCAGATCGTGCGGAGCCGGCCGCCCGAGGTCATCGAGGCCATCAAGGCGCACTTCGAAGCGATGTGCGCGGAGTTCACCGACCGTGACGGTGTGCTCGTGCTGCCGCACGCCGCCCTGCTGGCGCACGGCCGCGCGTAGAGCGGGACGGCCCGCTCCGACCGTCACCCCGGCTGCGGCCCGATAAGATGTTCGACGTTCCTGGCGGTGCTCATGTGCCCCATGGGGCGTACGGAGCACACGCGTTACCGGGGGAGCGACAACAAGTGAGCGGGACCAGAGCGGTGTTCGGGAGCCGGACGGATTCCGGCGGCGCAGTGAAGGCGTTCTTCCGGTCCTGGACCGTGGAATTCGAATACTCCCCCATGGCCGAGCACGTGGAGGACAGGCTCATCACCTGGACGCAGCGCGGGCGGACCGCCCTCGGCCTCGTGGCCGCCCTCTGGCTGGTCGTGGCGTATCCCCTGAGCAGCGGCGGCGAAGAATTCGTCCTCGGCAAGCTCGTCGAACTCGCCCTCGCCTGCGGCGTCCTGGCGGTCGGAAGCCTCATCGGCATCACCGCCTTCCTCGTCGCGAGCACCCCCGCCAGGCGCCGTGACTTCGCCGAGCGTCTGCGCAGGCCGCTGAGCGCGGCCCTGCTGCTCGTCAGTGGCCCTCTCGTGATGTGGCTGTCCTTCACGACCCTCAAGGGCGACCTGATCAGCGGTGGGGACCTGAAGGGCTTCTTCTCGGCGATCACGGGCCCCGGATTCATCTCCTCCGCCCTGGCCTTCATCGTCCTGGCCGTCGGCTGGATCGCCGCCATCATCGTGCTGGTCTGCTCCATCCCCTACACGCTCGTCTCCTGCTACGCCTGCGTCTTCACCTGCCTCCGGGTCGCCGACGTGCACCAGCTGCTGCCGTCGCTGCTCTCGCCGCTGCTGGTCTGGTCGCTCTTCGCCTTCCAGGTCTTCAACGGCCCCGACGTCGCCGCGCCCCCGGAGGTGCTCTACACCTTCACGCTCGGCGGCCCGCTGTCGGTGACCGCGCTCTCGGTCTGGGAGGTACGGCGCCTGCGCAGCCACCACGGGATCACCCTGCGCTCCGCGCTGGGCCGGTGACCGCCCCGTACGGACACGGCCGGCCGGGCGGCCCCCGGTAGCGTCGCCCCCATGCGCTACCACCACGTCGACGTCTTCACCGACCGCCCCTACAGCGGCAACAGCCTCGCGGTGTTCCCCGACGCCGATCCGCTGACCGGCGCCCAGATGCGGACGATCACCCGGGAACTGCGGCACTTCGAGTCCGTCTTCCTCATGCGCGACGGCTCACCCGGGCGGCCGCGCACCTGGCGGGCGCGCGTCTTCGACCTCGCGGGGGAGCTGGACTTCGCCGGGCACCCCCTCATCGGCGCGGCCGCGGTGCTGCACGCCCTCCACGGCGCGGCGGACCACGAGGCCTGGACCCTGCGCCTGCCCGAACGCCCGGTGGAGGTCACCACCGAACGCCGGGGCCCCGGCCGGTACGCGAGCCTCCTCGACCAGGGCGCGGCCGCCTTCCTCGGCCGTCCCGGCCCCGAAGGCCTGGCCGCCCTCTTCGGCCTCGACCCCGGTGACCTGGACCCCGGCCTGCCCCCGGAGGTGGTCTCCACAGGCCTGCGCTACCTGGTGCTCCCCGTACGCGGCGACGCGCTCGCCCGCGCCCGCATCACCGAACCGCTCGACGCGCCCCTGGCCCGTCTCGGCGCCGAGTTCGCCTACCTGCTGGACGCCGCGGCCATGGAGGGGAGGCACTGGAACAACGACGGGATCCTGGAGGACGTCGCCACCGGCAGCGGTGCGGGGTGCGCCGCCGCCTATCTGCGCAGCCACGGCCGGGTCGGCACCGGACAGCGTTGCCTGCTGCGCCAGGGCCGCTTCACCGGGCGCCCCAGCGCGATGACCGTCAGCGCCGACGGCCACGGCCGGGACATCCGCTCGGTGCGCGTCGGCGGCGGTGTCGCCCTCGTCGGGGAGGGACGCCTGCGCGAGCTCCCGCCGCCCTGAGGCTCCCCGGCGGCGGACGGCTCACCTCGCGACCGGGGGCACGGGGACCTAGCCTGATGGTGTTGCCCGGGGCCCTCGGACGGCAGGAGACCATGCCGTGAAGCCAACCCATCTCCGGCTGCGCCGGGCCTGCGCGGCCGCCGCCGCGACAGGAGTGCTCATCGCCCCGGCCGCCGCGGGCTCCGCATCCGGGGCGTCCGTTCCCGGGCGGTCCACTCCCGCCTCCACGGCCGCCGCCACCCCCACCGCCCCCACCCCCACCTCGCCCCCTTCCCCTTCCCCGGACGCCGACACGGGCTTCACGCCCCTCACACCGGCCGTCGCGGCGCAACTGGACGCGGCCGTGCGCCGGGTCATGCGCGAGGCGCAGGTGCCGGGCGTGACGGTCGGGCTGTGGGCCCCCGGCAAGGGGAGCTACGTACGGTCCTTCGGTGTGGCGGACAAGGCGACCGGCGCGCCGATGGCTCCCGACCTCCACGTGCGCATCGGCAGTGAGACCAAGACGTTCACCGTCACCGCCCTCCTCCAGCTGGTCGACCAGGGGAAGGTGGGCCTGGACGACCACATCGGCGCCTACGTCACAGGGGTTCCGAACGGTGACCGCATCACCCTGCGGGAACTGGCGGGCATGCGCAGCGGACTCTTCAACTACAGCATGGACGGGGACTTCATCGCGCAGCTTGAGGCCGATCCGGAAAAGTACGTCTCACCACGGCAGTTGCTCGACTACTCCTTCAAGCACCCCGTGCAGTTCGAGCCGGGCGCGGAGTTCGACTACAGCAACACCAACCTGATCCTGCTCGGGCTGGTGGTGGAGAAGATCACCGGCCGGCCGCTCCACGAGGTCATCACCAAGGACGTCCTGGGACCGGCCGGGCTCCGCAGCACGGTCTTCCCGACGAGCCCGGCCCTGCCCGTGCCCTACGCGCACGGCTACACCGACCAGACGGCCTCGGGCAAGGTCGTGGACTCGACCCGCTGGAATCCCTCCTGGGCCTGGGCCGCCGGCGAGATGGTCTCCGACCTCCAGGACCTCCGCAGCTGGGCCCGCACTCTCGCCACCGGCACGCTGCTGAAGCCGGCGACCCAGGCCGAGCGCCTGAAGACCACCCCGATGGACATTCCGGGTGCCGGCTACGGACTGGGCATCTTCGACGTCCAGGGCTGGATCGGCCACAACGGCTCGATCCCCGGATACGAGGTCCTGCCCGTCTACCTGCCGTCGGCGCAGGCGACCATGGTCATCCTCTTGAACACCGACAGCCAGTACAAGGGCCAGGAGCCCAGCACGCTCTTCGGCGAGGCGGTCACGACCATCGTCACCCCCGATCACGTGTATCCCGGCCACAAACCGGTCGCGCCCAAGGCCGGCTGACGGCCGCCGCCGCCAACGGCCTGCGGAGACCCGACGACGGACGACGGCCCGGCGACGACCGGCGACGGCCGGCGACGGCCGGCGACGGCCGGCGACGGCCGGCGACGGCCGGCGACGGCCGGCGACGGCCGGCGACGGCCGGCGACGGCCGGCGACGACCTGAGGACAGGAGCAGCCGTGAGCGTGGTCATCGGTACGTGGAACCTGGAGAACCTCTGCCGCCCCCTGCCCCCGGGCGGCCCGCCCTCGAACCGCTGCGCCGCCCAGGACGGGGCGACCTACCAGGCGAAGCTGGAGGGTCTCGCGGCCACCATCGACCATCTCGCTCCCGATCTCCTCGGCGTCCAGGAGGTGGGCAGCCACGAAGCCCTGACCGATCTGGTCGACCGGCTCGGCGGCGACTGGCACATCGCCCTGTCGACGCACCCCGACCGCCGCGGCATCCGGGCGGGCTTCCTCAGCCGCCGGCCGCTCACCGTGGTCGAGGACCGCACGGCCTTCCCGGACCACCTCCCGCCCGTCCGGGTCGAGGACGACGGGACCATGGTCAAGAGGATGGGCCGCGGCGGCCTGGTCGTGCGCTGGAGTCCCGTGCCCGGCCACACCGTCGGGGTGGCCGTGTGCCACCTCAAGTCGAAACTGCTGACCTTCCCCGGCAACCTTCACAGCACGGACGACGAGCAACTGCGCGCCCGCTACGCCGCGTACGCCCTGTACCGCCGGGCCGCCGAGGCCGTCACCATGCGCTTCGTGGCCGACCGGCTCCTGCAGGGCGACGGCCGCACGCACGAGGTGATCGTGATGGGCGACCTCAACGACGAGTTCAGGCGGCCACCACGCAGATCCTGTACGGCCCGCCGGGCTCGCAGATCGGTACCGGCGGCTTCCAGGACACCGACCTCGGCGACCCGCGGCGGCTCTGGAACCTCGCCCCGCGCATCCTCGAACAGGGCGGTTCTCCCGCGTCTTCGAGGGCCAGAAGGAGCTCATCGACCACATCCTGGTGAGCCAGGCGCTGCTGCCCCGGCTGGAGCGGGTCTTCACCGGCCCGGAGAAGCTGCCGACGGTGGACGGCGCGCACCCGGCCGCGCCGCACGACAGCCCCTCCGACCATGCGCCGGTCCTCGCCGTACTCGACTACTGAACCGGGCTCCCTTTTCCCCGCGGCCCGCCCGAAAAGCCCGTATCCCAAGCCGAGCTTGATGGCCCATCACCGTCGAATCTCGGCCAGAATGGACCGGGAGGAATTCCGGTCGGCCGACCGATTTCTCACCGGTGGCCGTCCCGGAAACACCCGGTAAAGCACGGCCGACAGACCGGAACCAGGGCCGGATCGGCCGCGTTCGAAAGGTGCCCGGGTCAACTGTGTTGTCCGACAGATGAGTTACTACCCAGAAGACATGGAAGGTCGCTCACAGTTCGGGTAGCTTTCCATCACGTCGCCGCCACACCCGGGGCACAGGGCCCCATGGGACTAGCGGCACAAAGGACCCGACCCCTGTTGACGACAGCAACCGAAGTCTTCACAGTCCGGCCGTACACCCCGCATTGCCAGGTGATCAGCACCGAAGGCGATCATGCCGTCATAGGTATTTCCCCGGGGAACAGTTACTTCTCGGCCCAACGTGTCAATGACCTTGCCCACTGGGGCCTGCGCAACTTCGAGCAGGTCGACCTCATCTACACCGACATGCACGTGGCCGAGATGTACGAGGCTCTCGGCTACGGCGAGGACGAAGCGCGCCGGAAGGCGGTGAAGAACCTGCGCGGCGTCCGCGCCAAGGTGAACAACGCCGCCGCGGAGGCCGACCCCACCGGCAGCCGCCTCCGCGCCCGCCCGATGTCCTCCCTCACCGACATCCCGGCCTACCGGTCGCTCCACAGTCACCTGACCACCCTGCTGGACACCGACCCGGAGTTCCGCAAGACCAGCAACTCACTGGTCGACGCGTTCCTCTCGTCCAAGGTCCTGAACGGGAAGGCCGCCACCACGCGGCAGCGGGACGTGTGCCTGGAGTACGTCTGCGCCGAAATGCCGCTCTTCCTCGACACGCCGGCCATCCTCGGCGTGCCGTCCTCCCTCAATTGCTACCACCAGCTCCTGCCCATGGCGGAACTGCTCTACTCACGCGGCTCGGGCCTGCGCGCCTCGCGCAACCAGGGTCACGCCATCATCACCCCCGCCGAAGGAGCTCCCGATGCCCACTGACACCCTTCTCGACTTCCCCTTCTCCGCGCGCGGCGACCAGCTCCCGCCCGAGATCGAGGAGCTGCGCGCCGAACCGGTGAAGCGGGTCCGCACGATAGCCGGGGACGAAGCCTGGCTCGTCTCCTCCTATCCGCTGGCCAAGCAGGTCCTCGAGGATCCCCGGTTCAGCCTGAAGGACACCTCGGCCCCCGGTGTGCCCCGCCAGTACTCGCTGACGATCCCGCCCGAGGTCGTCAACAACATGGGCAACATCACCGGCGCGGGACTGCGCAAGGCCGTCCTCAAGGCGATCAACCCGAAGACCGACGGGCTCACCGACTGGATGCGCGCCCAGGCCACCAGCCTGGTCGACAGCCTCCTGAGCCACGGGGCGCCGGTCGACCTGCGCGGCCAGTTCACCAACCCGTACGCCGAGAACCTGCACTGCCGCATCCTCGGCATTCCCGAGTCCGACGCACCGCGCCTGGCGGCCAGCCTCGACATCGCGTTCATGAACTCGGCCTGCCCGGTCACCGGCGCCAAGCTCAACTGGGACCGCGACATCGCCTACATGGTGGAGCGCCTCGACGACCCCACCACCACCGGCCTGATCGCCGAGCTCGCCGCGCTGCGCAACGACCCCGACTACGACCACCTGACGGACGAGATGCTCGCCACCGTGGGCGTCACGCTGTTCGGCGCGGGGGTCATCTCCACCATGGGCTTCCTGACCATGGCGATCTTCTCCCTCCTCCAGAACCCCGAGATGTGGGAGCGGCTGCGCAAGGAGCCGGAGAAGATCCCGGCCGCGGTGGACGAACTCCTGCGCATCAACCTGTCGATCGCCGACGGCCTGCCCCGGCTCGCGCTGGAGGACGTCACCCTCGGCGACGTCGAGGTGAAGAAGGGCGAGCTGATGCTCGTCCTGGTCGAGGCCGCCAACACCGACCCGGACGTGTACCCCGACCCGCACGTCGCGGACATCGACCGGCCGAACGCCGGTACGCACCTCTCCTTCGGCGGCGGACAGCACTACTGCCCGGCCACCGCGCTGGGCAAGCGGCACACGGAGATCGCCGTCGAGGTGCTCCTGGAGAAGATGCCCCACCTCGCTCTCGCGGTGCCGGTCGACCAGCTCGTGTGGCGTACCCGCTTCATGAAGCGCATCCCGGAGCGCCTGCCCGTGCTCTGGTGATCGCGCAGGCGCGCGGGACGACGCGCCTGCCCTGTGGTGGCCCCGGACGGGGGGAATCCGGCCGGGGCCATCGCCCTGCCCGCACCGCCCCGCGCCCGGGCGCGGGCTCGCACCCGGGTGCCGTAGGGCTCGCTACGCCAGGAACGCCGTGACGGTCGCCACGAACCGGTCGGCGTCGTCGAGCCAGGGATAGTGGCCCGCGCCCCGCTGTACGACGGACGTGGCGCCCGGGATCAGCTCGGCGAACTCGGCCACCGACCGAGGGGGGCTGTTCAGGTCGAACTCCCCCGCGAGCAACAGCACGGGGCTCGTCCAGGTGGCGAGCGCGGCGCGCGTGGCCCGCGGGTCGAAGGCGCCGTCGGCCGCGAAGTGGGTGACGGCTTCCGTGTTGTCCGGGCGGGCCGCCGCCTGGTGCTGCCGGGCCGCGGCATCCCACCGGCCGTGGAAGAAGGGGCTGATGGCATCCCAGTCGCTGCCGGTGCCCTCGGTGATCGGCTCCAGCGCCGCGAACGCCGCGGGGAACCACGGCTCGTCCTTCCGCAGCCGCGCGAGCTCCCGCCGGCTCTCCCCGGTGATGACCACGCCGACGGCCCGCGTGCCGGGGGTGATCAGGGCGAGCCTGCGGATGCGGTCCGGGTACCGGGCCGCGTACTGCGTGGCGGGGTTCGCGCCGGCCGAGTGGGCGAGCAGGTCGGTCCGGGCGAGGCCGAGGTGCTCGCGCAGGGCCTCGATGTCCCCGACGAGGCGGTCGCAGCGATAGGACGAGGTGTCCTCGGGGACCGCGGAGCGGCCGGTGCCGCGCAGGTCCAGGACGATCAGCCGGCGATGCGCGGACAGACCCCCGAGGTCGCCGAGGTAGCCGGAGTCCGCGGGGCCTCCGGGGACGCAGACGACCGGGTCGCCGCTCCCCAGGATGCGGTAGGCGAGCCTGGTTCCGTCAGGTGCGGTGAAAGTGGGCATGCTGCGGATCCTGACAGTCATAACCTGGTTGTACAACCTGGTTATGACGAATGATGCGCCGCAGTGTATAACCGAGTTGTGGCAGACCGAGAGAGTGCGCAGCGGACGTCCGGCACGCTGACCGAGGAACAGGCCGTGCGGATGCTCGCCGGTATGAACGAGGTCATCCGCGCGGGCGAGGAGATGCGGAAGCTGCGCGCCGAGATGATCAAGCTGTTCGCCGGCTTCGGCTGGACCCAGGACACGATCGCCCGGATCACCGACATGAGTCAGCCCGCCGTGTCCAAGCAGGTGGCGAAGTACGCGTTCGACGCCGCCGCGCCACCGATGGGGTTCGCCCTCGACCAGTACGACACCCCGTGGCTCGAAGGACGCCTGTGGGGGCTGGCGGAGGCGGTCGCCGAGACCCTCGACGCCGCGCGCTGCACCCGCTGCGTCGACGCACTCGCCCGGGGCCGGAAACGCTTCACGCCCCGGACCGTCGACGAGCTGCGGCGCCTCCTCGAAGACGACCTGACGCACCACCGCGCGGAGCTGCCCGTGGGCTTCCGGGCCGCCTACGACGAGATCAGCCGCGGTCTCGACGTCCCGCCGAAGGCGACGAGCGGCACCCCCGCGCCGGTGTCGGCCTCGCCCTCGCCCTCGGTCCGCCGTACCCTCGCCCACCGGTTGCAGCGCGACCGGCTCCAGGACGCGTACTGATCCCGCGACCGCGACCCGCGCCGCTGGAACGAACCGCACCGCTCGGCCGCGGCCCGGCCTCGCCCGTGCTCCTGTTCTTCTTCGGCCTGATACGGGGCTGATTCCGGCCCTTCCGGAATCCGATGCGGAAGGGCTCCACCGCGAGCTGCTGAAGTGGGTGTCGCCAGCACGCCGATCCTGACAAGGGGAAGATCCTCATGCGCAGTCGAGTCCGCGGCACCCTCGCCACCAGCTTCGTCGGCACCACGGCGGCCCTCGTCGCCCTGCTCGTTCCCGGCACCGCCCACGCCGCCCCGGCGAAGCTCAGCCACGCGTCGGCCGTGAGCCAACTGAACGCGACGGGCGGCATCGGCCTGTCCTCCAGCGGTGGTTGCAGCAACCGGAACAATGCCACCTGCACCTCGCTGGAGCAGGTCAACGCCGCCACCATCAGCGACGTCCGCACTCTGCGCAACGCGAGCCACTGTGCCCTCACCATCACGGGCGGCACCGAGGTGGGACACGCCTCGGGCACCTACAGCCACTGGAACGGCTACAAGATCGACTTCAGTCCGACCAGCTGCGTCAGCAACTACGTCACCGGCAGCTTCACCCGGATCGCCGACCGCGGCGACGGCGCCGCCCGCTACCGGTCCGCCGCGGGCAACGTCTACGCCCGGGAGGGCAACCACTGGGACGTCACCTTCTGCGGCGGCAGCGCGGCCTGCACCTCCGCGGCCAGTTCCTGAGCGAGCGCACCCGACCGCCAGGGACGGCGGGCCCGGGCCCGGCGCACTCCCCGGCCGGGCCCGGCGCACCCCGGCCGGGCCCGGCCGGGCCTCACCGTCGGTCCTCTCCCAGCACCTCCCGGATCACGTGCCGGGCGTTGGCGGCCATCGCCGGGTTCGTCGTGCGGTAGTAGGGCAGCGCGATCAGCGCCTGCGAGAGCGTCCGCCCCCGGCCGCGCCGCCAGGTCGCATCGTCCACGCCGAGCTCCTCGCGGAAGACCGCCCTCGCATCGGCCGGCAGCAGGTTCCACGCCGGGAACAGATCGCAGGCGGGGTCTCCCACCCCCGTGCACCCGAAGTCGATGACCGAGGTCAGCCTGCCCCCGTCCACCAGCAGGTTGCCCGGCGTCAGATCGGCGTGCAGCCACACCGGCGGCCCGTCCGGGTCCGGGGCCCGCAGCGCGTCCTCCCATACGGCGGCCACGGCATCGCAGTCGACGCCCTCCTCCGGAATCCGGCGCAGTTGCTCGATCGCCGCCCGGGTCGGCGGGTCGAGCAAGGCGAGCGACCCTCCGCGGTAGGCCTTCGGCGCCCCCGGCAAGGTGATGCTCCGCATCGCCGCCACGAACCCGGCCAGGTCGCGGGCCAGCGCCACGGGCTCGCGCAGCGCACCGGCCTCGGGATTCGCCCCCGCCAGCCACCTCAGCACCGACCACGACCACGGATACCCCTCGGCGGGCTTCCCGGCCCCGAGGATTGCCGGAACGGGTGTGGGCAGTCGGGGTGCCAGACGGGGCAGCCACTCCCCCTCCATCGCCACGTCCTCGGCCCCGCCCGCCAGCATCGGCAGCCGTATGACCTTGTCGTCACCCAACCGGTACATCACGTTGACCGTGCCGGGCGACGGCAGCCGCTCCACGGGCAGGTCGGCCCACCGGGGGAACTGCCCGGCGATCAGTCGGCGTACGAGGTCCTCGTCGACGGGGTGCGCGTCGGGATGCATCTGTGCAGTGCTCATGGACCGCCATCCGATCGCCGACCGCCCACCAGGTCAAACCCTTTTGCCGGAGCGCCCGCGCGGCGCCGTTGCCCGATCGCGGTCGTGATCGTTTGCGTGACCGACAGGACATACGGGGCAGTCAACGACGGACGGGCGAGTGGTCGGGGTGCGAGTCACGAGAAGGACCCCTTCTGCAGGCGGCTTCGACCGGCGCCCTGACGGCGCTGCTCGGCCGCACCTCCGAGGCGTCGGCCACGCCTGGTGGAGTCACCCCGGGCGACGCCGCGGGGGACCTGGTCCGGCTGCGCTTCACCCGGGCGACCAACGGAGCGGCCACCGCCACCGCCACCGCCACCGGGGACCGGGTCGTCGCCGAGGTTCAGGGCGTTCTCTGGTCACTGCCTCCGGACGGTTCGCCCGCGACTCCGCTGACCCCGCCCGACCTCGAACCGGCCGCCCGGTGTTCTCCCCCGACGGCCGCCAGGTGGCGCTCAGCGCCTACCGCGGCGGCGCCTTCCACCTCTGGGTGATGAACGCGGACGGCTCCGGCCTGCGCCCGCTCACCGACGGGCCGTTCGACCACCGCGCGCCCGCCTGGTCGCCCGACGGCCGCTCCCTCGCCTTCTGTTCCGAGCGCGGCGGTGATCCGGTGGCCGGGAGCCCGTACCGGATCTGGACCGTCACCGTGACCGGCGGCCGCCCGCGCCGGCTGACGGGTCTGCCCGGGCAGGACGGCCCCGGCCAGGACGGGGAGTGGGAGGACTTCGACCCGGTCTGGTCGCCGGACGGCTCGCGCGTCCTGTTCGTACGCGGCACGCCCACCGGGGAAACCCTGACCGCCCGCACCATCGCCTCCGTGGCCACGGACCCCGGTGCCGGCGGCCCGGTCCGGGTCGAGCACACCGTCACCGACGGCAGGTTGCTGGCTCCCGCGCTCTCCCCGTCCGGACGCACCGCCTGGCTGTCCGCGGCTCCCGGACCCCGCAAGGCCGAGAACCTCTCCCTCGTCGCCGACGGCCGTCCGGTCCCCCTCGACGGTGATCTCGCACCCGCTCCCCCGCGCTGGATCGGCGACGACCGGCTGCTGATCACCCTCGACGGCCGGTTCCGGGTGATCCGCCCCCACCGGGACGGCGGCGACGCCGGCCGCGAGATCCCCCTCGACGCCACCCTCGAAGTGGCCCGACCCCGCTACCGGGTCAAGGAGTACGTCCTGGAGGCCGAACGGAGCCTTCCGGTCCGGGGCATCCACCTGCCGGCCCTCTCCCCCGACGGCCGCCGCGTCGCCTTCGCCGCACTGAACGCGCTGTGGGTCGCACCTGTCACCGGAGGCGCGCCCCGCAAGATCGTCCAGGCCCCCGTCACGGCGTACGTCCAGGGTCCGGTGTGGAGCCCGGACGGCCGTGCGCTGGTCTACACCGACGACCGCGACGGCCTGAACAGCGTGCGCCGCCGGGAACTCGACACCGGCCGGGAGGCCGTCCTCGCTCCGGGCGGCCGTGTCTACGGGGTGCTGTCGCCGGACGGCACCAAGCTCGCCGCCCTCGACCTCGCCGGGCGGCTCCTCGTCCGCGACCTCGCGACCGGGACCGAGACCCCTCTGGTCGCGGCCCTCGGCGGCGGCGGTCTGCCCGGCCCGCCCAGCTGGTCGCCGGACGGCCGCCACCTCGCCCTGTGCGACCGCAACCGGCTCAGCCGGCGCTTCCGCGAGGGCTACAACCTCATCCGGATCGTCGACACCGCCACCGGGGCCGACCGCCTGCACGCCCTCGCCCCGCACGCCTCGCTCGCGGACCGCTACGCCTCCGGCCCGGTCTGGTCCCCCGACGGCCGCTTCCTGGCCTGCGTCGGCGAGTCCGCCCTCTGGCTGCTTCCCGTCGGCCCCGACGGCGCCCCGACCGGACCGGCCCGCCGCCTGACCGACGAGCCCGCCGACCACCCTTCGTGGTCCGCCGATTCCCGCACCCTGCTCTACCAGTCCTGCGCCCGGCTGCGCCTGCTCGCCCTCGACGGAGCCGGAGCACCGGCCGGAGCGCCACGGACCGTACCCGTCTCCCTGAACTACCGGCGCCCCGCACCCGTCGACACCGTCGTGCACGCGGGACTGCTGTGGGACGCCACCGGCTCCGCACCCCGCGCCGACGTCGACGTCCTGATCGGCGGCGGCCGGATCACCGCCGTCGAGCCGCACCGGCCGGGCCGTCGCACCGCCCGCACCGTGGACTGCTCCGACGGCACGGTCCTGCCCGGCCTGTGGGACGCGCACGTCCATCCGTACCCCTACACCTACGGGGCGCGCCAGGGTGCGCTGCACCTCGCCTACGGGGTCACGACGGTGGTCTCGCTCGGCGGTTCCGCCTATGAACAGGCCCGGCTGCGCGAGGACATCCGGGCCGGGCTGCTCGCCGCTCCCCGCCTGCTGGCCGGCGGGGAGCTCCTCGACGGCTCGCGGGTCGCCTACAGCATGGGGCGCGCCCATCGCACGCGAGCCGGGTTCGCCCGCTCGCTGGCCCGGGCCGCGGCGCTGGACTGGGACTTCGTCAAGACGTACGTACGCGCCCCCTACGAGCAGATGACCGAGGCGGCCCGCTTCGCGCACGAGCGGCTCGGTGTCCTGGCCGGCTCCCACCTGTGCGCCCCCGGCATCCGGTCCGGCCAGGACCTGACCACGCACCTGGTGGCGACCGAGCGTGCCGAGTACGGGCACGGTGCGACCCCACGGGGGCACACGTACCAGGACACCCTGGAGGTCTACACGCACGGCGGTTTCGATCTGATCGCCACCCCCTTCACGGCCCTTCCCCTGATCGGCGCGGATCCGGCGCTCGCCGACGATCCGCGGGTGACGTCGCTGATGCCGCCGTGGGACGTGGCGGCCGTCCGGGCCGCGGCCGCCGCGCCTCCGAGCGCGGAGCAGAGCGCGGCGCTGGAGCGCGAGGTCGGCGTCTACCGCCGTGTCGTCGAAGGCGGCGGGCGCCTCGCGCTGGGCACCGACGCGCCGCTCACCCCGGTCGGTCTCCATCTCCACCTCGCCCTGCGGGCCCTGCACCGGTACGGACTGACGCCCGCGGAGGCCCTGACCACGGTGACCCTGACCCCGGCCCGGATGTTCGGCGTCGCGGACCGGCTCGGCACGGTCGAGCCCGGCCGGATCGCCGACCTCACCCTGGTCGGCGGCGATCCGTTCACCGACTTCGACGACCTGGTCCGCGTACGGGCGACCGTGCGCGGCGGGAGCCTGCGTGAACGCCCTGCCCTGGAGCGTGCCTTCACCCCGTCCGCCGAGCCACGTGTCTCGGCCCCGGACCCGGACCCGGCCGGCTGGCGCGCGGTACTGGACCAGATGCTGCGCGACGGCTGCTGCACCCCGCACGGCTAGGGAATTTCGGATCCGCCGGTGACCGGGGGCCGGGGCGGAAGCGGCCGGCCGGGATCAGGGCCGGTCGTACCAGGCGAAGGCCGCGATCCGCCAGCCGTCCGCGGTGCGGACGAACTGGATGGTCTTGGTCCCGGCCCCCTCGAACAGCTTGCCGTCCAGGAGCCCGGACTTGCGGTACTCGCCGAACCGCGACGCGATGTCGCCCGCGATCTCGGTCCGTTCGGAGGTTTCCCACTCGGAGAACTCGGCCAGGCGCCCCCCGGCGGCCAGCAACAGGCGGCGCGGCTCGATGAACTCGTCCACGGTCCAGACCGTGAACTGCGGGCCGGTCATGGTGATCACTCCGCCCGGCAGGACCAGCCGCCGGATCCGGTCCAGATCGGCGGCCTTGCCGCCCCGGTTGTCGAAGGCGCCGAAGAACTCGGCGGTCACCACGTCTATTTCGGCCTTGGACGACATGGCGCGACATTAGCACCGAGGACCTGTCCGGGGCGGGCCGGCGAGGGTGATCCTGCGGTTCGTCAGCCCGTACGTCAGCTCAGGCCGCGAGCACTGTCGTGATCACCAGGGGCGGTTCCGCCCGCTCCGCCGACCACGCGCGGCCGGCCGCGAAGTCCGCGTCGGCCACGGTCAGTGCCTCGTCGACGGTGGGCCGGTGCTGGACGGCGTCCCGGAATCCCGCACGCTCCAGCAGGGCCGGGAGGGCTCCGACGGGCCACGCGTGGTTGCGTACCTCCTGCCAGGATCCGTCCGTACGCCGGAGCCGTACGGTCAGCTCGTCGCCCGGCCCGTACACCTCGCCCGGTTCACCGATCCGCAGCGAGGCGTACTCGGTGCCGCTGCACGCGGGATCGGTGGCCAGCAGCACGAACGGGGCGCCCGTCCGCAGGAGCCGGCGGATCTCGGTGAACACGCCGAGCACGGCCTCCTCGGTCGGCAGCGACGCCAGTACGTGGTTGCACATCACCGCGTCCGCGCAGCCGTCCGGCAGGCCGGTCACGCGTCCGTCCTCGACCAGGTGGTACTCGGCCACCGCGGTCGCCGAGCCGCGGGCCAGCGCCAGCATCTCCGGGGAGGTGTCCACCCCCAGCACCCGCGCCCCCAGCCGCCGGGCCGCCTCGTCGGCCACCTTGCCCGGCCCGCATCCGTAGTCCACCAGGACCTCGCCGGCGCCGATCCGGCGAGCCAGGGCCCGGAAGACGAACGGATACCCGAGCAGCCAGTCCGTGGCCGCCTCCACCGCCGCGAATGCGCGCGCCCCTTCACGCCCGGACCAGGCGGTGCCGTCGTCGGCACCACCGGGCCCGGGTCCCTCCGGCCTGTCGCTCACCCTCCCACTATCGACCCACCGCGCCCGTACGGCCGCGGAACGACACGGGGCTCCTCCACGGCCTCATGGCAGCGCGGGGGAAACGGTCTCGCCCTGGTTCTCGGGGACGGTGACCGGGCCTCGGCACGGTCTCCACCGTGGCGGGGACGTACCGCTCCCAGGAGGCGACCGGATCCGCCCCTTCCTTCGCCTTCCCGCCGACGTCCCGTGCCGATGCCGGTGTCGTGCTCGGCGCGGCGTCCCGCGGCCGTCGCCATCTGCCGCGCTCGCCCCGTCGGCCGGGCCTGTCGCCGGCGGCCCAGTGGTTTGGGGGGGGAGGGGTGGGGGTGGGAATACCAGAGGGGGGGGTCGGCGGGCTACGTGTGTTTGAGGAGGGGGGCTCTGGGTGGC